>NZ_CAXBKA010000001.1:0-764455 GCF_963976355.1 uncultured Sneathiella sp.
TCGGAGGCTAGTCGACGAGCAAATCCCCATCAAGCAGTTTTCCTCTGACAGCACCAGCGGGTGTATTAAACGTCACTTTGACATACAAAAACTTTCTTATGCCGTCTGACTCTTCGGATTCGATTAAACGCCGCTCACAAAAGTCAATTGGAAATTCAAAAGGTTGAGCATGCTCAGGCTGCCCAGAAAAAAATAGGTTAAGCGCCCTCACCACATTCGACTTACCTGAGTCGTTTTTCCCAAATATGATATTTAGATCTTTTAAGTGGCGAAATTTGAATTTATAGAAACTTCTAAAATAGGAAATCTCTATTTCTTCAATTAATTGCAATGGCACCTCATTTGTGGGTGAAAGCCACCCCCTTTAGGTTTAATGTACTTACTGAATATATCGCAAATAGAGTGTTTTTTGCAATATTATTATTTTTGCATTACCAACTTCTATAATCGTAAGTGTCGACACACGACTCTTGGCAACAGCAGCTCAATCATGTAGAAAATTAGCCGCTTAACCGGCACGCCCCTGACCATTTTTTAAAGGCTAATCCAGAATTCAACACCGATCAACGCAGCACCTTAAAAGCGCATACGTCTACGGATCATAGCCTCGTTATCTTGCCACTCCGCCTCATGGTTATAGTTCTCAACCATTTTGCGTAGCACGGATGCCATCCTTGGATAATCGTACTCGGATGCCACCGCCCACGCTTCGTATTGATTGGCCAGTTCTCGCTCCTGCGCACCACCTTCTCCTCGCCAAGTCGCTCCTCGAGAATTGTATCGCCCAATCGTAATACCGCGCGCCATATCAGAGTTGTATAGATCGTTGACAGCCTCGCGAACCGCTTCACAAGGCCAAGCATCGTCCTCACCCATAGGAGCGTGCGCGAGAAGTTCCCCGATTTTATAATCAAGCATGCTTCGATGGCCGGTTCTTTCGCTGATGCGACGTGCTTCCGATATCCAGGCTTTAAGCTTTTTAGCGTCAACTTTTCCATCATCATCGACGCCCGGAACAAAAGACAGCGCTCCAAGAAAAGTGTGCGCGTTGCTCGCGGCTCGCTCACGCTCATCAGATACTTCAGTTTCCCTAGGCTCGTCTTTGCCAAGGTAAGCGAAACTGATAGCCTCACAGAACATGGACGGATTATCGTTCACCTCAGCTTCCAGGTTAGGAATTTTCCCTTTGTCGAAACGGAAAAGTTTGAGATAAATAAACTCAAGGCTAGCCATTTTATCGCGCGGGATAGATCCACGTGCGTTCAACAGCTTGAACGTTTCCTCAATATAATGCGAATCCAGGCTGGACGCCCCTTTTCCAGCTTCAGCGCTTTCAGGGATTGCTTGCAGAATTGCGCATAATTGGTCAGACTCGATGCTCTTTAAATCGAGGTGAACGAGCTGCAACGCTGCTAGTCCACGATTGGCCTTTAAAAGTTTAGCAACGGCATATCGAAGCTCTCTCTCAGATTGCCTTGCCCAATTGGCAGGCACTTCTCGCCAGTAAGCTTGAATTACGGAGTGAATAGACCTCTCGACGGCACGCCAGGTGTTCTCACCAAATCGGCACAGGCACAGCAAACGAACCAATTCCTCTTCGGCAAGCTCAGCCCGGAGGTCCTCGATTACCTCTATGCAAGGCTCAGCGCCCAGTGAGAAGAAGAAGCCATCCAAAAGGTATTGCAGAACCCTATCCTTCAGGAAATCTTCGCGAGCAATTACATGACGTATAAATTCGAGTTGTTCATGGCGCTCGGAGAGAATCTCTGCCATCTTGTTGCCAACTAGGTGAGAAGCATTTCCCAAGAGCGCAAGTCGCACGACCCCAGGAAAGGCTTCCTTATCGAAAACCTCTTTGACCGCATCCCCTCTAAGCATCGAAATCCTATTGTCACGCGCTTCAAAATCGTGATCGTCTTCGCGAATATCGTCCCAAGACCACTCAACCCAAGCATTCTTGAACAGCCAGGCATATTTCCAAATTAAGTCTTTCGGTTCGAGCTCGAGATAAATGTCCTTTGCTTCGCTGATTTTTTCTTCTGCTTCCTGCTTCGATGCACCTTTTCGACTCATGCGACGCGCCTCACGACCGACATCCACACGAATTTTCTCCCGCAGCCAGGCAAGGTCTTCATCCGAAGCGGTCTTCGCCCAATCGAGTACTCGGTCCCACACACGCTTGGTATAGTCCGCATCAAGGATTTCTAGAGTGCCTATGAGATCCGCTAGTTTCTCTCTGTTGAGAGCTGCCCAGTTCAAAGCAGTGTCGAAGCAATGCCTCTCAAACTTCCCTCTCTGTCCATTGGTTACAACCTCCCCATAGCCGAAGGCATAGTCCCTCCATTTGGGCTTGACAGCGTACTCTCCAATACGCGAATGGGGGTCATATTGATCCTTCCCGACCGCCCAAGCTACATCAGGATAGTCTTTCACGAGTTGATCGAATGCAGCGATCCGTTTGTCCAGATCAGCGCCGGTTTGTGGCATCCAGCTTCGGAAAATCGAGCGGAGGCTTCCCATTGCAGTATTGCCGCTTTGATCGTCGGGTTCCATCTCAACGAGCTTGGCAAGTATATTGATTACTCGGTGCAGATATTTAGGCGACCAGGCCAGCAAGTCAAGCGCCCACAGCAAGCCGACGCGGGTATTTCTCGAAAAAACAACATCCGTCACCGGACGCATAAGTACCTTTGTTGTCGGGTCGTTCTTTTCCAAATCCCGTTCGATGATGCCCAAAAACTCATCGGGAGCCGCCTCTGCATAGCGCTGCAACTCATCCGATTGAGACTCAATTGTATCGGCAGTCATCCTCTCAAAAAGCTTACGTACAAGCTTTGAGGCTTCCAACTGACAATCAAAGCCAAGCCGGTTCTTGAACAGTGCAGGACCATGAATAGCCAGTATGACTAGGCTATCGGCAATCCCTTCACGCAAAGCCCCTGAGATTTTACGGGTTTTGTTGTAAATGCTCGCCGCCCAGCGGTCTTTTTCCGGCAAATCGAGCGATGGGTCCCGCTCGGAGAGAACCAGGTCGGCAGCCTCAAAAAAGCGCTTCAAATCCGCTTCGGTCACTACAGGGTGCACTGCGTAGAGCGCATCAATTTTTGATACAACACCTCGAAAAGAACCAATCGACCAAACAGGAGAACTATCCTTCCCAAGCAGTTCCCCGAACTTCCGCTCAATGTCTTCATAGCCTTCGGCTCCAAACAGATGTTCCAGCACAATGCGATCATCGTCATTGTCATTTTTCCACGCGCCCGCAAGCATGAAAGGAAAAACCGAGCGAGCGAGCGCTGCGTCCTGACTCCAGTCTGGAGATTTGATTGCCAAGTTCTTGGCGAGCCGTCTGCGAAGTACGGTGAGTGACCGGCCAGATTCATCTGCATAACGATCAATGGCTTCCCGGCCCAGTCCCATGGTTTCCAGTGCGTTATGGAAGGCCTTCCAGCTCAAGGTATCAAGCGTAATGTCCGTTTCGGCTTGAACCATTGTACGCGGGACTATCGAGATACCGCCTAACCTTACGCCCGTCTCTGATAGCTCCACTTCGGTTTCGCGATTTACAACTACTGGGATGAAGCGCGCAGACTTGTTGGCAAGTTCTGTAAGCGGTCCCTTTTCTGTAAAGATCACGATGCGGTCTCTGAGAGAGAGCAGCTTTTGGTCGCCAGAACTCAGCATGGAGTAAATGAAGGCCAAGCCTTCGAGCGTTGAGTCAGCGGCTATGCGCAGTGTAGTCTCTGATTTTTCCAGATGGGACAAAAGCTTCTTGCCCGCTATCAACTCGGCTTCGTCAAATATGTTGATCGTAAATGCTGGATCACAGTCAGCGTTCCATCTTGTCCAGCAGCGCTCCAACGAGAGTGTTCCGCGGTGCTCTTTGCCGAGTTCATTTCTAAACCAGACTTGAGCGGGGATAGACTGTTCAACCCATTGCTCCAAATCGCTGGAATCCCACACGATCACGTCTTTCCAGATATTTTTGCTTTTCTGGTCCTTTACCCATTTGACCTTGTCACGCCAGCGGCGGGGCGTAACGAACACAAAGGTTCTGTTAGGGCGCTCGGCGTTTGGCGTGGCTTTAACGCTTTTATCAAAGTCATCGTCCGCCTTCGTCTTTACTTCTTTGTTGACGCCAAATTCCCAACCCGAAAGGCCAACAGGCACCCAAGGATTTCCGCCAGATGTCTCCACTTCTCCATCCCATCCTGGGCGTTGAGAATCGTCGTGCGCAGGGACGTCGATCCGCTCTAAAGGGGAGCAAGTCGAATGAATCAATATCCTAAGAAAAGCTGCCAAAGTAGCGCGCGATGATAGGCTTTCAGACCATTGCTCAATCTCATTCGCTTTGGGCGCTGCGAATGGCGGCACAAAAGATCGAATGGCTGTCGAATTGACGGCTGCAACACTGTTTCCAGCCTCCAATGCACTTTGCTTAGACAGCAAATCACTGGCACTTTCACCAAAGGCCTTCTCAATTTTTGCCGCCATATCGCTCGACAGACTGGAATTTCCATTCAAGAGGTTCGACAACGCAGGTCTCCCAACTCCTAACAACTTGGCAGCTTGCGTTACCTTCATACCTTTCAGGATCTTATCTCGAATATGCGTTCCGATGTGTTCGCGCTTCTCGTCATTGCTCGACATGGCTTCCTCCAGATGTAATAGAGATTGATATGTGTATCGTGTAACGCTACACATGTCAATATTTGCGCATAAGCCAGCGGGGCGAGCTGTCGTGAACCGAACCCGACGCAAAGGAAAGAGTTTCCTCATTTGCGGATTATTGATCAGGACCTAAGGAACCGGGTTAATGAACGTCAGACAGCAACCTGCCCAATAAAGGTAAAATCGCCGGACGCAAGTTAAGCCGATAACATCGCCAGAAGCACCTTCTCAGTGGTGTTATGCTATGTGGAGAATGCGGTGAAGCCCTTACCATCGTCCAGACAGATACCTATGGCTGCAGCAACCACTGCAAAAAAGGGATTTGCTCAAATGAAACCCATATCGACCGCAAGGAGATGACAAAACGTGTCCTTTCAAACCTGATGAAGATTATGTCTGATGTTCAATATGTGGATCATTTCATTCAGGACGGGAATAAAGCCCTCGAGACACAATACGCCTATCAAACGGCGGAACAGGCACAAACCAAGCGCAGCCTAAAAAAGGTTAGGCGCGACATCGAAGCAACCTTGATTAATCTAAGTAAAGGTCCCGGCTCCAATTCACTACTTGAGCAACCGGATAAACTGGAAGAGGAAGAGAAAAGACTGGATGAGAAGATCGTGAAGACGCATAGCGACTACCCTGATGTGAATATACGTCCAAACAAGCGCGGTAAACTGTTAAGAGATCAAAGAAATTAGTCATGAGGAAGAGCCGGCGTCTGTCTATCATGTTGCTGAAAACTCCTTGTAGTTCTCAGCAACATGATAGACAGACGTTGGTTGCGGGGTAGGATTTGAACCTACGACCTTCAGGTTATGAGTTAGTTTTTCAAGGTTATCACGGATTAACATATAGTCGCATAGTTAGACATATATCGTTGTTATAATTATGATATTCTATGTAATCGCTACTCTTGCCTTCTCACAAATATCTTGATTTTCGCTGTCACTTGCTTCCATTATGCTTCCATATTGAAGGATGGAAGCGAATATGAGACTGAACAAGCGTAACATTGACGGCCTTTTAGCGAAAGAAAAAGACTATTTCGTCTGGGATGAAACCCTGCCCGGTTACGGCTTGCGGGTGCTGCCCTCCGGGCGCAAGACATTCCTCATTCAGTACCGGGACGGCGGCGGGCGCACCCGGCGGAAGGGGCTGGGGCGATACGGGACGGTAACCGCCGAGAAAGCCAAGGACAAGGCCCGTGAGCTGCTGGGAGGCGTCGCCCATGGGGCAAACCCTGCCGAGGAGGCCAAGCGCAAGCGCGGGGCGGCTCTGGTGTCGGAACTTTGCGAGCGCTTTATGTCGGATTATGTGCCGTCTCACTGCCGGGAAAGCACGGCGAAGGAATACCGGCGCTGCATGGACCTTTTCATCAAGCCCGCCTTCGGCGTGGTGCAGGTGGAGGACGTACAGCGAAGCGATATCGCCGATCTGCATCACAAGCACCGGGACACGCCCTATCAGGCGAACCGAACCTTGGGCGTTCTCTCTGTCATGTTCAATCAGGCGGAAGTCTGGGGCTTCCGTCCCGATAACTCCAACCCCTGCCGCCATGTCAAGAAATATGAAGAGAAGAAGCGCGAGCGGTACTTGAGCGGCGAAGAGCTTTCCCGGCTGGGCCAGACGCTGATTGATCTGGAAAAGGAAGGCATTGAATCACAATCGGCGATTAACTGCATTCGCCTGCTGATTTTGACCGGCTGCCGCCTTGGCGAGATACAGACCCTCAAATGGGAATTCATCAAGGGCAGTTCCGCTTTCCTGCCGGTATCAAAGACCGGCGCGAAACGGGTTTATCTCGGCCCGGCGGCCTTGGTGGCGTTATCGGAGATAGAACGTATCGAAGACAATCCCTATGTCATCACCGGCAAACTCCCCAGCTCTCATATCACCGATATGCAGAAGCCATGGCGGCGAATACGTAAGGCGGCAGGACTGGAAGATGTACGCCTTCATGACCTTCGCCATTCCTTTGCGTCAACAGCCGTTGGCACGGGCGAGAGCCTTCCGATGATTGGCAAGCTGCTGGGGCATAGCCAAGTGCAGACCACCGCCCGCTATGCCCATCTCGCCGATGATCCCATGCAGAATGCCGCCGAACGCGTATCGAGCGAGCTGGCGAGGTTGTTGAAGGGCGGCGCAATCGCATAATTCCTCGTATTGATTGGTATGGTTCGGAATCGAAAAGATACGTATCGTAACGTATAGGGAAAATGATTTTCCCAATAACTGCTTTGGCAGAAATTAAGCCGGTGCCCAATGGCCGGACTGAACGTCAGCTTTAATCCGCGTCGCCCCCATCAACTCCGCAACAATTGCCGCCCTGTTGTATCGGCGGGCAAGGAACCGTTCCATAGGAGCAATAGACACAGCAATCCCCTGCCTTGGGCTTCAGAAGAAGGCCGCAGCCCTTGCATTCATAAAACCACTGACAGGCATCCGTCGGCATGGTTTCCGCTTCGCTGTGCCCGCATTCCGGACAGGTAAGGGTCGAGGTCAATTCGATGTTTTGTGCTTGATTTTCCATAGGGCGTAACCCGTAATTCCTATAAATATCGCGAGCGCGGGCAGCAACACAATGTCCAGCACTCCCAAAATTGCCGAAAGGCCAACGGCGCTGACAAGGATAACGAGCAGCGGCGTAAAGCAACAGAGCGCCGTTATTACCGTCCCGACCATCCCGATTTTAAGCAGGTTCCTGTCTTGCATCCCCGTATGCTACAATCTGTAGTCGCTACAGGTACAAGGGAATTCTGACAATGAGCATAAAAAACTTTGGCATCGGCGCTCTGTCCCGGGAAACCGGCTGCAATATCGAAACGATACGATATTACGAACGTATTGGTCTGATCCCGGAGCCGCCGCGAAGCAATGGCGGGCATCGGAGTTATTCGCGTGATCATTTGAGGCAGCTGGCCTTTGTCATGCGGTCACGGGCACTCGGGTTTTCAATCAGCGAAATACGCCAGCTCTTATCCTTGATGGATGACAACAATAGCTGTGAGCAATTGCAATCCATCACCGTCAGGCATTTGAAAGAAATCAACAGGAAGATTGAAGAATTGACCCGGTTGCGCTCCGTGCTTGAAAGCGCCGCCGATAAATGCGCAGGCGGAACCGCGACGGACTGCCCGGTTATCGATATTCTTTACGAGAATGCCTGATCATGCCCATGAAATAGATAGATGCACCTCTACGTAACGATACGATACAAACCGTTTCCAAAGAATTATCTCCCAATCTATGCGCTCCTTGACTCAAACCCGTATGGGAACGTCTCACATTATCCCGTAAGGGAATTGATACGCCGGTATGCGCCAGTGGTTTATTTTTCCGTCTCTTTCCCTTATGGGTTATTCCCTCTCAATTACGTTGTTTATCCAGAAGGGTTTAATCCCATGCCGCTCAAATTCGATCTCGACAACCATTATTTCCTCTTGCAGGCATTCGATCGGCTCGGGCGTCATTTGTATCGAAACGATTGGACGGGCATGGAGGCTTTCGCTTCGCCGTCCGATGATCCGGACTTTCTGAAAACCCGGCATAACGAACTGGATGACCAGCTCGATACGATAGGGCTTGAGAAGACGGCGCTCTTTCAGAAGGGCGGCAGGTTGGAAGCGGGACCGGAGAAACAGCAGATTGATCAGCGGCTGTTCGAACTTCAAAGTCAGGAGCAGGAGCTTCTAAATCGGAAAAGCGCCCTGCCCTCCTATCGGGAAACCCTGATTGCCGATTATGAGCAATATCAGCGCGGACAGCGGGTGCGCGAAACCCTCTATGCCGGGTTCGCCGATAAAAAGATAAAGGCGCTATTCGGGCTGGACCAGATCATCGACTGGAAGCTCTGGTGCGGCTATGAGAGTTTTGAAACTTCCGTATCTCTTTCCCTTGCGACCGCACCGCCCGAATACAGCACGCGCGGGGATGCGCCTGTCTTCGTTTCGAAAACATCCTTTGAGCAATGGCTGATAACGCTTCAACCTCTTGTTGAAAGTGAGCCGGAAATCCTGACAATAAAGGAACAGGCCATCCGGCTTATTACGAAGCAAACGGAAACACATGAGAGAATAAAAAAGGATGATTGCTGGCAGGCAATGAATACCGAAATTCCTGATCTCACTCGCAATATGTTCGATGACGTCTGGAAAGATCATGCGCCTGCTCGTTGGAAGAAACAGGGACGGTTAAGAAATTAAACCTCCGACTTTTACCTTTTTATAGTCTGGGGTTTAATTTCTTTGAATCTCAACTCTTTGTTTTTAAGAACGATTAAACCCAAGGGTCAAAGCCTAGGGTTTATTTAAAACAGGTGGGGAGTTTTATCAAAAGACGGCGTTAGCGATATTCAGGTCATTCGATAACTTGTACGAAGGATTTGATACCATGAACGTTAATACTATCTCGAATGATCGTCCCGAAAATCCGGCCTATTACGACAGCCTGATCAATGAAACCGAAGCCGCGAAGTTTCTTGGCTATACCGTTCGCGCCTTGCAGAACTGGCGGGTACGCGGGGGCGGCCCGGATTTTGTCAAAGTCTCCTCCCGTTCCATCCGCTACCGCCGCCGCGATCTCATTTCCTGGGCAGAGTCTTTGCTGGTCGCCAACACGTCACAGTTTGCCGGGAGCTAACCCGCTTTATCCGCAGACTTGGTAATTTGAGGCTGTGAGGGGCTGTGGCGCAAGCGGCACCCCTTCGCCCCGCCCTCAAAACCCCTAAAAGCTTCCCCGGCGCGGAGCGCGCCAACAAACAAACTACTGAACACAAACCAACGGAACAATTCCGTTAAGGGGGGGTCTTGTAACACCCCCCTCCAGAAATACACGGAAGTAATAAGGAGTAATAGAAAATGAAATTGATTCATAAAGGCTTTGACGGATTGGATATCGCCTTTCAATCACACATTCCGGAAGAACTGGCGACCTTGCTGGAAGCGTCGAAGGAGGAGGCCGCAGTATCCCATGGAGAGACATTGCTGGAATATAACGGGGCCTTGATGCATGTCGCCGAAAGCGGCGGGCAAGGCGGCTATACTTACCGGGTGGATACCGGCCCGGACGGGGAAACTTGGTTCTTCAGGAAACCCAATCCCCGTGACCAGTGGGGCATCCGGGTTTCGGTTAAGTCCCTTTCGCTTGCCCTTTATGGTCTGGGCGGCGTCCGGGCGCGGTTGTTCGCCTTTATGGAAGCGATTGGCGCGCCCTATGCGAGCGGCGCGGAAAGCATTGGTCGCATCGATTACTGCCTCGATTTTCTAGCACCCGGTTTTCAGCTTTTTCCGGAACATTTTGTCATGCATTCCAATTGCAGCCGGGTTGATAATCATGAAATGGAAGCTCATGGCCGCTCGGGCCGCGTGACGGGCGTGCGCATCGGCAAGATGCCGGGGCGGCAGATTAATGTCTATGACAAGCGCGCAGACGTTATCGCCAAGCGAAAAGCGGAATGGTGGGAAATCTGGAACGCAAATCTAAAAGCGGAAGGCCTCCCGCCGCTTGACCCGCAAGACAGGGACGTCGCCCAAGTCTGGCGGGTTGAATGCCGGGCTGGCAAACGGCTTCTTAAAGATCGGTGGGATATCCGCAAATGGGGCGATCTTGACGACAAGCTTGGCGATCTGATGCAGGAGACATTATCCGCCCTCCGCTACTGCATCCCGTCCGGGGATACAAACCGCGCTCGCTGGTCCATTGATCCACTCTGGCGTCGGGTTAAACAGGAAATGCAATCCGACCTGTTCGAAATGGCTTGCAACGCCTCCCCAAGCGCCGTGAAAGAGATAATCCGCCATGAACATGCCGAAATGCTGGGACGGCAAATAACGGGTCTCTCCGCCTCATATGCGGCCATAATGGAGGACCGGCAAGCAGCGTCCCCGGAAACCCTTCCCGAAACTGTTCAAAAGCTGGTGCATGAAAGTCTGTGCCGGGATACGGACTATTTTTATTCCAAGCTCGAAAAGGCAGAGCGGCGGTATGTTTTCATAACTGCCTAGCAGGCGTCTTTCACAACGCTCTTCACGAACTCCCACTCTATTAAAGCGCAATTTCAGTGTCCGGATTTCCGGCCGCCAAAGCGTTCATATAGGCAAGACAAAGCTCGCAGGACCGGTACACACCGCCATAGGCGGCCTTCTCCTGCCGTTCGACGATGGGGAAGGTCGAATAGATATAGCGAACGTCGTCACGGTGGGTGATCCCGTAGAGGTGGAAGAAAACCGCGTCGAGCTTGGCGCGAAGGGTCAGGCGCCGTTCTTCATTCCAAGCAAAGGGCGGTAAAACCTCCCCGGCTTCATCCACATATCCCATATCTTTGGCGAGTGGGGCCATGTCATGCGCAGTGTAGGTCAGTTCCAGAACCGCCTCGCGTACGATCTGCGCGGCGGTTTTGAGGCCGAACCGGGCGGTCTCGAACCGCGCCGGCGGGATGACAGGGAGTTGTTCGACGATGAAAAGATTAAGAGTTTGCCCTTGAACTTTCTGTCGTGTCGCGAAGTCAAACGGAACAGCATTCATGTTGGCACACAATAGCCATTCCGCCCGTTCCTCCGTTGCTGGTATCAGCAACGGGACCTTATTCCCAAATCCAACGGTTGGAAACAACGTGGATATCATAGTTCTGACATTCGTCGGTGCAGTGATTTCCTTGAAACCAAGAACCCATCCTTGATCTGTCCAGTCGCATTTTTCTTCTGAAACCCAATACTGTGGATCGGGCAGCCAATTCGGGTCTTGATGCTGCTCCTTAGTCGCGGGAAAAGGCTGTGCGGGGCGATGCTGGTTTTCTTTATTCACCACGACATTCGCGGCGCGATGATCATAGGCTTGCACCATCTTGCCTTCGTAGAGTGGCACCCAAGGCCCGCCCGCACTTTCATATCGGTTCCCGCCGACGGGCCAAGCTCCTTCCTGTTCCTCAAGCTCCTGCTTGGTGCGGAACAGGCCAGAGTCGTTGGTCATGTGGAACATGGTCATGTATTTCACCGGCCATGCCTTTACGGCTTCGTCGGAGGATCGATCCACCAAGGGGACGGCGTTACCGTAAATCATGCTAGTGAGGTCCGCGTCCCGCTTTGACCGGAAAATCGGAGCTGTGCCGGTATTAGGGTTTACACGCGCGAAATCCGCGGCACTAAGGGTGAAACATATTTCCGGATCGGCAAGTTCCGAGACGTCATGGAGATAAAACGCACATTTGGCCTCATAATCGGTGGGGGACGGGCTAGCTACAAAGGTGCAGAATTTGAATGACGCGTGAACGTGTGGAAAAAACACCTTCCTGTTCTCAAAATCGTAGAGCGCCTTCAACCGACCCTCGGTCGCGACGCCCTTAAAAAAGTCGGCGGCGGTCTTGTCCGAGGCTATACCGGACGGGACGATCAGGCCTATCAGTCCTTGAAGTTGCACAATCGTCATCGCCCGCTCGACAAAGAGCGAATAAAGGTTTATATCGCCACCCGACAACAGGGGGTAATCCCCTCCCTTGCGCGCCATCCGCGTGCCTGCCTCGGCCCGCTCGGATGCCTTGGCATAATCCTGCGCCAAGGGATCATCGGCCTTCTCCAATGCCGTGATCATCTTTTTCCGGTCGGCAGCGCGCGGTGCCATGGCGATCCCGGGCCTGCGTTCGGCGAACCATTCAACCTGTTGCAGCTTCATCCGGTCCCATGGAGGGTTACCAATTACCGCGTCGAAGCCGCCGGTCAGTGTCTCCCTTTCCCAATCAGACCAAATGCCCGGAAATGTCACCTGCCAATTCATGAAGTTCTCTTCGTGAATGAGTACTTCCGCTTGTCCGAAAATTCCTGAAAAGTGATCGAATTTCTCCGCTGCGAGCATTTTTCCTTTCATGCCTTCTTCGGCTGATATCGCCTTTGGGCGAGCCAGCTTTCGTTTGCCCATCACGATCTCGATTGGATCACCAAACTCGCCGTCAAAGAAGCTGATCAGAGATGTCTTTTGGTCTTTGTCCTTGATATCGAGCCAGTCGAGCGCATGGATGAATGACAACAACGCGTCGAGCGACGCGGTCATTTCCTCAATCTCGGCGAAGACGTCCGCCGACCGGTGCGCCTCGGCGATTTCGGCGTCAGTCAGCCCTTCGACAATCTGCATCTTGGAAGCCGCGCGAAGGGCGCGCTTCATCGGCTCGTGTAGCAACAGCGGCGTGCCGTAGGTCGCGGCCTTGTCGATACCCTTTTTTACCCATGAGCCGAACAGGCTATCGCCGCAACGAAGGTGATGGTCAAGAAAGGACAGCGGCGCGCCAACGGTGAAGGTGTGCAGCCACAGCGCCACTTTAGCCAATTCGACCGCCATGGCGTTCTTGTCCACGCCATAGATACACCGCTTGAGGACCATTCGGCGAATGATATGCCGGTCGTCGAGCTGTTCTTCTTCAATCGTCCAGCTGCGCGCGTCGGCATTGGCTAAAATCGTATTGCGGATTGTATCAATCCGCTCGCCCAAAGGCGAGATGTAGTCACCCCATTCGACCGGCACTTCCAATTCTGCCTCGGCCATCGCCGTGATCACCTGATCGGCCATGAAGTCCACAAGGCTGACAAGAAAGTGGCCTGACCCCATGGCTGGATCGCATATTTTGAGTTCCAGCAACTTGGTGGCCGGGTCGATGGTTTTTAGCAAACCCATCTTCCGATGATCGGGAAGGGTACTTTTTGTCAGTTCTTCGATCTTGTCCAGGAACACACGTTTACGCTCCTCGACCAGCGGTTCGAGAGTCTCTTTCAAGATAAGCTGCACCAGATCATCCGGGGTGTAGTAGCTGCCCGATCCCTTGCGCGCAAATATGTTGGGGCTCACCGTGACCTCGCCCACGTCCCGCGTTACCTCGTATTCCAAAAGGCGCTCGTAGATCGAGCCGAGCTGCTGGACCGACAGATTGCGGTAATTGATATATTTGCGGCCGTCGGGCGTTCGCTCAAACGACATGGCATCAATTACGCGAGCCATAACGGAATCAGGGATGCGGATGTTCGTCAGGATCGGATGTTGCTCCTGATCAAACAGCCCGCCATTGTATGGCGGCAGGCCAATGGATGCATCCCCCTGATCAATTGCCATGAATAGATCGACCATTGCGGTCCAGTAACGCGCGGCGGTGTCGGAGAAGGTATCGTCGCGGTCCTTACGCACTTTCACGTCGAGCCGCACCTTGTTGCGCAGGCCATAGTCATCATATCGCGTGTCACGGACCGGCAAAAGGTCGCGGTCCTCAGCATAGAGGATAAAGAGAAGGCGATAGAGCAGGATCAGCGCGGCCTCTCGCACCTCCTGCAAGTCGGCGTCCGGGGCTGCCTTAGCAATCGCGCGGACCAGATCGGGGAAGACTTCTCCGAATACCTTCTTTGAAAGGTCTTCAGCCACCCGTTCTTCATAGAACTTGCCTTCCTCAAGAGCTTTTTCGTGGAATGTGCGTCGGTCCGTGCCGGAGGGAACGAAGGCGTCCCGCCGGAAAATCAGGTAAAAGACCGTCAGCCAGTGGCGACGGTCCTCATCACTCAGGGCAAACAGTCCTTCATTGTGACCCGGTAGATCAAGGACAGTTGCAATATCAAGCTCGAAAAACTGTTCGGACACGGATCGCGCGCCCGAGAAATAGAGCCGCCATTTCGCGCCGTTAGTCAGAATGCCCCAACGCAGGGCACCGCTGGTAATATCGTCTATACGCCGAAGATAGCGGAGCATTTGGGTCGACGGGGCAGTTTCCTCGCCCCGCTTTCCGGAACGGCGGTCGAGCGGTCGCCCCCAGCGTTTTGATTCAACAACGGCGCGCCCGAACTCGTAACGTTTCCATTCCTCGGGGAAGCCGTTCGCCTTGGCCTTCGTCTCTACACTATCGAACAAAAGGCCGTCAGGAACGTCATCGCGGCCCCTCGGCGAAAGGTTTTGCTGGCGAAGCGAATCCGTCCAGCCAAGAGCCGCGAGAATAGGCCAGATCAGGTCATCTTCCGTTTGCGATTCATTTGGAGTTTGATCTATTGGAAAGCTATCAAATATAGCTTTGAGGAGTTTTTCGAAATTTTTAATTTCGGCATTTGATAATGACTGCCATTCATCGACAGATACTATTGATTCTGTGAGGAAATCTGACGAAAATAAGCTTCCCTGCCCTGCAATCGAATCCGCCACTCTAACCCCATCGTTTTTTCTAGTATCAATTTTCTTGTTCACCATAGTTCTGGTGGATTTTTCAATCTAGCGTTTTTACAACTGATTTTCCTTCGACTGAATTCTATTCAATTCGCACGCTTCCGTATTGCTTCCAGATTTGATTTGATGGATGGGGTTGTTAACGCAAAAACCCACCTAACCTGTTGAGTTAGATGGGTTTAATTTGGTTGCGGGGGTAGGATTTGAACCTACGACCTTCAGGTTATGAGCCTGAGCGCCCTACGGCATCTCCTCCCACCAGTCCGGCCAGTTGACCTTCCAGGGTGTCCGTGTTGCTTTTAAAACGGTACGCTGCTCCTCACGCGATAGATGATTGTCTCCAAGGCGCTCGAGAGCGGCCTCGATAAGCCAGGGCTCCAACGCCATGCGGGCGGTTTCCCGATACTGATCAAGCGTCTTTCCCATGCGCAAGAGCTCAAGGGCGTGGTTAAGAGTACCGGGCGTGAACCGGTTAATGATGACCTCAATCAAACGCGATGCCTCATCCGACTGTTCGCTTTTCCCTGCTTCAATTGCTGTCATGGTCTCCCGGGCAGCCGAGAGGTCGCCCTCCAGCCCGCGTTTGGCAAGCTGCAGCAAGAAGGCTTCTGCCGCTGTGACTTTGCGCTCAATCCCCTCCTCCCGGATGGTCACCGTCTGGCCAAGTACCGCCTCATAAGGGGCCTGCTTGTGGCGTCCTTTTGGACGGCCCTTTGGATTGCCACTCCGGCCCTTTTTGAACCGTGTCGCGGCCGGTGGCTTTCCATAGCCGGCGACGCCGTCATCGCCGTTTCTGTCCCCGGTCACTCGAGTGCTCCTTTCGGCCAGCGAAGGCTGTCCGGATCATGTATGCATTGCCGGATCGCCTCGACCTCCTTCTTGTCAAGTTTTTTGCCGCCGCGGCGCCGGGTCAGGGCCGCCTGAACCGCCCAGGGCTCCAGCAACAGATGCTCTATAGCTTTATCATTGTCTTCATACTTCGGGTTGGGCGCGGCAACCTTCAGCAACAGAAGCGCCTCATTCGCATTGTCAGGACAATAGGAGTAGCGAACCGTCACTGCATTTGGAGAATTCCGCTGATTCTCCGCAGCATGATATTTATCGCGCCTGATAATCCATTTCAGCACCTCGCGCTGCGCGGACCGGTTCCCCTCCAGGGCCTGTTGAAGCGTATGTTGTTGCAGCGCCTCTTCCACGGATATTTCCCGCGGCTTTCCGTTGCGATTGACTATCAGCGTCTTGTCCAGGATCACTTCAATGGCAGAAGATGTCGGGGTCGCAACCTTCGATTTCGGACGTCCTTTCAGGTTACCGCTCTGGCCTTTCCGGAACCGTCCCGACACAGGCGGTTTTCCTCTCGTGGGTTTGTCCGTCATTGACCCTCTCTTTCTTCAAGCCGTGCCTCCTTGCCTGTCAGACTGGACCATCTCTCGAGGGCCACATCGACATAGGCCGGATCAATCTCGACACCGCGGAAGCGGCGCCCTGCCCGTTCAGCTGCAATCAGGGTCGTACCCGAGCCCAGAAAGATATCGAGAACTACATCGCCGTGACGGGTCACATCCTTGATCGCGTCCGCCACCAGTCCTGTCGGCTTGACGGTCGGATGCAGCGCCAGATCCTCGCGCCGGCTGCCACGGAAGGAATTGACGGAGGCATAGTCCCAGACATTGGTCCGGTTGCGGCCATGTTTGCCAAGCTCCACCATATTGAGATGTGTTGCCTCCCCGACCCGATAGACAAATATCAGTTCATGCTTTGATCGATAGAGCGAGCCCATCCCGGCATTGGATTTGTTCCAGATGCAAAGATTGAGAAAGGCGCCATAGATATCATGAGCAACAGCAGTCACATCCTCCATATGCCGCCAGTCCATACAGACAAAGTGAACCGCGCCGTCGCGGGAGACAGTGGCGCAAGCCCCCAGTGTTTCTTTTAGGAAGGTCCGGAACTCAGTCTCAGTCATTTCACCCGACGCCATCGCAAACTCCCGGTGCCGATCGCTGGTATTGGCATGTCCGCTGATCCGGACATTGTAGGGTGGATCCAGAAAGGCCGCATCGATTTGTGTATCTGCGCCAACCACCTTTTGTAAAAACGCGAGGTCACGACCGTCCCCGCAGCCAATGCGGTGATCCCCGAGTATCCAGATATCTCCTGCTTTGGTTCTCGGGGTTTCCGGGACAGCCGGAATGACCTCATCGTCGGGATCTGCCTGCCCCTCCAGAATTACATCGATCTCACCGGTCGAGAAGCCGGTCAGGGTCACATCCATATCGACATCAAGGGTGGCGAGGTCAGAGAGTTCCAGCTTGAGGATTTCCATATCCCATCCGGCATTGAGCGCGATCTTGTTATCCGCGAGCCGCAGCGCCCGCTTCTGCGTATCCGTAAGCCCTGTTAGGGTAATGACCGGCACTTCATCAAGACCCATCGCCTTTGCTGCAAGCAGGCGCCCGTGCCCGGCAATCAATAGACCTTCCGGATCAACCAGAATCGGGTTGGTAAAACCAAACTCATCAATCGAGGCTCTGATCTGCTCGATCTGCTTTTTCGAATGGGTGCGTGCATTCCGGGGATCCGGCACCAGATCGCTTACCGGGCGATAGGTCACGCTCAAGGAGTTTTCAGGGGCTGGCTTTTTGCTCATACCACTATTCCAATAAGGTGCTCGCTGTAAATACAGCCATGCTAGAGAAGAATCCAACAGCTGCCAACCTTTATAGGTCCAAACGGAAGGGAAGACTGGACTTCGGTGTACAAAGGAGCGGTACTGTCGCTGTGCCCGTTTACCGGGCTGTTGTCGGTAGGGACGGAATGCTTCCGCCCGATAACAGGAGGATAAGCTCTTATGGCATCTCACACTCCCAAACCCTCTGACCGCAGACGCGGCAAAGCAAACGACGCTGCAGCTTCCAAAAGCACAACGGCTACTCCGACCAAACTTGACCGGATGACCGCCCTTCTCCATCGAAAAAATGGCGTCAGTCTGGAGGAGCTATGCACTACTACGGGCTGGCAGTCCCATTCGGTGCGCGGCGCCATCGCCGGCTCATTGAAGAAGAAGGGCCATGTGATAACGTCGGAGAAGGCTGACGGCGTTCGTCGATACCGGATCGGGGATCCGCAATGAAAAGCATTTCCGAACTTGATGCAGAGGTCAGGTCATTGGAGACGCTGGGATTACGTGATCTGCGGCGTCTCTGGGCTGCCCGTTTCGGCCCGCCGCCAAGATTACGCTCCGAAGAGCTGCTGCGGCTGATGCTGGCCTGGCGCCTGCAGGCGGAAGCTCTGGGCGGGCTTCCACCCGGGACCCGTCGCCTGCTTGCCCGTCGTGGAGCCATTGCCCCCGAAGGCCGGGCCCTGGGTGACGGCGCCATCCTGCGGCGGGACTGGCAAGGCCGGCAGATCGAAGTCGTGGTCGAGGCGGACGGCTTTCGCTGGGAAGACAGGACATACCCGAGCCTTTCCGCCATCGCCCGGGCGGCAACCGGCACCCGCTGGAACGGGCCACGGTTCTTCGGATTGCGCGAGGAAGGTCCATGAATCCGCCGGTAAGGCGCTGCGCCATTTACACCCGCAAAAGCTCCGAGGAAGGGCTCAATCAAAGCTTCAACAGCCTCGATGCCCAGCGGGAGGCCTGCGAAGCCTATATCAAGAGTCAGGCGAGTGAGGGCTGGCGGGCCCTCCCCGCCCGCTATGACGATGGCGGCTATTCCGGTGGTACTATGGAACGTCCGGGCCTAAAACAACTGCTCACCGATATCTCACTGGAAAAGATCGACATTGTCGTCGTCTACAAGATAGACCGGTTGACGCGTTCACTTGCGGACTTTGCCCGCATGGTGGAACTGTTCGAGCAGCATGACGTCAGTTTCGTGAGTGTCACGCAATCCTTCAACACCACCTCCAGCATGGGACGGCTGACCCTCAATGTGCTTCTTTCCTTTGCCCAGTTTGAACGGGAAGTCACAGGAGAGCGAATCCGCGACAAGATCGCCGCCTCCAAGAAGAAGGGCATGTGGATGGGAGGCAGCCCGCCCCTCGGCTATGATCTGCCAGAGGCAGGCTCCCATAGCTTGCGGGTGAATGACGCAGAAGCCGACATTGTGCGCATGATCTTCAAAAGATACCTGCAGCACAAATCCGTCCATGCCCTGGTGCGAGAGCTGAAAGTAAAGGATATTCGATCAAAGACCCGGGTGACGCTGAAAGGAAGAACCATCGGAGGCCAACCCTTCAGCCGCGGCGCGCTGTATCATCTGCTCCGGAGCCGTGTCTATCTTGGCGAGGTTCCGCATAAGGATCAGTCTCATCCCGGGCTGCATGAGGCGATAATCGAGGCGGAGCTGTTCGACTCCGTGCAGGTGCAGCTTGACGAGAACGGCCGGCGTCGCAAGGCGACTGGAAAGAGGATTGCCAGCTCGCCGCTGGCAGGGCGCCTCTTCGATACGGACGGGCAATCGATGTCCCCGACCTTCGCCTATGGACGTGGCGGCAAGCTCTATCGTTACTATGTCTCCGCCTCTTTGCAGCGTGGGGCAAAACGGGACCAGCAGGACAACGCACCACGACGTGTTTCGGCGGCAACGCTTGAACGTCGGTTGATCAAAACACTGACCCGTCTTCTTCCCGATCTGCAGGTGGAACCGTTTGAGCTTATAAGTTCCATCGAGATTCATATCAGATGCGTCGAGCTTCTGATCCCGCTCAAATATCTTAACAAGGTCAACGGCAACCTTGCGACTGGCGAACGGGTGCGTCCGGATCCGGCAGAATCGAAATGCCTGCGGTTGACCCTGCCCTGGCGGATGCAGACGCGCGGGGGACGAACAGACATCCTTGCCGGCGATAAAAACACGCCGCAGCCGGACGCCTCTTTGATCCGGGCCCTGCGCAACGCCCACGCCATGCTGGATCGAGATTCAGAGAAAAGGCCCGTTCTGCAGGCAGCACCCATCTCTCCCTGGCGGCGCAACCTTGTCCGGCTGGCGTTTCTGGCCCCCGATATCCAGCGTGCTATCCTTGATGGACGCCAGCCGGATCATCTGACACTGGCTCTTCTGATGAAGAAAGAGGTCCCGTTGCTCTGGGCTGACCAGCATCGTAAATACGGGATCGGAATCACAGATTAAGGGTACGTATTCACCGTTATTCGGAACGTCGGAACTCACCTGTTAACAGGAATAAAACACCCTGTTAATACCAATAACAGGCCCTGTTATGGCAATTAATCACCCTGTTATGACGAATAACAGGAAAGTGGCAAATTCATCACGTAACTCACTGATATTAGGTGATAAAATATTTTGTCTTTCGATAACAGACATCAATTTTACCCTGTTAACGGTCATTTTTATAAAAAATTCCCTGTTAATGTCCCTGTTCAAGGGAAACTCACCCTACCATCAGACAGGCAGAGACTGGCGGGCAGATTGGCCCTGAAGAACCGTCATCTGACGGTCCGGAGACGATGCCAGGAATGGGATTGGCCGCGAAATATCGCCCTGTTACGGGCGGTTACAAGGCCTCGTAAAATCAGAGACGAATTGTCAGGGGTGGGTGGCGGAGGGAGGGGGATTCGAACCCCCGATACGGTTTCGCCGTATACACACTTTCCAGGCGTGCGCCTTCAGCCACTCGGCCACCCCTCCGCAAAGGCACCCTGCGTTTAAGTGAGGGCGCGCGGGGAATATACTTGAGAAGAGCGAGAATGCAAGGGATCAAACCCGACTTTGGCAAATTAATAACACCTTGATGACAATCGGGTGAAGACATGAGAGAAACTTTGAACTCCCGCCTGTTTCAACGTACCATCCGAGGCATGAAACATGCTGATGGAACAATACAGTGATTATCGGTCGCCTTTTGGGTTGGATTTTGGTCGGCTGCGCCTTTCTGGTGCTCGGTCACGATATCCTGCAATATCTGAATACCGAAGCTTGGCACTCCATTTTACTGGGGGAACTTTGGTACAACCTTAATCCGCAAGGGATAAATCTGATGCAGGCCGTCATCCAACGTTATCTGACTCCTGTATTGTGGGACCCCATCATTCTGACAGTCCTGTTATGGCCTGCCTGCCTGGTTTTCCTTACTCCCGGCATTGTCTTCCTTTTACTCTTTCGCAAAAGGCAATCCGCTGGCACCCGCCGTTTCTCCACTTAGTCATCCCCCATTTTGAGAGCCGCCAGAAATGCCTCTTGCGGTATGTCAACATTGCCGACGGAACGCATCCGCTTTTTACCTTTCTTCTGCTTTTCCAGAAGCTTTTTCTTGCGTGTAATATCGCCGCCATAACATTTTGCCGTTACATCCTTGCGGAGGGCAGAGATCGTCTCCCGAGCGACAACCTTGCCGCCAATTGCCGCCTGCAGCGCAATCTTGAAGAGCTGCCGGGGGATAAGATCTTTCAGTCGTTCACATAGCTGCCGACCGCGCGCTTCCGCCTGATCACGGTGAACGATCATGGCGAGCGCATCTACGGGCTCGCTATTCACAAGGATGGATAATTTTACCAGATCACTCTCAATATAGCTGTCAATTTCATAGTCAAAACTGGCATAGCCGCGCGAAACGGACTTCAGACGATCGTAAAAATCAAAAACGACCTCGTTGAGCGGCAGCTTATAGACAACCATGGCCCGACTCCCGGCGTAGGTGAGATCTGCCTGCACGCCGCGCTTGTCTTCACACAGCTTCAAAACTTGGCCGAGGAATTCGTCCGGCACCATGATTGTCGCCTTGATCCAGGGCTCCTCTATCCGGTCAATCTGCATTACATCAGGCATGTCTGCGGGATTATGCATCTCTACCATCGACCCATTCCGCATATACAGATGATAGACAACGGAAGGAGCAGTAGTAATAAGATCGAGGTCGAACTCCCGTTCCAGCCGCTCCTGAATAATCTCAAGATGCAGCAACCCCAGGAAGCCGCAACGAAACCCAAAGCCCAGCGCCGCGGATGTCTCTGCCTCAAAAGAGAAGCTTGCGTCATTTAGGCGAAGCTTGCCGAGGCTGGATTTCAACTCGGTAAAGTCCGCCGCATCAATCGGGAAAAGGCCGCAAAAGACGACAGGCTGATTGGGCTTAAATCCGGGAAGCGACTCGGCGGCAGGCTTCCGATCATCCGTGATGGTGTCGCCCACTTTCGTATCCGCAACCTGCTTGATGGCCGCTGTCATAAAGCCGATTTCACCCGGCCCCAGCTCATCCACCACCAGACCTTTTGGCGTAAAGACGCCCACCCGATCGACAAGGTAACTCGCACCGGTTTCCATCATCCGGATTTTCTGGCCTTTTTTTATGACACCTGCACGGACACGAAACAGCACAACAACGCCCAGATAAGCATCATACCAGCTGTCAATGAGCAACGCCTGTAACGGCGCTTTCCGATCCCCTTTTGGAGGTGGAATATGGGCGACAACAGCCTCGAGCACCTCATCTACACCCATGCCAGTTTTAGCTGAAATCGGAATCGCCCCACTCGCGTCAATACCGATCACCTCCTCGATCTGCTCGACCACGCGATCGACATCCGCCGCCGGCAGATCCACCTTATTTAGTACCGGCAGTATTTCGTGATTAACCTCAATTGCCTGATATACATTTGCGAGGGTTTGCGCTTCCACTCCCTGACTTGCATCAACCACTAAGACAGAGCCTTCGCAGGCAGAGAGCGAGCGGTTCACCTCATAGGCGAAATCCACATGACCGGGCGTGTCGATGAGGTTAAGGGTATAAGTCTCCCCGTCTTTTGCAGTATACAGCAGTCGAACCGTCTGCGCCTTGATCGTGATACCGCGCTCACGTTCAATATCCATGCTGTCCAGAACCTGTTGCTGCATCTCGCGATCATCCAGCCCACCGCACATCTGTATCAGGCGATCGGCAAGCGTCGATTTGCCATGATCGATATGGGCAATGATAGAGAAGTTCCGGATTTTACTGAGTTCTGTCATCTGGGTGCTTTTCAAGTGTACTGACTGTTCATCCAACTAGCAGCTTTGGGGACAAATTCAATCGAATTCATATGAATCAAATCGACGCGTCCGAATAGCGGCCTTTATCCGATGGAATTTTCATGATCCCGGAACCGCTGAATACCGTTTTGTCATCGGCCGTCAACAGGCATGTAGCGAATAACAGGCCACGGGTCTGCTTTACAAGCTGGGTCCGTCCTTGCAGCCAGGTGCCTTTTTGCGCTGGCGATACAAAGTCACAAGACATCTGTATCGTCGGAATGAATTTGCGAAGCCCGGACAAGGCCAACGCCCCCACGCCAAGCTGCATATCGGCAAATGTCATCAGCATCCCGCCATGGCATATTCCGGCAATATTGCAATGTTTGCCCTCAATCCGCAGGCCGAGATAAGCATCTCCCTCAACTCTCTTTACCATCAGCAGGCCCGTCAGCTCGACAAAACCGACATTGCCCTCAAACTCTTTAAACCCTTCCGGTGCGTTGTTCGTCATTCTTCTCTCCAGAAACGGAACAAGGGGAGCAACATTGGCTCCCCTTACTTTGTCCGGTCAATTTTGTCAGCTGCGCAAACTGCCGCCTGTCGCTTTCTCTACACTTCCAATGACCTTGGCCGCGACGGCATCGATTTCCTCTTCTGTCAGCGTCCGGTCCGTTGGCTGCAGTCGGATGGAGAAGGCCACAGACTTCCGCCCCTCCGCCATATGGCCACCCTGATATATATCAAAGATGGAAACATCCTTGATCAGCTTTTTATCGCTTCCCCTCGCGGCCCGGATAATGGTATCCGCCGGGGTATCGATATCCACTTCAAACGCGAAATCCCGTTCCACGGCCTGATAATCCGAGACGGTCAGGGGCGGGCGCGCCGTCGCCGTCGCTTTTGGCAGCGGGATATTGTCGAGATAAACTTCAAACCCGACAATTGGTCCTTTCACTTTCATGGTATCCAGCACCCGGGGGTGTAATTCACCAAACGCGGCCAACCGGTTCTTTGGGCCAAGCTGCATAACGCCGGAGCGGCCCGGATGATACCAGTCCGGTGCCCCTGTCACGATCTGAACAGAGTCCGCAGGTCCTCCTACCGCCTCGAGCAGCGCGAGTGCATCTGCCTTGGCATCAAAGGCATCGAACTTACGGCCATTTCCCGCCCAGTGGCGCGGTGATGTCAGCCCGGTGCGAATGCCCCCTGCAACAGTGACCTGCCCTTCGACCTGGTCCGAGTGATACTCCGAACCCACTTCAAACAGCGAGATATCCGCAAAGCCACGTGACATATTCCGCCCCGCCGCCGCGATCAGATTTGGCAATAGTGAAGGGCGCATGGCATCAAGATCTGCACTGATCGGATTTACCAGAACAATTTCATCCGGCACACCTCCGAATAGATCAGCATGGGCACGCGGCAGGAAGGACCAACTTACAGCCTCCATCATCCCGCGACCGGCAAGGGCCCGTTTGGCAATCCGGACTCGCCGCTGCTTTGCATTGACGGCCGGTTTTGCGACGACATTTTCCATCGGCAACGGAACCGGCGGAATATTGTCATATCCGTATATGCGCAGAACCTCTTCCACCAGATCCGCTTCGCCATCGATATCCATCCGCCAAGACGGAACCTGTGTCCGGATCACGCCGTCTGTCTCTTCCGGGCTGAAGCCAAGTCGGTCAAGAATAGCGAGCATTTCCGACGGCGGCACATCAACGCCGCCAAGCTCCCTGACACGGGGTTTTCTCAATTCGACTGTTTTTTGCCAGACGGGCCCCTCACCTGCAACGACCACCTCGCTGGCTTCACCGCCGCAGATATCCAAGACGAGCCGCGTCGCAATTTCCATGGAGGGCTCAACAAAATCCGGATCGACCCCGCGTTCAAAGCGATAGCGGGCATCGGATTCAATGCCAAGCTTGCGCCCCGTCGTCGCAATACGCACGGGATCGAACAACGCCGCCTCGATAAAGACGTTCATCGTTTCATCCGAACAGCCGGACAACTCTCCGCCCATAACACCGCCAAGGCCAACAGCGGATTTATCGTCTGCAATCACGCATGTTTCCGCATCAAGCTTGTATTCTTCCCCGTCAAGTGCGAGGAGCGTTTCCCCGGCGACTGACAGCCGCGCCTGAATGTTGCCGTCGATCTTGTCCGCATCAAACACATGGAGCGGTCGGCCAAGGTCAAACGTCATATAGTTTGTCATATCGACCAGCGCCGAGATCGGACGCAACCCGATGGAACGTAATTTATCCTGCAGCCACTTCGGGCTGGGACCATTTTTAACACCGCGAATATACCGGCCCACAAACTTTGAGCAGGGAAGCGGATCAACATTTTCAAAATTGAGATTAACGCCGATCGGGCTTTTAAACTTTCCTGCAACCGGGCTCATGTCCAGTGGCTTCAAGGTGCCGAAGCCGCTTGCCGCGAGATCACGGGCAATGCCGTAAACGCCAAGCGCATCCTGATGATTGGGCGTAATCGCAATTTCGATGACAGGATCGTCAAGACCGGCAAGCGATGCAAACGATGCTCCGATCTCCGCGCTGTCCTCCAATTCGATAATACCATCATGATCATCGGAAAGACCCATTTCCCGCTCGGAGACCAGCATGCCGTTGCTCTCGACGCCGCGAATCTTCGTTGGCTTCAGCCACAGATCCGTGCCTGGAACATATGAACCGGAAGGGGCAAACACGCCTTTCATACCCGTCCGGGCATTCGGCGCTCCGCAAACAACCTGCACAACCTCGCTACCGGTATCAACCTTGCATACACGCAAACGGTCCGCATCCGGATGCTGGACAGCCTCAATCACATGCGCAACCCGAAAGGCGGCCAGTTCCTTTGCGCGATCCGTAACCTCCTCAACTTCCAATCCAATCGACGTCAGCCGGGCTGTCAGCTCGTCCAATGTCGCATTGTAGTCAAGATACTCTTTCAGCCAGGAAATCGTGAATTTCATCGCGACAGCCCTCCCCCGAGTGTTGGTACATCGAGTGGCACAAATCCATAATGTTTAAGCCAGCGCAAGTCTGAATCAAAGAAAGCTCGCAAGTCCGGGATACCGTATTTCAGCATGGCAATCCGGTCGATACCCATCCCCCAGGCAAAGCCCTGATATTCCGCGGGATCGAGACCGCAATGCTCCAACACCCGCGGATTGACCATGCCGCAGCCAAGAATTTCCAGCCAGTCATCCCCCTCCCCGACCTTCACATGATCTCCGGCGAAGGTGCAGCGGATATCCATCTCTGCCGACGGCTCGGTGAAAGGGAAGTAGGATGGACGGAACCGCATGGTGACTTCTTCCAGTTCGAAGAAAGCCTTGCAGAATTCCGCCAGCACGCCTTTCAGGTGACCCATATGGCTGGTCTTGTCGATAACCAGTCCTTCGATCTGATGGAACATGGGCGTATGTGTCTGATCGGAGTCGCTGCGGAAGGTCCGCCCTGGCACGACAATCCGATGCGGTGGTTTCTGTGACAGCATAGTACGGATCTGCACCGTCGAGGTGTGGGTTCGCAGAAGCTGGCGTGAGCCATCCTCTTTTTCGGGCAGGTAGAAGGTATCATGCATTTGCCGGGCGGGGTGCTCCGGCGGGATATTCAGCGCCGTAAAGTTATTGAAGTCATTTTCAATATCCGGACCTTCGGCAATATTGAATCCCATTCCGGCGAAAATTTCCGTGATTTCATCCATTACCTGGCTGATGGGATGAATGCGGCCCATGGCCTCTGGTCGGGCCGGCAGGGTAATGTCTATCTTTTCCTGCAGCAGCTTTGCATCCAGCGCTGCAGCGTGCAAAGCGGATTTTGCCTCGTCAATGGCATTCCCCACCGTAGTCTTCAGTTTGTTGAGCTTTGGCGCAACTTCCTGACGCTCGGTTGGATCCATCTGGCCCAGCCCGCGCATCATCAGGCTGATGCTGCCTTTCTTGCCAAGCGCGGAAATCCGCAAAGACTCCAGCCCATCCAGATCGGCTACGTTACCGATCTTCTCCAGCAATTCCTGTTCAAGCTTTTCAATATCCTGCATCACAACTCGCAAATAAAAAGGGGCCGCAAACGGGGCCCCCTTTTAATAAAGTGGTCTACGAAAATGTCTAGGTTTTCGAGGGCCCGGATTATCAGGCTTTGGCGACAGCCTGCTGTGCTGTATCTACCAATGCCTTGAAGGCCTCAGGCTCGCGTACGGCAATATCGGCGAGAACCTTGCGGTCCACTTCGATGCCGGCCAGCTTGAGGCCGTGCATAAAGTTCCCGTAGGTCATGCCCTGTTCGCGCGAGGCCGCGTTGATGCGCTGAATCCACAAGCTGCGGAAATTTCGCTTCTTGGTCCGGCGATCGCGATAGGCGTACTGGCCCGCTTTTTCAACAGCCTGTACTGCTACGCGGAAGGTATTCTTGCGGCGGCCATAATAACCTTTTGCTGCCTTGATAACTTTTCTGTGGCGGGCGTGCGTCGTGACGCCCCGTTTTACACGTGCCATGAGTCTCTCTCCTTAGCCGTAAGGCATAAATTTTTTGACGATACGGGCATCCTGATCAGCAAGAATTGTGGTTCCGCGCTGATTCCGGATCTGCTTTTGCGTCCGCTTGATCATGCCATGCTGCTTGCCGGCCTGGTTTGCGCGAACCTTACCCGATGCGGTGAGAGAGAAACGCTTCTTCACGCTGCTCTTGGTTTTTAACTTGGGCATTTCTGGCTTCCTCTAAAATATCGTTGAAGCAATGAGCAAACTCGGCAGCCCCAATTGGCCGGAACGCTCAGCGAAGCGAGGGTTATACAGCCGCGCAAACGCAAATACAAGTCCTATGAAAGGCTTTTTTTGCCCTGCGTCACAAATCTTCATGTCCCGCGTCATCAAGGACAGTCTGGTTCGTCCAGCAGCGTCTCAAGTACTTAAAAATCCGGGTGGACAAAGAAAATGCAGATCAGTTTTTTATATAGAGCGCAAATGACCTTCCTCTGCGCCCTCTTCCTCTTTCTTATGGCCTCCAAGACGACAGCAGAAGAAAGCATGACGGCGGGCCCCTTCAGCTTTCTCGCCATTTCAGACATGCCTTATTCCTCGAAGGAAGATTACATCCTGACGCAACGCACGCGGCCCGCCATAAAGGCCAGCCCCCTGCCCTTCGCCATATTCATGGGGGACTTCAAGAACAGCACCCTCCCATGTACCGCCGCCTTGCTAACCGAACGGCGCAATCAGATCATGGCGCTTCATCCGGGTCGTGTTTTCTACACACCGGGTGACAATGACTGGACGGATTGTGACCGCACAGAGATCATCCAGCGTTTCTCCGAGCTTGATCGCCTTGATTTGCTGCGACGGCTTTTCTACGACACGCCCATGTCGCTGCCGCCGGAATGGCTTTATGCGCGCCAGGCCCTGTTCCCGGAAAATATGCGATGGGTCTATAAAAATACTCTTTTTGCAACCGTTCATCTGGTCTCTACGAATAACGGCCGTGAGGAAATCCTGCTCAGTGATGTGGATCTCGCCCTGACCCTCACGGATGCGCGGGACCGGGCCAATCATGTTTGGCTAAGCCAGACATTTTCCGAGGCGGAAAAAATCGGGGTAGATGCTGTCGTTATCGCAACACAAGCAGACGTGACCCGCAGCAAATACAAACCCCGCTGCACCGAGACCCTCCGACAGGAATGTGACGCATTCGCCGGTTTCAACCTGCATCTCCGTTATCTGTCGACACAATTCAAGAAGCCGGTTCTTCTGTTGCATGGCGACACCTTCCCGTACTGCCTGGATAAAGGATTTGGCGGCGCCGGTGCCCCCAATCTTTGGCGGTTCAACTCGACGGGGGATTACGGGCTAACCGACGCTACCATCATAACCGTCAACCCAGCGAACAGATCGACGCCTTTCGATTTTACCTCATTAACGGATAACATACCTCCCGCCCCCAGCTGTTAAGATAAATAAAAAAAGCCTGCAACCGATAAGGATTGCAGGCTTGAATTGAAACGATTTCTGTTTGTGCTTATTTGGTCGGCGCAATGACCATCGTCATCTGACGGCCCTCCATTTTCGGGTGCTGCTCGACTTTTGCAAGTTCTTCAGTTTCATCGCGAACCTTGTTCAGGAGCTTCATGCCAAGTTCCTGATGCGCCATTTCACGGCCACGGAACCGCATGGTCACCTTTACCTTATCGCCTGTGCCAAGGAACTTGTTTACCGCTCGCATTTTGACTTCATAGTCATGCTGGTCGATATTTGGCCGCATCTTGATTTCCTTGATTTCAAATGTTTTCTGCTTCTTGCGGGCTTTGGCGGCTTTTTTCTGAGCCTCAAACCGGGCGCGACCAAAATCCATAAGCTTGCAGACCGGCGTTTCCCCGGGGGAAACCTCTACCAGATCGAGGCCGGCTTCGTCCGCCAGCCCAAACGCGGCCTGAATGCTTACCAGACCGATATTCTCACCTTCATCATTGATTAATCGAACGTTGGCAACGTTGATATCTTCATTTGTGCGCGGCCCATCCTTCGTGGGTACCGTATTTCTTTGTGGACGAGCTATTTACTTTCTCCTTGAATGATTGATCCAATTCCCTCCCCATTAGGAGGGTTTAACTACGTTATTCTATAATTTTTAACGATTTATTTCCACCGCTACTTTCAGCGCCAACAATAATTCACTGGCCCGGCACAGCGGCCTCCTCAACAAGCTCGGCAATTGCCCCATCAAGGGGCAGTACTTTTTGGTGTTTTTCTCCAAGCCTGCGGATCGAGATGGTCTTCTCTTCTGCTTCGCGTTTTCCCGCAACCAGAAGTGCCGGGACCTTGGCCAGGCTATGTTCACGGACCTTGTAATTGATTTTTTCATTCCTGAGGTCAAGTTCAGCACGAATACCTTTGGCCTTCAACGCCGAGAGCACCTCACGGGCATAGTCATCGGCGTCATCGGTAATCGTCGCCACCACTACCTGCAACGGTGCCAGCCATAGCGGGAAGCGACCGGCATACTCTTCAATCAGAATGCCAATAAACCGTTCCATGGAACCGAAAATGGCACGATGCAGCATAACCGGACGGTGTTTCGCCCCATCCTCTCCGATATAGTTGGCATTCAGACGCTCCGGCAGAACGAAATCCACCTGCAGCGTCCCGCATTGCCAGTCCCGGCCAATAGCGTCCGTCAGCACAAACTCCAGCTTCGGCCCGTAAAATGCTCCTTCACCCGGATTCATGCTGTAGGCAATATTGGTGGCTTCAATCGCTTCTCTGAGCGCGCCTTCCGCCTTGTCCCATATTGTGTCGTCACCGGCGCGCACAGCCGGACGATCAGAGAATTTAACCTTCACTTCAGTAAATCCGAAGTCCTTATATATATCGAGAAGAAGTTCGCAGAAAACTTCGGTTTCCGACATAATCTGATCTTCGGTGCAGAAAATATGCGCATCATCCTGCGTAAAACCACGCACACGCATAATACCATGTAACGCGCCCGAGGGCTCATATCGATGGCAGGAGCCAAACTCCGCCATCCGGAGCGGCAGGTCCCGATAGCTGGTGATCCCCTGATTGAATATCTGGACATGGCATGGGCAGTTCATCGGCTTGAGAGCAAAAGTTCGCTCTTCCGATTCGGTGGTGTACATATGCTCCCCGAACTTTTCCCAATGTCCCGACGCCTCCCACAGCTTGCGATCAACAAGCTGCGGGGTCTTGACTTCCTTGTAATCGGCCTCTTCAAGTTTGTGGCGAATATAATTTTCCAACGTGCGATAAAGAGTCCAACCCTTTTCATGCCAAAAGACCATGCCGACAGCCTCTTCCTGCAGATGAAAGAGGTCCATCTCCCGGCCAAGTTTGCGGTGATCCCGCCGTTCCGCTTCTTCCAGGCGATGGAGATACGCCTTCAACTCTTTTTCGTTCCGCCAAGCGGTCCCATATATCCGCTGTAACATTTCATTCCGCGAATCGCCCCGCCAATAGGCGCCTGCCAACTTCATCAATTTGAAAGCATGGCCAAGCTTTTTGGTCGACGGCAGGTGAGGACCCCGGCACAAATCCTGAAAATCGCCCTGTCGGTAAATGCCGATCGGCTGATCTTCCGGAATTGCATGGATGATGTCCGCCTTGTAATGCTCCCCGGCATTCTTGAAGAAGTCGACAGCTTCACTCCGAGACCATTCCTCCCGGGTGATTTCCTCGTCCCGATCAACAATCTCATGCATTCGCTTCTCGATCTTTTCAAGATCGTCGGGCGTGAATGGCTCGGAACGGGCAAAATCATAGTAAAATCCGTTCTCAATGGCCGGGCCTATGGTCACCTGAGTCTCAGGATAAAGTTCTTTCACAGCCTCTGCCATCACATGTGCAGCGTCGTGACGCAGAAGTTCCAGCACTTCATCGCCTTCTTCGTTCGAGGTGACAATTTCTATGGCGGTATCCTGATCAAGGACCGTTTTCAAATCCTTCAGTTCACCATTGATGCGCAGCGCCAGCGCGGCTTTAGCGAGACCCGGGCCGATATCCTGCGCCAACTCTGCGCCCGAAATCGCTTTGTCGAATACCCGCTGGCTTCCATCCGGAAGCGTAATCTGTACCTGTCCGTTTGCCATTTTTACCATCCATTCCATGACCGGTACCGAGCAACACCCTGCCCTGAATTCGCGATCATGCCGGGGACTTTAGAAAACTGGGGGACCATGTCAAGCGATAGACGCGACAAGCCCTTATTTAGCGAAATATACCTTTGTCTTTAGCGGAAATAAGGCACCTTACGTGCGATCTTCAAGGATATCCTCATACAGCGCAATGGTGGAGCTACACATTTTTTCGATATCGAAGTGACTCTTCACATGTTCCCGCGCCTGATTTGCAACTGCTTCGCGCGCCTCCCAGGACAGGCCGATCGCAGATGCCAGCGCTGCGGCCATTGCCTCAACGTCACCGACCGGCACCAGCCAGCCAGTCTCGCCATCGATAATCGTTTCCATGGAACCGCCATGCGCCGTTGCGATAACAGGGCGTCCCATGGCTTGCGCCTCGACAGCGATACGGCCGAACCCTTCCGGTACCGTCGTCGCCGATACGACTACATCCGACAACATAAGCGCCACGGCCATATCGTCACAATGTCCCTTTATCTGGACCCTGCCTTCCAGTCCATGAGATTTCACCATGGCATTTAACTCGTTACAATATGCATCCCGCCCTTCCGTGCTCCCCACCAGCAGCGCAAGGAACTCTCTGTCCTTTATCCGGGCCAGTGCCTCGATAAAAGTCTGATGACCCTTCAATCGGGTAAGCCGCCCCGGCAGCATGATAACGGGAACGCCATCAGGCAGTCCCCAGCTTCGTGCCATGTCGATAATCCGCTCGGCATGAATGGCCGCCGGATTAAATTTCCGGCAATCCACGCCACGCGGAATTGTGATGATTTTTTCCGGCGCCACGTCATAGTTGCTGAGGATATGGTCAGCGATAAAATCAGAGATCGCGATAACCCGCTCTCCTTTGGTCATGATTGCGTTATAGGTATTTTTAAGAAAGCCGCCGCGATTGTATGCCGCATGAAAGGTTGTTACAAAATGTACGCCGGTTCTTTTTGCTGCATAATAAGCGCTCCAGGCCGGGGCCCGGCTCCGGGCGTGAATGATATCAACGTCATATTCACGAATGAGCCCCGCAAGGCGCGTTATATTTCGGCGCATAACCCAGGGATTCTTTGATCCTGCTGGCAAGATCAGATGGCGCACACCGATCCGTTTTAATTCATGGGTCATTAGCCCGCCGGAGGAGGCAACGATTGGTGTCCAGCCCCTCTCCTTCAGTGCCGATGCCATCTCCACCGTGCCACGCTCGACCCCGCCGCCGTTCAGACTTGGAAGTATCTGCAAGACAGTCGGATGACGGGTTTCGTTCATGGGGGAAGGAGTGTTATGCTCAGGGTCCATAATGATTTTCAACGGTTTCTGTTACTCAAAAATGACTTCGACTGACTCACCTAGTATGCTTGCCCGGCCTGATGGTCAATCCATTGCCTATCATCACCATGCCGGCTTTTCCCCCGGCGTGATTTTTTGCTCCGGTTTCATGTCCGACATGGAAGGAACAAAGGCACTTGCTCTTGAAAAAGCAATGACCGACCTTCATCGTAGCTATACACGATTTGATTATCTGGGGCACGGGCAATCGACAGGCAATTTCAAGGATGGCACCATTAGCCGTTGGACGGATGACGCTGTGGCGGTGCTGGATGATTGTACGGCCGGCCCGCAGATCATTGTCGGATCGTCCATGGGGGGCTGGATCGGGCTCAGAATGGCGCTGCTGCGCCCGGAGCGTATCGCCGGTTTCGTCGGCATTGCTGCGGCGCCGGACTTCACCAGCCGAATGTGGGATGACATGCCGGAAACGGGCAGGGAGTCCATCAAGTCAAAAGGATATTGGGAGCAGCCTTCGGAATATTCCGACGAACCCTATACCATCACCAAAAAGCTGCTGGATGACGGACCGCGTAATTTCCTGCTTGATGGGCCGATCAATGTAACCTGTCCGGTACATCTCCTGCAGGGGATGAAGGATGACAGTGTTCCCTGGGAAACGGCTCTTAAAATACAGGCTGCCCTTGTCAGTGACGATGTGACTGTTTCCCTCATAAAGAACGGAGATCATCGTCTTTCCGAGCCCGACGACATAACCCGACTTATACGGGCGACGGAAAGTATCGGAAACATGCAATAAATTGCCGGAAAATTTTACGTTTCGCCGTAAAACGGTCATATTATCTGAATAAAAACAAGTCAGTTTAATCTGTCCGTTGGATACTAACAGGCTATAAAATAATAATATTTTTTGATGCCGATAATTTTGGGATCCGGTTGGGCGCTTAACCGGAAAAAAGAGTGATACTGATCACTGGAAATTAATAAAAAAAACACCAGATAGGGTGTATAGCTTAGTACAGACGCTATCAAACTTTTGCTGATCCTTGGGAAAGTCCCCCTCTCCCATTGAAAGGCAATGTAAAGCCGGATCGATCCCCCCTCTCGATCCGGCTTTTTTTATAGTCTTAATCAACCTCCGGCATTGACTGCATCCAGCGAACTATTTTCATAGCCGGGAAAATCCAGATAACCCCCGCAACAGCATAGAAAATCAGCTCTGCCAGCTTGCTGTCCGGGAGAAACTGTACGGCAATGAAAACGCATATTCCACAATAGACAGCGAGGAGCGCCATCAACACAACTAGACCTATGACTTTTCGTGATTGCATCGGTATCCTTCAGATTCTACAGTTTCGCCTTCAACGGATATGGTAGTTGCCGCAGAGATGCCTTTTAAAGGAAAACTCTCGTTTATTGCCACATTTTTGACAAAGTACCAACGCATGCCGGACACTATTTTATGGCCAAATCCGGCATATTACTGAATTTAGCACTATTGGGGAAAAATATGTTTCAAAAGAAACCGAAATTGACCGACACACCCGAAAGTAACAAAGAGACATTACCTCCTTCTGAACAAAAACTGGAAAGCAGAGTTAAACCCATGACAACAACTGGCGGAACGAGAAGCTTTGGTATTGATAACAGCCTGCGCCCAAAATCATCTCCTTATGGTGCCGCTCCGGAAGAGAAAAAGGAAGGCAGCAAACTTCATGTTGGCGCCGATATTCATCTCAAAGGTGAAATTACCGCCTGTGATCGTCTGATCGTCGAAGGAAAAGTTGAAGCTTCGATGACCAGTAAGGAAATCGAAATCAGTCAAAGCGGTGTTTTCAACGGAACAGTCGATATCGATACCGCCGATATCTCGGGCGAGTTTGACGGCACCATGAAAGCCCGCAAACGCCTCGTCGTCCGGAAAACCGGCCGGGTTACCGGCGATATCAGCTATGGCGAGATTGAGATTGAGCCTGGCGGAGAAGTCGGCGGTACCCTGAAGAAAATTGCCGGGGAACAGCCAAACCTGCTGACGGAAATGGAAAGCGGCAAGGGCACAGCGAAAAAGACTGGCGACGCCGACAGCGAAAAAGAGTCGGTCTAGCTCTCTGCCCTTTCTTCATATTCCGCCATCGCAAAAATTAATTGCGACGGATTTGATCCTGCCGCCCGTTTAAAAAGTAAATGTGACGGGCGGCAAACAGCCGTTCCTTGGAAACCGTCAGGTGACTATGCATAATCCAAGCGAGATTGAAAAAGATGCCGCACTTATGCAAGACGTCGCTGATGGGAACGCGACAGCAAGCCGCTTGGTGGCCGAACTATATCTGGATGGACCTTTTCGGCTGGCGTTGCGCATTTTAGGGGACAGCAGTCTTGCAGAAGACATGGCTCAGGAAGCGTTTATCAAGCTCTGGAAGCAGGCGCCAAAATGGCAAGCCAAAGCTCAGATAAAAACCTGGCTGCATCGCGTCACTCACAATTTATGCGTCGATTATCTGCGTAAGCAAAAACGATATAGTGATGATGAAGTACCCGATATGGAAGATACTAGGCCGGGAGTTATTGAGCTAAAGGAGCAGCAGCAACTTGGTGACAAGGTGAATGAAGCCCTGCAAATGCTTCCTGCACGACAACGCATTGCCATTTCGTTAGTGCATTTTGAGGAATATGGGAATATAGAAGCCGCCGAAATCATGGAAATATCGGTGGATGCACTGGAATCCCTTCTTGCCAGAGGACGAAGAAAGCTGAAAGAATTATTGATGCCGACACGGCGGCTAATGGATGGAGAGGCAATATGAAGGAGATTCTGTCAAAAGAACTCGCCCGTTTCAAGACTGTCGTGGAAACCTATGGTGCTCGCGTGGAAAGCTGGCCAAAGGCTGACCTTCCCATGATGCAAAAGCTCCTGAGTTCTTCGGATGTTGCCCGCAGCCTGCTCCGCCAGGAGGCGAAATTTGATCAGCTCCTCAGCAGCAAAACCAAACCCGTAGTGGCGCCATCCGGTCTTATGGGCCGTGTTCTGATGAATGCCGAAGACATCAACCAAGGATCTTTCCTGAAAAGCCTCTGGCCCTTCGGCTCCATCTGGCAACCCGCCGCTGGGATGGCGATGGCTGCCTGCATCGGTATTCTGCTCGGCTTTACCAGCCCCAACATTCTCGAAAATAGCGATGACTTTGCGTTAAACGATCCGTCCTTCAGCGGTGCAACTATGTCTGATCTGGAATCTGAATATGAGAATCTCTAGGCAAAAAATTCTGTCGGCCGCACTGGTTCTATCGATTGCCGTAAACCTCATTATCGGGGGTTTCCTCATCACCCAATTGATTGACCATGACGGGGACAAGCGGCGACATGGCAAATTTCATTTCGACCGCAAAGAGGCCGTCACCGTCCTCGATGAAAAGGATCAGGAGCAAATTCGGCAGCAGTGGAAGGATAACCGTGGAAGCCTCCGCCCTTTCTTCCGGGAGTTTCGTGAACATCGCGAAAAACTCGCAGAGCTTTTCAGTGCGGAAACACTTGATCTTGTTGCGATTAACCAGACTTACGCAGACATGATCGCAACACAGATCCAGATCGAAAGTTTTTTGCAGGCCTCTATGATTGAACTTGCCAAGTCGCTTCCTGAAGACAAACGCGCGGCGTTCTTTGAAAAAGGATTTGAACATCGCCAAAAATGGCGCGACTCGAAAGATGAGGATAAAAAATGACAGATCGGCGGCAATTTGCCCCAGCGACCGAGCGAAATCGCAGTTCTATCCTGTCAGTCCTGAAAGTCAAACTCCCTGATACAGGCACAGTTCTGGAAGTTGCCAGTGGCAGCGGCGAACATGCAGTATTTTTCGCGCCCGCACTGCGCCCACTGAAGTGGCAGCCGAGCAATTATGACCCCGAACAGCTCGAAAGTGTTGAAGACTGGATCGCCCATCAACCATCCGACAATCTTCTTCCGCCAATTTCACTGGATGTGACAAAGCCGCTCTGGCCTGTCGAGGAGGCAGGCTATAACGGGGGGCCGATTACGGCAATTTTCAACGCCAATATGATCCATATTTCCCCCTGGCAGACATGCGAAGGGTTGATGGCAGGCGCACGCAGAATTCTGCCCGTCGGCGGACGGCTTATCCTTTATGGGCCCTTCAAAGTAAACGGTGAGCACACCGCCGCCAGCAATGCGAAATTTGAAAGCTGGCTGAAATCACTGGATCCCGATTTTGCCGTCCGCGACATAGAAGTTGTGAGCGCTGAAGCTAAGAAAAATGACCTTGGCCATACAGCGGTCCTGCCGATGCCCGCGAATAATTATATCCATATATTCGAAAAGACCTGATGCTGCCGTCTCAAAGGCAGGGTTAAGCACAAAAAAGGGCCGCCCCGAAGGACGGCCCCATTCTTTTGACATGCGGGTATGAACGGGCGACTTAGAAGCCCATGCCACCCATACCACCCATGCCGCCCATATCGGGCATGGAAGGTCCGCCACCGGAGTCTTTTGCCGGTAGATCCGCAATCATTGCTTCCGTCGTGATCAGAAGGCTGGCGATGGACGCTGCGTCTTCAAGAGCGGCGCGAACTACCTTAGCCGGATCAATAACACCATCTTTAGGCAGATCAGTGTATTTGCCAGTCTGAGCATTAAAGCCAAACGTTACACTTTTCTGTTCCAGCAACTTGCCAACAACAACCGCTCCGTCGGAGCCAGCGTTTTCAGCAATCTGACGGCAAGGAGCCTGAAGGGCGCGACGAACGATCTTGATGCCAACGTTCTGCTCTTCATTCTCGCCAGTGAGGCCGTCCAGCGCACGGGATGCATAGAGAAGAGCAACGCCACCACCGGCCACGATACCTTCTTCAACCGCAGCGCGGGTTGCGTGTAGCGCATCATCAACGCGGTCCTTGCGTTCCTTCACTTCGGTTTCCGTCGCGCCGCCAACCTTGATCACGGCAACACCGCCAGCGAGTTTGGCAAGTCGTTCCTGAAGTTTTTCGCGGTCATAGTCAGAGGATGTTTCCTCGACCTGAGCGCGGATCTGGTTACAACGACCTTCGATGTCCGCTTTTTCACCGGCACCGTCGATGATTGTCGTTTCTTCCTTGGAGATGGATACGGATTTCGCTGTACCCAGCATATCAAGGCCGACATTCTCAAGTTTGATACCCAAATCTTCGGAAATCACTTGTCCACCGGTCAGGATGGCAATGTCTTCAAGCATCGCCTTGCGACGGTCACCAAAGCCAGGAGCCTTGACAGCCGCAATTTTTAGGCCGCCGCGGAGCTTGTTGACAACAAGAGTTGCAAGTGCTTCGCCTTCGATGTCTTCCGCGATGATGAGAAGCGGCTTGCCGGCCTGAACAACGGCTTCAAGAAGCGGTAGCATCGGCTGCAGATTGGTCAGTTTCTTTTCGTGAAGCAGGATGTAGGGGTTGTCCATGTCGGCAACCATTTTCTCTGCGTTCGTGACGAAGTAAGGAGAAAGATACCCACGGTCGAACTGCATGCCTTCTACAACGTCCAGCTCAGTTGCAAGGCCTTTGGCTTCTTCAACAGTAATCACACCCTCGTTGCCAACGCGCTGCATGGCTTCGGAAATGATGCTACCGATTTCAGCTTCGCCGTTGGCCGAGATCGTGCCGACCTGTGCAATTTCATCCTGACCGGAAACTGGCTTGGACATTTCCTTGATAGAGTCAACGGCTTTTGCAACAGCAAGATCAATACCGCGCTTCAGATCCATCGGATTCATCGCAGCCGCAACAGCTTTTAGACCTTCCTGAATGATGGACTGTGCAAGAACGGTTGCTGTTGTTGTGCCATCACCGGCGATATCATTGGTCTTGGAAGCAACTTCCTTGACCATCTGCGCGCCCATGTTCTCAAACTTGTCTTCAAGTTCGATTTCCTTGGCGACTGTCACGCCATCTTTGGTGATGCGCGGAGAACCGAAGGATTTGTCGATAACTACATTCCGGCCTTTCGGGCCTAGGGTAACTTTCACAGCGTCCGCAAGGGTGTTTACGCCCTTCAGCATGCGCCGACGAGCGTCTGTGTTAAATTTTACATCTTTTGCCATGTCTATTTTTCCTCAATCATAAATGGGTTGATTAGGCCAAAATGCCCATGATGTCTGATTCTTTCATGATCAAGACGTCTTCGCCTTCAACCTTGATCTCGGTTCCGGACCATTTACCGAAAACAACCTTGTCGCCCACTTTAACGTCAAGCGGACGAACTGTGCCGTCTTCTGCAATGGCACCGTTGCCAACCGCCAGAACGTCACCCTGGGATGGTTTTTCCTGCGCGCTATCCACGAGAATAATGCCACCGGCTGTCTTTTCTTCGGCTTCGATACGCTTGACCAATACGCGATCATGCAATGGACGAAATTTCATTAAAGTCTCCCTCATGCTTGTTGAGTAACCGTTTCATTTGTTATTAGCACTCTCCAGGTGAGAGTGCTAATAATTTCGCTAGGGATGTAATGAAAAGTTCGTTAGGTGTCAAGGGATGTGAGAAAAATCGCCTCACAAAATAATCCGGAAGGGCAAATATTTTCCCTTAGGATCGGCGAGTGTCTCCAAAATCCTTGGCCCAAAACGGATTTTCCAGTAGATAGGGCCACATCGTCTGCGCGGGACATATGTTCGCAAAGACGTCTATACAAGTCAGGAACCAAAAAAGATCGGGAAAATCCGTGACAGCATCGCTTTTATCCCAGCTTAGCCAGATTGCCGGGCTGGCCTTCGAGACGGTTGGCCTTGATACCTCTTACGGCATGGTCGTACCTTCGCAACGGCGGGAATTAGGGCAGTTTCAGTGCAATGGTGCCCTCGCCGCCGCGAAACAGGCAAAACGAAACCCAAGGGAAATCGCGACCGAGGTTCTGGCCGAACTCGAAAAAACCGGGCTGTTTTCTGAGCTCACTTTGGCTGGCCCAGGATTTATCAATATCCGCCTCATGGATGATTTTCTCGTAGGCCATATCAGTGATCTGGCTGAAGATTCATATTTCGGGTGCCGTTCGCGTCATATCCCAAAGAAAGTCATACTCGACTATGGCGGACCGAATGTCGCCAAGGCAATGCATGTCGGCCATCTGCGGGCAACCATCATTGGAGAAAGTCTGCGCCGCCTGCGCGAATTTCTGGGCGATACCGCCATCAGCGATGTCCATTTTGGCGACTGGGGCCTTCCCATGGGCCTGCTGATCAAGGAAATCGAACGGCGACAGCCTGAACTCCCCTATTTCAATGCAGATTTCAGCGGACCATACCCAGAAGGCTCACCGGTGACGGTTGAGGAGCTGCAGGAGATATATCCAGCAGCCTCCGCCCGAAGCAAGGAAGACCCGGCCTTTCTTGAAAGTGCCCGCAAGGCCACCTTCGAGTTACAGAAAGGTCGCGTCGGCTATCTCGCGCTCTGGCAGCATATGCGTGACGTATCCATTGCCGAAACCCGGATAGATTTTGATTTGCTCGGCGCCCATTTCACCGAGTGGAAAGGTGAAGCCGATACGAATGACCATATCCCGCTGATGATGGATCGCCTCGCCAATGAGGGATATTCAGAAGTGTCCGAGGGAGCGGTGGTCGTTAATGTGGCTGAGGAGGGCGACAAAAAAGAAATGCCGCCGCTGATCCTGGAAAAATCCGATGGCGCCGTGATGTATGGCACAACTGATCTGGCTACTATCGAAATGCGGCGGAAAGAACATGACCCGGATGCTATGCTGTATGTTGTCGATGCCCGCCAGAGCCTTCATTTCGAACAGGTTTTCCGGGCAGCCCATAAATGCAACAGCATCGGTTCCGATTGCCAGCTTGAACATATCGGCTTTGGTACTGTCAATGGGAAGGACGGAAAGCCCCTTAAAACCCGTGATGGCGGCGTCGTCCGACTTCGGAGTTTGATTGAGGATGCAATCGGGGAAGCCCGCAAGGTCATCACCGAGACAGGAATGTCCGAACGGTTCGACGCGGTGGAACTTGACGACATCTCGACAAAGGTCGGGGTTGCCGCAATCAAATATGCGGACCTCTCGAACCAGAGAATGTCCAACTATGTTTTCGACCTTGAAAGATTCACGAAATTTGAAGGACGCACCGGACCGTATCAGATGTATGCGGCCGTTCGTATCAAATCCATGCTACGCAAAGCGGCAGAACAGAACCTGACGAAAGGCCGCTTACTGGCGACACATGATGCGGAAAGAAATCTGATGCTGGCGATTGCCGCCCTTCCGGAGGCCGTCGCCGCCGCTGCGGAGAAAAATGCGCCTAATATTCTCTGCGATCATGTTTACAATCTGAGCCAGGAATTCAATAGCTTCTACCACGAATGCCCAGTTCTTGGTGAGGCAGACCCCGGCATTCGCGCGTCCCGCCTGCGCCTATGCGGCATTACGTTGCGCCAAATGGAAAAGGTTTTGTATATTCTGGGAATTGACGTTCCCGACCGGATGTAAAGAATTTTAAATATTTGTCTCCTATCTTCTCGTGCAAATCACGAAAACTGTCATCAAGAGGAATTAAGACGTGCAAGAAAAAACCAAGAAGCTGAAACCAGGTGTCGTAACAGGGCGGGATTACCTCACCCTTGTTGAAAACTGTAAGTCGCAGGGCTTCGCACTTCCCGCAATCAATGTTACCGGCACCAACACCGTCAATGCAGCGCTGGAAGCTGCAATGCTCAGCAAATCTGACATCATTATTCAGCTTTCAAATGGTGGCGCACAATTCTTCGCCGGCAAGGGCATCAAGGATGTCGATAAGGCACGCATCGTCGGCGCCATTTCAGCTGCCCGTCACATTCATACAGTTGCCAAGGAATACGGAATCTGCGTCGTTCTGCATACGGACCATGCAAACAAGGGCCTTATTCCCTGGGTTGAAGGTATGATCGACGCCAGCGAGGCGGAATATGAAGCAACGGGCAAGCCGCTTTTCAGCTCCCACATGCTCGACCTCTCTGAAGAGCCGATTGAAGAAAATCTCGCCGATTGCGAGCGCATTCTGACGCGGCTCGCCAAGATCGATATGAGCCTTGAAATCGAGCTTGGTGTTACCGGCGGTGAGGAAGATGGCGTTGGCAGTGATGTCGATGTTATGGATAACAGCAAACTCTATACCCAGCCTGAGGAAGTGCTACAGGCATATGAGCGCCTCTCTTCCATCGGTCACTTCTCTGTTGCCGCCGCCTTTGGCAATGTGCATGGCGTCTACAAGCCGGGCAATGTTCAGCTTCGGCCGGAAATATTGCTGGCGTCGCAGAAGCATGTGCAGAGTGTATACGACACCAAGGAAAAGCCGCTTGATTTCGTCTTCCATGGTGGTTCCGGTTCAAGCGCCGAAGAAATTGCGGAAGCCGTCAGCTATGGTGTGTTCAAGATGAATGTCGACACCGATACGCAGTTTGCCTTTTCCAAGCCGGTTGGCGCCTATGTTGAAGCGCATCCGAAAGCATTCAAATACCAGATCGATCCGGTCGACGGCACGCCCTTCAAAAAGCATTACGATCCACGAGCCTGGTTGCGGGAATGCGAAAAATCCATGGCGGAACGCGTTCAGCAGGCATGTAAGGAACTCGGCGCAACCGGAAATACTATCGCCGAAGCCTGAGCCTCAAATCAATACGCGAGGGCGCAGCCGTCCTTTCGTGGTTCGGAGCCGGCGGAAAGAACGCCGGTCTCCGGATTGATGGCTATGATCTGTCCGCCCCCGAGAGGAACGTCGGGATCTCTGAGCTGATAGCCCATGTTCGCCAGTTCCTGGCGTACGGCTGCCGGAATAGACTTTTCAACATCCAAGACACCTGCGTCATAGAACGCGCGCGGACAGTCCAGCGCTTCCTGCACATCCATTCCATAATCCCAGATATTCATGAGAACATGTGCGTGGCCGACCGGCTGATAGCCTCCACCCATGACGCCGTAGCTCATGGTCGCCTTGCCGTCCTTCGTTACCATACCGGGGATGATGGTATGCAACGGTCTTTTGCCAGGAGCAATACAGTTGGGATGGTGCGGATCGACGACGAAACCAAAACCCCGGTTCTGGAATAAAACACCCGTTTTGGCACAGGCAATGCCGCTTCCGAATCCCTGAAACAGTGAATTGATGAAAGATACCGCGTTTCTATCCTTGTCAACGACGGTCAGATATACGGTATCCCGGTGACGTTCCAGTGCATTGGCCCCAGTAGGATCACCCGCTTTTCCAACTTCGATAAACCCGCAGAGATGCTCGGCGAACTCATCGGACAGCAGCATATCGACGGGCACATCCGCCTTCATCGGGTCGGCGACATATTTATTCCGAGCAAGATAGGCAAGACGCGCCGCCTCTGCCTCCAGATGAAGCCGCTTGGCCCCCATGGGATCGAGCCCGTTCATATCAAGGCGTTTCAGGATATTCAGCATGATGAGGGCCGTAATCCCCTGACCGTTCGGGGGAATCTGGTGAACGATATGCCCATGATATTCACTATGAATAGGTGCCACAAAATCAGCGCCCGTCTCGGCAAAATCCGATGCCTCGTGCAATCCGCCTACGGCTTTCAACGTTTCCGTCATCTGCGCCGCAATATCTCCCTCATAAAAGGCTGAGCGCCCGTTTTTGGCAATGGCCTTCAATGTCGCCGCCAGCTTCGGCAGACGCCAGGTAGTTCCGGCTGCCGGCGGCTTCCCGTTTTTGAGGAAAATCTCGCTTGCGGCCTCATTCTTTTGGAGTTTTGCCGCTCCCATCTGCCAGTCAACGGAAGTACGGTCCGTCACCACAAAACCGTTCTCTGCGCAATCGATGGCGGGCTTTAGAATATCCGCAAATTCCATACTGCCATATTTTTCATGCAGCCGAACCCAGGCGTCAATGGCCCCCGGAATGGTAATCGAATGGGCGCTGGTCGCGTCCATTTTGTCGACACCTTTCGAGAGAAGGTAGTCCGCAGTCAGCGCGCCTGGCGCCTTGCCCGATCCATTCAGCCCTTCGACCTGACTGCCACCGCCCATGGCAACGAGCGCAAAACAATCCCCGCCGATACCGGTTTGCATAGGATCGACAACACATTGTATGGCACAGGCGGCAATGGCCGCGTCCATGGCGTTGCCACCGGATTTCAGGATGCTGATTGCTATCTGCGAAGCATGCATGCTGGAGGCGGCAGCAGCGCCGTTCAAGCCGTAGGTCACGGAACGGCCGGGTTGGTAAAAATCGCGCACGGGACACCTGCTTTTCAATAAAGTTCAGAAGGGACCACAATACGCCATCTCCAACAGTTGTGCAAAATTACACGGCCTGCTTTGACAGCTTTTCCGCGGTGTGGAAAAGTCCGTTAGTTACCAGAGACGGACAATCACATATTTTGTAAAGGCATCATCGACCTGTGACTGGCTGGCGGCGCGCCATGCCGACAGGGCACTGTCATAATTTTCAAAAAAGCCGCGGACGTCCAGTTTACCCGGGTCAGCAAAATCCCGGCCCCGCGTATCTGTCACCCTGCCGCCAAAGACCACAAACAGTTCCTTGGCCGATTTCGAATTTGCTTCTGCCATGACACCCTTTCTATTTCAAAATGGACAGAACATCGTCAGCCGGGCATAACGGACCGGACGATTCGCCGCCGGTTATAACGAGATACAAAGCAAAATCAATACACCGCGAACGAATATAGCAAAAAAGCTACTCCCAATTATCCCGCGACGCAGACAGGCCGAACGAAATAACGGCAAGCGACAGCAGGACATGATAAATATTCACTTCCGCCATTCCCGTGTTAACGGCGAGCCATCTGGTGGCGATGTCGGACAGGATCAGACAGGCAACTCCCAGCAACAGGTATATGGCGAGCAAACCGGACGAGATAAGCCGGATCACCCCGACAAGCAGGATCAGCCCGACCAGGCCGAGCTGGATTTGCGCAGGAAAACGCCAAGTATCGAGCAATAATACTGCACATAGCAACAGGATCACGACGAGCAATATCCACCAGTGAAAGCGAATAAAGAAATTTGCGAGCAATCCCGCAAGAGCGCCGAGGGCAAATGAGGCTATGCCGATCGAACCGGCAAAATGCTTCGCCAGCGTGTGATATGATTCCAACCCGCTGAACCCGGCAAACTTGAAACCACCCAGAGCCGCCGCCACACCGATTGTGACAACGCCAAAAGCCCAGAAGAGACTTGCCGGAAAAAAGGACTGTCGCGCCAGATTCAGCGAAATCAGGCAACAAACAACCAAAATTGCTTCAAACGCGACAACCAGATTCATGCAGGAAGTATATCGACTTGCACGGCTTTGTCTACTGGCCCATATAGGGTTTAACTTTGTATAAAATACCTGCCTATGCTATCGGAAAACAGCGCCCGTTCAGGAGAAGTAAGATTTCACCCAGCCCCCGTAAACCTATCAGGTCCCTGCCGATTGCGACTGTTCTGGCCGTCAGCTTTGGTACATTGGTTGTCATTACCGTTGTCATTGTCTTGGGCATCAGCCTCACTTCCGGGCTTACCAACACACGGAATCTTCTGATTGATAAGGCCAGTACGGCAATGGAATCGGCGGAGAACGACCTGACGGAACTGCTCAACCCGGCCGCATATCAAACGCAATATATCGCCAAGCTGATCGAGGAAGGTAAGCTCGACATAAACGACCAAGACCAGCTTAGAGGCTACCTCTTGGCGGCGGTGGCGGGAACACCGCAGATTTCCACCCTCTCGTTTGTAGGACCCACATTGCAGGGCATGGCCTCGAGCAGGGACAACCAAAATATTATCACCTTCGATGAAAGCAGGGATCCCGTCGCACGGCTGGCCATCAGGGAAATTTCAAGCCGCAAGAAAGGGAGCTGGGGGCAGCTCATTTATGTGCCGACCTTGAAGGAAACCATTCTCAGTTTTCGTGAACCCGTCATTCAGGATGGGCAGTTTATAGGCGCCCTTATTGCAACGATCACTGTGACGACGGTCAATAACCGGATGAATGCGGCGCAATCTCTCACCAACGGAAAGCGCTTCATACTATACGGGCGGGATCACGTGCTTTTGCAGCAGGGCATCAATAGACCCGTCAGCGGCTTGAGCGTGGACAATGTCGTTCCGAAACTTGAAGAGGTTGAGGATCCGGTTCTCAGGAAAATCTGGTCAGCAGAACGTCAAAATCTCGATCTTTTGGGGGATTCAACCGCATTTGAAAGCCATTATCTGGAGATTGAGGACGACGGCTATATCTTTATTTACAAACAGCTTGACGGATATTCAGACGAGAGTTTCACATTAGGGTACTGGATCCGGGATGAAGATATAACGGCAGAACTTCGTCGCCTGGTGATCGCCGGAATTGCCGGGCTCGTGATAATGTTGTTAAGCGCAGTGGTCGCAATTATCATCGGGCGACGGATTTCCCGGCCTGTCCTTATGTTGTCGGACGCCTCAAGGCAAATTTCAAATCTCGATTTTCAGGCGGTGACGTCCTTACCCAGAAGCCGCTTTACCGAAGTTAATGAGGCAAATGAGGCCTACAACGCCATGCTGCGTGGCTTATCATGGTTTGAGACATATGTTCCTAAATCCCTCGTTCGCAAACTCATGGAAAGCGGAGAAGCCAATTCCGAAGAACGCATCGTAACTGTCATGTTTACGGACATCGCAGGCTTTACCCCGCAGGCGGAAAGCATGAAAACGGAAGAAGTCGCGAACTTTCTCAATCACCATTTTGAGCTGGTCACAAGCTGCATAGAGGCGGAAGGAGGAACCGTCGACAAATTCATCGGCGACGCCGTCATGGCGTTCTGGGGGGCACCGGAAATACAGGAAGATCATGCGGCGCGTGCCTGCCGCGCGGCCAAGGCAATTAAAGAAGCCATAGTCTCAGATAATAAGAAGCGCCGCGAAGAGGACCTCACGGAAGTCCATATGCGAATTGGAATTCATACGGGACCGCTTGTCGTCGGAAATATCGGCTCAGCGGGACGGCTCAATTACACCGTGGTGGGTGATACCGTTAATACGGCCCAGCGAATGGAACAGCATGGCAAGACCCTCTCTCCAGACCAAACGGAAGAGGTTTTTATCCTGATGACCGACGCAACCTACAAAGCCGCACCAGACATCAACGCAACGAAAATCGGAGATTACCAGCTAAAAGGCAGGCGGGACCCGGTAACGATTTACCAATTAACTTGAAGTAAAAGGATTAGGCTGGCTGATAATAGGGATTGGTCCCGTCAGCATGATCGGTCACGTCCAGCACCTCGGTGATCGACGGCACCAGATTCTGGATTTCAACCGCAACCCCCTGTTTCAACGTTACATCCGCCATACCGCACCCCTGACAACCGCCGTCCAGGCGAACATAGGCTCGGTCCTTCTGCAGATCGACGAGTGTGATACGCCCGCCATGTGCCGCAATTGACGGATTCACCTTTTCCTCCAGCAGCTTGCGGATCGCAACTCCCTCCGGTGTTTTAAGGCCCGGCTTTGGCAATGCTTCACGATAATCAAGTACTGCGGTAATTTCCGGAATATAGTGCCTCAGCATGTTCTGAATGCCCGTCAGCATAGAGAAGGCAGGGCCCTGGAACTTCAAATAGAGCTTACCGCTTTTATAGCTATGAAACGAGACATCTCCGCCCGACTGCGTTACCGCCGGAACAATCCGCGTTGCGAGCAGATCCTTGATTTGATCAATAATTTCAATATCGAACTCACCGGGCGCATCATCCGCATTTTCGTTGACGGCGGGCTCTCCACTCTGGAAATGCGCCACAATCGCACCAAAAATTTCTGTCCGGAGAGACGACCAGTCCCGCGCATCCGTCTTTGAGACAATAATACTTTCAGATTTCAATGTTATGGCGGCGACACCGTCAATCTCATAAAGCCGCTGTGCAAGCGGCGATCTGCTCGCCGCATCCTCCTGCGAGATATCGAAAGGACCATTTTCATAAACGGTCTCGGCCGGGAAAAATTCCAGCTCTGTCGCATTGTTGCCGGGCTTTGTCTGAATAAACATATTTTCGTCTCTATTTTCACTATTGTGAAGATTGGTTGTTATACCAAGGCCGGTGGCTTTGGCATTCTTTCAGTAGTAAATTAATAATAATAGCGGAGAAAACAATGACCAAATTTATTCTAACAGAACTGAAAGACCGGCCGGAGGGCAAAATCGCGCGTGTGACCGTAGATAACCAGCGTAAACTCAACACCCTAAATTCACATGTTATACGGGAACTGGACGAGGCGATCACTACACTCGATAAAGACACGGATATCGCCGTTCTCATCATATCCGGAGCCGGGAACAAAAGTTTTATCGGCGGTGCAGATATTACCGAAATGGCGGGGCTGGACCCTGTGTCCGCCCGCAGCTTCATCACCAACATGCATCATGTCTGCCATAAAGTCCGTTATTTCCACGCACCTGTCGTTGCCAGGGTTAACGGCTTCTGTCTCGGCGCAGGAATGGAATTTGCGGCGTCCTGCGATATGATTGTCGCCTGCGAAAGCGCTGAATTTGCTATGCCCGAAGTCCGGGTCGGGATCCCATCCGTTATCGACGCGGCGCTGTTACCGCGCATTTTGGGGTATAACCTTGCCCGCGAACTGGTACTGACCGGACGACGCCTCGGGGCTGGCGAGGCGCGTGAAGCCGGCCTTGTCCAGCGACTGACGGAAGACGACGCCCTTGACGCGGAAGTGGGTAAGGTCATCGACGAAATCCTGTCCGGTGGCCGCAACGCTATGGCAATCCAGAAAGAACTATGTAACGACTGGGAGAATAACTCCCTTCGCGACGGCATCCAGCTCGGGATTGAAGCCTTCGCGCGTTCCTATGAGAGCGACGAGCCAAAAAGGATGATGGAGAATTTCATCAATCGCTCGCGATAGCCCTCCCGCAAGCGCACTGATCCAAAATAAATACCGCTCACAGAGTTTATTTGTTATGAAAGGATCGTCAGTCCGGTCGAGGGGGTAAGCAATCAGTGCTGGTTTATTTGTATGACGTTTTTTCCGGAGGCGGACGCCAATCTGCGTCAGCGGAAGGACTGGAGCGTCTTATTTCCAACCAGAGCCACTCGCCGCTGCTCATCCGCCGACGCGCACGTGTCATTATATCCCGTATCCGGTTTTTAAGCCTTCTATGCGTGGTCGCTTTCCCTCTGGGTTTTCTGCTGGATCTGCTGACTTTCGAGGCCGAGACCTACATCACGCTCGGGATAACACGTGTGCTGATGTCGGTCCTTTTCCTTGCCCTCTTCTTTGGCATCAGTAGCGGGGAGACCATGCGCGATGCCTATCGCGCCCTCGGTATCTTCTTCGCCATCCTGCTGACATTCCAGACAATGTATCAGCCGCTTCTCGACATTACAGACATATTGTCCATCACCAGTCTGGTTGCTGCCGGTTATGCCTTGTTTCCTTTTCTGATCGTCGGATGTATCGCGATCTTCCCGCTAACGATAAAGGAGGCCGTGCTTACGCTGGTTCTGTTTTTCGTGATCCAGATGCTGATTTTGATCCTGATGCCTGAAAATGCAGACCCTAACCTGCAGCTCGGAATGCTCCTGACCCTTACTGCGACAGCTGTTCTGAGCGCCTTCGCCGCGATAAGCCAGTTGTTATACATTTCTCTGCTTATCGACCAAGCATCCATCGATACATTGACCCACTGTTACAGCCGGAACAGCGGTGAGGAGATTATCGATGTTCAGTTTAAAATCTCAAAGCGACAGAACACACCCTTTTCCATCGTTTTTACGGACCTGGACAGTTTCAAGTCTGTCAATGACCGGTATGGCCATGAAGCGGGCGACCGGGTTCTCTCCACGGCAGCAGCAAATATTCGCCGAAACGCGCGCGGATCGGACGTGCTGATCCGCTGGGGCGGAGAGGAGTTTGTCATTCTGCTTCCTAATACGGATGCAGAGGGTGCGTTGAAGTCGATCCGACGGTTGCGCAATATCGGTCTCGGGACTCGTCCCGACGGAAAAATGGTGACGGCCAGCTTTGGCATTGTTGACCGGCAAAGCGCTGATGTCAGCGATTGGTCTGCTCTTGTCGAAATTGCAGATAATCAGATGTACGCCGTAAAATCGAGGGGCGGCAATGATATTGCCATATACTCTCCCTCGGAGACAATGGATGCAGATACGTCAGATGAGGAGCTAGCCACCTCAACATGATCCTGAAACTTCTCGCCATCGCGTTTGTTGTCCTGTTTATCGCCCGTATTTTATTTGCCAGGAAACTGAAAGAGATGGGCAAGGCCGCGGATCGCACCCTTAATCTTTTTCTGATCGCCATCGGTATTTACCTCGGCCTGCAAATGGTGGTTTTCTATGGTTTATCCTGACCCATATCTAGAGGCAGTGCTGACGACCTGACTGGAGGAAAATTATGGCTTCGACGCGCATCGAAACCGACACCATGGGAGACATCGCTGTTCCGGCAGACCGTTATTGGGGTGCGCAAACGGCGCGATCTCTGAAAAATTTCAAGATTGGCACAGAGCGCCTGCCGCGACCTCTCATTCGTGCGCTGGGTCTACAGAAGAAAACTGCGGCCCTCAGCAACCAGATTCTTGGACAACTTGAGCCCCGGCTGGCCGATGCAATCGTTCTGGCCGCGAATGAAGTAATAAACGGACAGCTTAACGATCACTTTCCGCTCGTGATCTGGCAAACCGGTTCCGGCACCCAGAGCAATATGAATGCCAATGAAGTCATTGCCAATCGCGCCAATGAAATTCTCGGGATGCCGATCGGCCAAAAGAAGCCGGTTCATCCCAATGACCATGTCAATATGGGTCAAAGCTCTAACGACAGCTTTCCAACGGCGATGTCAATCGCCGCAGCGGAGCAAGCCACTCATCATCTGCTACCGGCCCTTCATCATTGTCATCAGGCGCTCCAGGATAAATCCTTTGAATTCAAGGATATTATCAAAATCGGCAGAACCCATGCGCAAGACGCGGTACCAATCACGCTCGGGCAGGAATTTTCCGGTTATGTCCGTCAGATTGATCTCGGGATGGCGCGGCTCCAAGACAGCCTTCCACGCATAATGGAAGTTGCACAAGGTGGCACAGCAGTCGGAACAGGCCTGAACGCGGCCCCAGGATTCGCGGAAACCTTCGTTGCAACCTTATCCGACCTGACGGAGCTTCCCTTTACAAGCGCCAAGAATAAATTCGAAGCGATTGCCGCGCATGACGCTTTGGTGGAGCTGTCAGGGGTCCTGAATGTAATTGCGACCGGCGCCATGAAAATTGCCAATGATATCCGCTTTCTCGCCAGCGGGCCAAGAAGCGGACTGGGTGAACTTATTGTGCCCGCGAACGAGCCCGGCTCCTCCATCATGCCCGGCAAGGTAAATCCCACACAATGCGAAGCCCTCTCCCAGGTGGCCGCTCAGGTGATGGGGAATCACGTCACGGTCACGATTGCCGGATCAAACGGACATTTCGAACTGAATGCGTTCAAACCGGTGATTATTCACAACGTGCTGCAATCCATCCGGTTGCTCGGCGACGCATTTAGAAGCTTCACGGATAACTGCGTCACGGGAATAGAAACCAACAAACCACGTATTGAGGAATTGATGGCACAATCGCTGATGCTGGTCACGGCGCTGAACCCTCATATCGGCTATGACAATGCGGCAAAAATCGCCAAGAAAGCCTATGCGGAGAATAGCAGCCTGAAAGAAGCCGCACTCGAACTGGGCCTCCTGACCGAAGAAGAATTCGACGACTGGGTCCGCCCCGAAAATATGGTCGGTGAAAAATAACTAATCGATCGGAATACTATAATCAATTTCGGTATTCCCATGACCATCGGCGGTGATAATGACGTACCCATCACTGTCTGGATCTATGTCGCCTTCATCCTGAGTGTTGCCAGTATAAAAAACCGTTACATGCGTTTCGACTGCTTGGACAGTTACACTATCCTGCAGATTACTCCCATTCTCACCCCAACGTGCAACATCACTGCCGTTCTGAGTCAATAAAACTGCCTTCACATTTTCTTTCTCGCTGCCGTCAAGGGCTAGCTGTAAGGATATCGTCATATAATATGCTCCAATTACGCGTCGTCGAATAACTGACGAACTCCGCAGCCAAATGTGATGCTGAAAATTTATATGCAAAGTAAAAGGATAATTGGAGCGGGCGAAGGGAATCGAACCCTCGTCGTAAGCTTGGGAAGCTTCTGCTCTGCCATTGAGCTACGCCCGCGCAATTCCAGTTCCTACAGAAAGAACGGCGGGACCGCAACAGAAATTCTTGACAGCCTCAGCCTGTGGCGATAATGCTTTTTGCCGTGGTGATTTGTGCCGACCGGCTTGCGGCCACGTTAAAAGAAACGCTAAAAGGTCGGGGCTCGTATGAACCCTGATCGATGGTCGGGGTTTTTTTATGCCTCGAGGGTAAGATGACAGAGAAAAAAGAGACAGCGCCGACCCGCGCATCGGAATACCGGACCGCGACAAAGCTGGTCCGCGGCGGCACCAAGCGTTCCCAGTTTAATGAGACATCCGAAGCCATTTTCATGAATTCGGGTTTTGTTTATGACAGCGCCGAGCAGGCCGCCGGACGCTTCAAGGGAGAGAATGACGGCTATATCTATTCCCGATACGCCAATCCCACCCTCTCCATGTTTGAAGAACGCATGATCCTTCTGGAAGAGGGAGCAGAGGCCGCCCGCGCAACAGCAAGCGGCATGGCCGCAGTCAACGGCGCCCTGATGTCGCAACTAAAAGCCGGAGATCATGTGGTCGCCCCAAAGGCGCTGTTTGGATCCTGCCTGTATATTATTGAGACGATTCTTCCAAGATTCGGGATAGACGTGACCCTGATCGACGGCACGGACATTGATCAGTGGAAAAAGGCAATTAATGAAAAGACAGCCTGCGTGTTCTTCGAAACGCCGTCCAACCCGGCGCTGGAAATCATGGATATCGCGGCAATTTCGGAATTAGCCCATAAAGTCGGCGCAAAGGTCGTCGTGGATAACGTTTTCGCGACGCCCGTATTGCAGCACCCGATCACATTAGGCGCGGATATTGTTGTCTATTCTGCAACAAAGCATATTGATGGTCAGGGTCGCTGCCTCGGCGGTATCGTCCTCGGATCAGAGGAATTTATTGAAGACACCCTTGCGCCATATCTCAAACACACAGGGCCCGCGCTCAGCCCATTCAATGCGTGGAATCTGTTAAAAGGGCTGGAAACACTGGAACTGCGTGTCGAGAAGCAGTGTGATAACGCAGAAAAAATTGCTAACTTCCTAAGCGGTCATCCGGCTATCAAGCGCGTTTTATATCCGGGCAGCGACATGCATCCGCACCATGCCCTGGCAAAGCAGCAGATGTCGCGCGGCGGCTCCCTCGTCGCATTTGAAGTGGCTGGCAATCAAGACGATGCCTTCTCCGTTCTCAATCGCCTGTCGCTGATCGATATAAGCAATAATCTCGGGGATGCAAAATCACTGATCACCCATCCAACGACGACAACCCATTCCAGCGTTGACGAGGCAACGAAGCAGGAATTGGGCATAACGGAAAGCATGTTAAGGCTGTCTGTCGGACTGGAAGATGTCGACGATCTGATCGAGGATCTTGGGTATGCGCTTAGCCGGCAAAACGCTTGATTAAAGGGACGGGAGAAAGAGTTTTTCTTCTTCTCTCCCGACATCCCAAAAACCGATTTACTGGACAAATTGCTCCCGGAACGCAATATTCAAGTCAAGTATGTAGCTGAAACCGCAAACTAGGGGGATATCATGACGGGCGGGGAGGCCTATAGCAAAATTACCGAGAATATCATGGTTTCGGTGACGCCCGTCTATTTGGCCGAGCGATCACGTCCGTCCGATGGATTGTATCTCTGGGCCTATCAAGTCAGAATCGAAAATCAGGGAATTAGAACCGTAACCCTCAGAAACCGGCATTGGCGCATCACCAATGCCGACGGGCACACTGAGACCGTCGACGGAGAGGGCGTTATCGGGGAGCAACCTGTCCTTGCACCCGGCGATATTTATGAATATACCAGCGGAACGCCCCTTTCCACATCGTCCGGCATCATGGTCGGCACCTATGATATGGAATCGGAAGAAGGAAAGACATTCGCAGTCGACATTCCGGCCTTCTCACTTGACAGCCCGGATTCAATGTCGTCCATAAACTGATAGTGGCGGACGATACCTTGGGAAATGATCCAGAAATGAACAAGCAAATTCATCCGGGAAAACCGGCGCAAAACAAGCCAACAAAACAGGAAGCGGAAGAAGCTGTCCGAACATTAATACGTTGGGCAGGGGATGATCCGGCGCGCGAAGGATTAAAAGGCACGCCTGATCGCGTGACGCGTTCCTACCTTGAATTTTTTGCCGGATACAACGAAGATCCGGACACTTATCTCTCCCGCACATTCGAGGAAGTGAACGGCTATGACGAGATGGTGGTTCTGAAAGATATTCGCGTTGAAAGCTACTGCGAGCATCACATGGTCCCCATCATTGGTGTTGCCCATGTTGCCTATATGCCGAGCAATCGTGTGGTCGGCATATCCAAGCTGGCGCGAGTGGTGGATGCCTATTCCAAACGCTTGCAGATACAGGAAAAGCTTACCCGGCAAATCGCGGAAACCATAGAGCGGACACTCCAGCCAAAAGGCGTCGCCGTTGTTATCGAAAGCGCCCACCAATGCATGACGACACGCGGCGTTCACAAGGATGGCGTGACGATGATCACCAGTACAATGCTCGGCATTTTCCGCCGGTCCGATATCACACGACGCGAGTTGCTCGCGTTCATCGACAAAGGCTGAGTACGGCCGCGCCGTGAACAATTATCGCCTGATTCTCGCCATTCTCGGTATCATGCTTGTGGTTATCGGACTGGCCATGATCATTCCGGCGATGGTGGATCTGTTCGTTGGACATAGTGACTGGCAGGTTTTTCTGGTTTCCGCCGCCGTTTCAGTGTTCGCAGGAGGCGGGTTATTCCTCTCTAACCGAGGCGGCAGCCTTGAACTTGGGCGTCAGCAAGCCTTTATTCTGACAACGGCCGTCTGGATTTTAATGCCGGCCGCGGCGGCTCTTCCGTTCACCTTCAGTGAAATGAGCATCCCCTACACGGATGCTTTTTTTGAAGCTATGTCAGGTCTAACAACCACCGGATCAACCGTATTGACCGGCCTCGATACGGCGCCGCCCGGCATTCTCATGTGGCGAGCGTTGCTACAATGGTTTGGCGGCATCGGGATTATTGTCATGGCAATTGCCATCATGCCCTTGCTCCGGATTGGCGGGATGCAACTTTTCCGTATGGAGGCCTCCGAAGCGACATCGGAGAAGGCCTTGCCCAGAGTCGCCGATATCGTCAAGGCAATCAGTTATATATATCTGATACTCAGCCTGATCTGCACGCTTTCCCTGTGGATGACGGGAATGAGTCTGTTTGATGCGGCGACCCATGCGATGACAACCATATCCACAGGCGGTTTTTCAACATCTGATCAGTCCGCCGGGGATTTCGAAAGCCCGCTTGTCGAGAGCATCATGGTCGTTTTCATGATTATGGGCGCACTACCCTTTTTGATGTATCTGCACATCGTCAAAGGCAAGCCAGGTAGTTTCCTGATGGATAGCCAGGTCAGATGGTTTCTCTCTATTATCCTTTTCGGCATTATCATAATGATCATCTGGCAAATACTGAACGAAGACATTCCTTTCTGGATAGCCTTGCGCCATGCCACCTTTAACGTAACATCCATTATCACGGGCACGGGCTATGCGACCGTTGACTATAGCAGCTGGGGTGGGTTCGGAACGGTCGCGTTTTTCTTCTTCATGTTTGTCGGCGGGTGTGCGGGGTCGGCATCCTGTAGTATCAAGGTTTTCCGTATACAGATTCTCGTTGAAACCGTCCGCTGTCAGTTTATGCAGCTGATCCGGCCCAGCGGAATTTTCAAGCCTCACTATAATGGTCAACCTCTTCCGGAGGAGACTATTATCTCGGTAACCAGCTTTGTCTTTTTGTTTCTGGCTATATTTACGCTTCTTACAATCGCACTCGGCCTGACCGGGCTTGATTTTCTGACCGCGATTTCCAGTGCTGGAACCGCAATCACCAATGTCGGACCGGGCCTCGGTGAAATTGTCGGCCCATCAGGCACCTTCAAATCCCTGTCAGATCCGGCGAAATGGCTGATGTCGCTCGGGATGCTTCTGGGCCGACTTGAACTCTTTACCGTGCTTGTCCTATTCTCACGACGGTTCTGGCAGCGCTAAACAGCGGCGCAGCGGGGAACAATTATTCTATTCTGACGCGATCTATATAATCCCCGAGATTGAGCGACCGCAAGACCATTTCCGCCATGGAAATTTTTATCCCTTCAATTTCAATGGGGCCAATGTCTGACCACCCCATCCGTGCCTTCACCATCTCTTCATTCAGCGCATATTGCAGGCAGATCGCGAGGATGGACATGGCTTCAAGTCTGACATTCTCAGTCGTTGGTGATTCTCCGGATATTTTAGAGATCAGGATGCCAAGCAAGTCATGAATGACATTGATATGCCCTTCCATGATGATCTGGAAGCAATCTGTCGGCATCTCTATTTCCCGCTTGATCAGGCGCATACGCCAGCGTGTAACGGGCGAAATCGCACTGTCGACAAGGCGGGAGACGAAAAGTGTGACAGTCTCGGCATAGGCGTTACGATCATCACTGGCCGCCGCAAGCTGGTTTTCAAGTATAAGCGCCAGACTCACCCTGACCGGTTTTAGATCCCGGACGATCTTCTCGAACACCGCCCGATAGAGCCCTTCCTTGTTATGAAAATGATAGGAAATAGCTGACAGATTAACCTCAGCTGCCGCCGCTATCTCGCGGGTCGAAACAGAATCAAACGCCCTGTCGGCAAACAATCGCCCCGCTGTTTCCAGCATTCGTTCCGAAGTTGAGGAGCCTGGCTGTTTCATTTTACTGGGTCAATCGTTTGAACTTGGTCTCTGTTAAAATGCGCCATGCATACTGCAAAGGCATCTCGGAAAGGCTTTTAGAGCCGTTTTCTGTTATCGCAAATACGCGCCCATAAAAGTCCGGATATTCTTTTCCATCTCCGGATCAAATGCTCTCATCAGAGCTTCCACTTGGTTAAAGTAGGTTTTTTCGCGCTGGTTCAGCGTAATGCCCTCGGCGACTGATTTTGTACGCGTTGCCTCCGCTGTGACGAAGGCAGAGGAGCCGGATATTTCCGTAATCTTGAGCTCCACCAACACATGAAACTCATAAAGCTCGGACTGATCCTTCGTAATCAGGCCTTTGAGGCCAGTTTCCTTATCCAGTCCCTTTTCAACCGCGCTCGCGTCCTTGATGGTTACCGTCGCCACCGCACCACTGTTTCCGGTGGTCCGCAAGCGATCCCGCACCCAGTTCCGTACTGTCTGATCAATGGAAACGGGAAGCTCATGTTCGACATGTGGTGGTTTGAGAGGCGGCGTAAACTCATCCACGATCTTTATTTCACCCACATTAAGATACAGCGGGTTGAGATGTTGAAAAGTAATCTCCGGATAGACCGGATTTGGCGGTGGTGCGGCACAACCGAAAAGAAGGGTTGGCAGCAGGAGGGTAGCAATTGTCAGAAGACGGCGAAGGCCAGCCATTTTACTCTCACCTTGAAAGGAATTGAACCAGTTATACTCTATTACGGTCCGTGGATGAAGTTCAACCCTGTGTTTAAGGGATGCCCCCTAACTGTTGTCAGATAATATCATCAACCCGGATTTCATATTTGCTGGAACAAAACTGGCAATCAACCGAAATGACGCCGCCCTCTGCCATATCCTCCACATCCGATCCGGCAAAGGTTTTTAACGTATTCAAAACCCGCTCCTCGCTACAGCTGCATTGATCCTGAAGTTCTTGTGGATCATAAAGCCAGACGCCGTCTTCATGAAACAGCTTGTACAGCAACTCGGCGGATTTGAGGATCGGGTTGGTCAGTTCTTCCGCCGTAATTGTGCCTGCAAGTGCCAGCGCATTTCGCCAGTTCTCTTCTTCCTGGTCCTGATTGATTTCGGTTGCATTCTCATCCGGTAACCGCTGGATCATCAGGCCGCCTGCGCGCCATTTTCCGCCGCTTTTGTCAACGGCGACCCGCAGCAATGTATCGATCTGTTCCGACTTGTCGAAATAGTTCTCCATGCAGGCAGCGAGGCTGTCTCCCTCAAGATCGACGATCCCCTGATATCTTTTATGCTCTTCACCGGCGTCAATGGTAAAGGCGGCATAACCTTTACCCAGGTAATCCTTGACGTTTAGCGAGACAGCATCCGTAGAATGCTCACCCAGCTTTTCCGGATCGAATGACGCATAGCCCCGCATGTTGCCGGGAGTCGTCATATCCGCAGCAATCATGCTGATGGCTCCGTCTCCTTTGGTTTGCACCGTAAAGATACCATCAAACTTGAGAGCACCACCCAGCATCGCCGCCAGCACCAGGCCTTCCCCCAGAAACCGGGCGACAGCTTCCGGATATCCATGCCGATTGAGAATGGAATCAACGACACGTCCCATCCGTACGACGCGTCCCCTCACCCCGGCTTTCGCCATCTGAAAGGGCTGGATAAGGTTATCAGTGATTATTCTCTGACCTGCGTCGGCCATAAGGTTTCTCTCTCGTTCAAATGAAATATCAATTCGCGCCAAGACACCAGCGAAGGACGGCTTTTTGCGCATGAAGACGGTTTTCCGCCTCATCAAAAATAACCGATTGCGGACCATCCATAACGGCGGCCGTCGCCTCTTCCCCACGATGCGCAGGCAGGCAGTGCATGAAGATCGCGTCATTCGCCGCGCGCGCCATCAGGGCTTCATCCACCTGATAAGGCGCCAGCAGATTATGACGGTTGGCAACATCATCGCCCATGGAAACCCATGTGTCCGCGACGATACAATGGGCGCCGGATGCCGCCTCGGCCGCATCCCGGGTCACATGTACCGCTGCTCCTATTTCTTTCGCCCAGTCAAGCGCCCTTTGATCTGGCGCAAGCTCTTCCGGACAGGCGATCCGAAACTCAAAATCGAATACTCCCGCTGCATGGATCCAGGAGGTGACCATGTTATTTCCGTCCCCGCACCAGGCAACAATCTTGTCCTTGATCGGGCCGCGATGCTCTTCAAACGTCATGACATCTGCCATTAGCTGACATGGATGGCTGTCATTCGTGAGGCCATTGATGACCGGCACCGTCGCATACTCGGCCAGTTCAAGCAGCTTCGCATGCTCGTCTGTGCGGATCATGATCGCATCCACATAGCGCGAGAGAACCCGCGCCGTATCCGCAATCGTTTCCCCTCGCCCCAGCTGCATGTCATTGCTGTTCAGGACAATCGTATGCCCTCCGAGCTGGCGCATCGCCATGTCAAAGGAAACGCGGGTCCGGGTTGACGGAAACTCGAATATGGCGGCAAGAGTAAGGCCCTTGAGCGGCGCCTCCTTGTCCATCGTGCCCTTTGGCAAATTCGCGCGCGCGCGCTTCAACGCTATGCCGTCATCGATAATTCCGCGCACGTCGGCTTTCGAGAGTGCATTCAGGTCAAGAAAATGAAGTGGGTTAGCCATTCTCAAGCTCCGTACAGGCTTCATCCAGCAGATTGATAAATTCTGACACCTGGGCATCTTCAATGATCAGCGGCGGCAGGAGGCGGACGACATTGTCTCCACCTTTCGCTGTCAAAACGCCGAGTTCCAGCAATTTGTTGTTCACCAGCGTGTTTTCCACCTTGCATTTCAGGCCGAGATGCAACCCAATGCCGCGAATTTCCTCAAGGATATCCGGATGGCGATCGATCACACCGACAATCCCCTGCTTCAGGTGATTCCCCATCTCGACGACATGGTCCATAAAGCCTTCTTCGCTCATAACATCAACAACGGCACCGGCAACCGCCATAGCGAGCGGATTACCGCCATAGGTGGACCCATGGCTCCCGACGGTCATGGCCTTTGCGACTTTCTCGACGGCCAGGCACGCGCCTACGGGGAAACCGCCGCCGAGCGCCTTCGCAGAGGTCAGGATATCAGGTTTGATGCCTGCATGTTCGTAAGCGAAGAGCTTGCCAGTCCGCCCCATGCCGGTCTGTATTTCATCCAGCATCAGGAGAAGATCACGCTCATCGCATAATTTTCGAAGCGCGCGCAGGAACTCGGGCTCAACAACCTGAATGCCGCCCTCCCCCAGAACCGGTTCAATCAGAATGGCCGCCGTTTCATCCGTAATCGCTGCCTTCACTGCCTCGATGTCGTGAACGGGAACATGGTCAAATCCGTCCACAACCGGCCCGAAACCAGCCAGCAGCTTCTCCTGCCCGGCCGCAGCAATTGTCGCAAGGGTCCGGCCATGAAAAGAGTTTTCAAAAGCAATGATCCGGTATTTTTCGGGATGACCGTTGGTGCTGAAATACTTCCGGACCATCTTGATACCGCACTCATTGGCCTCCGCGCCGGAGTTACAGAAATACGCTGCGTCCGCAAAAGTCGCATCAACCAGCTTGCGGGCAAGTTCCTCCTGTCCCGGAATGCGGAAAAGGTTGGACACATGCCAGACTTTCTGCGCCTGGTCCGTCAGTGCCGCAACAAGCTTCGGATGGGCGTGCCCGAGCCCGCTGACCGCGATGCCCGCCGCAAAATCGAGGTATCGTCGACCATCATTTCCATAGAGATACGGACCTTCCCCCTTTTCAAAGGAAAGATCGGCAGGAGCATAGTTTGACAATAATGCGGGAATCATATGCTTTCTCCACGAAACTAAAGGATAACCGGCTAATTTTAGCTACCAGAAAGCGCGGAAGTATTGACAGGAGACCGTGCCCTGTCAATCAAACTCTTACGTTGAAAACGATATTTTCAGGCTTTCAGACGATATCCGCTTCTTATCAGCGCCCAAACGGCAATGTAGAGTAGAATATCGACGCAGGCGATAAACAGCGACCCAACCCAGACAGAGCTGTCAGAAGTGCCAATAAACCCAAACCGAAAGCCATCAATCATATAGAAAAAGGGGTTGAGATGACTGATCTGGTACCAGATGCCATCCAGCCGGTCGATTGAATAGAATGTCCCGGACAGGAAGGACAGCGGCATGATGATAAAATTCGTCATGGCCGCCATATGATCGAATTTTTCCGAGACTATTCCGCCAATCATCCCAAGCAGCGACAGCATCAAACCGGCGCCGATGGTGTAATAGATCACCGCTACCCAGGAATATATGGAAATGTCGATCAACACCCACATTACCGCGCCGACGGCAAGGGCAACCGTCACCCCGCGGGCGAGCCCAGAGAGTACATAGGCAAGTGTTAACTCTGCCGGAGACAATGGGGGCATCAGAATATCAACAATGTTTCCCTGAATTTTCGAAATCAGAACTGACGATGATGTGTTGGCAAAAGAATTCTGGATAATTGCCATCATGATCAGCCCCGGCGCCAGGAAACTGGCGTAGGAAACATCGCCGACATATCGCTCGCTTCCGCCAAAGGCCAGCGTAAAGATCGCCAGAAATAGAATTGTCGTCATCATCGGCGCCAGCACGGTTTGCAACGGCACTTTCAGGAACCGGCGGACCTCCTTGGACAGGAGGGTGATCATACCGCGCCAGTTAACGAGCCCAATCTTGGACCCGATACGCAGCATCACGCCGGGTTTATCAGCGTTATTTTGAGTTGCCATGTGAATTGTCATGCGGCCTAAATATGCAATCGCGCCCCAACAGGCAAGCAAACAATTCAGGCATCGTTCCAAACCTGCCGATCAGAAGCTGGCATAAACGTGAGCACTGCGTTAAATAATAAGCCACAATAAAGACCTGTCATAACCTGTCCGGAGTAGAACATAGAATGTCCGTTGAAATCTTCCACAATCCCCGCTGCAGCAAATCCCGTCAGACTCTTGCCCTTTTGCAGGAAAAGGGCATTGAGCCCCAGGTTACGGAGTATCTCACCTCTCCTCCAACCAAAGGCCGACTGACAGAAATACTGAAAATGCTGGATATACAGCCCCGGGATTTGATGCGGAAAGGCGAGGCGGAATATAAGGAAAATAATCTCGGCGACACGGCGCTCAGTAACGATGTCCTCATCAATGCCATGGTCGATCATCCAAAACTGATCGAACGGCCGATCGTGATTGCCAACGGCAAGGCCCGCATCGGCCGCCCGCCGGAATCAGTCCTTGAAATCCTGTGACGGGAACAGGATCCAACAATTTCATAGAGTTGTTGCGGTCATCACAGCGAGACCGCAATTCATCCTTTCCATCGGCGATTACTCTATATAGAATTGCGGGCAATTCCCGTCTGCGTTTACAGGGCATGGGCGCATAAATAATAACAAATGAGGAGAATTCTTATGGCAGATGCCGTTATCGTATCCACCGCCAGAACCCCTATCGGCAAGGCATATCGCGGTGCCTTCAACAACACCCACGGGGCGGACATGGGCGGGCATGTTATCAAGCATGCCGTTGAACGCGCCGGTGTTGATCCGGCTGAGGTTGAAGATGTCATCTTCGGCGTGGCCAATCCCGAAGGCGCAACCGGTGGAAATATTGCTCGCCAGGCGCTGCTTCGGGCTGGCCTGCCCGTCACATCATCCGGCACGACAGTGAACCGTTTCTGCTCCTCCGGCCTGCAAACTATTTCAATGGCTGCACAACGGGTTATCGTCGACAAGGTGCCTGTCATGGCCGCCGGCGGAATGGACAGCATCAGCCTCGTGCAGAATGAGCATATGAACCGCTATCGCGCGCAGAATGAATGGCTCCTTGAACATAAGCCGTCCATTTATGACCCGATGCTGAAAACTGCGGAAACCGTCGCAACACGTTATGGCATCACCCGCGAAGCCATGGACGAATATAGCTATCAAAGCCAGATGCGCACTGCTGCAGCACAGGAAGCAGGTCGGTTTGATCAGGAAATCGTCCCCATGACCACAATCAAGGTGATGGAGAACAAGGAAACCGGCGAAACCCTCCATGAAGAAGTCACCCTAACCCAGGACGAAGGCAATCGCCCAAGCACAACGCTGGAAGGGCTTTCAAGCCTGAAACCGGTCATGGGGGAGGATTGCTTTATTACGGCGGGGAATGCGAGTCAGCTCTCCGACGGCGCCTCTGCTTGTGTTGTCATGGACAGCAAACTTGCCGAGCAGCGTAATATCGAACCGCTTGGAATCTATCGCGGTCTGGTTGTCGCGGGCTGTGAGCCCGATGAGATGGGAATCGGTCCGGTTTTTGCGGTTCCGAAACTGCTCAAACGCCATGGCCTAAAGATGGATGACATCGGCCTTTGGGAACTCAACGAAGCCTTCGCCGTACAGGTTCTGTACTGCCGTGACAAGCTTGGTATTCCCAATGACCTTCTCAATGTTGACGGCGGGGCAATCTCCATCGGACACCCATACGGCATGTCCGGGGCTCGCCTGACAGGTCACGCCCTTATTGAAGGCAAGCGCCGGGGCGCGAAATATGTGGTCGTCACCATGTGTATCGGCGGCGGCATGGGTGCGGCGGGACTTTTCGAAGTCAACTAATCATAAAGTAGCCTAAAGAAAAACCCCGGAAGCCTAGACAGGTTTCCGGGGTTTATTTGTGACCGTACTTTACAATCTAGCGTGTCGGGATTGGTTCTTCGCCAGTGTAATCATAGAAACCGCGGCCGGATTTACGTCCAAGCCAGCCAGCCTCCACATATTTCACCAGAAGTGGGCAAGGCCGATATTTTGTATCCGCCAGACCTTCATAAAGAACCTGCATAATGGCCAGGCAAACATCCAGTCCGATAAAATCCGCCAGTTGAAGCGGACCCATCGGATGGTTGGCGCCAAGGCGCATTGCCGTATCGATCGCCCGAACCGAACCGACTCCTTCATACAGGGTATAGACCGCTTCATTGATCATAGGGAGCAGGATACGATTGACGATAAAGGCAGGAAAATCCTCCGCCGGAGTCGGCGTCTTATCGAGACGAACAGCAAGATCCTTGACCGTCTCGAATGTTTCCTCATTCGTCGCAATACCCCGGATCAGTTCCACCAGTTGCATCACCGGCACCGGATTCATAAAATGCATGCCTATGAACTTTTCCGGCCGATCCGTTATCGCGGCAAGGCGGGTAACGGAAATGGACGATGTATTGGTGGCGATAATCGCTTCCGGTCTTAGCTGCGGTCCGAGAGCACTGAGAATCTTCTTCTTGATTTCCTCATTCTCGGTAGCCGCCTCAATCACCAGATCCACTTCAGAAAGATGGGCATCATCGGTAACCGGACTGATATGAGTGAGCGCCTTGGTAATATCTGCCTCGGAAAGAGCGCCACGCCCCACCTGTCGCCGCAAATTATGCTCAATGGTATCCAAAGCCTTTTCCAGCTGTTCCTTGGAAATATCCTTGAGAAACACATCTATTCCCGCAACAGCCAGAACATGGGCAATACCATTGCCCATCTGGCCAGCGCCAATCACACTAACTTTGTTAATCATTGCCTAATTCCAAGCATAAAGGTGAGCGCGATCATAACGCCAATAGTCCGACTTCCACACGTCATCACAGAGCGGCATCCAGCTCCGGCAGGGCCTTGAACAAGTCTGCAACAAGTCCATAGTCAGCCACCTGGAAAATCGGGGCTTCCTCATCCTTGTTGATGGCCACAATCACCTTGCTGTCTTTCATACCGGCAAGATGCTGAATGGCACCGGAAATACCAACGGCAATATAAAGCTGTGGAGCAACGACCTTACCGGTCTGGCCCACCTGAAACTCGTTGGGCACGAACCCAGCGTCAACTGCGGCGCGGCTGGCGCCAACGGCAGCACCAAGCTTATCGGCAATTGCTTCAAGCAGATGAAAGTTATCACCGGATTGCATACCGCGACCGCCAGAAATCACAATTTTAGCAGATGTGAGTTCAGGACGTTCGGATTCAGAAAGCTCCGCTCCGACAAAGGTGGAAAGTCCGGCATCCGCAGCGGCGCTCGCGGCTTCAACAGAGGCCGAACCACCGGTTGCGTCTGCGGCCGCAAAGTTCGTTGCCCGCACGGTGATCACCTTCTTCGCGTCACTGCTCTGCACGGTCGCCATGGCGTTACCGGCATAGATCGGGCGAACAAAAGTATCTGGCGAGATTATTTCGACAATTTCAGAAATCTGTCCAACATCAAGAAGAGCGGCAACACGCGGCAGGATATTCTTCCCGGCAGAGGTTGCGGCCGCCACAATCGCGTCATAGCTATCGGCGAGAGAAACAATAAGCGCCGCAACATTTTCCGCCAGCATGTCACCATACAGGGCGTCTTCCACCAACAGAACTTTTGCGACACCAGAAACTTTTGCGGCTTCATCGGCAACCGCCGAGCACCCATTCCCGGCAACCAGTACATGGACGTCACCGCCCAGTTCAGTCGCAGCAGTCACAGTATTCAGCGTCGCAGTGCCAAGCGCTTCATTGTCATGATCGGCAAGTACAAGAACAGTCATCAGATAACCCCCGCTTCGTTTTTCAGCTTGTCGACCAGTTCTGCGACAGATTCTACCATTACACCGGCTTCACGTTTTGCCGGTTCTTCCACTTTCAGCGTCGTCAGACGCGGTGTAATATCAACACCGAGATCTTCGGGCGATTTTTCATCAATCGGCTTTTTCTTTGCCTTCATGATGTTTGGCAGGGACGCGTAACGCGGCTCGTTCAGGCGGAGATCAGTCGTGACAACGGCAGGCATTTTCAGATTGATTGTCTGCAGGCCGCCGTCAACCTCGCGGGTGACCTTTGCCGTGCCGTCTTCCAGGCTAACTTTAGAAGCAAATGTGCCCTGGGACCAGCCGAGCAATGCCGCCAGCATCTGACCGGTCTGATTGGAGTCATCATCAATGGCCTGTTTGCCGACGATGATCAAATCCGGCTTTTCCTCATCGGCGACGGCTTTCATCAATTTGGCAACACCAAGGGGTTCGACTGTCTCATCCGTTTTTACCAGAATGCCCCGGTCTGCGCCCATGGCGAGGGCAGTGCGCAATGTTTCCTGCGCAGCTTGCGGCCCGACGGACATGGCGATAACTTCCGTTGCCACGCCGGCTTCGCGAAGGCGAAGACCTTCCTCAACGGCAATTTCATCAAAGGGGTTCATGGACATCTTAACGTTTGCGAGGTCTACACCAGTCTTGTCCGCTTTAACACGGATCTTAACGTTGTAGTCCACGACACGTTTAACAGCGACGAGAACTTTCATGGATCGGTCTACTCCCGGGTTATAGTTTCTTCACTTTCTACCGGAAACCCGTTACTCCGATAGTGTGAATTTGAGATCATAATATATGTAATTTCTACTCTTATTCGGCAGTGCACAATAAATAGCTATTGACTATCTGTCAATTCGCCGTAGCAGGACATTTTTACATGACCTAACTAATTGTTTTACCTAAATAATTAAACTCAAACCGTTTCTCTGTTGGCCCCAGGGACCCAGAGAACGTCTCCCGCTCCCTTGTCATTCAGGAAGCGACCAAGCACAAACAGGAAATCAGATAGACGATTGGCATAGGCAATCGCGAGCGGATTGACTGTTTCCGAATCGCTCAATGTAATCATCCGCCGCTCTGCCCGCCGACAGACTGTTCTAGCCAGATGCAGATAGGAGGACGCCACAGAGCCCCCCGGCAGAATAAAGGAATTAAGCGGCGCCAATTCCGAATTCATCTCGTCAATCTCTTCTTCAAGGCGATCGACCTGCGCTTTTACAATCCTGAGCGGCGGGTATTTCGGGTTCTCCTGCTCAGGTGTGCAGAGATCCGCCCCCAGATCAAAAAGATCATTCTGGATACGCGACAGCATTTCACCAGTCTGGCCGGTCACATGCAACCGGACAAGTCCGACGATAGCATTTGTTTCATCCACGTCACCGTAGGCTTCAACACGCGGGCTTGTCTTGCTGACCCGCGCGCCATCTCCGAGGGATGTTTTCCCTTTGTCTCCACCACGCGTATAGATTTTTGTAAGCTTTACCATTTTTCATGCTTCATCGATATAACAACTGTCCGGAAGGCTGGGATCAATTTGAAGTCCCTGCAAGCCATATCCCGATCATAATAAGGATAACCGCGACGGCCTGCACCAGAATACGCAAGCGCATCAGCTTGTTTCCGTAGCGACGGTTGAACTCACCACCGCGCGCCATTGTCAGCACGCCAAAGAACAGGACAAGCGCCGTTGCAATTACAGCAGCAACAATGAGATAGTTAATCATAATGATCGGTCCGGCTTCATCATATAAACAGATTCACCTAACGCTACACGTTCACGCCTTATATGGACAGGAAAAGTCATGGAAGCAACCCAGGATATCGTAATTATCGGCGGCGGCGTTGTCGGATCGTCCATTGCCTATTTCCTGAAAAGCATGGCCGGGTTTGACGGCAGCGTGACTGTCCTCGAAAAAGACCCGAGCTATGAGTTCGGCTCCACCGCACGTTCATGGGGAGGAGTCCGGCAACAGTTCTCAACGCCCGAAAACATCCTCATGTCACAGTTCATGCAGGAATTCCTGAGAGAGATTACCCATCATCTTGCCGTCGATGACACGCCGGTTGATGTGGACTATCGCGAATATGGATATCTGTTCCTGGCAGAGGACCGCCACATTCCGCTGCTCTATACAAACAATGCCATTCAGCGAAAACTGGGCGTCAATGTCGGTCTTCTCGATACCGAAGATCTTATGCGCGGCTACCCCTGGATGAATGTTTCCGACCTCGCAGGCGGGTCGCTGGGATTAAGCGGGGAGGGCCGCCTTGATGCCTATAGCCTTAATCAGGCTTTTCGCAAGAAATCAATTTCTCTGGGCGTGCAATTCCTGAATGCCGAAGCCGTCGGTTTTGAGATGACGGCAAAGCGCATAAACAGTGTCCTTCTAAAGGATGGCTCGAATCTGCCTGCGGGGAGCGTCGTAAATGCCGCAGGACCTCAAGCGGCGGAAATTGCCGGATGGGCCGATATCGAGCTTCCCGTCCGCTCACGAAAGCGTTTTGCTTTTTGCTTCAGCTGCCGTACGGAGATATCAGATTGCCCGCTGGTGATTGATCCAAGTGGCGTTCATTTCTCTCCGGAAGGGCGCCAGTTCATTGCCGGCTGCTCCCCGGATCCCGGGAATGACCCGGATTGTTCAGACTTCGAAATAGACTATGGCTGGTTTGAAGAGCATATATGGCCGATCCTGGCCCATCGTGTGCCCGCATTTGAAGCGATCAAGCTTGAGAATGCCTGGGCAGGCCATTATGCCTATAATACTTTGGATCAGAATGCCATTCTTGGACCGCACCCTGAGATCATGAATTTCTTTTTTGCAAATGGATTTTCGGGGCACGGTTTACAACAATCACCGGCCGTTGGTCGCGGCATAGCCGAACTCATTACCCACGGTGAATATAAAAGCCTCGACCTCTCCCGCTTCTCTTTTTCGCGGGTGGCGGCAGGGGAAGCTGTACTGGAACGTAATATTGTGTAGATAATTTGAAGAAGGATGCCTTAAATGCCTGTTGTCAGAATTGATATGTTTGAAGGGCGCGACCGCGAAACCAAAGAGGAGCTGGTTAAATCGATCACTGCCGAAATGGTTCGCATTACCGGTTGCGGCGCAGCCAGCGTCAATGTGATCATCAATAACGTCGCCAAGGATGACTGGGGACTGGGGACTGGGGACTGGGGACTGGGAGGGGAGCTTGCCAGCAGCAAATTTCCCGATTAGCGGATTATACAAGAGGGCAATGTGCAGAATTCTGTTGTCTCATTACTGATCCGAATCTGGCAGCATTTCACCGGACAGAATTGCCTGCGGATGGCGACCGCCCTGAGCTATCAGACATTGCTTGCAATCGTACCGCTTGCGGCCGTCGCTTTTGCCCTCTTTACCGCTATCCCCGCTTTCACCCATCTGCAGGAACAAATCACCAATTTCCTTTTCGACAGTCTGCTGCCGTCAAAAATCTCAACAGTAGATGCGGCGCTTCGTGATTTTACCATCAATGCCAGTCAGCTAACCCTCTTCGGCCTTGGCGGTATCGCCATAACGGCATTACTGCTCATGTCCAGCATTGAAGAAATTTTCAGCCAGATATGGAAAGTTGCGGCGACGCGTAATCCGCTCAAGCGATTTGTCATTTATATCATCATTACCCTGATTGGTCCCATTGCCATTGGGACCAGCCTGACCCTTATTGACTGGATCATTCAGGTAAGCGAAGAAGCAACCGGTATCCAGATTGCGGGAACCGTCGATCTCGTTCGTTCAACACTGCCGGTTCTGTTGCCTTTTATCGTGCTGTTTATTCTTTACCGGATTGTCCCGGCCTGCGATGTTAAATGGCGCCATGCCTTCATCGGTGCAGCGATTGCGACGGCGCTGTTCATGCTCGGAAAGTATTTCTTCAAGCTGTACCTTCAATATTTTCCGTCATACGAGGTGGTTTACGGCGCCATGGCGGCCATCCCCCTCTTCCTGATCTGGCTCTATGTAAGTTGGGCTGTTGTGCTGTTCGGCGCCACCATTGCCGCCGTCCTCGGTTTTGAATTCACCGGAGATATGGAAGAGAGATAGAAAGAGCGCTATCAATCCGGAAGCGTTACGGCGCCAGAGCTATCGATCTCAAACCCGGGATTCCAGGCGACTTCCCAAAGATGACCGTCAAGGTCGCGAAAATATCCTGAGTACCCGCCCCAGAATACATCCGCCGCCGACTTGACGATTTCCGCGCCGAGCAACTGAACTTCCGACAGCACGTCATCAACTTCAGCCTTACTACGGGCATTATAGGCGATCGAGAATCCTTCAAAACCTGAACCGGTTGCGGGCACGCCAGCGTCCTTTGCCAATTCATCCCGGGGAAACAGGCTAAATGCAATTGAACCGCATTGAAAAAAGGAGACGCCGGGAGCGTCCTTTACGGAACGCTTCCAGCCAAGGGATTCGAAAAAGGCAGTGCTTCGCGCCAGATCCCTGACACCAAGCGTTATCAACGACAGCCTTTGTTCCATAGCGGAACTCCGTCAGTTTGCCCCTTCCAGCAGGCGGCGGGCAATTACCTGCGCCTGAATTTCACCGGCGCCCTCAAAAATATTGAGGATACGCGCATCACACAAGACACGGCTGATCGGATACTCCAGCGCGAAGCCGTTGCCCCCGTGAATTTGCAGGGCATTGTCTGCCGTGCTCCAGGCCACGCGGGCGCCCAGAAGTTTGGCCATCCCCGCCTCAAGATCACAGCGCCGACCTTCATCCTTCGCACGGGCGGAGGCATATGTGAGCTGCCGCGCCATCATGATTTCAACAGCCATCCAGGAGAGCTTTCCGGCAACACGTGGAAACTTGATGATCGGCCGGGCGAACTGAATTCGGTCCAGCGCGTACCGAAGGCCAAGCTCCATTGCGTTCTGCGCCACGCCCAGCGCACGGGCCGCCGTCTGGATACGGGCGCTTTCAAAGGTCTGCATCAATTGCTTAAAGCCGTTCCCCTCTTCCTCGCCCAACAGGTTTTCCGCCTTGATTTCAAAACCGTCAAAACCAAGCTCATATTCCTTCATGCCGCGGTAACCGAGCACTTCAATCTCGCCGCCGGTCATGCCTTTCGCCGGGAAATCTTCCATTTCCGTCATATGCGGCTTTTCTGCAAGGAACATGGAAAGCCCCTTGTAGCCCGGCTCATTCGGGTTTGTCCGCACCAGCATAGTCATCACATCAGCGCGCGCGGCATGGGTAATCCATGTCTTGTTGCCGGTGACTTTATAGACATCCCCATCCTTCACGGCACGGGTCTTCAATGAGGCAAGGTCGGAGCCGGTGTTCGGTTCGGTGAACACGGCTGTCGGCAGTATTTCACCCGTTGCAATAAGGGACAGCCATTTATCCTTCTGTGCATCCGTACCGCCGGTCAGAATAAGTTCTGCCGCAATTTCCGACCGCGTCCCAAGTGACCCGACACCAATATATCCCCGTGAAAGTTCTTCCGAAACAACACACATGGACATCTTGCCAAGACCGAGACCGTCATATTCCTCCGGCACCGTCAGACCAAACACGCCAAGCTCCGACATTTTTTGAACCACGGGCATGGGGATCAATTCGTCTTTCAGATGCCAGTCATGGGCGTAAGGCATAACCTCCTCATTGGCGAACCGCCGGAACTGGTCGCGAATCATCGCGAAAGTCTCATCGAGACCGGGATCCCCGAAATGCCCGGTGTCCATTCCTTCCGCCACCAACTCGGCAATACGCTCCTTAACGTCGGCGCTGTACCCGGCGCCAATCAGTGCGGCGACTTCTGCCGTCTTGAAGCCTGCAATGGCGGCATCGTCCAGACCGAGGTCCGCCGGACGGATAATTTCGCCCAAGGTCATCGGAATGCCGCCTGCAATCTGGCTTAGATACTCGGCGAAACCGGCCTGGAGAATAAGCTGCTCCAATTCTCCAAACTTTCCCTCAGAGGCGAGATGGCGTGACCAGTTAAGTGTCTCCCGCAATGCCTCGACATAGGTTGCGAGCCAGGCAAGGCCGTGAGTTGCATACTGGTGAGCTTCAACCAGTTCCGCACTGATCCGGCCATTGCTGCCACGTGTCAGTTCGGCAACGGAGATAATCGCCTTCTGCTTGAAAGATTCAGCGGAATCCAGAGCTTTTTCACAAAGGCCATCCAGCCCGCTTAGCAAAAGAGTGCGGGGCGCTTCAGTCATTTCTGACATTGTCATTATTATTCTTCCTTGTTTATTTTGGTGGCAATTTAGCCGTTTCCGGCTTCAATTGCATCCTCAATAGTCCGCAGGCCCGGATATTTTGATGACACCAGCACTGCCATATTGCCAGGCTTATGCTCGTTATTCATCATTTTCGTATGCGCGCGGGGGATATCATCCCATGAGAAAACCTCGGACATACAAGGGTCAATCCGCCGCTCGACAACCAGATTATTTGCCTGCGAGGCCTGTTTCAGGTTAGCAAAATGGCTGCCCTGAATACGTTTCTGGCGCATCCAGACAAACCGCGCGTCCATGGTGAGGTTAAATCCGGTCGTACCGGCACAGAAGACCACCATACCGCCACGCTTCACCACATTACAGGAGACAGGGAAGGTCTGCTCACCCGGATGTTCAAAGACAAAATCAACATCGTTGCCTTTGCCGGTAATGTCCCAGATCGCCTTGCCGAATTCCCGGGTTTTCTTCATATACTCGCCGAAGCCTTCACCGTTCACCTTGGGAAGCTGGCCCCAGCAATCGAAGTCTTTTCTGTTCAATACGCCTTTCGCACCAAGCGACATCACGAAATCGCGTTTGCTTTCATCCGAAATCACCCCGATGGCATTCGCACCTGCGGCGGCGCATATCTGGATCGCCATGGACCCTAAGCCCCCGGACGCGCCCCAGATAAGAACATTATGACCCGGACGCAGGATATGTGGGCGATGACCGAACAGCATGCGATATGCCGTCGCCAATGTCAGAACATAACAAGCGCTCTCTTCCCAGGTCAGATGTTTTGGCCGGGGCATCAGCTGCCGGTCCTGAACCCGCGCAAATTGCGCGAAGGACCCGTCTGGTGTTTCATAGCCCCAGATGCGCTGGCTCGTCGAGAACATCGGATCGCCGCCGTTGCATTCTTCATCATCGCCATCGTCCTGGTTACAATGAACCACGACTTCATCGCCAATCTTGAACCGTTTTACCTTGTTGCCAACGGCGTAGACAACACCGGACGCATCAGAGCCCGCGATATGATATGGCTGTTTGTGAACATCAAATGGGGAAATAGGTTCGCCGAGCGCTGCCCAGACGCCATTGTAGTTGACACCGGCCGCCATAACGAGAACGAGGACATCATGACTGTCCAGTTCCGGCGTATCAACAACCTCAACCTGCATGGCGGATTCCGGTTCACCATGACGCTCACGCCGGATCGCCCAAGCATACATTTTGGAAGGAACATGGCCAAGCGGTGGAATTTCTCCAACCTCATACAGGTCCTTGATTTCACCTGCCGGCGTCTCGTTACCTGTGTCGGACTGCGCGGAAACTTGCGTATTTGACATCAAAAATATCCCTCGTATTTATTATCATGTCTTCTTTATAGGGCATCAGGTCTTTAGATTTTACAAATCCCCATTTCTCGACTTCATATATCGCATTGCATCAAAAAACGAAACAGAGACCTTTACTTTAGCCCGGTTTATGAGAAGATTACTGACCTTTGACCAGATAACAAGTTTTTTTTGCGCTGCAGCACAAAGTTATGTTATTACGTGTGACGATAAACACACGAAATAACCAATCTTATTAGGGTTCAAAAACGAAAGAAAATTATGGCAAACGACAAGCAGGAAGCCGCAAACTCCGGCGCTCCAAAAAAAGATCGTCCGTGGCTTTTCCGCACATATTCCGGCCACTCCTCCGCGCAGGCGTCAAATGAACTCTATAAGACCAACCTTGCGCGGGGTCAGACTGGCCTGTCCGTCGCCTTCGACCTGCCCACCCAGACAGGGTATGATTCGGATCATATTCTGGCGCGTGGCGAAGTCGGCAAGGTGGGCGTCCCGATCTGTCATCTCGGTGACATGCGGACCTTGTTCGATGAAATACCGCTTGAAAAAATGAATACCTCGATGACCATCAATGCAACCTCTGCCTGGTTGCTGGCGCTCTATGTCGCGGTCGCCGAGGAACAGGGCGCGGATGTCTCCGCCCTGCAGGGAACCGTGCAGAATGACATCATCAAAGAATATCTCTCGCGCGGGACCTATATTTTCCCACCTGCGCCCAGCATGCGACTGATAACCGATGTCGTCAGCTACACTTATCAGCATATGCCGAAATGGAATCCGACCAATGTCTGCTCCTATCATCTGCAGGAAGCAGGCGCGACGCCGGTTCAGGAACTCTCCTTCGCGCTCGCCACGGCAATCGCGGTCCTCGATGCCGTCAAGGAAGGCGGACAAATCAGCGCGGAGGATTTCCCCGCCGCGACAGGCCGGATCAGTTTCTTCGTGAATGCAGGTATCCGGTTCATCACCGAGATGTGCAAGATGCGCGCGTTCGTCGATCTGTGGGATGAAATCCTGCGGGATCGATACGGGGTTGAAGACGAAAAATTCAGACGGTTCCGATACGGTGTGCAGGTAAACTCCCTCGGCCTCACAGAACAGCAGCCGGAGAACAACGTCTACCGCATTCTGTTGGAAATGCTTGCGGTTGTCCTTTCCAAGAATGCCCGCGCCCGAGCAGTGCAGCTTCCGGCCTGGAATGAAGCGCTGGGCCTCCCTCGCCCATGGGATCAGCAGTGGTCTCTCCGTCTTCAACAGATCGTTGCCTATGAAACAGACCTACTGGAGTTTGGCGATATCTTTGAAGGGTCAGTCGAGATCGACCGCAAGGTGGAGGAGCTGAAAGCCGCCGCGCGTGAAGAGCTTCGCTTAATAGATGAAATGGGGGGCGCCGTCGCCGCTGTGGACACAGGCTATTTGAAGGAAAGCCTGGTCAATGCCAATACCGACAGGGTTCAATCGGTCATCGCAGGCGATTTACCGGTCATTGGCGTAAACAAGTTTACCGATTCCGCACCGTCACCGCTTACGCAGGAAGCGGACGGCGGCATCATGACGGTGGATGAAAAAGCGGAAGCCGAGCAGATTGAACGCCTGCAAGCCTGGCGGGCGGAACGGGATGATGGCAAAGTGCAAAAGGCTCTCGAAGAATTGTCAAAAGCTGCGAGGGAAGGTCAGAACATTATGCCACCCTCCATTGCGGCCGCAAAAGCGGGGGTCACGACAGGCGAATGGTCGGAAGCTCTGCGTCAGGTCTATGGCGAGTATCGTGCGCCCACCGGGGTGGGATCCGCCATCTCCAATGCGGAAAATGATATTCTGGAGCCGGCCCGGGAAAGGGTTGCCGCGGCAGCAGGAGCTCTCGGTCGACCGCTAAAGGTTCTCGTTGGCAAGCCGGGTCTGGATGGCCATTCGAACGGAGCGGAACAGATTGCCGTTGCCGCGCGCGACAGCGGTATGCAGGTCGTGTATGAAGGCATCCGCCTCACGCCGGAGCAGATCGTGAACGCGGCCCGCGCAGGCACCGTGGATCTGGTTGGCCTCTCGATCCTGTCTGGCTCTCACGTATCCCTCGCAACGGAAGTCTGTAAACAGCTGCGTGAAGCCGGGATTGGCGATGTCCCGGTTGTTGTGGGCGGGATTATCCCGCCGGAGGATGCGGAGAAGCTCACCAAAGCAGGAGTGAGCGCAATCTATACACCGAAGGACTTCGACATGGCGGGCATCATTATCGACATGGTCGATATGATCATGAAATACGAAGATGTTGCATAATCAAGCGGTTTAAAAAGATTCGCAAAACGGGCGGAAAATTAACCATAATCGACCATTTTCCGCACTTCTTCGGGCTGGTAACCATATTCGCGTAAAGATTTGATTGTTGCATCCTTGTCACGCTTTGACAGCCGACGGCCTTTCCCATCGGAGATCAAACCATGGTGAAAATAGGTCGGCGTGGGCAGGTCCAGCAGACCCTGCAGCAATCGGTGAATATGGGTTGACGGGAACAGGTCCTGCCCCCGGATAATATGGTTAACATCCTGAATTGCATCATCAAATGTTACAGCAAGATGATAGCTCGTCGGCGTCTCCTTGCGGGCCAGAACGATGTCCCCGAAAGGTTCCGGATTACACTGAATGTGACCCTTTCCGATTTCATGAAAACGCATCGTCTCAAGCTCTACGGCTGCAATAGCATTAACCATATTCAGCCGTAGCGCGTATGGTTCGTCTTGTTCAAATCGCCTTTGCCGTTCCACTTCCGGCATACCCCGGCAAATGCCCGGATATACAGGGCCTTCCGGGCCATGAGGTGCGGAATTACTGCGGGCAATTTCCGCCGCTATTTCTTTCCGGGTGCAAAAGCAGGGGTAAATCAGATCGCGGTCGCTGAGCTTCTCCAGCAAGGCTGAATAGTCATCCAGATGCTCGCTTTGGCGGCGCACGGGCGGGTCCCATTCCAGGCCCAGCCAGGACAGATCTTCATAGATAGCCGCCTCGAATTCCGGGCGGCATCTGGTCTGGTCTATGTCTTCCATCCGGAGAATGAAACGACCGCCACTTTCTCGCGCCGAACGCCAGGCGAGTGAGGCCGAATAAACATGTCCCAGATGAAGAAAACCGGTTGGGCTTGGCGCGAAACGCGTTATAGTTACCATATCGTTAACAAAAGGGTGGTCCGGAAAAAATATTCAATACGCCTAAAATTTTATCTGTTTTTCTTGTCAGTGGCCTGACCCGGCGCTAGCCTTTGTTAAGAATTTATTAATTATAAAAAATTTCTACGGGCGAGACAAATGTTTAAAAGATTTTTGATCGCACTCAATCTGTTAATGCTGGTAACGGCATGTGCGATTCCGATTACGCGAAGCCATGACGTTAGTGCTGCTCTTGACCGTTACGAAGTCGCCTATCGCGAAACCGTCAAGGATGACCCGTTGATGGCGCAGAACATAAATGTCATGGCAGATGTCTTGCAAACAGTGGATCAGCGGTATGTTGACGATGTGAACCCTGAAGATCTCATCGACAAAGCAATTGAGGGCCTGAAAGCCGCGCCGACGGGGGAAAACTGGGAAAGCGATCCGACGACCCGGGCATTGAACGCGATGCTGGCCTCAATGGATCGTTATACCAACTATATGGAACCGCAGAACTATTCCTCATATCGTGAAGGGCTGGAAGGGCATTTTGTCGGGTTGGGCATCCATATCCGGATGATCGACGGCAACCTGACTGTTCTGAATCTTCTACGCGGGTCAGGGGCGGAAGAAGCGGATGTCCGGGAAAAGGATATTATTACGCATGTAGACGGGGATCCAATTCACGGCCTGACGATGGCACAGGCACGGGCAAAATTACGTGGACCGGAGAATACCGTCGCCGCGCTCACCGTGCAGCGACAGAGCAGCCCACTGCCTATCCAGATCGACGTTACCCGCCGCGAGGTGGATGTCGCGGCGGTCACCCATCGTATCGATGGCAATGTCGGATATATCCGTATTTTCTCCTTTACCAAGAAGACGGGGCCGGGCGTTGTCGCCGCACTTGAGGAATTTGAAAGCACCTTGGGCTCCGGCCTGTGCGGCATTGTTCTGGATATGCGCAACAATCCTGGCGGTCTTGTATCCGAGGCAGAGGTTGTCGCGAGCGCGTTTCTGGATGGCGGAAATATCTATACGGTCAGAAATCGTGGACGGGAACTGATTGCACGCGAAGCGGATCGCGGAGATCAAACAAAAGGCGCTCCGATTGTCGTCATGCTCAACAGCAAGTCGGCATCGTCATCCGAAATTGTGGCGGGCGCGCTTAAATATCAGGCCCGGGCCAAACTCTTTGGCGAGAAAAGCTTTGGCAAAGGGCTGATGCAATCCCTGATGCCGCTTCGAAACGGCGGAGGGCTGCGTCTCACGACGGGGCGGTTTACAACCGGTGGCGGACCGACCTTCCACGATGTAGGCCTTGCGCCGGATATCCCCCACCTCATGGCGGAGGGAGAGAGTGATGAAGCACAGATTGCTCTTGCCGCGAAAAGCCTGAACTGTTCTTCCGGCCTGACAACGGCCTATGCAACGACACAATGACGGAAGATAAGGACCTCTCGGCCGCATTTGAGTTTTTATGCGACCGGGACCCGGACTTCAGCCATGCCATTTCCCTGATCCAGCCATTGCCTTCGCGCACACGTCCGGCCGGATTTGAACCTCTTGCTAAAATCATCGTCGAACAACAGGTCTCCCTGGCAAGTGCCGAAGCAATCTGGCGGCGGCTTACCGATGCGATCGTGCCTTTTACGCCATTGCAGATGGTAGAGTTTAGCGAGGAAGACCTGCGCGGTTTGGGCCTTAGTCGGCAAAAGGCACGTTATTGCCGGACCCTCGCCGAAGACATATTGGACGGTCGATTGACCCTCGACGGACTGCACAATCTAGACGACGAAGATGTCCTTGGCCAGTTGACGCAAGTCAAAGGGATCGGCCGTTGGACGGCGGAAATATACATGATGGCCTGCCTGGGCCGGACGGATATCTGGCCTGCCGGGGACGTCGCGCTGCAATCCGCCTTCGGTCACCTCAAGAAACTGCCGGTGCGCCCGGACATCGCCCAGATGGATGCCCTGGCCGAGCCTCTCCGGCCATACCGGACCATTGCTGCCCGCGTCTTATGGCGCTACTATGCCGACGTGGTCCAGGCGCCGACCCGCAAGAACATATCTGATTAAGCCACAGGACCAAACCAGACTTCGTTTGATTCCCGAGTTACCCGCGGTTCTCCTGACAACCGGACTTGGCGGCAAGACGCCTTCAATATGCGGTAGTTTCATATTTATTTCACACAAAATACTGTATTAGCGTTTGCATTTTTCAGAGGGACGCGCCAAACTTTCATGACAGCATCCAGTTTGGAGACCGATAGAGCCTTGCAAACATCAATGGAGAAATATCCGGCGCTGGTTTTAAACGCCGATTACAGGCCTCTCAGCTATTTTCCGCTGTCGCTGTGGTCCTGGCAGGATACGCTTAAATCAGTCTTTCTTGAGCGGGTGGACATTGTCTCGGAATATGACCGCATTGTCCGCTCCCCCAGCTTTGAGATGCGTTTGCCCAGCGTGATCAGCCTTAAACGCTACATCAAACAGAACAAACAGCCCGCTTTCACCCGGTTTAATCTCTTCCTGCGGGATGGATTCAGCTGTCAGTACTGCGGGTCGACCGAGGAACTCACCTTCGATCATGTACTGCCGCGCCGCCTCGGTGGCCAGACAAGCTGGAAGAACATCACAACGGCCTGCGCCCCGTGCAATATGAAAAAAGGGGGGCGGCTTCCGCGGGAAGTGAACATGTTCCCGGCAATCCGGCCCTATATACCCACCCCGCAGATGCTCAACAGGCAAGGCCGCGCCTTTCCGCCCAACTATCTTCACGAGAGTTGGCGCGACTATCTTTACTGGGATACGGAACTCGAAGAATAACGAAATTTCGGATACCGGACTTCTCGTGACTTGCGTTCCCCACGCTTCGACGGCTATATAGAATTCTGTTTGCAATCAATCCCTTTATCGCTGAAGAAGTGACGCACAATGAGTTATGGTCTTGGACTTTCGGAGAAAAAACAGGCGCGGCAACGACGCAACCGGTTTTTCAAATTCATCCTGTTTATTGCGTTGCTCGCCGGCGTCGGCGTCTACGGATATTACGAAGGCCAAGCCAATGCCGACCGACGTGTTGCCGACATCGAAGGGCAGGTCATTGTTTTGACAAGCGAGAACGACCGGCTGAACGATCAGGCCCGCGCGGCTCTCGACAAGCAGAGTGCTGCCCTCGCCGAAGCAAGGCAATGGCGCGACAAGTTCGAAAATGAAATCCCGAGCGGCCCAACCCGCGAAATTCTTGATCTGGTGCAAGAACGTCTTGCAGAAGGATTGGAGCCGGATCGTCTGTTATCATTGATTTCCCTGGCGCAAAACAGCCAGAATTGCGATGCCGCACCGGAAACCAAGCGGTTTATCGTCAATACACCGATTTTTTCCAGTCCTGGAAATTCTGTCAGTCTCGGCGATGGCACAATCACCGTCACCGGCAACGGACAATCCGTCGTCAATTCGGAAAACAAGGTAGAAGCATGGTATGACCCGGATCAACCGGTCGAGATTACCTTCACCCAGCTTGGGGGCCAGACGGAAAAACTGAGTGGCATTCTTCCGCTTCATAAAAGTGTCGTTTTCGGCTCAAACGAGTATCGCTTCAGCATACTCGCGGGCAAGCAAAGCTTCGCGACCATTTCCGCCACCCGCTGCGATTTTCCTTAAAAACAGAAGGTTTTGTCAGATACGGGACGACAACCAGATCGCCACTCTTGATCCAGCTTTCACGGCCGAGGTGAGTAGTTCATACCCCGGGGCTTCATTCGCGCCTTCTTCCCGGGCAATATCACGATGCTCTATCTCTTCCTCCCGGAAGTTAGAGATGGTTTTTTTCAATTCCGCCTCATCCTCACCCAGGGCCTCCAGCTGTTCCTGATAATGGGCATCGATGACCTCTTCCACAGCTTCGGTACAGGCCATGGCGGCCTCTTTTCCCAGCATCGCAGTGCCTGCACCCAGCGCATATCCGGCGACATGCCAGAGCGGGCCGAGAAGTGTCGGGCGAACACGCCGGGATGCCAGAAGCGCCTCAAACTTTTTCCGGTGAGCCTCTTCCTGCTCTTTCATATGTTTCAGGGTATCTGCCGCTTCGGTTTCTTTAAGAACCGCATACTGCCCTTCGTAGATCCTCACCGCGCCGAATTCGCCAGCATGATCAACGCGAATGGTCCGTTCAAGCCGTTCACGCGGGCTTAGGTCGCCAGGTTGACGACCGAATGCTGGCTTAGTGGTCTTGGAGCGCTTCTCTGTCATGACAGGTCCTTACTTGTTCTTGTAGGAACTTAGCGCAGCCATAAATGAAAAAACAGCCAGAATTGCGGCCGCGATAAAGTTGTACCCCGCCATCGATATCCCGAAAAGCGACCAGGCAACATCATCGCACCGAACAATCGGGGTCGACATGATCTTGGCTTTCAGATCTTGCAGGCTGTCTGCCTTGGCCGTATCCCCGACGCATTCCTGGCTTCCTTCCCACCAGCCCTGCTCAACCCCCACATGATAGCCTCCGATCCCTGCCGTCACTGCAAAGGCCAAGGCACAGAGCATTAGAAAGAACCCTGCTCCCATCCGCTTTCGCAAGGCAATTCCGATTATTGATACAACGATAACAGCGGCGTAGGGCCAGCGCTGATAAAGGCAAAGAACGCACGGCCAGAGATCAAATACATATTGTGCCGTAAAGGCAGTGCCAAGCGCGACAATTGCCGATAACAGGGTAATCCACAACGCATTCTTATCCAGAAATGTCAAAACTTCCCGACCTCCGCGCTAAGCCGATGTCTAAATCACATATTTGAGCAGTACAAAGCCGCCGATCAGCAATATGAAGAAGAGAAGGGTCAGCAACCCAAGATATTTCTCAATAAATACCTGTATCGGCGCCCCAAATTTCCAAAGAAGTCCGGCCACAAGGAAAAACCGCAAGCTGCGTGACAAGACGGAGGCAACAATGAACACTGCCAGATTAAGGTCTGTCACACCGCTCGCAATCGTAATGACTTTGTAAGGAAAAGGCGTCAGCCCGAAAAAGGCGACAATCCAGCCTCCCCACTCGTTATATGCCTCGGTGAAACTTGCGAATTTATCGGTATAGCCGTAGAAATCAATAATCGGCGCGCCGATCCAATCAAAAAAAAGAGCCCCGAGCATATAGCCGAAAAGACCCCCCAGAACCGATGTTATGCTGCAGAGGATAGCGAGTCGCCAAGCCTCTTTGCGATTAGCAAGAACCATGGGGATCAACAGAACATCGGGTGGAATGGGGAAAAAAGAACTTTCCACAAAGGAAACGCCCCCCAGAAACCACTTTGCTCGCGGTTTCGCCGCCAGCCCCATGGTGAAATCATATAAACGTCGCAGCATATAGCGGACCAGAACTTGTTTAATCACAAAAAAAGAGGTGAAAACTTTTTAGCCGCTTTTTCCCAACCCCACAATCTTTAATCAACAAATTGCCGTGAAACGACTTCCAATCAGAAGGTCTATTGACCCGGTCAAAATCATCGCTATAGTGCGATTTTTCCACGCAGGCCCCTGTGGCGGAATTGGTAGACGCGACAGATTCAAAATCTGTTGTCCTTAGGGCGTGCCTGTTCGAGTCAGGCCAGGGGCACCATCTGACCACCTCTCATTTGACAGATTTTCGCAGAAAATTATTAACGATATGCTAAGACCTGACCGGTAGGATTCCGGCAACTACGCTGGTTTATTGACTGTTGAGGTTACATAAAATGCCTGTCCTGATGATGTCGGCCGGTGGTCTGGTCCTTCTTGCAGCGATCTGGGATGTCTTTTCACGCCGGATACCGAACCTGCTTCCCCTGATCATTGCCGCACTCTATCTGCTGCAAGCCGGAATTGCCGGTGACTGGGCCACACTTCCCTGGCATTTGCTTTGCGGTGCCGGTGTTCTGATTGCCGGAATCGTCATTTTCTCGTTCGGCTGGCTTGGAGGTGGCGATGTGAAACTTCTTGCCGCGCTTGCCCTATGGGCCGGGCCGGATCAGCTTCTTCCGCTCCTGCTGATCACGTGCCTTGCCGGAGGTGCGCTGGCAATCATTTATGTCCTGCCAATCATCCTTTATAGGATACCCGCCGTGTCCGCGCTGATTGACTGGTTCTTCATCTCCATTTTGAAAAAGCCGGCGCTGCATTTACAGGCCGGTAAAACCCTCGGTCTGCAACTCCCTTATGGCGTCGCCATAGCCATTGCAGGCTTCGTTGTTTTCTATCAGTTCTTCAAGGTAATGTAGAGGCGAACACCCTATTTTTTCCTGTCCTTGGCGAGCAATCCTTCATCTGAGGTGGTAGCAGGCTTGAGAACGCTGCGGTCGCTTACCAGAGCCTCGGCGACCTTTTCGCATATTTCGTCAAGGGTGAACGGTTTTGAAATCACGTCATGTATCAGCATCTCGAGATTATAGGCCCGCTGCCGTTCTGCGGCATAGCCGGTCATCATCAGTATTCTGATATCCGGCAATTCCTTGGTGACTTTGAGGGCCAGCGCAATCCCGTCCATGACCGGCATGACAATATCGGTAAGAATCAGGTCAAACGTCCCGGAATTTTGTAATATCGTCAGCGCTTCCGCTCCATCCGCCACTGCAACGACTTCATGTCCGTGATGCGTCAACGCGCGGGTGATAAACTCCCGAAGGGCCACTTCATCTTCTGCAACTAGGATGCGTGCCATCTGAAATTCCGTTCAATGCTTGGTGATATGACCGATATAGGGAAGCTCCCGATAGTAATGCGCGAAATCAAGTCCATAACCAACGACGAACAAATCCGGGCAATCAAACCCGACGAAGTCCGCCTCGAAATCGGAAACCCGCTTTCCCTTTTTATCAAGCATCAGACAGGTTTTCACCGTTTCAGCGCCACGGGATAGCAACTCCTTTGTCGCAAAGGCCATGGTACGACCGGATTCCAGAATATCGTCAATCAGCAACACCTTGCGACCCTTTACCGTATCGACAATATCACGGGTGATAACCACATTTCCGCTGCTGATCGTTTTGTCCCCGTAGGAAGACAGCGCCATAAAGTCGATTTGCGGATTAACGCCCGCATGATGAAGCGCGCGAATGAGATCCGCCGCAAAGACAAAGCTGCCCTTCAGCACCGCGATGACGAGAATATCCGATCCCATGGTTGATGCAATTTCCTCCGCCAGCTCTTCATTGCGTTTGGCGATGTCTGCGCTTGCAAACAGAATTTCAATTTCGGGTTTGGCTTCTGCCATATTCTTCACATTCCCTATGGTCGGCAGATGAAATAATGCCGATCCAGTTGCATCTAATTTTCCAGATCAATCAAATCGACTTTGACATTCTTCGCCTCTTCGGGCGGCTGATTCATGCTGGTAGAGAACTCCACCTGCCCCCAGGGCATAACCTCAGGTTCTTCAACGGTCGTGGTCCAGCTGTAAACACTTTGACCCACCTCATCGATAAGCGCGACCTTGATTCTCGGCAGGGCCTGCGGGCTATCGGTAACATTCTTGATAATGCCGGAAACGGTCAGGGTCGTAACACCGTCCTTCAAAACGGATCTGGTTTTGAGATCATGTATTTCCAGACCGAGCGTATTCTGTGTTTCAACATCAATGCGCAAATACTGGTAATACTCCGCCGAGCCCGGCCAGACCTGCACCACGACATTCCGGGCAAAATACGCGCCGCAAACAAGCGCGAGCAATATAAGCAGGAGGAGCAGCCAAGCGAGCCAGCGTCGCTTTTTACCGCCATTTACCGGAGACGCCGTTCGAGATTGAGCCTTCGTCATCTGCTCAATGCTCATGCCGGATTGCGCTTGTCCCGTTTCCTCCAGTTTAACTTTTTCTGCTTCCAACGCGTCGGGAGCAACGGGTTTCGGTATGTCTTCGGGTTGAAATTCCCGCCATTTATGGCCACATTTGGCGCATTTTACCGCACGCCCCTCCGGGCCGATGGTAATCGGGTCAATCGAATAACGGGTTGAGCAACTCGGACAAGTTAAAATCATCGGCCAGAAACACCAGCTCACGAATTAAAAGTTTCTTTTTTATAGGCGTTTGCTTGGACATGCACAAGACTGGCTGATAAATCTATCATAGTTTATCTTTCGTCGCGTATTATTTAGGAGGACGGATTGGTCAGGTTTGAAAATGTCGGCATGCGCTATGGCCTCGGGCCGGAAGTATTGCGTGATATCAATTTTCACCTGCGTCCGGGATCCTTTCATTTCCTGACAGGCCCAACGGGAGCCGGGAAAAGTTCCCTGCTGAAGCTACTGGCTCTCTCCCATCGCCCGAGCCGGGGACTGATAACGCTTTTCAATAAGGAAGTCTCGAGCCTCGCCCGCGACGACCTCCCTGCCATGCGCCGGAAAATCGGTGTCGTTTTTCAGGATTTCCGTCTGCTCGATCATCTTTCCGCTCTTGAAAATGTCGCCTTACCGCTGAAAATTGCAGGTGCAAAAAATGCCCAGATTTATCAGCATGTCGCCGAATTACTGGAATGGGTCGGTCTCGGTCGGCAAGTCGATGCCAAACCGCCGACCCTCTCAGGCGGTGAAAAACAGCGCGTCGCAATTGCCCGCGCCGTCATAAACCGCCCCCAACTCCTGATCGCAGATGAACCGACCGGCAGTATGGATGCGGAAATGGGCCTTCGATTGATGTATCTGTTTCAGGAACTTAATAAGATCGGTACGACGGTCGTGGTGGCGACCCATGATCTTGAACTCATCAAGCGATTCGGCAATCCAGTTATGTATCTTAAGGACGGATTGCTTACGACCAGTGGCCCCGCGCAGGCGCCAGCACAATCCAGCAGGGCCGAAACATGATGCAGCTATTCGGAAAATCGGCTGAACTGCAGTTGGAAAAGGATGTCTCGACGCGATACCTCCCCGTTGTGATATCCGCCATGATCTTCCTCGCGGCTTTATCGATCGGCGGCCTTTTCTCTCTAAACAATGCCATTAATGACTGGTCAGAAACTCTTACCGGAAATCTGACGGTAGAAATCGCCTTTGATCCGACCGCGGATCTGGATCAGAAGGTTGAGGATGCCGTCGACCTTCTTACCAATACACCGGGAGTCGCGGCAGCCCGCGCCATTGAACGCGATGAAACCCTGAAACTGTTGGAACCGTTCCTTGGCAAGAATACGGCCCTTGGCGATCTGCCGGTTCCCCGGTTGATAGAAGTTATAATTGCGCAGGACAGCGCCATTGATCTTGCCGCGCTCAATGACAAGCTGTCCGAGTCGGTTCCCGGTGCCCGCCTTGACATACACCGCCCCTGGCTTGACAAGATGGTTCTCTTAGGACGCTCTATCCAGCTACTCGCTGCCGCCATCATGCTGCTGATCGGCGGCGTGACCGTGATTATTGTTATATTTGCGGTACGAACCGGCCTTATCATGCATTCAGAAGTTATTCAGGTTCTCCACCTGATCGGCGCCCGGGATAACTATATCGCGGAACAATTCCAGAATTATTTTTCCAGGCTCAGTTTTCTCGGCGCCCTGCCTGGCCTTATCGTCGCCATCATTGTCATGTTTGTTTTCAATTTTCTGGTCGGATCGCTTGAGGCCTCGATGTTACCGCCCTTGTCTGTCGGTATTGAAGGGATTGTTGCCTTGTTATTATTGCCCATTCTGGTCGCGCTGCTTACGAAATATACGGTGCGGCTGGTCGTCCTGAAATCGCTCGGCCGGATGATGTAGGATGCTGGTTTTGCTGGACAGAGACGGTGTGATTAATGAGGATCGGGCGGATTTCGTGAAATCTCCGGAGGAGTTGGTTTTCATTCCGAAATCCCTGGAAGCAATTGCGCGACTCAATGGCCATGGACACAAGCTGGTGCTTGTTACCAACCAGTCCTGTATCGGACGCGGTATCATCAATGAAGAACAACTTGCAGCGATTCATGGAAAATTGCGTGATATGCTGGCGAAAGTGTCAGGACGGCTAGACGAAATATTAATTGCGCCGGATGCGCCCTGGGAGGCGACAGAACGCCGCAAGCCCGGGCCGGGCATGCTGATAGAGGCCATGCGGAAATTCAACATGCGCTCCGCCGACACTATTTTAATCGGCGATAGCGAACGCGATATCGAGGCGGCCAAGTCCGCAGACTGCCATCGCATCCTTGTTCAGACAGGGAAAGGGGGGAAAACTCTGGCAGCAGGCCTGAAACGCCATCTGATGCCGGTTCATGTCGCAACCGACCTGGATCAGGCGGCGGACTTCATACTTGAAGGGAGGTTCTAGACCATGCCCTTCGGGATAAAAGGCATTTTCACGACCCTGTTCTTGTTACTTTGCCTGTGGATGGGTGCCTTCTTGACTTTCATGACGGATGTGAATGATGACGCACCCACACCATCACAAAAAGTCAGCGGAATAGTCATACTGACGGGAACACCGGCACGACTGACCGCCGGGTTTGACCTGCTTAAGGACAATGAAGGGGCGCGACTGCTGGTGTCCGGTGTAAATTCCAAAGTGACACGCGAAAACCTGCGGCAAGCGACAGGACAGAGCCAAGAGCTTATGAATTGCTGCGTTGATCTGGGGCGGCTCGCCCGTAACACGGTCGGCAATGCCTATGAAACATCGCTATGGGCGAAATCCAACAATTTCAACAGCCTGGCGATTGTCACCAGCGCCTATCACATGCCGCGCAGTCTGGTTGAGTTGAAACGGCAGATGCCGGGCGTCAAACTTATTGCGTATCCGGTGGCAAGTGATACGCTCGAACTATCCGGCTGGTGGAAAAATCCGCGAGCCTTTATGGTGGTTGCCGGTGAGTTTAACAAATATGTTTTCAGTCTTGTCCGGGCCCGACTCGAATAACCTCTGCCGAAAGAGAGTTTTGTGACACAACTGCGTTCCCTTGGCTTTTTCATTTGCTTTTTTGCCTGGTCGGTCATCATGAATCTGGCCTTCCTGCCGGCGCTCCCATTTGACCGGAAATGGATTGTCCTTGGCCAGCGCATTTGGGCAAACGGAATCGTCTTTCTGCTGCAGAATATCTGCGGCCTTAGACTGGAAATCCGGGGAAAAGAATATTTATCCAAAGGAGCCGCAATCGTCGCCGCAAAGCATCAGTCGGCTTTCGAGACCATGGTCTTTCACCGGATTACGGACGACCCGGCGATTATCCTCAAGAAAGAACTCCTCAATATCCCGGTTTATGGATGGTACTGCCGCAAAACGAAAATGATTGCGGTGGACCGTAAGGGTCATGCGGCGGCGTTAAAATCAATGCTGGCACAAGCCCAGCAAGCGATTGAGGACGAACGACCGATTATCATTTTTCCCGAAGGCACACGGTCACCTTTGGATGAGGATCTTCCGTTTCAGCCCGGTATCGCCGCCCTGTATACGAAATTGCAGCAGCCTGTCACCCCGGTTGCTCTGAACACCGGGCTTTTCTGGCCACGGAAAAGCTTTTTCTGCCGCCCCGGTGTAATGGTCATCGAATTTCTTCCGCCCATCGAAGCGGGGCTTGACCGCAAAGTCTTTATGAAAGAGCTGAAGGAGCGCATAGAGACAAAAACCCAGGCCCTCGTTGCCGAAGGGCGGGAGAATTATCTCTCCTAAGGCCTGTCTTCCACTTTAGATTTTGCGCATCGTTCCTTTCGGACTATATTTATAGATAGTCTGAATTTACAGGATACGAGGTGCCTCATGCCACCCGTTGCCCCCATTTCGCAGCAGATCTGGAATATGAAATACCGGCACAGATCCGCCGATGACAATAACAAGGAACGCTCAATCGAAGATAGCTGGCGGCGTGTCGCCAAAGCCATGGCCGAGGTTGAGCCCGCTGAAACTCGCGACAAGTGGGAAGAGCGCTTTTATGCCCTCCTTGAGGATTATAAATTCCTTCCGGCAGGCCGCATTTTATCCGGCGCAGGAACGAAGCGGAAGGTCACCCTGTTTAACTGTTTCGTCATGGGCGATATTGGCGATGATATGTCGTCCATCTTCGATAACCTGAAGGAAGCGGCCCTGACCATGCAGCAGGGCGGCGGCATTGGTTACAACTTCTCAACCCTGAGGCCGAAGGGTGCGCCCGTCCGTGCTTTGGGATCGGACGCCTCCGGCCCGCTCAGTTTTATGGATGTCTGGGACAGCATGTGCCGCACGATCATGAGCGCAGGCTCCCGCCGCGGCGCCATGATGGCAACGATGCGCTGCGACCATCCGGATATTCTGGATTTCATCAAGGCAAAACAGGACCCCGGCCGGCTCCGGATGTTCAATCTCTCGGTACTGGTAACGGATGCGTTTATGGAGGCGGTCAAGAAGGATGACGCGTGGGAGCTCCGGTTTGACGGAACCTTGTACAAAACGCTTCAGGCCCGAGATCTGTGGAATGAGATCATGCGCGCGACCTACGCCTTTGCGGAGCCGGGCGTCATCTTTATCGACCGGATCAACGCCCGGAACAATTTATATTATTGCGAAACCATAACCGGCACCAACCCGTGCGGGGAACAGCCGCTGCCTCCCTATGGCGCCTGCCTTCTGGGGTCGGTGAACCTGACGAAAATGGTGGCGGATCCGTTCGAGAAGAAAGCCGCTGTCGATCTGGACAAACTCGATGATGTGGTGAGAGACGCCATCCGGTTGATGGATAATGTGATTGATGTTTCGGGTTATCCCCTGCCCGAGCAGGCGAATGAAGCGCGGACGAAACGGCGGATCGGCCTTGGAATTACCGGGCTTGCCGACGCGCTAATCATGTGCGGCGTTCGTTACGGATCAGAAAAGGCGCTTGATCTCACCCGCAAGTGGATGGCCCAGATTCAGCGCTCCGCCTATCTTGCCTCCACCGAACTTGCGAAGGAAAAGGGGGCGTTTCCGCTTTATGACAAGGAAAAATATCTTGCTGGTGAAACGATCCGGAAACTAGATAAGGATGTGCAGAAGGCCATCGCGGAAAATGGAATACGCAACGCCCTTATCACATCCGTCGCACCGACAGGAACCATTTCATTGCTCGCCGATAATGTCTCGAGCGGGATCGAACCGGTTTTCAGCTTTTCATACACCCGCAATGTCCTGATGCCCGATGACAGCCGCAGGACGGAAGAAGTAACCGATTATGCGCTTCGGCTTTTCCGGCGCCTGAAAGGCGAAGATGCCCCGCTGCCCGACTACTTCGTGGATGCACAGGTTTTAACACCGCCGGACCATGTGCGTATGCAGGCGGCCGTGCAGGACTATATCGACAGCTCCATTTCCAAAACCATCAATTGTCCTGAAGACATCAGCTTCGAAAATTTCAAGGATATTTACCTTCAGGCTTATGAACAGGGCTGCAAGGGCTGCACTACCTATCGGCCCAACGATGTTACCGGAGCTGTCCTTGAAGTGAAGAAGCAGAATGAAACCAGCGGTCAGCCCGATCTGCCGCTTCAGGAACCTTTCTCCACCCCCGATGATAATTTCGAGGCCGGCGGCATTGTGTATATGACCAAGCCGCTGGATCGCCCCGGAACACTGCCGGGTCAGACCTATAAACTGCGCTGGCCGGAGAGCAATCACGCCATATATATAACACTGAATGATATTATCCAGGACGGACGGCGGCGTCCGTTCGAGATTTTCATCAACTCCAAGAATGTCGAGCATTTTGCCTGGACCGTTGCCCTCACCCGGATGATCTCCGCGGTTTTCCGCCGAGGCGGTGATGTCAGTTTTGTCGTCGGTGAGCTGAAAGCCGTTTTCGATCCACGCGGCGGCGCCTGGGTTAAGGGAAAATATGTTCCCTCTCTTCTGGCGGCCATTGGCGAGGTTATCGAAACCCATATGATCCAGATTGGTTTCCTGCCTCCCGCCGGGGAGAGCAAAGACAAGGCAAGCGAGGCTGTCTCAAAAGTCATGGTGGGCGGGGAAAGCAAACCGAAAGAGGGTCTCTTGCGTCAATGCCCGCAATGCGGAGAGGCCGGCTTGCTCAAAATCGAAGGCTGCGATACCTGCACCACATGCGGTTATTCCAAATGCAGCTAATAGCGGACATTCTTTATCGGAGTTATTTATGACGGAAAAAACCATCCGCCCCTTTCATCTCGCCTTTCCGGTTGACGATCTAGAGGCCGCGCGCGTGTTCTATAAAGATCTCCTCGGGTGCGGTGAAGGGCGCAGCTCCTCGGATTGGGTGGACTTCAATTTTTACGGCCATCAGATCGTTGCACATCTTGCGCCTGAGGAAATTGGTTCGGTCAAAACCAGTGCCGTAGACGGACATGGTGTGCCTTGCCGTCATTTCGGGCTGGTCATGGACATGGACGACTGGCAGAAAGCCGCCGACCGCCTGACCGGCGCCGGCATCGACTTTGTCATTGAGCCCTATATCCGTTTCAAGGGTGAGCCGGGCGAACAGGCAACAATGTTTTTCACCGATCCGGCAGGCAACGCTATAGAGTTGAAGGCATTCAGGAACCTGGATCAGCTTTTTGCCAAGTAGCCATACTCGATGGCAAAAACTTTAAATTCCGCGTTCGATCAGATTGAGGATGCGATGAAGGGGGCCATCTGCGATGCCGAATTCATCAAGATGCTCCAGCGTGCTTTTCAAATAGTCTACGTTGGGACCACCGCGGCCATGGGCGCGGGCGATGATCTTTGCCGCCTCTTCCACTGCGGGCTTGCCGCAATATTGCGCGTGAGATGGATCGGCAACAAAAGTCAGTGCTGGCGCCATGACTCCGTCGTCCAACAGCATGATCCGCACCATCCTCGGCCGGTAAACACTGGTGACCATTTCACGCCGGTAAAGATAATCGATCACGGGCTCGCGGATATCTGCAGGGCAGAGAATACCTTTCCCGCGGCAGGAGCCGCCCCGATCAAGGCCCAGCACAAGGCCCGGATTTTCCGGCGTTCCGCGATGCACAACCGAAGACACACAGAACGCCCGGTGATATCCGAAAAGCCGCGCATCGCGGATGCCCAGATGATCAAACCCTGGTCGCCACATTAACGACCCATATCCGAAAATCCAGAGATTCTGGCCCTCCGGCAATTCCGGCAGAGGATAATCGACCGGGGGCAGATCGGGCTCCAGCTGCAAGTCATATTTCCGTGTCATACGCCACTCGTCTTCTTCCGTTGATAATTTACCAATGCAACGCCAACCGCCGCAACCGCCATGCCAACCAGGGAGAGAAACCCAAGCTGTTCATCAAAAAGGAAATAGGCAACCACCGCCGTACAGGGCGGGGTCAGGTAAAACAGGCTGGAGACATTTGCCGCAGCCCCGCTCCGCAGCAACAGATACAACAGCGTCATGGCGCCAAGCGACAGAACGAACACCAGCCAGAGCAGCGCGAAAATCAACTCACCGGACCAGACAATGTCTCCCGTCTCAAATATCTGGGAGGTTATGAAAAAATACCCCCCCGCCACTGCGAACTGGATCATATTGCCGCTCTTGATGTTCATATTTGAGCAGAAGCGCTTCTGATAGAGGGTTCCGGCCGCAATACAGAAAAGTGCGATGAAGGAGAAGCTCATCGCAAAATAGGTTCCTTCCCCCAAGGCCAGCTTATTGAAGACAACGAGAAAAACACCGGCAAGCCCCAACAACAGACCGATCCATTTTTGAAGGGAGACATCCTCTTTCAATAAAAAGCCCGCGAGAGCTGCAACGATCAACGGCTGAATGCCGACAATAAGCGCAGAGATGCCTGCCGGTGTTCCGTAGCTGATAGAGAGAAAAACAAAGCCGAGATAACCGCCATGCATCAGAAGGCCACCGACGGAGATATGGAAATAATCCTGCCCGCGGGCGGGCCAATGGGTCCGCGTGAACAGGACGACGGGTACCATCAACAAAAAGCTGATGCCGAAACGGATCGCAAGAAAGTTAAGCGGTTCAATATAGGGGAGGCCGAGTTTTGCTCCGATAAATCCCGTGCTCCACAAAAACACGAATACAAAAGGCATGGCCTTCAGGTATAATGTTTCATGCAAGGGGGCGGCGGGATTGGTCATAAGATACGAAGGGTCCGGATGCCGAAAATTCAGTGACAGTTACTGCCCTTTCTATATAGAGTGCCAAGCAGTTTCACAAGCAATCAACCCCGGACTTTAAATGCGAATCCTGTATAGCGGAATATTGGCGCTGATCGTTATTGCGGGCGGCTATGTCTATTGGTGGCATCATGTCGCTGACCGGCTTGTGGAGCTCGCCGACAACTGGAGAGAACGACGTATCAGCGAGGGGTATGACATCACCCATGATCCTCTGGTGACATCCGGCTTTCCCTATCGTGTCAAAGTAACGTCAGGGAATCTCGCCCTCGCCAATCCGGCACATATCCAGTCTCCAGTTATCCGAATTCCTGAGTTCTGGGCCGTGGTTCAACCCTGGCAGATTAATCATGTCATTTTTGGCGCCAACGGAGACGTAAAGGCCCGCTGGCAGGAGAATGGCGAAGAGAGGACGCTCGAAGTTTCCTCCGCGTCCGCGTTGGGGAGCGCGACATTCAATTTTCAAGGACGCCTGCAAACCGTTGCCCTCGATATCCGGGAACTTGATGCCCTGCCGTCCTGGCATCCTCCGGTCACGGCGCACAGGGTACAGCTTCATGGCCGGCCAATGCCGCCGAAGGAGAATGAAACCCAAGATGAAAAGCCGAAGCTTGCCGCACAACAGATTGTCCTGCGTGCAGAAGATGTAACCGTCGACAGCATGACCGATTTTCCGCTGGGCCGCCGGATAGAGGATTTTTCCATCTCCGCCGTTCTCCACGGGCAGATTCCGCGCCTGCCCGCGGAGGATACGCTCGCGATCTGGCGAGACAACGGGGGCTATGTCGATGTTGAAGGATTGAATATCAAATGGGGTCAAAGCGCCATGACGGGCGAAGGTGCAATCGCCCTGGATGACAGAATGCGCCCCCTCGGCAAACTTGACACCCGTATCTCCGGCTATAGCGCAATACTCGCTGCTTTGGCCGAAACCCGTCAGTTGGACGCCCAGACGGCCCGCACAATCGGGTTCGGGCTCAACCTGCTCTCGCGGGAAGATGAGGAGGGCAGACGATATATCGCTCTGCCGCTATCCGCTCAGGACGGCGGGATGTATCTCGGCCCCGTTTTCCTGATGCAACTCGGCTCCGTTATCGGAAGCAAATAGCTCCTCAGGATTTTTTCTCGGCGTCTTCCGATTTATGCGTACGACCAAAATCAGGCTCCGGCGTTTCCTGCCCGGCATCGATAATCTGTCGCCGGATTGCTCGCGTGCGGGAAAAGATATTGAACAAAGTTTCCCCATCGTCGCGCCGGATGGCCCGCTGTAATGCTGTCAGGTCCTCGGTAAATCGGCCCAGCATCTCCAGCACGGCCTCCTTGTTGTGCAGGAAGACATCCCGCCACATGGTCGGATCGGATGCGGCAATACGGGTAAAGTCCCGAAAACCACCCGCAGAGTATTTAATGACTTCCGACTGGGTCACATCTTCCAGGTCATCTGCCGTACCGACGATGTTATAGGCGATCAGATGCGGAATATGGGACGTGATGGCAAGGACGAGGTCATGATGATCCGCGTCCATTATCTCTACCTTACTGCCCATGGCGGCCCAGAAGGCCGTAAGTTTCTCGATCGCAGCATCGCTTGCCCGCCCGCATGGCGTCAGGATGAGCCAGCGATTTATGAAAAGTTCTGCAAACCCTGCGGCGGGCCCGGACTTTTCCGTCCCCGCAACCGGATGGCCCGGGACAAACTCCACGCCCTCCGGCACATGCGGACCAATGGCGTCGATCACCGCACTTTTAACCGAGCCCACATCGGTAAGAATGGCGCCTTTTTCCAGTGCGGGCGCAACCTGTTCCGCCAGCTTGCCATAAGTGCCAAGGGGGGTGCAGAAAATCACCAGATCCGCGCCCTTGACCGCATCAATCGGATTGTCATAGGCCTCATCAACAATGCCAAGCTCCTTGGCGACGCGGCGGCTGTCCGCCGTGCGGGCCGCACAGACGATCTCGTCAGCAAGATCATTCTTGCGCGCGGACCGTGCGATCGAAGAGCCGATCAGGCCGATTCCCACAAGAGCCAATCGTTTGAATTTCACTTCCGTCATAATCTATTTCCCGAGAAACGTCCGTAGCGCCTCTATCACTGCGTGGTTCTCATCTTCCAGCCCGATTGTCATACGCAGGCAATCTGGCAGGCCATATCCGGCCACCGCCCGCAGCAATAACCCCTGTTCCGCCAGATAAGCTTCGGCATCCGCCGCCGACGTGCCGGTACCTTCGAAGTCAAGCAACAGGAAATTGCCGACGCTCGGGGTCACGCCGAGGCCCATTCCCCGGAAACTTTGTGTCAGAACCGGAAGCCATTTTTCATTATGCTGTCGCGCCTTTTCAATATGCGCCTGATCTCTCACCGCCTCGACGCCACCCGCCTGGGCCAGCGCGTTTACATTAAAAGGCCCTCGCACACGATTAAGGACATCAACAACGGCAGGCGGACAATAGGCCCAGCCAAGGCGCACAGCAGCAAGACCGTAGATTTTCGAGAATGTACGCGTCATAACGACATTGTCATGAGCCTCTACCATTTCTATACCGGCCCGATAATCATCCCGTGTCACATACTCTGCATAAGCCGCATCAAGGACCAAGAGGATATCGTCGCGCAACCCATCCCTAAGGCGTTCGACCTCAGAATGGGAGATATAGGTTCCTGTCGGATTATTAGGATTGGCAAGAAACACAATTTTGGTTTTTTCCGTCACCGCCGCAAGCAGGCTGTCAACATCTGTTGTCAGGTTTACCTCCGGCGCCTTGACCGGCGTTGCCCCCGCAACGGTCGCGGAAATGGCATACATCAGGAAGCCATGCTCAGGAAAGAGCACCTCGTCACCGGGTCCGACATAGGCCGTATTCAGAAGTGAAATCAACTCATCCGAACCGTTTCCGCAGACGATTTGCGCCGGGTTAATATCATGGACCTCAGCAATTGCTTCGATCAAAAGCCGGGACCCGCCATCCGGATAACGATGTCCGTCCTTCAGCACAGTCTCGATCGCAGCGACCGCCTTGGGGCTTGGGCCGAGCGGGGACTCATTGGAGGAGAGCTTCGCAACCTTCTGGTTCTCTCCCGCCTTTGATTTGCCGCCCACATAGGGTGATATACTCATAATACCTGGTTGCGGGACCGGTGTCGTCATAGCATTGCTTTCAACTGGGATTACGTGAATGATTATTGTATGGGGACAGCATACGCCCCAAGGATAACCGCCTTGATAAACCCGTCTCCATTTATCTTACCAAGTTCCTCAAGGCGCGGGTCATTCTTCGCCACAAATTCCGGCATTTCAATAAGATGCAGCCAGTCACCATCACCGGTATCCGGAGACCGGGAGTCAGCGCAATAGCCCTTCAGGCCGGCTTTGGCAAGATTCTCATTGAGACGGGCACGGCTTACTTCATCGCGGGTAACGACCACCATCAAGGTCACATCGTCACCGGAGGGTTCCGGCTCCGCCTGCCCAATAACCAACGAGTTCAGGTCTTCAAATCCGCCGGAAGGGTTATCGAGAAACGGCAGAGCCGCAAGAATCTTGGGAACATTGTCCCCGCCCTGAGCAAGCTGCATCCACCAGGTATCCCGCTCCCGGGACAGCCATGGCAACACGCCCAACGTCGACGGATTTTCATATACTTCACGAAGAACCACCGTCGGGAGCTGATAAAGCTTCATTGGTGTCGCAGAACCGAAATGAAATCTTGCAAGATCCCAGTAACCAACAGACTTGTCCGGGGCCGTAATGGAAACAGAGTAGGGCCGCTGCATCGCGCCAACCGCGGAAATAAGCTCCCGCCAAATCGCCGCAACAACCGCATCGGGAAGTTTGCTGGAATGTGACTTAAGAATATTGCGAAGAATGGACGCCTCTCTGCCCGGACGAAAGGCGGTCGCCTTGCCATCCCCCTTCTTTGCCGCCGCGATATCCTCGACAATGGCAACGCGCTTCTCCAGAACCGACAGAAGTTCCATATCCAGCCGATCGATTTCAGCCCGAAGTGCTTCCAGTTTCGTATTTGTTATTGTCACTTTAGTTACCTGAATAAACAGACCATTTCGTCAAAATTGGACCACAAAGCCCGTTAATTGGCAAAGAATATATTGACAGACCTCGCCTCGCCGCACTAGCTAACAGCAAAGTCATGCAAAACAAAGATTTTTCTAATCCAATTTAGGCGAAAAGAGAAGTAAACGTGTCCGCAAACCCACCACATTCCGGTAATCACTCCGTTGTCCTCGCAACGGAAACCCCCTTACCGCTGGATTGTGGCATATCGCTGGAGGCCGTCAATATCGCCTACTGCACCTATGGGCAGTTGAATGCGGATAAGTCCAATGCGATTCTGATCTGCCATGCGCTGACGGGCGACCAGTTTGCCGCCAGCCGTCAGCCGCTGACCGGCAAAAACGGCTGGTGGGAGCTTATGATTGGCCCGGGCAAGGTTCTCGATACCGATAAGTATTTTATCGTTTGCAGCAATGTTCTGGGTGGATGCATGGGAACGACCGGCCCGAAAGACACGGACCCCAAGACCGGCAAGCCGTATGGATTAAACTTCCCGATCATCACGATCGCCGACATGGTGCGGGCGCAGGCCCTTCTGCAGGACTATCTTGAAATAGAAAGCTGGTTCAGCGTCATCGGCGGATCCATGGGGGGAATGCAGGCCCTGCAATGGGCAGGCGCCTATCCCGATCGGGTTTTCAGCGCGATTCCTATTGCCTGCGCCGCTCGGCACTCCGCACAGAACATTGCATTTCATGAAGTTGGAAGGCAGGCTGTCATGGCTGATCCGAACTGGCAGAGCGGCAATTATTACGCAAGTGAAAGCAAGCCGACCGCAGGCCTCGCCGTTGCCCGTATGGCCGCGCATGTAACTTATCTGTCAGAAGCCGCATTGCATCGTAAATTTGGCCGGAATCTTCAGGATCGGGATAATCTGACATACGGCTTTGATGCGGATTTTCAGGTAGAGAGCTACCTCCGTTATCAGGGCATTAATTTTGTCGATCGGTTCGATGCCAACTCCTATCTCTATATCACCCGCGCCATGGACTATTTCGACCTGGTGGAAGACCACGGCGGCTCCCTCGCCAATGCTTTTGAAGGGACGAAGACCCGCTTCTGCATTGTCTCCTTTACCAGCGACTGGCTGTTCCCGACCTCGGAGAACAAGGAGATTGTCCATGCGCTGATTGCCGCGGCGGCCAATGTCAGCTTCGTCGAAGTGGAGACGGACAAGGGTCATGATGCTTTCCTGCTGGATACACCCGAAATGTTAAAAACCATTGACGGGTTTCTGCAATCAAGTGCCAAAAGCCGGGGCCTGATATCATGAACGATCCGATCAAATTTGTGCCCAAGCGGGATATCCGCGTCGATTGGCAGCTTATCGCGGATATGGTCGAGCCGGGAAGCCGGGTTCTGGATGTCGGCTGCGATGACGGCCAGCTCCTCGCCCATCTAGCGGAGACAAAAGATGTCGACGGACGCGGGCTTGAACTTAGCCAGCATGGCGTTAACATCTGCGTTTCCAACGGCCTGTCGGTGGTACAGGGAAATGCGGACACCGATCTTGTCTATTATCCTGACGACAGTTTCGATTACGCTATTTTGAGCAAAACGCTGCAAACCACCCATCAGCCCCATGTCGTGCTGCAACAGCTCTTGCGCATTGGGCGGCGGGCGATTGTCTCTTTTCCGAATTTCGCCTATTGGCGCTGCCGGACCTATCTCGCTTTTAAGGGCCGGATGCCAATGACAAACTCGCTGGATATTCCCTGGTACGAGACACCGAATATTCATTTCTGTACGCTCAAGGATTTTACCACGCTCTGCGAACAGATGGATGTCAAGATTGAGCAATCGGTCATCGTCAAGGCATCGGGGCAGGTCATGACTCGCGCGTCCTATGGCAGCTTTGCCAATTTCTTTGGCGCCGACTGCATTTTCATGTTGTCCAAAAAAGATTAGCCGTCGTTTGAGGTCCGCCGGACCTCTCTGCCGGCAATCACCGGTCTCGCGGCGGGCAGGATGACCGGGCGCTGCCGCACTTTCCTCTCCGGCAGGGCTGTTAAGGCATAGACCTGTTTTTCCGCCTCCATCAAGCGGACGCCACTGAAATGGCCCCACCATTTCTCCCCGACGTTCTCCCAGGCTTTTCCAAGCCGCAGGTTAAGCCGCCATTTACTAGGTGGCATATAGAGCGCACCCTGAAAGTCCCCGGGTGTGAAGCTGTTATCCCGCAGCAAGCGGTTGAGTTGCTTGTCACTGTAGGGATGGCCGTAGCCAAAGGGCGTATTCTCCGTACGCGCCCACATGCCGCGCCGGCCCGGCACCACAACCAGAAGTTTGCCCGTTGAGGTCAGTACCCGCCATAATTCCTGCATGATCGGATCCACATCCGTGGTGTTCTCAAGCCCGTGCACCCAGATGATCCGGTCAATCGAAGAATCCGGTAGCGGCAATGTTCGTTCATCCACAAGGCTGACAAGGCTACCGCCTTCCCGCGGCCACTGAATCACTCCCTGCTGCAGTGGCATGAAGGAAATCACCCGCTCCGCCTCGGACCGGAAGGAATTCAGATAGGGGGTCGCATATCCTAAACCCAAAACACGAAAATTCTTCAAATCCGGCCACATCAGCCTGATTTTACGGCCAATCGTCCGGCGCACCACCTGCCCGAGAGGGCTGTGGTAAAAATTCCGCAAATCGATGACATCAGGTCTTATCATAGTGTTATACTGCCATAAATTATGAGAATGGACACTTAACAAAAACACGAAATTCCGAAAGAGCACATTATGAGCAAGCTGGAAATTCATCAAATTCCTGTCCTCAGTGACAATTATGTTTATCTCTTCCGCGACCCCGTCAGCGGCCAGGTCGGTGTCGTTGATCCCGCGGTCAGCGAACCGGTTCTGAAAAAGCTGGACGAACTCGGCTGGAAGCTTACCCATATCATCAACACCCACCATCATCCGGATCACACTGGCGCCAATCTGGAGCTGAAAGAAAAGACCGGCTGCACCATTGTCGGCGCAAAGAATGATGCCACGCGTATTCCCGGGATCGATATTCAGGTGGAGGAAGGCGATATTTTCGAGTTCGGCAGCGAGAGCGCCAAAGTGTTTGAGGTTCCCGGCCATACCGTCGGGCATATCGCGTACTGGTTCAAGGAGTCAGATGCGTTATTTTGCGGCGATACTCTCTTCGCCCTTGGATGCGGTCGTCTGTTTGAGGGAACACCGGCGCAAATGTGGCACAGTATCGGCAAATTCCGCGCCCTGCCGGATGATACGAAAGTCTACTGCGCCCATGAATATACCGAGGCCAACGGCCGGTTTGCCCTGTCGGTAGACCCCAAAAACTCCGCCCTTAAGCAGCGCTTCAACGAAATCCTTGAGATGCGGAAGAAGAAGCTCCCGACGGTTCCCTCCACCCTCGGTGAGGAGAAGGAAACCAATCCCTTTATGCGCGCTGATGACCCTGGCCTGCAGGCGGAACTGGCCCTGACGGGCGCCGATCCCGTGGAAGTCTTTGCCGAAACCCGCCGCAGGAAGGACAGTTTCTGACCGATGACGAGTGAACTAACGGCGGCGGACATCATTCAGCGTCTCGGGATGCAGCCGCATCCGGAAGGTGGCCATTTCGTAGAAACCTTTCGCGATGAAATGACGCTGCCGGACCAGGAACGGGCCTTTTCCACCGCGATCTATTATCTGTTGGAGAAGGGAGATTATTCGCACTGGCACCGGGTTGACGCCGTTGAAGTCTGGCACCATTACGCCGGCGCACCGCTTACCCTGACAATCGCTGCAGACGACGCCCCGGCGGATGAGTGGATATTGGGCCCCGATCTGATGGCAGGAGAGTGGCCGCAGGTTATCATCCCGCGGGGATACTGGCAGTCGGCCCGGTCGCGAGGGGAATGGACCCTTGTCGGCTGCACCGTTGCACCCGGATTTGAATTTGAAGGGTTCGAGATGGCGCCGAAAAACTGGAACCCCGGCGATATCTAGTCCGGTGTCCCAGGCGAGAATAAGGATCGCAGCAAATTCAGGGAGCCCACAAGCGCACCAATTGTAATAAGAAGACACCCAAAGATCAGTGACCAGGAAAAATTCGCAACGCCCATCGCCAGCAAAATCAGGGTCGACAACAAGGGCGCGAGATAGGACAGCACACCGAGGGACTGGATATCCCCATGCTTCATTCCCCGATCCCACAGGAAGAAAGCGGCCCCAACGGGCCCGAGCCCAAGACAAAGAACTGACAGCCATTGCAGGACATCTTCGGGCCATAACGTTGTCTCAAACAGCAGATGGGCACCAAGCGATAGGACAGCGGTAATACCGCAAAACAATCCGATAACATCAGAGGAAACAGCTGCAAACCGGCGACTCAGCACCGAATAGCCGGACCAGATAAAGGCGCAGCAAATCGCCGCAAGATAACCAACGGTGTATTCTGGCTGAAGCTCGAATGCGGCTCCCTTGGTGATCAAAAGACCTGCACCTGCCAGACTTATCAGCGCTCCCACAAGATGAAACCAATAGAACCTCTCTTCGGGAAGCAGGGTGGAGAACAGCACGATCAGCAAGGGCCAAAGATACGCGATCAGGCTCGCTTCCGCCGCCGGGGCATTTTTAAGGGCCAGAAAATAAAAGAAATGATAGCCAAATAATCCGGCAACGCCGAGCAGCCAGAGAGACGGCGGGATGCGAAAGAATTTCCTGACATCCTGCCGGTAGAACATCCATTTAAGGGACACCCCGCAAAAAGCGATCAGGAACGTCATCGCCGTCAGTTGAAAGGGGGGAATGTTTGCCGTTCCCGCCGTAAACAGCGCGAGCAACGCCCAGAGCAGGATCGCGCAAAGCCCGCATAGGCTCGCAATCGTTCTTCCCCCAACCTGCTTGTTCATGATTTTACCGCGAGAATACTGACAAAAAGAAATGGCATGACGGGCCGCGCCGCATCATGCCATTCCCATAATTCGCCGTAAAGCCGCGAAAATCAGTACATATGCTGACCACCGTTGATGGACAGGGTCGAGCCGGTAATAAAGCCCGCATCATCCGCTGCGAGGAAACAAACACCGCGGGCAATTTCCGACGCCTGGCCAAGGCGTCCGACCGGAATGCCGGCGACAATCTTCGCCAGCACATTTTCCGGAACGGCCGCAACCATATCCGTATCGATATATCCCGGTGCAATCGCATTCACGGTAATACCCTGTGCGGCCCCTTCCTGTGCCATGGCCTTGGTGAAGCCATGAATGCCGGACTTTGCCGCCGCGTAGTTTACCTGTCCATATTGTCCGGCCTGACCATTGATGGAACCAATGTTGATCACACGGCCGAATTTATTGGCCCGCATATCCTCAATGGTCACCCGGCACATATTGAAGCAGGAGCCGAGATTGGTATCGATGACCTTCTGCCAGTTTTCAGGGTCCATTCGATGCAATGTCCCGTCACGGGTAATTCCGGCATTATTGACGAGAATTTCAACGGCGCCAAGGTCGGATTTGACCTTGGCAACGCCTTCAGTGCAGGCATCGAAGTCAGAAACATCCCATTTGTAGGCGGAAATACCGGTCCGGTCCGAAAACTCCTTGGCCCGTTCATCATTTCCGCCATAGTTTGCCGCAACCTTATAGCCTTTCTCATGCAACATGATGGAGATTGCCTCCCCAATCCCTCGCGTTCCACCTGTTACAATTGCTACTCTCGACATTATCTGCTCCCTTTAGATATCTAAGTAAGTATTTACCTCTCGACACACATGGCGATGCCCATGCCGCCCCCGATACAGAGGGTTGCAAGACCCTTATGCGCGTCACGTTTCTGCATTTCATGCAACAATGTCACCAGAACTCGGGCGCCCGATGCACCGATAGGATGCCCGATGGCAATGGCGCCGCCATTCACATTGACCTTGTCCGTGTCCCAGCCAAGATCCTTGTTTACCGCACAGGCTTGCGCGGCAAACGCCTCATTTGCTTCAACCAGGTCGAGGTCATCCTTCGACCAGCCCGCTTTTTCGAGAGCCGCACGACTCGCCGGAATAGGACCGGTTCCCATGATGGCCGGATCAACGCCGCTCTGTGCCCAGGACACGATCCGTGCCATCGGCGTAAGGCCTTTGGCTTTTGCCGCATCTGCCGTCATCAGGACAACGGCTGCCGCCCCGTCATTGATGCCGGAGGCGTTACCGGCCGTGACGGAACCATCCTTTGCGAAAGCCGGACGCAAGCCGCTCAGTTTTTCAACAGTTGTCCCGCCTCGAATATATTCATCTTGGTCAACAACCACATCCCCCTTGCGGGTGGAAATTGTAACCGGCACGATTTCATCCTTGAACCGGCCGGAAGCCTGTGCTTCCGATGCTTTCCGCTGGGAGTTCGCGGCAAATTCATCCTGTGCATCTCGGGTGATCTGCCATTTCGCCGCAACATTTTCCGCCGTGTTACCCATATGGTAGCCGTGGAAAGCGTCGATCAGACCGTCTTTGAGCATGGTATCTGTAAATTCAAGCGCCCCCATTTTCTGGCCGTTTCGCAGATGCGCACAGTGCGGCGCCCGGCTCATGCTCTCCTGACCGCCAGCAACCACAATCTGCGAATCGCCATTGAGAATTGCCTGATAGCCGAGCGCTACAGCCCTGAGACCCGAACCACAAAGCTGGTTCACACCCCAGGCCGGAACCTCATAGGGAACGCCCGCATTAACGGAAGCCTGCCGCGCCGGATTCTGGCCTTCGCCGGCATTCAATATCTGGCCGAGGATAACCTCGGAGACTTCAGACGCGTCTGTCCGGGACCGTGACAGCGATTCCTTGATAACGATTTCACCAAGCTGATGAGCCGAAAGCGGCGACAACGCACCATTGAAGGACCCGACAGGCGTCCGTACGGCACTGGTAATGACAACGTCCATGATTTGTTTCTCCTATTTACCGATTTTGTAATTATAGTTCAAAAATTACCTCGCATGAGAAACTTTTCATATTTTTGAAGCCTTCATACGAAATAACGTTAGTTGTCCTCAATCGCAACCTTTTTCTGCCCCCACGTGCAAAAAACTCAATTCGCCAATATCCAGTCCCCCAGATGGCGCCATAAACCGTCTTTTGCCCGCCGTCCGGTCATCATCCCGACATGTCCGGAAGGCGGCGTAATGACTGTTGCCGCGGGCAGCGCGGTCCCTAACGCAATAGCAGAAGAACGCGGTACAATCTTGTCGATTTTCGGCACAGCAATAAGCGACGGAATTTTTATATCCTGCGGGCGAATAACGGCGCCGTCAACCGCCCAGCTACCGGTCCCCGGCTCATTCCGATCATACCATTTATCGAATACATCCGCGGCCACCCCTTTTACCAGGGGATACCCGTCATTCAGCCAGTCTTCAATCGCGACAAACTCCTGCGCCTCTTCAGACGACATATCCATCTTAGCAAACTTACTGAATTTTCGCAGTCCAAGATTGGGATCCAGGCTGGCAAAAAATGTCTGCAGCAAATCCACCGGCAATTCGCCAAAACCACCAAGGATATTCGCCCACATCTCCCGCTGGCTCAGCAGGATCTTCGCCTGCCCGCCAATCTCCGCATGAAAATCCCAAGGCGAGGCAATTGCAATGAAGCTGCGTATATTCTCCTGCTGCCGCAACACGGCGGCAACGGCGAATGTTCCCCCCATGCAATAGCCCGCAAGATGCAATGGCGCCTCCGGATATGCTTTCGCGACAAACTCAATCGCCGGACAGATGCGTTCCGTTACATAGTCAGCCACATCAAATTCACGTTCCTGCTCCCCCGGGGCCTGCCAGTCGAGGACAAGAGGCCGGATGCCACATTCCGCGAGGAAATCAACAAGGCTGCGTCCGGGCATCAAATCCAGAACATACGCGCGATTCACGAGGGACGGCACCAATAGAACTGCCGGCGCCGTTGCCGGAGCCGTCGGCGCGCCGTCCAGAAGCACGGCTGTGCCAGCGTGCCAGATGATCGGACGATCCCGGGACACGCGCCGATAGGGATGGCAATGATACAGGCGAATGCCATCAATCATATCCTGAACCAGCTCGCTGCCTTGGTCTGCCAGCGCCTGCAACATTTCAGTGCCGCTATTTGCAGCCGCAGCATTCAGAGCGTGATTAAAAGAATCGGGAAGCGGCAGGGAGGAAGCCCCCTCTTGGCAATGAAACGGCAGGCCAGCAAGAGAGCTGGCCACGGTTGTCGTTGCTAACCCCAGATGCAAAGCCAGTGGCCGTGGACCAAGGCGCGGCGGAGTCAATTGCGAAATGCTTGTCATAAAACTGCCAATTAGTTTCTTTGGCGGGCAATAAAAGGCTATGGCCTGATTATTCCGGCCATTATTGCATATCATCGTACCTATATATACCCAAGAAGCGCTCTAATCCACAGAACAGGAAGGTAATTTTTCAATTTTTAGAGGTTTTTTACGAACGGCATTGCACAATAAACTTGCGCACTGCAACAATAACAGGCGAAAATGGTGTAAAATAACTCTTCCAACATAAGTTAGGAGAAACAGTGGTTGATAAATCGTCAGATGGCAAAAAGCCCATTGTCATAAAAAAATACGCAAACCGCAGGCTGTACAATACCGCCACCTCTTCTTACGTCACGCTGGATCATTTAAGCCGGATGGTCAAGGAGGGGACCGAATTCGTCGTGTTCGACGCCAAGACGAATGAGGATATAACACGGTCGGTGCTAACACAGATTATTTTCGAGGAAGAAGCCAAGGGACAGAATCTTCTCCCCATCAACTTCCTGCGTCAGCTTATCAGCTTTTACGGCGACCGGTTGCAGACAGTGGTACCGGATTACCTCGAAATGTCCATGCGGTCCTTTACCGACAATCAGGATAAAATGCGTGATGTCTTGCCCGATAACCTGACTGCAAATCCCATGTTCAAGCAGTTTGAGGAAATGGGGCGCAAAAATATGGAGATGTTCAGCCAGGCTGTCCGGATGTTCGCTCCACCGACCTTCTTTGGTGGGACAGACAGCGAAACATCAAATGAAAAACCTGCGTCAGCGAAGGAACCGGACGCCGATCAGACAGCTGAAATGATGCAGGAGTTGAGGGACCAGCTGCACTCCATGCAAAAGCGCATAGATGAAATGAGCACAAAGAAATAACGATTACACGGGCTTAACCTCACCAAGAGTTGCATTCCATGTAACTTTGTGCTAATTTTTGTGAATAATTTTATTCCTTGTTAAGGAAATATTGTCGGGTTTTCATAATAGTGACCTGATAGATTCCGGGATGATGGAGAACCCGCACCATCCCTCACCGCCAAACGGCCTCAGAATGAAGGTCGAATGCCCCTAAATTTTAACCGGCTCCGGATCGGATATCGATGGATATATCTCGGCCCATAGCAAGTATAGTCCCGTTGCCCCCTCGGCGCGACGACGGCGATGCACATTTTCAAAGTCGTAACACCGCGGCATCAAGACGCGATTCTGCATACATGGAAGCGGAGCGGAACCTTTCGGCCGAACGCCAGCAATCCCGGTCAAGTTCAGAGACGTCACAGAATCCATCTACCGCTCCGGTTCAGTTAAGAGATATACAGCAGACTTTTATTTCCGCGGGCGAAATGAAATCGGCGGACCATTCGCCCTACTCTGCGCAATTTCTGACACAACAACTTGCCCAGCAAGGAAGCAGTGATGTTGACGCTTCAGACCTGAAACGTGCCCACATCCGGGCAACAGCCGCCTACGATAATAGCCTCAACCTAACGGCGACAATTATAGGCTTCGACGGGCGCGCGGAACGGCTGGTCTAAACGTCGTCAGATATGACAGGTCGCAAGGCCCCGTTTTTCCAGATACTGCTGATGATAGTCTTCCGCCGGATAGAAATCTAGCGCCGGTGAAATCTCGGTCACAATTGGGCGGCGGAAAAACCCGCGCCGGCCCTGAGACTGCTTGGACGCCTCCGCGATCGCCTTCTGCTCGTCATCGCGATAAAATATTGCAGATCGATATTGAGTGCCGATATCCGGACCCTGGCGGTTGAGCGTGGTCGGATCATGGCTTTGCCAGAATACGTTCAGAAGATCATCATAACTCACGACGCCGGGGTCAAAGACAACCTTGACAACCTCGGCATGCTGGGTCTGGCCGGCGCAGACATCCTGATAGTTGGGATTGATGGTAACCCCGCCCTGATAACCAACAACCGTTTCCCGAACGCCCTGCACCTGACGGAAGGCTGCTTCCACGCCCCAAAAACAACCCGCCGCGAAATAGGCGATATCTGTTGTATCTGTCATTCTCACTTCCTCTCAATATCGATCGGCTCTGGTGTATATTTTGCGCATTTCCGCCAGAATACAATAACCCACAAGAAAACTTGATCACAAACGTCAGACCCGTGAAATAAACCTTGGTATTGGTTCCTTCTTTACATAAAATTTCCGACATTCTAAAACCACTTTGGTCAAAGCATATGGCCCGACGACTCAGAAACGCGCAGCTGCATACAATTTCGCTCGACAATAACAGCAGCATGGCCCTGCATCAGCAGCTTTTTCTCGCTTTGCGGCAGGCAATCCTTGAAGGACGGTTGAGGCCGGATACGCGGCTGCCGTCCAGCCGGTCGCTTGCGGCCGACCTTGGTGTTTCACGAAATACGGTTCTCAGCGCTTATGATCAGTTGACGGCGGAAGGGTATCTCGTCAGCCGGGTTGGGGCTGGCTCCTACGTATCGGATCAATTGCCCGACGATCTTTTGCAGCGCAAGGGCGGCGGCATTGTCTCCGGTGTCCGGGCGCGAGATGTGTATCTGTCGAAAATGGCCGCGCCGTTTAAAGACATGCACATAAAGGGACAGTATAGGGGCCTCCCCTTTTCACCCGGCCTGCCCGCGTTGGAGGCCTTCCCCTTTGAGGACTGGGCGCGGTTGCTTGCGCGTCACTGGCGCCGACCGGGACGGGAGTTTCTTGTCGACAATCCGATTGGCGGAGCAAATGTCCTGCGCGAGGCCATTGCATCCCATCTCGGCCAGACGCGGGCGGTACGATGTCACGCCGATCAGGTCATCGTTCTTTCCGGCTCTCAACAGGCAATTCATCTGGTGGTTCGTGCCTTTGCGGAACCCGGAGATTCCATCTGGATGGAGGAACCCGGATATCCGGGCATCCGCGAATCCATTTTGGGGGCCGGGGCCCATCCGGTATCCGTGCCCGTCGATGAAGAAGGCTTTTCGCTTGAACTGGCCCGCAAAATGGCACCGGATGCGCGTCTTGCCTGTATCTCACCATCACATCAATATCCGCTCGGTCAGACCATGTCTCTCGCCCGGCGCCTGGACCTGCTCAAATGGGCGAAGGAAGAGGGGCGCTTTATTCTGGAAGATGACTATGACAGCGAATATCGCTATACCGGCCGTCCGCTTTCTTCCCTTCAGGGGCTGGATGACGATAACCGGGTTATCTATGTCGGCACCATGAGCAAAGTCATGTTCTCCGGTCTGCGGGTCGGTTACATGGTGGTGCCGGATGACCTTGTGGATGTGTTCCTTGCGCTTCGCCGCTCGATAGACAGTCACTCTCCTGCCGTACCGGAAGCCGCCCTCGCGGATTTCATAAACGAAGGCTATCTTGCCGCCCATATCCGGCGGATGCGATTGCTGTATGAGGCCCGTCAAAAGGCACTCGTTCGGCTTTTAAAAGAAAAGCTCGGCGACATAATCCGCGTGGATGCGCAAGGGTCCGGCATGCATCTGGTTGCCTATCTGCCACCGAAAATCAAGGACAGGGAAATCGAGCGCGATGCCCTCAAAAACGGAATGCTGGTTCGCGCGCTTTCCGGATTTTACAGCCTGCCGACGGAGCAGAACGGTCTGATCCTCGGATTTGCGGGTACCTCGGAGGAAAAAATGCCATATTTGGTCGATAGGCTCGCCGACATAATTCGCAGCAAGGCCGTATAATTCTGAATGAGACAACTCCTGCTTTTTCTTCTACTCGCCCTCGTCTTTTCCATCGTCATGGAAGACCGTCTCTCTGCGGAAGAACAACATGCCATCGCAATGCATGGCGATCCCAAATACGCCGCCGGTTTCCCTCACTTTGACTATGTCAATCCTGAAGCGCCTGTCGGTGAAACTCTCCGTCTCAGCGCCATCGGCAGCTTCGATAGTGTGAATCCCTTTCTGCTGAAAGGGGTCAGTCCGCGCGGGATCGGCGATGTCTATCAGTCCCTGCTCTCCCGTTCCCGGGATGAGCCCTTTACACTCTATGCCGATATCGCAAGATCGATCGATGTGGCGACGGACCGGAGCTGGATCGTCTTTCATATTGATCCCAGAGCGCACTTTTCCAACGGACAGGAGATCACAGTAGAAGACGTCCTTGCGTCCTTCGAGGCGCTGCGCGATGAGGGGCGGCCAAACGTTCAAAGCTATTACCGGAAGGTGACGAAAGCAGAGATTCTGGGAACCCAAACAATCCGGTTTGAGTTTGAGAAAGAGGGGCGCTATGAAATGCCTCTGATCATCGGATTAATGAGCGTTTTGCCGAAGTCCACCGTGACGAACCCCGACTTCACCAAGTCCTCCCTGTCCCCGATTCCCGGCTCGGGGCCCTATCTTATTGAAAAAGTCGAGGCGGGACGGCGCATCGTCTATCGGCGTGACGACAATTTCTGGGGGTGGCACCTGCCGCAATATAAGGGCCGATTTAATTTCGAGAGAATAATTTATGACTATTTCCGGGATGACGATGTGGCGCTGGAAGCCTTCAAATCCCATAATATTGATGCCCGGTTCGAGCAGAGCGCCGCCAAATGGGCCAATGCATATGATACTTCCGATCCCGGCACCGGTTTTCAAAAGGCGGCGCCCAAGCTCCAGATTCCGGCGCCGATGCTGGCATTTGTTTTCAACACCCGCCAGGAGAAGTTCAGCAATCTCCGCGTACGCCAGGCGCTCACCCTCGCCTTCGATTTCGAATGGGTCAACGCCAATATTCTTTACGGATTGTACCAACGGACCGAGAGCTTTTTCGAGAATTCTCCTCTTGCGGCCAACGGCCCTATCACCGAAACGGAACGGGACTTGCTCAGTCCGTTCAAAACGGAATTACCGGAGGCTGTCTTCAATGATGCCTTTCACCTTCCCCAAACCGATGGATCGGGTCGATCGCGGGAAAATTTACGCCGTGCGCAAGAACTACTTTTCGAGGCCGGCTACATCATCGACGCAGGTATTCTCCGCCGTGAGAAAACCGATAAAGCTTTTACCGTCGAGTTTCTCGTCAACAACAGCGAGTATATCAAGCTGATTGCCCCCTTTCAGCGAAACCTCGAGACCCTTGGGATTCGAAGCACGATCCGCCAAGTCGATACGGCCAGCTACCAGAACCGGGCCACCAACTACGATTTTGACATGATTATCAACAGCTGGGGCCAGTCTCTTTCGCCGGGAAACGAACAGGCCTTCTATTGGAGCCGTGACGCCGCCGATACCCCCGGCACGCGCAACTATCCGGGAATCCGCCTCGCATCCATCGACATGCTGATAGAAAAGATCGCGACAGCCACCTCACACGACGCACTTGTCACCGCCACCCGCGCCCTCGACCGGGTTCTGCTCAACGGCTACTATGTCATCCCGCTTTACTTCACGGAGCGGCAATGGCTCGCGCATTGGCCGGACATCAAATTGCCCGAAACGCCTTCCTTCTGGGGAACTTCGCCGGACCTCTGGTGGCACGAATAAACACACGCAGATATCGGACTAGTCAAACCGCTTCTTGTCCCGCCCGCGCCAGATTTCACGGCTGAGGATTTCCGCCTCCGCGAACTCAAGCGGTGGTTCGGCGAGCTTGAGTGCAAAGGCAAGCGTGCCGATAATGGCGAGTTCCGGTACGGGCAAATCCAGCTTTCCCTGCCACATCCGGAGCAATGCAACAGGTGAAAGCTCTTCCTCCCGCCATTTATAAACGCTCTGATCCGTCATCGCGGGCCACTCCTGCACCCCCGTGCGGCCATCCACCAGGGCGTCAACGAGGGCCGGTTTCATCGGATTGCGCTGCACTTCACCCCCGCCACCCTTGAAAATATATCCATTCGGTTGGGAAAGGGCCTTGATCGTCTCAAGATGGAGGGATTTATAGGGCGGATGAAATACGCCCTGTAGCTGATAGGGTGCCGCAAACGGGTTGAGATCGCGCCCAAAGGTATTCACCGCCGTGCGAACTCCCAGAAAGGGGCGCAACTCAAACAGCGACTGGACAGAGGGGCAGAAGTTCTCCAGCCCCAGATAGACGAGGTTATTGTCGCCAAGCAATGCCGCCGCATTTGACAAAGAAGCTGCCTGCGGGACGCCAAATATCTCAAGGCCCGGGCGGGTTGGCGCATATCCCTCGGTATAGCCTTCAATGCCATGCATCAGGATTTTATACCCCTGATCGGCCAGAAGGAGTGCGGAGAGAATAAACCAGGGTTGCTGACGATGCCTGTCGGCGTAGGACGGCCAGTCGAAATCAACTTCCGCTGTAACATTTTTTTCAAGAAAATGATCCCGGGCGCCGGCCACCATCCCTGCCAGTTCCTCTCCCGTTTCGCCCTTGCGGCGCAACAGGAGAAGAAAGGCGCCAAGTTGCAACGGCTCCACCTCGTTTGACAGCACCATGTTCATGGCCGCCCGGGCTTCGTCGAATGTCATGTCACGCCACATTTTCGGGCCCTTGCCGAGAATGCGGACATATTGTGCGAACGGATGATCCTGTGTCATGTAGGGGACTTTAACAGAATTCGGAGGCAGGTCAGAAAATATCGAGCAGGCGCTTGAGGTAATCTCTTTCCAGCATGCTGCGGGCGGGATCAGACAGCCGCCGTTGCACTTCATCGCGGATCGAACGGCTCTTGTTAAAGCTGTCCGCTTCACCGCGCATCATTGCGTCCCCGGCATTCCGGCCCTGACTGCCTTCATCATCCAGAGGGCGCCCAAGCGGATCACGCCCCTGCCCGGGCTGACCGGGACCGGCTGACTGCGTGCCTTGTCCCTGTCCGTTTTCCATCATCTGCTGCGCAAGCGCTTCCGTTCCCTGCCGCAGGCTTTCAAGTGCCTCACCCTCTGATTGCAGGGCGGACTGCCCCTGCCCCTGCTCCAGCGACCCGCGGGCATCATTCATAGATCTTTCCGCTCGGCCCAGGGCTTCCGGGATTTCGCCATTCTCTCCGATCCGTCCCATCAGCTCGCCAAGCATCTGGCGGATAGCCTCCTGTACTTCGGCAAGATCCTGAAGATTTCCGCGCTGTCCGGACTGGCCTTGTTGGCCCTGCTGCCCTTGCTGTCCCGGTTGTTGGCCATTCTGCTGTTGCTGGCCGTTCTGACCACGCTGGTTCCCCTGCTGGGGCTGTCGGCCTTGTGATTTACGGAATGTCTGATCAAGCAAATCCTGCTGCTTCTGCATCAGCTGCCCAAGCTCGTTGAGCATTTCCTGAGCTTCCTGCTGACCGGCGGACGGCGGGCGGGCCTCCGCCGCTTTTAGGTTCTCCATGATATTCTGAAGCTCGCTCAGCAATTGCCGCGCCGCGTCCCGCGCGCCGCCGCGCGCAAACTGATCAATGCGGTCCAGTAGTTTTTGTAGATCCTGCGATTCGATAAGCTGATCCTGGTTGTTGGGATCGCCTGTCGCCTGATTTTCCATCGGTTGGGCCTGTTGCGCCAGCGCCTGAAGGAAGTTTTCCATGGCGGTCCGCAATTCCTCAACGAGCCGCTTGATCTCTTCATCACTGGCATCGCTGTTGAGCGCTTCCATCAGAGCTTCCTGCGCCTTTCGAAGCGCGGCTTCCGCCATCGACAAATCGCCATTTTCAAGATGCAGTGCCGTATCCCAGAGTATCTCCACCACCTCATCAATAGACTTCTGGCTTTCACCATTCACAAGCATCGCCCGCGCCGTCGAGAGCGACAGCTGCACCGTCATATCGTTATTAAAGCTTTCGGGCAGGTCGGCGAGCGTATGCAACACCAGCGCAACATCCATTCTGCTCTCTTCCGGCTCGGTGACCAACTGCTTGCGTTGCTCAATCAGGGCCTTCGCCACCGGATGGGTAAAAATCCGCTCCGGCATCACAAAATTCAGCGCTTCGGAATATCCTCGCTGGCCAAGCTGGTCTTCCGCAAACAGCGTCAACGTCACCGGTAGCCCCGCCCAGGGATGTGAGGTCAGTTCGTGATAACTCTTGCCCACAACCCGCTTGGTGCCGCGCCCGGGGGTCGGCAGGGCAAGATTAATCTTGCCCTCTGCGGCCTCACGTGTGATCTCACCGCCAATATTCTCCACGCCATAATCATCCAGCGCCTGATACTGCAGGTTAAAGGCGGATCTCTCCGTCACTTTCAGCTCGTCAAGAAGGCTCACGGTCGGCACTTCATCCGGTATGATATTCAACTGCCACTGCGCAATGACCTCACCGTCTTTCTCGATCTTCACATCTGCCGGCTGCTCGAAGGACGTTTCAATCTGAAAATTCCGCGCATCGGTCGCAGAGAATTGTTGCCGTTCCTCCCCGATGATCAGGGCAGGCGCCTCTCCTTCACTGCCGAAGACATGTGCAATGAAAGAGCTTTGGGTCGGGACAACATATGTTTTCACTTCAGCGTCGCCACCTTCAGACTGAGACAGCAAGATCGGCGCCTGCGCCGTATAGGCAGGCGGTGTAATCCAGGCTGTGACATTGGTGGGAATGGCAGGGCTTCCAATCCGGGGGGTGACAGCCGCAGAAAGCCGCTCCACCGAGCGCGGACCGGCGACAATAAAGGCGGCGACCAGCAGAAGAATGACAATTGCCCGGAAGCCATAGTTATCCCCCGCCCCCATATCGAGGCTCGGACCTCCGACCTTCAGGCCCACCAGACTCCGCCGGAGAGTCTTCTGATAAACCCGCCACATCAGATTGGACGATGTATTGTTTATTTTCTCCGCTTCCGATGACGCCCCCAGGGATTGCAATGGACGATGACGCAATTGATTGCGCTGCTCAAGATAGCGAAGAGCGCGGGCGCGCGTCGGTCGTTCAAATCGCCTTACCGCATAATACAACGTGTAGAGAGTGGCCGCCGCAAACAGGACGAGCGCCAGAATATGAAGCCAGTTGGAGATGTAGGACCAGATATCAAGGAGTGCCAGACCAATGAACAGGCCAACGACGCAAAAGAACAGCCGGCCATGGCGCCATAGCCCTTCCAGGAGAAGGTTGGCTTTCGCCAGCAGAATACGGACTTCGTACGCTAATCCATATCCGCTGTCACTCGTATCGTCGCGACGCTGCATTCATCCTCGATTCACCCCTCGAGCCATGTCGGCAGTATATCAAGTTTCAGCAATTCTTCCAAGCTCGGACGCGCCCTGATCACTTCATATTGATCGCCCTTCACCAGAACTTCGGGCACCAAGGGCCGGGTATTGTAGGTGGAAGCCATTACCGCGCCATAGGCCCCGGCGCTCCGGAAAGCCACGAGATCCCCTCGCGCCAGGTCCGGCATATCCCGCTCCCGCGCAAAAGTGTCCCCTGTTTCGCAGACCGGTCCGACCACATCCGCAGGCGTATAGGCGCCTTTTTTCAAATCTTCGCGAATTGGATCAATATGATGATACCCGTCATACATGGCCGGACGGATGAGGTCGTTCATCGCCGCGTCCAGAATGACGAATTTCCGTTGCGTCGCCTGCTTAATGAAGATGACTTCGGAAACAAGCACCCCCGCATTCCCGACGATCAGCCGGCCAGGCTCAAAAACGATCTGACAGCCGAGGTTACCGATTGCCTCCAGCGCGACCGCCGCATAGGCGTTCGGTTCCGGAGGAATATTGGCGTCATAGGGAATACCGAGCCCGCCACCGAGATCGACACGGGAAATATCGTGCCCCTCACTGCGAAGCTGCTGGACAAGTTCCCGCACCCGGTTGAACGCGTTCTTGTAAGGTTCGAGGTCCGTCAATTGAGAGCCAATATGCACATCAACGCCTTTGATCTCGATTCCCGGCAGCGCGGCGGCTTCGGCATAGATGCGCGAGGCATCCTGCCAGGGCACGCCGAACTTGTTCTCGGCCTTGCCGGTCGAGATCTTGGCATGGGTTTTCGCATCCACGTCCGGATTGACACGAAATGTAATGGGCGCCTTCAGCCCCATGCTGCTCGCGACCTCGCTCAAAAGATGGACTTCCGGCTCCGATTCCACATTGAACTGATGAATGCCGGTTTCCAGCGCGTAGCGCATTTCCGCTGGTTTCTTGCCGACACCGGAGAAAACGATTTTTTCCGGCGGAACGCCCGCCTCAATCGCGCGGCGAAGTTCTCCTTCAGACACCACATCGGCGCCCGAGCCAAGATTGGCCAGCGTGCGGATCACCGCCTGATTGGAATTGGCCTTGAGCGCATAGCAGACGAGCGCATTCGCTCCGTCAAACGCGCCGGAGAATACTTTATAGTGCCGCTCCAATGTCGCGGTGGAATAGCAATAGAAGGGCGTGCCGACGGTCTCGGCAATGACGCGCAGAGGAACATCCTCAGCATGCAGTTCGCCATTCTTATAGGTAAAATGATCCATCTTCAGACAATCTGTAAAAAATCAGCTTTTCTTGAGCTCGGATTTCGGGGCATCCGGTGAATATTTGGGCGGACTCTTCACACCGCAGGCCGCAACGGAAAAAGCCGCCAGCAGGATGACAAGCATCGCCATAAATGAATGTTTCATTTCACATTCCTTTCCTCAGACCGGATTTTCCGCCAGCGGGCAGTCTGCTCCCGCACATTCGACGGTGCCGTGCCGCCATAACTTACCCGGCTGGCGACGGAATTCTGAACGCCAAGCACCATATATATATCATCCGTGATGCCGCTTTCCACCGATTGCATCTGCTCGATCGACAGGTCTTCAAGCCCGCATTTGTTATCTTCCGCCAGCTTTACAAGAGTGCCGGTAACATGATGCGCCTGCCGGAAGGGCATGTTCAGTTTCTGCACCAGCCAGTCCGCAAGGTCGGTTGCCGTGGTGAAACCGGCGCCGGAGGCCGCCGTCATGATCTCACCATTTACCTTGATGTCGCGGATCATCCCGCTCATCGCGGCAAGGCAGAGTTGCAGGTTATCGGCCGCATCGAAGACCGGCTCCTTATCTTCCTGCATATCCTTGCCATAGGTCATGGGCAACCCCTTCATCATCATGAGGAGCGACGTGAAGGCGCCCGCGCTCCGGCCCGCCTTGCCCCGGATCAACTCCGCCGCGTCCGGGTTTTTCTTCTGCGGCATGATGGAGGAGCCGGTCGAGAAGCTGTCGGAACATTCAACGAAGCGGAACTGCGCGCTCGACCAGATAACAATCTCCTCGGCGAGCCGGGAAAGATGCATGGAGCAGATAGAGGCAAAACTCAGGAACTCCAGCGCGAAATCCCGATCCGAGACACCGTCAAGGGAATTGGCTGTCGGCCGGTCGAACCCCAGCGCTTTTGCCGTCTGCTCCCGGTCAATGGGAAAAGAAGTGCCGGCGAGCGCCGCCGAACCCAGAGGGCTCTCGTTCAGGCGCGCCCGGGCATCTGCAAGCCGTCCGCGATCACGTACAAACATCTCGACATAGGCCAGCATGTGATGACCGAACGTCACCGGCTGCGCCGCTTGCAGATGGGTGAAGCCCGGCATGACCGTATCAGCTTGTGCTTCCGCCTGATCGAGAAGCGCATCCAGAAGGTCCGCAAGTTCTCCGTCCAGATGGTCCATTGTATCGCGCACCCAGAGCCGGAAATCGGTGGCCACCTGATCATTCCGGGATCGTGCGGTGTGAAGCCGCCCGGCGGCATCACCGATCAGTTCGCGAAGGCGCGCCTCGACATGCATATGGATGTCTTCAAGCGCCGGATCGGTCTTGAAATTGCCCGCCTCGATCTCACGAAGAATTGTCTGCAACCCTTCCTGAATTTTCTGGCCATCTTCCCTGGAAATGATATTGCAGTCCATCAACATACTGGAATGCGCCATCGAACCCATTATATCTTGGGCATAGAGCCGACGGTCAAAGTCAATGGAGGCATTGATCCGTTCCATAATTTCGGCGGGGCCTTTGGCAAATCTGCCGCCCCAAAGCTCGTTTGCGCTCATTTTCGGGCTCGCTTCGTAACAACTGGATGTATAAAAAATAATGATGACACGACCCATGAGTTTCACAGGCCTGCTGTTCTTGCTTACATTTACAGGGCTTGTGGCGGGAACATCAACAGCTTTCTCTGAAAATATAGACGCATTGCTCACCGGAGAGATGCAGAATTTCGCCCCTAACGATACATCCCAGCCGTTCAAGGATTTTACTTTTCTGAATGCCAATGGCGAACAGAAGAGTGTTTCCGACTATCAGGGCAAGGTCATATTGCTGAATTTCTGGGCGACATGGTGCGCCCCCTGCCGTAAGGAAATGCCAAGCCTCGATCGTTTGCAAGGCACACTTGGCGGCGATGATTTTGAAGTTCTTGCGATCGGACAAGACCTTCAGGGCATGGAGAAAGTAACGGATTTCTTCACCAAGCTTGGCATCCAGAATCTGGCCGCCCTGAATGACGAGACCGTCAAGTCGGGGCGAAGTTCCGGTGTTTTCGGCTTACCCGCCAGTATCCTTCTGAACAGGAACGGTGAAGAAGTCGGTCGGCTCGTCGGTCCGGCGGAATGGGATACACCGGAGGCGGTGGCTTTAATCAGGCATATTATTGCCGGATCATGAAGACGATGGCGGGCCATCTTTCCGGCGTTTGAAGAGAAAAAGCCGGAACACCCGCTCCACACCCCAGCTGATTGCCAGATAAAGCGCCGCATTTGCCAGCGTTACAATCATCAGATCGCCGCCCAGCCCGTAATCCTGCTTCTTAACGCCGATATAAAACTGAAAGGCCAATATGAGGAGGAGGCCAGCACCGGCAATCGATCCGACCAGCAGGCGTAATTTCCCGTCCGTCCAGGGCACGGCCATCAGGCACAGGAAAGTCGCCGCCTGAAACACCGCCGCCCAAAGATCAACACCGAGGTCCATCATTCGCTGTCAAGAACCGTCAATGCCACATCGACCATCGGACGAAGCAACGCTTCATTCGGATTAACCTTGCCGATAACGCGAATTCCCTGCATGACGCCCACGAAAAAGGCGGCAAGCGAGGCGGCATCCCGTTTTGACTTGAACTCGCCTTCGCTCTGTCCGCGCTCTATCAATTCCCTCAGGGCCGCTTCCATATCCTCGAAGAAAATACGAACCCTGTCGGCGCATTCATCATCCCGGGAACAAAGCTCAACCGCCGCATTCGTCATGAAACAGCCCCGGCGCTTGGGGTCCATGACCTGTTTTTGCGTGAAGACATACATAAACTGGGAGAGAATGCCGCGAGGGTTCCCCTCCTGCCGGAGAACATCCGTGCGAAGCAGCGCGCCGGTGCCATATTGATCCAGCGCCGCGAGATAGAGGCTGTGCTTATCACCAAAGGTATCATACAGGCTGCCGCGATTAATGCCCATGCAATCAACGAGGTCCTGAATAGATGTCGCCTCGTAGCCTTTCGCCCAGAAAGCCTGCATCGCCTTATTCAGCGCTTCTTCGCGATTAAAGCATTTCGTTCGTGCCATATACCGATCCGTCCGGCGGTCTGATGATTACAGTCTGAAGAATAATTATATACAGGTTTCCCCCGGAAGCAAAGCCGCCAACCCTTCCCTATATGTAGGAAATTTGAGGGAAACCCCAAGCTCCGACTTGATTTTGCTGTTTGAGACACGTTTGCTGTCCGAATAGAAGCTCCGTGCCATCGGGCTTAAATCGGCAGCGTCGAAATCAATCAGTGGCGGTGGCGCGACCCCCAGCAACTCTGCGGCATGGCTAACAACGTCCTGCGGCGGCGCGGGTTCATCATCCGCCACATTATAAATCGCCCCCGGATTGGGCTTTTTCATCGAGGCAACGAGAATTGCCGCGAGATCGGCCACATGAATACGCGAGAAGACCTGATCAGGCTTCACAATCCGCCGGGCTTTTCCGGCTTTCAGCGATACAATCTGGTTCCGGCCCGGCCCATAAATGCCCGGAAGCCGGAAAATATGCAACGGCAAGCCTCTGGTTTCATAGAGGCCGCGCCAGGCCTTTTCCGCCTGCATCCGCCGCTCCCCGCGCGTGCCAGTGGGGTTATAGGGGCTTTCCTCATCAACCCAGTCACCAGCAAGATCGCCATAAACTCCTGTCGTGGAGAGATAACCAACCCATTTCAGATTCGAAAGGCCCGCAATCTGCTCCCTCATTTCGTCATACACCGGATCGCCCAGGTCATCCGGCGGGATCGACAGAAGAACATGGCTGACGTCCTTTGCCAGGTTGGGGAAGTCAGCTATCGGCGATCCACGGCGGAACGGAAAAATCGGGAATTCACCCGTTTCTCCGTCCAAGGGAGGCGTTCGGCTTGTGCCCAGCACCTCCCATTCCGGATAGTCTGCCGCGATCTGCCGCGCCGTGAAGCCGAGGCCGAAACAAAAAAGCTGCTGTGTCATTTTAATCCTGCGTAGCGGACTGATCCGACCGGCCGAGCATAACACGTGCCGAGACCGATTGCTTGACGGAAACCAGAAGTTCCGCCCCGCCCTGCGGTGCCGGAGCAGATTCGGCCGCGGCAGATTTCATCATCATCGGACGAGCAACCGCATCCATGGTCTGCATCGGATAAATCTGCACAAAATCGACGTTTCGGACATGATAGTCTGATCCGGGCATCACCTTGTTCAGGCGCGCAACCTCATCAAGGGCCTGCTGATATATCTGCGACCTGAGATCAGCCCGCAGCGCCTCAAACTCCTCAAGGGACGGCGTGAAATCGACATCCGAAATCGTTACCTTGTAGCCGGGGCTGCTTGTCTCTTTCGCACGGTCCTGCAACCCGGCGAGTTTCGCCTCAGGGATGCGCGCCTCGGCGCTGACATACCAGCGGTTCAGGCCTGTCTGATCAAGCTGCTGACGCGATGACGTAATGCGCCAGTCCACATCTGACGCCAGTGTATTGAGCGATAAATCAATGCGGGACTTGAGCGCTGCCGCATTTTCTTCCTGCTGCACCAGCTCGATATAAACGGAAACCCGGGCCGTATCGGTTTTCACCCATCCTTCGGTCGTCAGGTTAAGCACGACCTTATCCTGTTGATTGTGATAATTGTGGGGCATTTCTGCCGCCGCGAGGGGAACAAAGCTTAAAAAAGCGATAGTAGCGATAACCAGTCTGTTCATGCTAGAACTCCCAATATAATCAATTTTATTTTTGGCACTTAGGGTCGAATCAAGACCAATTTAAGGCATTTAATGTTCAAACGCTTTTTATCCATAAATCTAGTTTTAGCGTGCTCCGCCGTACTTGTCCTGCTTGTTGGGCAGAATGCAGTGGCATCTGACGGCGTCCGCACCCAGGAAAGCGAGTATGAAACATGCCTTACCTTAACCCGACGGGAGCCCCAGAAAGCCTTTGAATCGGCCCTTGCCTGGCGCGATTCCGGCGGCGGCTTTCCTGCCCGTCACTGCGTCGCACTGGCACTTGTCGCCATGAAAAAATACGATCATGCCGCCATGACGCTGGAAAAGCTGGCCGAAGACATGCAGTCATCGGGTTCCGAACTGCTTGTCCCCGTCCTGACGCAGGCGGCCAATGTATGGCTGCTGGGTGAAAACTACGGGCGGGCGGAGGCGATGGCAACGGCCGGACTGACAATCGATCCGGAGAATATTGACCTGCTGATCGACCGGAGCCGTATTTATGCGAAAGTCGGTGAATATCAGAAAGCCTTCGATGACCTTGATGTCGCACTCAAGCTTGACCCGGCGCGCAGCGATGCATTGACGTTCCGCGCGGCGGCATGGCGCCATCTTGGCGATAATGCGAGGGCGTTGGAGGATGTGGAGCTTGCGCTGTCGCTGAACCCCGACCTGCCCGATGCCCTGATTGAACGCGGCATCCTCTATCAGGCCGCCGGCAAACCCGATCTTGCCCGCGACGACTGGCTTCGGGTGCTGGAACTGGCGACCAACACCGCCGCCGGGGATGAAGCCCGCCGCCACCTCGAAGCGCTGGATGTCAATAAGGATAAATAGAGACCGCTACCCGCCCATCGCCAACCGGCGCCGGTATTCCAGCGCTTCCGCGATATGCGAACGGAGAACGGGGTCGCTGGCCTCAAGATCAGCGAGAGTCCGCGCGACTTTCAGGACACGGTGGTAGCCACGGGCGGAAAGCTTCAGCTTGCCGATCGCATCCTGCAGCAGCGATTTCGCGGGAGCATCCAGCACGACGAACCGTTCCAACAGCTCCCCTTCCGCATCGGCATTTGTACGAACCGGCGTCGGATGGTTGATATCCTGATAGCGCTGGCGCTGTATCTCCCGCGCCTTGGCAACCCGGGCGGCAACCATTTCCGATGTTTCCGTGGGCGGCGGCAATGTCAAATCCGCCGCAGAAACCGCAGGAACATCAACATGGATATCAATGCGATCAAGCATCGGCCCGGAGATACGGGAGCGATATTCCATGGCGCATTTCGGCACACGCGCACAGGCCTGAGCCGGATCATCCAGATGACCGCAGCGGCACGGGTTCATCGCGGCGATAAGCTGCATCCGCGCCGGGTATGTCACATGCAGATTGGCGCGGGCAACCACGGCCTTGCCAACCTCGACCGGCTGACGAAGCGATTCCAGAACTTGACGGTTAAATTCCGGCAACTCGTCAAGGAAGAGAACACCGAGATGGGCAAGCGAGACTTCCCCCGGTTTCGCCCCCCGGCCGCCACCGACCATGGCCGCAACCGAGGCGGAATGATGCGGATCGCGAAAGGGACGGCGGCGCGAGAGCCGACCCTCTTTCATCTCTCCGGCAATGCTGGAAATCATGTTCACCTCCAGCGCCTCGGCGGCATCCAGCGGCGGCAGAAGCCCGGGCATTCGCGCCGCCAGCATCGACTTGCCGGAACCGGGCGGCCCCGTCATCAACAGGTTATGACCACCTGCTGCTGCAACCTCCAACGCCCGTTTTGCCGTCTCCTGACCCTTGATATCCTCCAGTTTCAAAAAAAGCTCTTCGTCGATAATCTCTCCATGTTCCGGTGGTGTCAGAACCTGGTTTCCCTTGAAGTGATTGATCAGGGTAAGCAGGCTTGACGGCGCCAGCACCTCCAGATCCCCTGCCCAAGCCGCCTCGGCGCCCGATGCCGCCGGGCAGATAATGTTTTTGTCTTCACCCACCGCAGCAACAGCAGCAGGCAGGACCCCGCTTACCGGATTGCAGCTGCCATCCAGCGACAATTCCCCCAGCACATAATATTCCGCAAGCTCATCCGCCGGCAGGATGTCCATGGCTGTCAGTATGCCAAGCGCAATCGGAAGGTCATAATGCGCGCCTTCCTTCGGCAGATCCGCAGGCGCGAGATTGATCGTAATGCGTTTGGGCGGCAAGCCGATGCCAAGGGAGGTGAGCGCCGCACGCACCCGCTCCTTACTCTCCGCGACGGATTTATCCGCAAGGCCGACGATGGTGAACGCCGGGAGCCCTGACGCCATCATCACCTGGACATCCACCTCCCGCACCTCAAGGCCCTGAAAGGCCACGGTTTTTATCTTTGCCTGCATGTCAGTTTTCGCACGTTAAAATTTCATGCGATAAAGGTTATCACGCGTTTAAAGAATATTCATGGTTAAAATTCAGGCAGAAAAACGATCAGCGACGGGCGCTGTTACTCACCTTTTCCTCAAGGCAGTCCCAGATCGCCGCCTCGAGTTTGACGTCGTCGAAACGGTTTATCTCCTGAAGACCGGTCGGGGATGTAACATTGATTTCGGTGAGATAATTCCCGATCACGTCAATCCCCACAAAAATGAGTCCCTGCTCCTTCAGGGCAGGTCCGATGGCGCGGCAGATTTCCTCTTCCCGCGTGGTGAGAGCGGATTTCACGGCCTGGCCGCCGACATGCATGTTGGAGCGAACCTCTCCCTTCTGCGGGACACGATTAATGGCGCCGACCGGTTCCCCGTCCACAAGGATGATCCGCTTGTCGCCTTCGCGCACCTCGGGAAGGTATTTCTGCACGATCATCGGCTCACGGTAAAACTCGGTAAACATCTCGCAGAGGGCCGTCAGGTTTTCATCCTCCGGCTTGATATGAAAGACGCCCGCGCCGCCATTGCCATAGAGGGGTTTGACAATTATGTCTTTGAATTCGGCCCGGAATTCCTTGATTTCTTGCAAGCTGGAAGAAATCAGCGTTGGCGGCATGATGCCGTCAAAATGCGTAACAAACAGCTTTTCCGGCGCATTGCGGACACTGACCGGATCATTGACGACCAGTGTTTGCGGATGAATATGCTCCAACAAGTGGGTGGCCGTAATATAGGACATGTCGAACGGCGGATCCTGCCGCATCAACACCACATCCATGGTCGCGAGATCAACCCGCTCAACAGAGCCCGCTGTAAAATGATTTCCCGGCTCACGGCGCAGGGTGATCGGGCGGACATTGGCCACGATCCGCCCTTGCGAGAAAGACATGTCCTGCGGTCCATAATGAAACAGGCCATGGCCGCGCGCCTGTGCCTCAAGCCCGAGAACGAAACTGCTGTCCCCTTTTATATCAATGCTTTCAATGGGGTCCATCTGTATGGCTACGGCAAGACTCATTTTCCCGACCTTCTTGTTAAATTAATGCGCCGCTTTTTAGTGATAGCAGGAAGGTATCCCGCCCGCGCCCATTCATCAAGCCGAGTTGAGTTCCGATTTCATTTTTACGTAGCTGACTATGTGACGAACGCCGGAGATTTCCTTGGCATGATTTTTGACACGCTGCAGCTCCGCCTCGTTCTGGGCAATTCCCATCAGATAGACCGTCCCGTTCACGGTTTCGACGGAATAGTTAATGTTGAGGATTTCCGCGTCACGCAAAAGCAGCAGCTTCAATTTGGTCGTAATCAAGCTGTCAGAAGCGAAATTCGAGAGTGACTCGCTGCCGGCAACCGTTACATCATTATGAACTTCCTTTACGCCTTTCACGCCCCACGCAAGTTTTGTGAGCATCAGCCGGTCTTCCGGCGTCGGCACCTCTCCGGTTATCAACACCGTCCCGTCAATGACGGTTGTCGAGGTCGAGGTAAAAATCGGTTCGCTTTTCTGGAAGATGGCATTGGAAATCTGTACCTTGATGGTGGCGTCATCAACCACGGTGCCGACGGAACGTTCCTCCGCGACCGCGACACCGCCAATGGCCGCCCCGCCCAGAATGACGGTCGGTGTACAGCCGCTCAGGAGAACGAGGGCAGAGAGAGTGAGAAGAGCAGAAGCAACAAATTTCATTCGGGTACGCCTTTAACTATGATTACACGACTACTATAAAACCAAATGCGTTTGGTTGAAAGGCCCAGTTCAGGCCAATTCCCATGCCCCCTCTATGTGACGGGGCCAGCGCCAGAAGGAAGTGACAAGCAACACATCGAAGCGGACAGAATAATCACGGAACTTGGGCTTTTCCATGACGAACGCTTCAAGGGCGCGGGCAATGCGCCGCTTCTGTCGGCTGCTGAGCGCTTCAGCGGCATCATTGATTCGCGGCCGTGATTTTACCTCGATTGCGACTAACAGCGTCCCGCGCCGCGCGATAATGTCAATTTCACCGACAGGTTTGCGATAGCCTGTCGCGACAATGTGATAGCCCTTGAGACGCAGCACGTTTGCCGCCAGGATTTCCGCTGCCCGCCCGCGGAAATAGGCATGTTGCCGTTTGCGTTGTAGTGCTGCCTTTGAGCTATGTGCCAAAATGTCGCCCCATGAACGGATTATGATGTCGCACTTAACAATTTACTTGCCCGCCTGCCAGGCGTTACCTAGTCTTTTAGCTCAGAAACTCCAGAATAGAACCAACGGAGCGGAAATTTGTTTTCCCGAAACACCACGATGGCGTCATCTCTCAAACTGAATTGGAAATCCCTGGCGCATGTCATTCTTGTAGGCCTGCTTGCCCTCATCGTAACCGCCTGCCAACCCGCAAGGACACTGGATACCGGGCAGGAGGATAGCACAAAGACCCCTCCGGCCCAAGAAGTAGAAGACCTGCTGCCGCCTGAACAGACACCCTCAACGGAGGATTTGGCGGGCACGCCAACAGTTGATCCGCTAACGCAGCTGATTGAACCGGCACCGCCGGTAACCGGCCTTCGGGCGCCGGAGCTGACGGGCACGGAGCCAATCAAGATTGCCATCTTGCTCCCCCTTTCCGGATCGACGGCCGCGATCGGCAATGATCTGTTACGCGCCGCCAATATTGCGCTCTTTGATCTCGCCAATACGGAATTGCAACTGCTGCCGTTCGATACCAAGGGAACGCCGCGCGGCGCGGAAAGTGCCGCGGCCGAAGCGCTGGTCGCAGGCGCGCAATTGATTCTGGGTCCGTTGTTCTCCTCTTCCGTTGGTCCTGTCCGCGCCCTTGCAGAGCAGCGCGGCGTCAATGTTATTACCTTTTCAACGGATACCACTGTTGCCGGGAACGGCGTTTATGTGATGGGCCTGACGGTCGGGCAGCAGATAAAACGGGCCATGGAGTTTGCCTATCGTCAGGGGCTTTTCAACTTCGCTGTGCTTGCGCCGGATTCCGCCTATGGGGATGCCGTCGTCAGGAATGTGGATGAAACCACTGCTGACCTTGGCCTCTCCCTCGACCGGACGGTCCGCTACCCGGTCAATGTCACCTCCGGCTCACAGGAACTGCATGAAATCGCAAAAATACTGGGCGACTACGAACTCCGGCAACGGCAGCTTGCAAAAGAGATCGCCCTATATCAGAACCGGGAAGACGAGGAGTCGAAAGCGCTTGTCAAACGATTGGAGAAACTGGATACATTCGGCGAAGTGTCCTTTGACGCCCTTATCATCCCGGAGGGTGGTGCACGGCTGAAAGAGCTGGCCTCTCTGGTATCCTACTACGATATCGACCCCGAGGTGGTGCAGTTCATCGGCACCGGCCTTTGGGAGGATCCATCCCTGTCCGCGGAACCCGCGCTTGTAGGCGGCTGGTTTTCTGCCCCCTCTCCTGCCAGTGCCGCCGCATTCCGGGAGAGATTCAGCAGCCTCTATGGCTATCAGCCGTCCCGGATAGCCAGCCTGGCATATGACGGAATGGCGCTGGCAGGCATCATGGCGACAGATCCGGAAGATATCCGTTTCACGCGGGAGGCAATCGAGAACCCGAGCGGCTACACAGGATATGACGGAATCTTCCGCTTTCCTGAGAATGGCGTCGCGGAAAGAGGCCTTGCCGTTCTCGAGGTCGGGCCGAAAGGTCAGCGCGTTCTGGAGCCCGCCCCGACCAGTTTTACTCCGGTCTTAAACTAGGATTTCCGGAAGCAGGCTGTTGAGAACGAGGCGACCCTTCGTCGTCGCCCGAAGCCGCTGTGCATCCTCCGTCATCAGCCCGGCTTCGATGAGCTGATCCAACCGGTCACGCCTGATGAAACGGGTCATCGGCGCTCCGATGACGGCTTCGAAATTCTCATGCCAAACCCCTTCTTCAAGACGCAGGCCCATCAAGAGCATCTCCTCCGCCCGCTCCTCTTGGGAGGGGAGTGGTGCAACGATATCTGTGCCGTGACTGTCCGTTTCAACCGCTGCAAGCCAGCTTTCCGGCCGTTTCTTCTGTTGATAGGCCGTGCGCACGCCCGCCTCGACAATGCGGCCATGGGCGCCCGGACCAATCCCCAGATATTCCCCATAGCGCCAATAGGTCAGGTTATGGCGGCATTCAAACCCCGGACGGGCGTGATTGGAAATTTCATAGGCGGGCCAGCCCGCTTCCACACAGACGGACTGGGTTATTTCGAAGAGGGTCTCCGCCTCATCTTCCGGTGGAACCTGAAATTCCCCGCGGCGCACCGCCCCGGCAAAGCCCGTGTTCGGCTCTATTGTCAGTTGGTACAGGGAGAAGTGATCCCCCGCCAGGGACAGCGCCTCAGCAAGGTCCGACCGCCAAGCTGCCGGTGTCTGCCCCGGCAGGGCATAGATAAGATCGAACGAAATATTCGAGAAATGAGTACGGGCAAGCTCAATGGCGTTCAAAGCCTCGCTCACTGAATGCTCCCGCCCGAGGAATTTAAGCGCCTCATCGCGCATCGACTGCACCCCGAGGGATAATCGCGTCACCCCCGCCTGCCGATAGGCCGCGAAGGAGGCCGCCTCTACCGAGGTGGGATTCGCTTCCAATGTTATCTCGATATCATCCGCAAACTCAAAATATCGCTTGGCACCGTCTATAAGCGCCGCCACGGTTTCCGGCTCCATCAGGGACGGCGTGCCGCCGCCGAAGAAAATGCTCGTCAGTCTTTTTGGCGAAACCCGCGCTGAAAACCAGCCGAGCTCTGTCAGTAATGCCGCCGTCCAGCGGCTCTGGTCCACGGCTTCGCGTACATGGCTGTTGAAATCGCAATAGGGGCATTTTTTGCGGCAGAACGGCCAGTGATAATAGAGACCAAAGCCGGGATCAGGCGCCCTATTCTTGTCGGAAACAGGCATCGATCAATTGCCGGAATGCATCCGCGCGATGGCTCATGGCATGTTTTGCCCCGGGTTCCATCTCCGCGAATGTGGTGTCATAGCCATCCGGAAGGAACATCGGATCATAGCCGAACCCTTTATCGCCGCGCGGCGGCCAAATCGCCGTCCCGGTCACCCGGCCTTCGAAGCTTTCCACATGCCCGTCCGGCCAGGCAAGGGTGAGAGCGCAGATGAACTCGGCCGCTCGCGCCTTTGGCGTTACGGCGTCCGCCTTTTGAAGCTCGTCCTCGACTTTGCGCATCGCAAGGGAAAAATCCTTCTCCGGCCCCGCCCAGCGCGCGGAATAAATACCAGGCGCACCACCTAACGCCTCCAGTGCAAAACCGGAGTCATCGCTCAACGCCACCATATTGGCGCCTCGCGCCGAGGCAAGCGCCTTTATCTCGGCATTAGCGATGAAACTGTCGCCATCTTCCACGGGTTCGGGAAGACCGAGACTGCCCGCCGAAACCGGTTCAACATCAAAAGGGGCAAGTAAATCGCCAATTTCCCGCAATTTACCAGGGTTATGGCTGGCAACAACGAGCTTGCCGCCCGCGAATTTCCGATGTTCGCTCAAAGGCCAAGTGCCTCACGCTGGAACGTGCAAAGCTCCTTCACCCCTTTCTTCGCCAAAGCGAAAAGGGCCGCAAACTCGGCTTCGCTGAAAGGGTTTTCCTCTGCTGTGCCCTGTATCTCGATAATCTGGCCCTCGGATGTGAGAACAAAATTCGCATCGGCCTGCGCATTGCTGTCTTCAGGGTAATCCAGATCAAGCACCGGAGCGCCCTTGTAAATACCGCAGGAAACCGCAGCCACCTGCCCTTTCATCGGCACTTCAAGGATCTTGCCCTGCTCAACCAATGTTTCGAATGCCTGATGAAGCGCGACATAGGCCCCGGTAATGGAGGCCGTGCGGGTGCCGCCGTCCGCCTGGATCACGTCGCAATCGACCGTAATCTGGCGCTCTCCAAACCCTTCCATATTCACCAGTGCCCGGAGCGACCGCCCGATAAGCCGCTGGATTTCAACGGTCCGTCCCTGCTGCTTGCCGCGCGCCGCTTCACGCCCCATCCGCGATCCGGTGGAGCGCGGCAGCATGCCATATTCCGCCGTCACCCAGCCTTTACCGCTATTGCGGAGGAACGGCGGCACTCTCTCCTCAATACTGGCGGTGCATAACACATGGGTATCCCCGCATTTAATGAAGCAGGACCCTTCTGCATTCTTCGCATAACCGGGTTCCATGATGATATTGCGGAGTTGGTCGTTGGCTCGGCCGGAGGGGCGCATAAATCTTCCTTTATGTGGGATACAAGTTTGGCGCCTGTTGTACCTGCTGCACCAGATTGACGCAAGCCTCCCGCGTCACTACATTCATGCAGGAAACTCGGATAATCTGGTTCGTGATGAAAGTAAAATGACAATTCAGGAACTTAACGAGCGAAGCCGTACCGTCTTCCGGCATATAGTGGAAACCTATATGCAGACCGGGGAGCCTGTCGGCTCGCGCACTCTGTCTCGAATACCGGATCTGGATCTCTCCGCCGCGTCCATCCGCAATGTAATGGCGGACCTTGTGGATGGCGGGCTTTTATACTCTCCCCATACGTCCGCCGGCAGGCTCCCGACGCAGCAAGGGCTGCGGCTTTTTGTCGACGGTATCCTTGAACTTGGTAATCTGACGGAAAGTGAACGCGCGGATATCAAGGCCAGATGCGCCGTGGACGGTCGTAATTTCGAGGAGGTGCTCACAGAAGCCTCTTCCATGCTCTCTGGTCTGTCGAATTGTGCATCGCTTGTGATTGCGCCTAAAAGCGACAGCTCCGTCAAACAGATCGAATTTGTCCGCCTCGGCGTGGATCGCGCATTGGTCATCATTGTCACGGCGGACGGAATGGTGGAAAACCGCGCAATCGAACTACCGCCGGGCCTGACCGACTCGGCCCTTCGAGAGGCGGCGAACTACCTGACCACGCGGTTGACCGGACGCACGCTACAGGCCACAAAAAGCGAAATCCAGAAAGAACTGGACAGTCATCAGGCGCAACTCGACGAATTGACCCAGGATTTGATCGCCCATGACATCGCGAGCTGGGGCGGGCGGGAAACATTGATTGTCCGGGGCCATGCCAACCTGCTTCAGAATGTGCAAGCCCTTGAAGATCTTGAGAAAATAAAGAACCTGTTCGATACACTTGAAGTCAAGAAAGAGCGCATCAAGTTGCTGGAACTGGCCGAAAGCGGGCGCGGCGTGAAAATATTTATTGGCTCCGAGAACAATCTTTTCTCGCTTTCAGGGACATCAATGATTATTTCTCCCTATCAGAACAGTCAGGATCAGGTGGTCGGCGCCATTGGTGTGATCGGTCCGACGAGATTAAACTACGCCCGTATTGTCCCGATGGTGGACTATACGGCAAAAGTGATTGGTAAATTGCTGGATTATTAGGATACAGACGGAATGAACGAGTCAAAGCAGCAGCCCCAGAATGAACAGGAGGGCGGCAACAAGATGTCAAATGAGGCGGAAACTGAAGTAAAGGCAACGGAAACCGGGCAACAGGCGGCGCCCGAAGCCGAAACTTCCGAGGAATCGGGACAGGACGATGTCGTTGCCGCGAAGGATGCCGAAATCGCGGAGCTCAAGGACAAGCTTCTCAGAGCAATGGCAGACGTTGAAAATATGCGCCGTCGGGCTGAACGGGAAAAACAGGATGCACACAGCTATGCGGTGACAAAATTTGCCCGTGACATTCTCGGCGTGGCCGACAATATGCGGCGCGCAATAGAGAGCATTCCGGAGACGTCGCGCGAAAATCAGGATGTCAAAAATATCCTGCCCGGCATTGAAATGACGGAATCCGAGCTGTTGAATACCTTGGAGAAGCACCAGATCCGCAAGATCGACCCGAAGGGCGAAAAATTCGACCCGAACCTTCACCAGGCAATGTTCGAAATCGAAGATCCGTCAGTGGAGCCCGGAACCATTCTGCAGGTAACACAGGCTGGCTTTGTCATCGCCGACCGGCTCTTGCGCCCGGCGATGGTGGGCGTTGCAAAAGGCGGACAAAAGCGCAGCGAAGCCCGAGTCGACGAGAAGGTCTAAACAATAGACCGAAGGCTAGAGTGCCGCGGGGCGCCGCCGCCCCCGATAGCCATCAATACTGAAGATAATCAGGCCCAGCCAGATCAATCCAAATGCGATGAGCCGCGGCTGATCAAACGGTTCATTATAAATATAGACGGCCATTAAGGCATGCAGTGTCGGCGAAATATATTGCATAACACCGATTGTTGTGAAGGTGAGATAGCGGGCAGCGATTGCGAAAAGGATCAGTGGTGTGGCCGTCACGATCCCGGTTCCGATGAGCAAAAGGAAACTTAAAAAATCATAATAGAAGCCGGTGCTTACGGGCGCCGCCGTTCCAGCCTCCGCCGTGAAGGTCAGATACAGCAGGAAAGCCAGGGCAACGGGAAACAGCAACGTAGTCTCAACGACAAGACCAACGGAGCTATCTACCGCGACTTTCTTCCGTAACAGGGCGTAAAAGCCAAAGGAGAAGGCGAGAACAAGGGAAACCCAGGGTAAATATCCCAACTGCAATGTCATGATCGCGACACCGGCAATCGCCAGCAGGATCGAGACGGTTTGCCATCTGTTCAGTCTCTCGCCCAGAAAAATCATGCCGAGCAGGATGTTGACCAGCGGATTGATATAGTATCCGAGACTTCCCTCCAGTATCCGGTCGTTGCTGATGGCCCAAATGAACGTCAACCAGTTGCATCCGATCAGCAGTGTCGTCGCCAGGAAAACGGCAAGTATCCGGCGGTTCCGGTATATCTCGAGCAGCAGACCGAATTTACGAGTCGCTACCACCAGCGCGAGAACAAAAAATGTCGACCAAATAATGCGATGAGAGATGATCTCAAGAGGAGAAACGTGAGAGAGCCACTTGAAATACATGGGGGACCAGCCCCAGATGACGAATGCTCCGAACGCGCTTAAGAGTCCGCGGGTTTCTTCCGGTGAAAACAGAGCGGGCGCGGGAATCTTGCCGCGAGTTGGGGGCACAGCAGTCACTCGGTTTTCCTGTATTCAATTATTATGTTTATTGCTTATTGTCGTATCAGAGGGGCTCTTTAAGGTAAAGTAGGTAAAATTCATGGCTGTTATATCAACAACACACAGTTATGCCTTGAACGAATATAGCTTTATGACAAAGAGCAACCATTCCAACCCTTGCACTGAATTTATTTCGAACATATATAAACGGCAACAAACGACACAGTTTTAAATCCTGGGGATCACTGTGGTGCATGACGTGGCTGCAATGATCTGCCAATATTAAAGAGGATATGATGGCTAAAGTAATTGGAATTGACTTAGGAACGACCAACTCCTGCATCGCCGTAATGGACGGCAAAAACGCAAAGGTTATTGAAAACTCGGAAGGTGCGCGGACGACGCCGTCGATGGTTGCCTTTACGGAAGACGGCGAAAAGCTTGTCGGCCAGTCAGCGAAACGTCAGGGCGTGACCAATCCGCAGAACACCTTTTTTGCAATCAAGCGTCTCATCGGACGTCGGTTCGACGATAAAACCACCCAAAAAGACCGGGAAATGGTTCCTTACGAGATCGTCAAAGCGGACAATGGGGATGCCTGGGTTGAATCACGTGGCGAAAAATATTCTCCGAGCCAAATCTCGGCTTTCATCCTTCAGAAAATGAAGGAAACCGCAGAGAGCTACCTCGGCGAAACCGTCACCCAGGCCGTGATCACGGTCCCCGCCTACTTTAACGACGCCCAGCGTCAGGCAACGAAGGACGCCGGTAAAATCGCGGGGCTTGAAGTCCTGCGTATCATCAACGAGCCGACGGCGGCCGCCCTTGCCTACGGCATGGACAAGGCGAACCAGACCGTTGCCGTTTATGACCTGGGTGGTGGTACTTTCGACGTCTCCATCCTTGAGATTGGCGATGGCGTCTTTGAAGTGCGCTCAACAAACGGCGATACCTTCCTCGGTGGTGAAGACTTCGACCTGAAGCTGGTCGATTACCTCGCCGATGAGTTCAAGAAGGAACAGGGCATTGACCTGCGCACTGACAAGATGGCGCTGCAACGCCTGAAAGAAGCTGCGGAAAAAGCGAAGATCGAGCTTTCTTCTTCCCAGTCCACGGAAATCAACCTGCCCTTTATTACCGCAGACGCCTCCGGGCCGAAGCACATGCAGTTGAAGCTGACAAGATCACAATTCGAGCATCTGGTGGAAGACCTGATCAAGCGCACTCTCGCACCCTGTGAGAAGGCTCTGAAGGATGCAGGTCTGCAAAAGGGTGAAATTGACGAAGTCATTCTCGTCGGTGGTATGAGCCGGATGCCCAAGGTTATCGACGCGGTTAAAACCTTCTTTGGGCGTGAGCCTCATAAAGGTGTGAACCCGGACGAGGTTGTCGCTATCGGCGCCGCCATTCAGGCCGGTGTGCTGCAAGGTGACGTGAAAGACGTTCTGCTGCTCGACGTGACCCCGTTGTCGCTCGGTATTGAAACTCTGGGCGGTGTCTTTACCCGTTTGATCGACCGTAACACGACGATCCCGACGAAGAAGAGCCAGACCTTCTCAACCGCCGAAGACAATCAGCAGGCCGTGACCATCCGGGTGTTCCAGGGTGAACGCGAAATGGCCGCAGACAACAAGCTGCTCGGTAACTTTGACCTGACCGAAATCCCGGGCGCGCCGCGCGGTGTCCCGCAGATTGAAGTTACGTTCGATATCGACGCAAACGGCATTGTGAATGTCTCCGCAAAAGACAAGGGCACAGGCCGGGAACAGAAAATCCAGATTCAGGCCTCCAGCGGCCTCAGCGAGGCTGATATCGACAAGATGGTCAAGGACGCGGAAGAGCATGCCGCCGAAGACAAGGCCCGTAAGGAGAAGGTTGAAGTTGTCAACCAGGCCGATAGCCTCGTCCACGCAACCGAGAAAACGCTTGAAGAAGCGGGCGATAAAGTTGGTGACGACGTAAAAGCTCCGATCGAAAGCGCCCTTACGGAGCTGAAGGAAGCCAAGGATGGCGACGATGTAGACGCGATCAAGGCAAAAATGGAAGCTCTTCAGGCCGCCTCCATGAAACTCGGTGAAGCATTATACGCTCAATCGCAAGGCGAGGCCGAGGGTGGATCGGAAGAGGGCTCAGGCCAGCAGGAGAGCCGCTCCTCGGATGAGGATGTCGTTGACGCCGATTTCGAGGAAGTTGACGACGACAAGAAAGATAAATAAGGGTTTTGTTAGGGGAAACCCGCTAGAATCCTATCTTCTAACATACCGCTCCGATCCTGGGGAAACCCCGGTCGGGGCGGCATTCGTTGAGTGATAGAACTAAATGGCCAAGATTGATTACTACGAAATTCTTGAGGTGGAGCGTGACATTGATGCCGCGGCCCTCAAGTCTGCCTACCGCAAGAAAGCAATGCAGTATCACCCGGATCGTAATCCCGGTGATGCGGATGCGGAAGCCGCCTTCAAACAAGTCAACGAAGCCTATGAGATACTGAAGGATCCGCAAAAGCGCAGCGCCTATGACCAGTATGGCCATGCTGCCTTTGAAAACGGTGGCGGCCCCGGCGCCCGCGGCTTCGGTGGCATGGGCGGCGGATTCAGCGATATTTTCGAAGACCTTTTCGGGGATTTTATGGGCGGGCAGCAAGGTGGCCGCGCACGCGCACCGCGCGGCAGCGACCTTCGCTATAATCTCGAAATATCTCTTGAAGATGCCTACCACGGCAAAAAAATGGAACTCAAGATACCAACGACCATCCCTTGCGAGAGCTGCGACGGGAGCGGCGCGGAAGCCGGATCAGACCCGGCCACCTGCGACAGCTGTCAGGGAATGGGAAAGATTCGCGCACAGCAAGGCTTTTTCACCATCGAGCGCACCTGCCCGACATGTCAGGGGCAAGGCCGCGTCATCAAGAATCCCTGTAAGGTTTGCCGCGGCGAAGGCCGTGTCGGTCAGGAAAAAACCCTGTCCGTCAATATTCCCGCCGGTGTCGATGATGGAAACCGTATCCGTCTTTCCGGTGAAGGGGAAGCCGGCATGCGGGGCGGCGCTCCGGGAGATCTCTATATTTTCCTGACCGTTCAGAGCCATCGGATATTTCAGCGCGACGGCCAGAACATCCATTGCCGTGTCCCGATCCCGCTGACGACCGCGGCGCTTGGTGGAGATATCGAAGTGCCCACCCTCGACGGAGCCCGGGCAAAGGTCAACATCACCGCCGGAACCCAGTCGGGCAGAAAATTCCGCCTGCGCGGCAAGGGAATGCCGGTCATGAACTCCCACAGCCATGGCGATATGTATATTCACACGATCGTCGAGACGCCTGTCAATCTCAGCAAGCGGCAAAAAGAACTGCTGAAAGAGTTCGAGGCGGAGGGCAAAGGAGCCCACAGTCCGGAATCAGAAGGCTTCTTCGCACGCGTGAAGGATTTTCTTGCCGATCTGAAAGACTGAACGCCCGGTCCTATTACCATCTCGCAACATTCCTCTGACTATGCTACATCCCATGGCGGAATAGATAGGATGTTATCCCATGAGCGCTTTGAAAATTGGAATTGTCGGTGCTGCCGGCCGGATGGGCCGGATGCTGGTAAAGCAGGTCAGCGAAACGGCCGGATGCATGATTTACGGCGGGACTGAACCGGAAGGCTCCGATAATATTGGCAAAGACATAAATGCCTTGGCCGGGCTTGAACCATCCGGCATTCTGATTGGCGACGATACGACAAAACTGTTTGACGAGGCTGATGCGGTTATCGACTTCACAGCACCCGCCGCCTCCGTTGCTCATGCAAAGCTCGCCGCCAAGGCTGGCAAAATACTCGTGATAGGGACAACAGGCCTCACCAATGAGCAGCAGGCCGACATCACTGCCTGCGGGGACAAGGCCGTCATCGTCCAGGGCGCGAACATGAGCCTAGGTGTCAATCTTCTGGCCCAGCTCACCCGCAAGGTTGCCGCCATCCTTGATGACGAATTCGATATCGAAATCCTGGAAATGCATCATCACCACAAGGTGGATGCCCCCTCAGGCACCGCCCTGTTGCTCGGCAAATCTGCGGCAGCCGGTCGCGATGTCGATCATGACAGCGTCGCCGATCGCGGTCGCGACGGCATTACTGGCGCCCGAAAGCGCGGCGACATCGGCTATGCCGTCCTGCGCGGTGGCAATGTCGTCGGCGATCATACGGTTATTTTTGCGGCCGAGAACGAGCGGATTGAGCTGACCCACAAGGCGGGAGACCGCTCAATCTTTGCCCGCGGGGCCGTCCGGGCTGCGCTCTGGGCAAAAGACAAACCTGCCGGAAATTATGATATGATGGATGTGCTCGGCCTCGGGGAGTGAAGAACGCCGCCCTCGCGGTAGGTATCGAGTGCCGCAGCAATCATTTCCCGCACTTCCAGCTTTTCATCCTCGCCGAGGAAATTTCCAACCTCATAGGCACGTCCGCGATTTGTGATCAAGAGCTGCCCGCCGGTGATCATGGCCCGGGCCCAATAGGCTTCGAACTCATCAACGGCCGAGCGGCCATCCGGTGCCGTCCGTGTGATGGTCAGATAATCCTCCGCGATACGGATTGTCTCATAACGCCGCGCGGCCCGGAAATTCATCCGGAAGGCGATATATATCAGCAGTACATCCAGACCGAAAAAGCCGAACACGGGCCAAGCGCCAAGGCTCCAGAAAAAGATTCCAGACAAGAAGCTAACGGCGGCAATCAGGCTCATCATAATAACAAAGCCGCTCCTTGATAAACTCTGGTTCGGATGCAACGTGAGCTGAAACGATCCTCTGTTATACTGCTCTGCGTCTTTTTCTCCCGGCAATCTCCACCCTTTCGATAGTGATAACTCAATATGACCGTTGCACAAAAACCCCGGCTATGGCTATAAGATAGGATGAAAAAAGCCGATATTAGCGAATTTTTTCGCCGTCTTGAAGAAAACAACCCGGAACCGGAAGGAGAGTTGAACTATGTCAACCCCTTCACCCTTCTGGTTGCTGTTGTCCTCTCTGCACAGGCGACGGATGTCGGCGTTAACAAGGCGACAGGACCGCTGTTCGCGATTGCCGACACGCCGGAGAAAATCCTCGATCTCGGAGAAGAGGAACTGCGCGACTATATCAAGACGATCGGGCTTTATAAAACCAAGGCGAAAAACGTCATCAAGCTTTGCGAAGCCCTGATACGCGACCATGACGGCGAAGTGCCGCAAACCCGTGAGGAGCTGGAAAAACTTGCAGGGGTGGGCCGGAAAACCGCCAATGTGGTTCTGAATATTGCCTTCGGACAACCGACAATCGCTGTGGATACCCATCTGTTCCGTGTCGGCAACCGGACCGGCCTGGCGCCCGGCAAAACGCCGCTGGAAGTGGAGAAAAAGCTCGAGAAGAGGATCCCGAAGGAGTTTCTGCGCCACGCCCATCACTGGCTGATCCTGCATGGGCGCTATATCTGCAAGGCCCGCAAGCCGGAATGCTACCGTTGTATCGTCGCCGACCTCTGCGCTTTCAAGGAGAAAACGCTTATCTAGGGGCCAAGATACCAGCTACGACTTACCCGACGCGGCAAAGGCATTTTCGGCTTTGACCGACTGCAGATAATCGTTAAAGCATTGCTTTCGGTCAAGGTCGGAGAAATTATCACTGCTCCGGCCATTAATGGCAATATGGCGGACAACCAGCGCGTCCCCGGAAGCGCCCGGATAGAAGAAAAGATGCAGCGCACAGGCGGGCGTCAGATATTGCCAGACTTCCGCCGGGCTGTCCTGCCGTCGGAGATTGGGATCACCGAACGCGGTTTTGATCTCGGTATCCGTCCTGCCAACCACAACCGTTGGCTCCAGCGCGACCGGAGGCTTTGCGGCTACAGCGGGCGGTGTCGGTATTTTTGGAGAGGGCACCGAAGCCGGAACCGATCCGGATGTCGCAGTCACCGGCGCCGGTTTTTGCGCGTCTTTTGGAAGGGTGGTGATTTCCGGGCCCTTTGCACAACTCGCCAAAGTGACCAACAAACCGGCAAAAACAGCGACGGACTTCAGCATTATGTTGTCGGGCTCCTGCCTTTCGCGGTGCTGCCAACCCGCTTCTTGTAGAGATGAACCATCGCCGCCGTTGCAATAATCGGGGCAACAAGGTTGAGGATCGGGATTGTCAGGGCGAAGGCAATCACGACACCCATAAGATACAGCTCAGAGGCGTTGGTTTTACGAAGACGGGTAACTTCGTCCATATCATGATGGCGTATCGCCACCATCTGGAAATATTCCCGCGAGATCAGATAGCCGTTCAGCAGATAATAGACGAACAGATTGATCACCGGAATGAAATAGAGCGGCAGCACGATGATGTTACAGGCAATGACAAGCGCCAGAAACTTGACCGCATCCCATATACTGGAGAGGAGCGGGACATCATGGCCCGGCTTGTCATCGGGATAATGCTCTTTTTCCACAGCGTCGGAAATATCGTCCAGAAACAGCCCGATAAGGGCACTGATCACCAAAGGGAACAGGAAAAATCCGCCGAGAAGAAAACCGAGACCCGCGAGGAAGCTGATAACCGTATTCACCCAGCCATATTCAAACTCGGGCACGAGGGAAAATGCCTCCGCCGCGCCAAAACCGACCAGAATGAAGATGCCAGCAGTCAACGCGAGAGCTTTTATCAGAACCGAACGAAATGCCGGGTCGCCAAGCTGCCCGACGGCCTTGCTGATTGCAGAAAACAAGATACGCCCTCAGTTTATTCGATCAAATACCCGTTTCATGTAGGTCTTTCCGCGCGCCGGTGCAAGAAGTTTACAGGGTTATGCCGGTGTTATCGGATCGATGGGCACCTTTGAGGCAAAATCATGATCACGTTCAAACGCATAGGCGGCCTGCAACACGCGATCTTCGCGGGCGTTCGGCCCCATAATCTGTAAGCCCACAGGCAGCCCGCTTTTTGTAAAGCCGCATGGTACTGAAATAACCGGGCAATTTGTCACCGTCAGCATGGCCGGTAGCGCCAGCCAGGACATATAGTTATCGAAACTGACGCCGTTCACCTCCTCAACGTACCGGAACTTATGGGGATAAGCCGGGACAATCGCCGCCGGAGCCAGCAAGAAGTCATACTCGGAGAAGAAGGCGACAATCCGCTGATAAAGCGCACCTTGCGCGCGCTGTGCGGCGCCAATGTCATCGGCCGTCAGCTTTGCACCTTTCTCGATATTCCAGATCACCTCGGGCTTGAGCTTGTCACGATGCCGGGCCAGCAGCGGAGCATGGTTGGCGATGAAAAGCTGGGCTCTCAGCGTCTGGAAAATATCTTCCGCATCATGCAGGTCCGGACAGGTTTCATCGACGCCCGCGCAGTAACGCGCAAAATCCTCCGCCGCCTTGGCACAGATGTCGGCCACCTCGGGATCAACCGGGCAGTGGCCGAGATCCGGGCTATAGGCGACGCGGCCGAATTTCGGGATGTTTTTCAGGCTATCCACATAGCTCGTTTCCGGCGCCGGTAGGCTGCTGGGATCGAGAATATGCGCGCCCGACATCATATCGAGGAACAGGGCCGTGTCCGGCACATTCCGGGCCATGGGTCCTTCCACCGGATAGGTCGAGAAAGGCAAGCCAAGCGGCCCGTGCGCGACCCGTTTCGGAGACGGGCGAAGACCGACAATGCCGGTGAAGCTGGCCGGGGTGCGCAGGCTGCCGCCAAGATCGCTCCCTTGCGCGAGCCAGACCTGACCGGCCGCGAGGGCAGAGGCGGCACCGCCGGAAGACCCCGCCGGTGTGAGGTCGGTGTTCCATGGGTTCGTCGTCGTCCCGAGGACTTCATTAAAGGTCTGCCCCCCGGCACCGAACTCCGGCGTGTTCGATTTGCCGACGACAATCCCGCCCCGCTCTTCCAGCCGTTCAACCATGACGTCCGAAAACTCGGCGATCCGGTCCGCGAAAATCGGCGAGCCCGAGGTGAAACGGACGCCCTTGACCGGCGTCAGATCCTTGATGGCAATGGGAAGACCGTGAAGATGCATTTCGGGGCGGTCGGCGGGCTTTTCTTTCTCCAGCCGGGCCGCATGGGCGCGGGCGCGATCAAAACACAGCGTCGGGATCGCATTCACCGCCTCATTTGTCTCCGCAATCCGCTTTTCCGAGGCATCGAGAAGCTCACTTGGTGTCACTTCGCCGGACTTCAGCAACCCGACAACTTCCGTTGCCGTCATTCTTATCAAATCGGTCATTTATGTCTCCCCAAAATAACCTGCGCCTTATGAAAGCGTTCTTGCCCCGCTGGCCGCAGCGACTATACTCGCGCAAGCCAAAGTTACGAGTAGGAATATTATGACAGAGCGGATGTTTGACACAACCTGTATCGGCAATGCCATTGTCGATGTCATCAGCAAGGCGGATGACGCCTTTCTGAAAGCGGAAAACCTGACGAAAAGCGCCATGACGCTGATCGATATGGAGCGCGCCGAGGATCTATATGCAAAGATGGCGGCAGGGATCGAGATGTCAGGAGGCTCGGCCGGGAACACGGCTGCAGGCGTCGCCTCGCTCGGTGGAAAAAGCGCCTATATCGGCAAGGTCCGCGACGATCAGCTTGGCGGTATTTTCAGCCATGACATTCGGGCCAGCGGCGTAACGTTCGAGACCGAAAAATCTACAAACGGCGCGGCGACGGCGCGGTGCCTTATTCTGGTCACACCAGATGCCCACCGGACCATGAACACTTATCTTGGCGCCTGCATAGAGCTTGGGCCGGACGATATCGATCCGGAAATGATCGCGACATCCAAAGTCACCTATATGGAAGGATATCTGTGGGATCCGGAAAACGGCAAACAGGCCTTTCGCAAGGCCGCCGAAATTTCCCATGACGCGGGACAGCGTGTCTCCCTGACGCTGTCCGACAGCTTTTGTGTCGACCGGTACCGCGCGGAGTTCAGAGAGTTTATCTCCGGCGGAGTGGATATCCTGTTCGCCAACGAGGACGAGATTAAATCGCTCTTTGAAACCGATGATTTCGATGCCGCCCTTGATGCCATTCGCGGTCAGGTCGAAATTGCCTGCCTGACCCGCAGTGAAAAGGGGTCGATCATTGTCACCCAATCGGAAACGCACCCGATACCGGCTGATACGAATGTTGAACTGGTTGATACGACCGGCGCCGGCGACCTGTATGCCGCGGGATTCCTCTACGGTTTTACCAATGGCCATGACCTCGCGACAAGCGGGCGTATTGGCGCCATGGCCGCCGCGGAAGTCATCAGCCATTACGGGGCCCGGCCTGCGGTAAATCTGAAGGAACTCTTGGCGCAAAAACTCGCTGTCGCATGACATGTAATCAGGAGCCTGAATACATTTGGCAAAAGGCATAGAACAGAAACAGCATTGGCTCCGGTCTTCGCTCCGGTCGGACCGGATACGGCTGGCGAGCGGCGTCGTGCTGATGGTGTTTCTGGCCGGGCATCTTATCAATCACGCCCTTGGCCTGATCTCGCTCAATGCGATGGAGGCGGGTCGCGACATTTTCCTCGCCATCTGGCGGAGTATGCCGGGCACAACCCTGCTTCTCGGCGCGATCATCCTTCATATCCTGCTGGTGTTCCACAAGCTGCTGCGCCACCGTGCTTATCGGCGTCTCGCCGGGCGGGACATTCTTCAGATTATATTGGGCCTCGCCATCCCGCCGTTTATTGTCCTGCATATTATCGGCACCCGGGTTGCGCATGAAATATACGGCATTGAGGACAGCTATGCATATGTGCTGTTCAGCCTTTGGGTCGCGACTCCGATCCAGGCATTGCTGCAAAGCCTGGCGCTGGTCATTGCCTGGATTCACGGCTGCTTGGGGCTGCATTTCTGGCTCCGGCTGAAACCCTGGTATGAAAAGGCATTTCCGCTTCTTTACAGCCTCGCCCTGGTCCTGCCGGTTGTCTCGCTCAGCGGTTTTATAAACGGCGCCAATGAGGTCGAGGTCTTGTTTGCCAATGCCGACTGGCGGGATGCGTTTTTCGCCCGCCTTAACCTGCCGCCTGATCTGGTGAGTTGGGCCTACGCGACGCGGGATGCAGGCTATATAGTGATGTACGCAGCTCTCGGCCTGCTCATTCTCAGCCGGATTTACTGGACAATCGTCTACCGTCGTCGCCATGTGAATGTCATTTCCTATCCGGATGAGAAAACCGTGCTGGCCACGCCCGGTCTGACGATCCTGGAGGCAAGCCAGCATGGCAATATTCCGCATGCCGCCGTTTGTGGCGGCCGGGGGCGTTGTTCCACCTGCCGGGTGCGCATTGTCGAAGGATCGGACCGCCTGAACCCGCCAAGCGATAAAGAAGTTGCTGTCCTCCGGCGGGTCGGGGCGCCGGTCGGCACCCGCCTCGCCTGTCAGAGCATTCCAACGGGGGATGTTTCGGTTATCCCGCTTCTTCCGGCGACGGCAACCGTGCGGCAGGCCTTTAATCAGCCCGGATATCTACAGGGACAGGAACGGGAGGTCGCCATTCTGTTTGCCGACCTGCGGGCCTTCACCAAATTCTCCGAGCAAAAGCTGCCCTATGACGTCGTGTTCGTGATCAACCAGTATTTCCGGCATATGGGCGAGGCGATCGAGGCCAACGGCGGACATCTGGACAAGTTCATCGGGGATGGCGTCATGGCGCTCTTCGGTCTGGAGGAGGATAGCAAGGACGCCAGCCGCAAGGCGCTGAATGCGGCCCGGGCGATGGCGGAAGAGCTTGAAATCATGAACAGAAATCTTGCCTCGGACTTGCCAAGTCCGCTCAAGATCGGCATCGGCATTCATCTCGGGCAGGTGATCGTCGGCCAGATGGGATATGGCAGCGCCACCTCCGTCACCGCAATCGGCGATCCGGTCAATACCGCAAGCCGGCTGGAAGCGATGACAAAAGACTATTCAAGCCAGCTTATCTTCTCACAAAGGGTGGCGGAGCGCGCCGACGGAGATTTTACCACCCTCCGACAGGAGAGCATCGAGATCAGAGGCCGGGTTGAGCCCCTTGGCATCTATATCGTCGAGGATGCCAGAACCCTGACCCAACTGGAAACCTGACCGGCCTTCTTCCGGTTACATGGCGGCGGTCATGCCGTCTTCGGAGAGGGGGCGTCCGCCCATGATATGGATATGGAAATGCGGTACGAGCTGACCGGAGTTCTTGCCGTTATTGGCAACCAGCCGATAGCCATCCTCCTGCAAGCCGACGAGGCGCGCAATCTCACCCACCTTGGCAAAGAAATTGCCAATCTCTTCCGTCGATCCGTTCGCTGCAAAATCATCCATGTCGATATAGGGGCGCTTCGGAATGACCAGCACATGAACAGGTGTCCGCGGGGAGATGTCATTGAACGCGAGCACGCTTTCATCCTCATAAACGGTCGTGTTGGGAAGCTCGCCTCTCAGTATCTTCGCAAATACATTGTCATTATCATACGACATTATTCTACCTCTCCGTTCGCATTGCGGGCTGCTTTCTCTTCCAGGCCCGACTGTCCTTCGCGCTTCGATAACCTGTCATAAACATCGGCAGGGTCAATACCCGCATTCGCCCAAAGCACCGACAGATGATACAGAAGGTCGGCGCTCTCTGAAATAACTTCCTCACGATCCTCAAGGGCGGCGGCAATGGCAAGCTCAACGGCTTCCTCCCCGACTTTCTGGGCTATTTTCGCGCTGCCCTTGCTGTAAAGGGACGCCGTGTAGGAACTTTTCGGGTCCGCGCCCTTGCGGGCCGCAACCGTCGCATAGAGTTTGTCCAGCCCGTTCAGTTTTGCATCCGTCATGCTGCCTCCGTTTCCCGGCGAACCGCTATACCGGCTTCAAACATTGCCTCTTTTGCCTCTTTGATCGTGAATTCCCCGAAATGGAAAATGGACGCCGCAAGGACCGCCGTGGCGTGCCCGTCGCGGATTCCCTCCGCCAGATGATCAAGCGTACCAACGCCGCCCGAGGCGATCACCGGCACAGGAATGGCATCCGCGATGGACCGCGTAAGGGGGATGTTGAAGCCGGACCGCGTTCCGTCCCGGTCCATGGAGGTCAGCAGGATTTCCCCGGCGCCATATTCCGTCATCCGTTTCGCCCATTCGACGGCATCAATGCCCGTTGGTTCACGGCCACCATGGGTAAAAATCTCGAAGTTATCTGGCCCCGTCTGCTTGGCATCTATGGCAACCACGATACATTGGCTGCCAAACTGCTCCGCTGCCTCACGAACGAATTCCGGTCGCTTGACCGCCGCGCTATTGATCGAAACCTTGTCCGCACCCGCAAGCAGCAGTTTTCGCACATCCTCAACCTGCCGCACGCCGCCGCCGACAGTCAGCGGCATAAAGCATTGCTCCGCCGTGCGGCGCACCACATCATATATTGTCTCGCGGTTGTCCGATGTTGCCGTGATATCGAGAAAGCACAGCTCGTCCGCGCCCTGCTCATCATAAATGCGCGCCTGCTCTACGGGATCGCCAGCATCGATCAGATCGACGAAATTGACGCCCTTGACGACGCGGCCGTCCTTCACATCGAGACAGGGAATAATACGGGCTTTAAGCATTTTCCCTCCGAACAAGGTCAATCGCCTCAGCCGGATCAATACGTCCGTCATAGAGGGCCCGGCCAATAATGACGCCTTCGATCCCGCTCGATTGCACGGCCAGCAGCTTCTCGATATCCAGGATGGAGGCAACCCCGCCCGAGGCGATGACAGGAATGCTGATGGCGGCCGCAAGATCGCGCGTAGCCTCGACATTGACACCCTGAAGCGCGCCGTCCCGGTCAATATCCGTATAGATAATCGCTTCGACACCGGCATCTTCGAACTTGCGGGCAAGATCAAGGGCGGAGGTTTCGCTCGTTTCCGCCCAGCCTTCCACGGCGACCATCCCATCGCGGGCATCGATGCCGACTGCAATATGGCCCGGGAACATCCTGCAGGCTTCCTTTACCAGCGATGGATCACGAAGTGCAATGGTCCCGAGGATGACGCGGCTCAGGCCTTTTTCCAGCCACATGTCAATGGTCGCGAGATCGCGGATACCGCCGCCAAGCTGAACCGGCACATCCGTCGCGCCAAGAATGCCCTCGACTGCGGCCGCATTGACCGGCTTCCCGGCAAACGCGCCGTTGAGGTCAACAAGATGCAGGCGGTTAAACCCGGCGTTCCTGAAGCTGCGCGCCTGATCGGCGGGATCGTTGTTGAAGACCGTCGCCGCATCCATCTCGCCGCGCAGCAGGCGAACACAGTTCCCGTCCTTCAAATCAATCGCAGGATAGAGATTCATCACTTCCCGAGCTCCGCAAGTTCTTTTTTATAATAGTAGCCATCCACATACCGCTCGCCATTCCAGGCGTAATTCTTTTTTACCGCCCATTTTTCATAGCCGCTGGTCTCAAGCAGGGAGATGGCCGCAAGCTGAGTTTCGCGCACGTCGACTTCAAGGATTTTGAAGCCCTGCTCCTTTGCGCTGTTCTCAAGCACTGCCAGCAGGCCGATCGCCAGCCCGTACCCGCGGGCATAGGGGGCAATAAAAAAGGTGGCGACCTGCGCGATATGACCACCGGCCTCATTGTTCGAAAACGGCTTTACAAGCTGTCCTGAGCCGACAATCCGTCCTTCGAAACGGGCGCAGTAAAGCTCCCGCACCGGCACCATCAGAACGCCTTTCCAGAAGTTCTCCTGCACGGATCGGGGCGGAGGTGACAACCAACCAAAGCCGTTGCCATCAAGAATTGCCTCTTCCGCAGCCTCGCAGAGATCTTCGAGGTCCGCCGCATCAAACTCGGTAACCGCCTCAATCACCGGTTGCTGAATATGTCTGCCATTGTCCGCCATTCAGGGCTTCCATTTCAAAAAATTTTCAATCAGCCGGAGGCCTGTCACCTGACTTTTCTCCGGGTGAAACTGAGTACCGACCATATTGTCGCGGCCGATAACCGCGGTTATGGGACCGCCATAGTCAACTGTCGCCAGAACATGCGCCGGGTCCGCCGCCGCCAATTGATAGCTATGGACGAAATAGGCATGCTGCCCCGTCGTAATGCCGTCAAAAAGCGGGTGGGGTTGCTTCACGTCCAGATCATTCCATCCCATATGCGGGATTTTCAGTTCCGGATCATCCGGCGTCAGTTTTACAACATCACCGGCAATCCAGCCAAGCCCTTCAGCCGTGCCATGCTCCAGGCCTCGGCTCGCCATCAGCTGCATGCCAACGCATATGCCGAGAAAGGGGCGGCCTTTTTCAATAACCGCTTCCGTCAGCGCATCCACCATGCCATCAACGGCCATCAATCCGTTCTTGCAGGCCCGAAACGCCCCAACACCAGGAAGGACAACATGATCCGCCGTAGCGACCTCATCAGGGCGATTGGTGACATTGATCGACATCGCAAGTCCGGCTTCCCGGCAGCACCGCTCAAATGCTTTCGCGGCCGACCGAAGGTTGCCCGAGCCATAATCAATGATAACAGTTTCCATAATTGCAATAATTACTCCGCCTGCGGAAAAGGCACGCCGAACTTACAGACTTCCACCCAGCACTCCCTTGGTGGATGGCACCGCATCGGCACGGCGTGGGTCAATTTCGATTGCGTCCCGCAATGACCGCGCCAGAGCCTTGAAGCAGCTTTCCACGATATGATGGTTGTTCGTTCCATAGATATTTTCTACATGAAGCGTGATGCCTGCCGCCTGGGCGAAGGCCTGAAACCACTCCTTGAACAGCTCGGTGTCCATCTCACCGAGCTTGTCACGGCTGAATTCCACTTTCCAGATGAGATAGGGACGATTGGAAATATCCAGCGCGACCCGGGTCAAGGTTTCATCCATCGGGATATGGGCAGACGCATATCGCCGGATACCCTTGAGATCGCCAAGCGCCTTGGCAAAGGCCTCGCCTATGGCAATGCCGGTGTCTTCGGTGGTGTGGTGAAAATCGATATGCAGATCGCCCTTGGCACGCACTTTCAGGTCCATCAGGCTATGACGGGACAGCTGCTCCATCATGTGATCCAGAAAACCGATACCTGTCTCGACATCATATGTGCCGGAACCGTCGAGATTGATCTCAACCTCGATATCGGTCTCTTTCGTCTTCCGTTTAACCGCTCCTACACGCATGAAATATCCTTCCGGCCTGGCACTTTACCGCTTTTGATCCAGGCGAGGATATAGCAGGAACAACGCAGAAAACCAAGCCTTAGAGCATGGAGGGCAACAAAATATGCTGTCACTGGGCTCCATCTGCCGCCGGGCCGGGGACGACCGGGGCTGGCGCCGTCTGTTCCTCAGGCTGTCCCGGTTTTGAGGCAGCAGGGCTATCGTTGCTTTTGATCATCCTTTCGGCCAGGTTAAGCGCAAAATCAATGCGGTCCGCCAATTCGGTATAGTTGTCCCGCTGTGCGTCCACATGGATATAGCTCAATATCTCGAATATGGCCCGAAGATTTGAGGCCTTTTCATCACCTGTTGTCTGAGTTTCACCCGCATCCGACATTTATCGCTCCTGTCTTGACAATCTCTTTGCGCTAATGACGGGTCGCTTGATAAATTGTGAACGGATAGAGCCGCAAAAATACAAGGATCATCAGGGATAAGGCCCATTGCACCTTGACCCGTGCGCCAAAATGGTTACATCGTCAGGGCAAGTCCAACAACAAAGAGCCAAAATGTCCGAAAAAATCGAAAGCTGGCACGGTACAACCATCCTGTCCGTGCGCAAAAACGGTGTCGTCGTCGTTGCGGGTGACGGTCAGGTGTCCCTCGGCCAGACGGTTATCAAGTCCAATGCCCGCAAGGTCCGCCGTATCGGCACAGACAATGACGTGATTGTCGGTTTTGCCGGCGCAACCGCAGACGCCTTTACCCTGTTTGAACGGCTGGAAGGAAAGCTTGAAAAGCATCCGGGCAATCTCACCCGCGCCTGTGTGGAACTAGCAAAAGACTGGCGCACGGACAAATATCTTCGCCGGCTGGAGGCGATGATGGCCGTCGCCAATGAGGAAGTTTCCCTTATCCTCACGGGTACCGGCGACGTGCTGGAGCCGGAAGACGGCATTATCGCAATCGGCTCCGGCGGGAACTATGCCCTGTCCGCTGCCCGCGCGCTCATCGACCGCGATGATATGGAGGCCGAGGATATCGCCCGGAAGGCAATGGCCATTGCCGCGCAGATTTGCGTCTACACCAACGAAAGCGTTACCATCGAAAGTATCGGTAAGAATGACTAATTTATCACCTCGTGAAATTGTCTATGAGCTAGACCGTCACATTATCGGTCAGGCAGACGCCAAGAAATCTGTTGCCATTGCGCTCCGGAACCGCTGGCGTCGCCAGCAGCTTTCTGAAGAGCTGCGCGAAGAAGTTCTGCCCAAGAATATCCTGATGATCGGCCCGACCGGTATCGGCAAGACGGAAATTTCCCGCAGGCTGGCAAAACTCGCTCATGCACCGTTTCTGAAAGTAGAGGCGACAAAATTCACGGAAGTTGGCTATGTCGGCCGCGATGTGGAGCAGATTGTCCGTGACCTGATGGAAATCGCGCTCTCAATGGTCCGCGAAGACCAGCGCCAGCAGGTGATCGCCAAGGCCGAATTGGCCGCAGAAGAGCGGGTTCTGGACGCTTTGGTCGGAGCGAAGGCCTCTCCCGATACACGGCAGAAATTCCGCAAGATGCTGCGCGAGGGCGAGCTTGACGAGAAAGAAGTCGAGCTGGAGCTTATCGATACCGGCAATGCGGGCATGCCGACCTTTGATATTCCGGGCATGCCCGGGGCGCAGATGGGTATGCTCAATCTCAATGACATGCTCGGCAAGCTTGGCGGCACCCGCACAAAGCCCCGCAAAATGAAGGTCAAGGACAGCTATAAAGTGCTGATCAACGAGGAAAGCGACAAGCTCCTCGATGAAGACGCCGTGGTTCGCGAGGCCATCAAGCTGGTGGAAAACAATGGCATTGTCTTTCTTGATGAGATCGACAAGATCTGCGCGCGGAGCGATCGCCAGGGCGCGGATGTGAGCCGGGAAGGCGTGCAGCGCGATCTGCTGCCGCTGATTGAAGGGACAATGGTCAGCACAAAATACGGCACCGTGCGGACCGACCATATCCTGTTCATCGCCTCCGGTGCCTTCCATATTGCAAAACCCTCCGACCTGCTGCCGGAGCTTCAGGGCCGATTGCCGATCCGGGTTGAGCTCAAAGCACTTACCAAGGATGATTTCAAGCGCATCCTGACCGAGCCGGAAGCCAGCCTGATCAAGCAGTATATTGCGCTATTGAACACGGAAGACGTGCAACTCAATTTCAGCGACGATGCCATCGAGACCATTGCCTCCATCTCCGCCGATGTGAATGCCACGGTGGAGAATATCGGAGCGCGGCGGCTACATACGGTGCTGGAACGCGTACTTGAGGATATCAGCTTTCAGGCCTCCGACAAGGGTGGCTCCGTGATCAATATCGACGCGGACTATGTGAAGGAGCACCTTGGCGAGCTGGCGACAAACGCGGATCTTTCCAAGTTCATCCTTTAACGCAAGCGCCTACGCCCCTTTGAAATTCGCGGGACGCTTTTCCGCCAGAGCCTGTTTGCCCTCGGTGAAATCTCCCGATTGCAGGCAGGCACGTTGGAACCGGCGCGCCTTGGCGATATCCAACTCCCCGCGGGCAATGTCATTGAGGGTTTCTTTCATGCCACGAAGGCTGAGGGGCGCCAGGGCGCCAATATCCTGAACCAGTGCTTCGGTTCGCGCTGCCAGCTCTTCCGGCTCCACCAGATAATCCAGGAACCCGATCGATTTCAGTTCCTCCGCCGACATTCTCTCGCAGGCGAGGAAAAACCGCTTCGCCGGGCCGAGCCCGAGACGGGCAACAGCCCGCGCAAGCCCCACAGGCGGATAGTGAATACCGATCCGGGCCGGTGGAATAAAGGAACTCATCGTCGTAATCCCGATCCGGAAATCGCAGGAAAGCGCGAGGTCCGCCCCGCCGCCATAAACCCCGCCATTCAGCGCACAGATCGTCGGAAAGGGAAGCCGCTCGACGACATCCGTGAGCTGCTCCAGCGGGTTTTCATCGAAATTATAGCGCCCAAGCTCACCAAGATCTGCGCCTGCGCAGAAGCTCTTGCCGGTCCCCGTCAGGACCATGACCCGGAGGGACTTGTCTTCTGCTTTCTCTGTCAATCCTTCGCGCAGGGCTTTCATTGTCGCGGGCGACAGCTTGTTATGCTGGGCCGGGTTATCTAGGCGCACGCTAAGAGTGGTATTTTCAACAGTGATATGAAAAGATGCGCCCATAATCGATATTCCTTTTTTGCTTTTCTGAATTGACCCGACCATAAACGGATAGCGCCAGACACGCCATGTTAAATAAACCCGCTCTTGTTTTTTGGATCATATTTTCATGAACTTCCGCCGACTTCATATGGGACTGAAAACCCTTCTGGGGCTCCGAAAGGAGGGGTTTTTTATCCCCTATCGTTATGCGGCCAGCCTGCCTGACGCGACGAAACGCGGCTCATACCCGGCCATTGAAGCCCATATGCGCGCCTTAGAAGGGGAATTCGGTGACCTCCTCAAGGGTCTCGCGTCCTATGAAGCGGAATTCGCGGCTTTTGGCAAAGAACCGCCGCCCGAGCCTCGCTGGGAACAGGACTGGTTTCCACGGCTGGATGCCGCCATCGCCTATGCCATGGTGCGCGAGAAAAAGCCTGCGCGGATCGTCGAGGTTGGTTCCGGGCATTCCACCCGCTTCATGGCCCGCGCGATAAAGGATGGACAGCTTGAAACGGCCTTCACCGCGATTGATCCGGCCCCGCGGGCCGCAATCGAGACCCTCCCGATCGAGGTTATCCATAAAACCCTGCATAATGCGGGGAAGGGGCCGTTTGAAGCGCTTGCCGCCGGAGATTTCCTCTTTATAGACAGCAGCCATATCGCCATGCCGGGAAGCGATGTCGACCGATTGTTCCTTGAAATCCTGCCATCCCTCCCCGCGGGCGTCTATGTGCATATCCACGATATATTTCTGCCCGACGACTATCCCGTATCGTGGGACTGGCGGGGCTATAATGAACAGCAGGCGGCGGCGCCATTATTTTTAGGGGGTGGCTACGGGATTGTTTTCTCATCCAGCTATGTTTCCACCCGCCTGAAAGACGCCCTGGCGCAGTCTGTCATCGCCAAATTGCCACTGCCTGAAGGGGCGTTTGAAACCAGCCTCTGGCTTCAAAAGCGCGGTTTTACGGGAAAATGAAGTTTTGTGCTTTTATTTCGGCGGAAATTAGGGGCATATGATCGGGATGTGGACGGGAATAAAGAGAACCATCCTTGGTGACAAGATAGACGGCAAGCTGCCCGCCCGGGTCCAGGCGGCCATCGCGCGGCAGCAAATCCAGTCGGAAATCCTGATCGCCTGGGTACAGGTCTTCATCGTCATTACCTTTTCAACCCTCTACGCACTGTCGCCGAAAACCTTCTCCGCCGACGCCATGTTCGCGCCGGTTCCCTATGCCTTGCTGGTTTATGGGCTCTTCACGCTTGTCCGGCTTTCGCTCGCCTACTGGGGAAAGGTCCCGGCCTGGTTTATCGCCCTTTCGGTGGTGGCCGACATGGCGCTTCTCATGTTCCTCATCTGGAGCTTTCATATTCAGTATCAGCAACCGCCGTCCTTCTATCTGAAGGCGCCGACACTGCTTTATGTCTTTATTTTTATTGCCCTTCGCGCGCTCCGGTTCGAGGCGACCTATGTCCTGCTGGCGGGGGCGTCCGCGGCGATCGGCTGGCTGATCCTGCTTGGCTATGCGGTCCATCTGGAGGACGGCATGGCGCAGATTACCCGGAATTATGTGGAATTCACCATGTCTCACAAAATCCTGCTCGGCGCGGAATTCGACAAGGTGATCAGCATTGTGGTCGTTACCCTTATCCTCGCACTGGTCATTGTCCGGGCGCGGCGGCTTCTGATCAACTCCGTCGCCCAGGCAACCGCCGCGGAAGACCTCTCCCGTTTCTTCTCGCCGGAAATTGCGGCGCAGATAACCCATTCGGAAAGCTGGATCGAACCCGGTACTGGCGAGGGGCGACAGGCGGCAATCCTCCATTGCGACCTGCAGGGCTTCACAAAGCTTTCCATGGAAAAGCCCGCGAATGAGGTCATCTCGCTCCTCGCCGAATATCAGTCCCGCATGGTGCCGGTGATCCAGAAACATGGCGGCACCATCGACAAGTTTCTGGGCGACGGCATTCTCGCCACCTTCGGTGCGGCGGTGACGACAGAGCATTATGCCGCCGACTGCCTGCGCGCCATGGAAGACCTCGATAAAGAGGCGGCGGCATGGTCAGAAGAGCGCACAGCAGAGGGGAAAGACCCGATGACGGTCCGTTTTGTATCCGCCGCCGGGCCCATCGTCTTCGGCGCGGTCGGCGACAGCAGTCGGCTGGAGTATACGGTGATCGGAGAGCCGGTCAATCTCGCCGCCAAACTCGACAAGCATGCAAAGGACGAAAAGGCGACGAGTGTCACCACCCGCGAGATGCTGGAACTTGCCAGGGAACAGGGTTACGCGCCGCAAACCCGGCTGGAACTTCGCGAAGGCCGTCATGTTGACGGCGTCTCGGGAACCGTCGACCTCGCTATCTTCCGTGCCTGATCCTCAACTTACTTATAGGGATCCGCGGCATCGCGCAGGCCATCACCCAGGAAGTTAAACGCCAGAACGACAATAATCACGGGAAGGACCGGATAGATCAGCCAGGGCGTCGTCGCCACCGCATTGATATTGGTCGTCTCGTTCAGCAGCACGCCCCATGACGTGATCGGCGGTCGCAAGCCGAGGCCAAGGAAAGAAAGCGCCGTCTCCCCCAGAATCATACTGGGAATCGCGAGGCTGGCGCTGGCGATCAGATGGCTGGCGAAGGAAGGCAGCAGGTGCCGTCCGATAATCCGCTTCGGCTTGGCGCCCATCAGCTGCGCGGCGGTACAGAAATCCTCCTCCCGAAGGGAGAGGAACTTCGATCTCACCGCACGGGCAAGCCCCGGCCAATCAAGCAGCCCGAGAATGACGGTCAGCCCAAAGAAGACAAGGATCGGCGACCAGGTCACCGGCAGCGCCGCCGATAGCGCCAGCCAAAGGGGGAGCTGCGGCAGGGATTTCAAAAGCTCGATCGTCCGCTGAATGACGTTATCGATCCAGCCGCCGTAATAGCCCGAAATCCCGCCCAGAATAATGCCGAGCGTGAAGCTGATGGCAATGCCGATCAGGCCGATCGAGAGCGAAATCCGCGCGCCATAGATAATGCGCGAGAGGATATCCCGACCGAGCCTGTCCGTCCCCAACCAGAAAAAACTCGCCAGCTTCTTGTCATCGGGACAGACCAGATGCAGGTTCGCTTTGAACATTCCCCAGAATTCATATTCGTCGCCAGCGCAGAAAAACCGCAAGGGATAGGGCTTGTTGATGTTCACCTCATACTCACGTTTGAGCGTTTCCCGGTTAAGGCGCTGTTTATAGCCATAGACAAACGGCCCGACAAACTCCCCTTCATGGAACAGATGGATCGATTGCGGCGGCGCGAAAATATATTTCGTATGCCGCGTCTGCAGGTCGTAGGGCGCCAGAAACTCGGAGATGAGGATCGAGAGATAGAACAGCAGCAGAATGACACCGCTGATCACCGCAATTTTGTGGCGGCGGAACTTCCACCACATCATCTGCCATTGCGATGCCATGTAGAAACGTTCCTGCTCCGGTGTGAATTTCTCGACGGAATAGGGATCAAAAGGCTCGCGCGAATACCAATGCTCGAGGGGCGGTTCCTTGTTGGGTCCGGACGTGTCGGTCATTTCGTTGCCCCCCCGGTCAACCGAATGCGCGGATCCAGCACGGCCAGCAGCACATCGGAGATAAACATGCCGACAACCGTCAGAAGCGCGAGAAACATCAGGAGCGAGCCCGCCATATACTGATCCTGGTTCTGCAGCGCCTCAAGCAGCAGCGGGCCAACCGTCGGCAGGCTTAGCACCATACTGACGATCACCGAGCCGGAGATCACATCGGGCAGAAGATTGCCGATATCGGCGATAAAGGGATTAAGCGACATCCGGATCGGATATTTGACGAGCGTTTTCAGGCGCGGCACGCCCTTCGCTCTTGCCGTCGTCACATACTGCTTTTGCAGCTCATCCAGCAAATTCGCCCTGAGCCGCCGGATCATGGCGGCCGTTCCACTGGTGCCGATAACAATCACCGGCACCAGCATATGATTGAACACAGAGACGGCCTTGTCCCAGCTCCAGGGTTGATTGATATACTGATCGTCCATCAGACCGCCGATTGAAATGCCGAAATAGACGTTGGCATAGTAAAGCAGCACCATTGCGAGCAGGAAATTGGGCGTCGCCAGCCCGAGATAGCCGATCAAGGTAAACCCGTAATCTCCGATGGAATACTGACGGGTGGCGGAATAAACCCCGATCGGAAAAGCCACGATATAAATAAACAGGATGGTCGAGAAATTGATCAGGAAGGTGAGGCCGAGCCGGTCCCCCACAACCTCCTTCACCGGAAGGTCATAGGCGAAAGACTGCCCCCAGTTCCCCTGCAGCAGGCCTGAAAATCCATCCGGTCCCGGCCAGAACCCCATCCAGCGCGCATATTGTTCCAGCGGCGATTTATCAAGGGCATACTGCTCCCGATAAAAGGCGATTTTCGCCATTGCCGAGGCAGATTCACCCTGCGATTTCAGCTCTTCCAGATGGTTGGAAAGATAGTCTCCCGGCGGCAGCTGAATGATTATGAATGTCAGAATACTGATTACCAGCAACGTGGGAATCATGATCAGTACTCTGTGTACAAAATAAGTTAGCATTCAACTCTGCCCCGCGCGGTCCCGAATGTCATCAACCCCGCCTTATACGTTTTTCGTATTGTTCGCCGAAAAGCCGGGCGCCGTCAACAGGGCCGCGAAAACATGCCGGAGAGATAACGGGGACGCTTCTTTGCAGGGCTATCATCTTCACGGATATCCTAATTCTCGAACCAGAACAGATCCGGATGATACATGCCGAACTGCGCCCCGGGGTCCCAGTTATAAAACCCTTCCTTGGGCACATTCCGGAGTGTTTTCGCAACGACAATAGGCTGGAGAATGGCGCCTATGACGCCAATCGTAAACTGCTGTTCTGCGTGAATATCAAGAATTTCCCGCCAGATTTGCGCTTTTTCATCATCATCGATAGAGGCAAGCCACTGCTCATACAGATCAAAAAGGCGTTGCGCCTCCGGCATGTCGACCGGTTCGCCCGATTTGCCCTTCGTCTCGAAATACTGTCCCCATTTCGGCCATTGATAGCTTGTCTGGGTGGTCGGCGCCCGCTCTGCCGGGCTTGACTGCGCATTGGGAACGCCATTCTCGTAACCGGACCAGACCGACATCACCGTTTCACCGGAGAAAATGCGATTGCGGAAGACCGCCCGCTGGGACGGTTTGGTGAAGACTTCCACGCCCACCTTTTCCCAGGATTCATGTATCAGTTCCAGAATATCCGATTGCTCGGTCTCTTCACCGGCGGTTTCGACGATGATCACGAGCGGCTCCCCGTTCGGCATCAGCCGGATACCGTCTTTATTGCGTTCCGTCAGACCCATTTCATCCAGAAGCGCGTTGGATTTATCAAAATCGAGTGTCGCCCATTTCGTACGCAGGTCTTCTGTGTAAAAGGGGCTGATCTTCTGCACGGCGTTATTTCCTTCAACGGCGAGCCCGAAGAAAAGAATGTCGTTGATTTCCTCGCGATCTATGGCAAGCGAGAGCGCGCGGCGAAACCGGACATCCCGCATGAGTTTGCGCCAGACCGGATCTTCACTGTTGAGGTTCGGATAGAGCACAAAGTGCGATCCGCGCACCGTTTCCCACAGCCGGACTTCATAGTGAGATCTTTCCTCATTCTCCTTCAGGAAGGTGGCATCCTGCAACCGAAGGCCGCGGGCCTGCAGATCGACATCCCCTGAGGCCGCCTTCGCCGGAATCAGCCGGTTTTCCGACACGGTGAAAATTAGCCGATCAATATACGGTAGCTGGCGGCCCTCCGGATCGACCCGATGGAAATACGGATTGCGCTCGCCCACAAATCGGGTAGCGGGCGAGGCCGTCGTATTCCGCCATGGCTGTAATGTCGGTAAGTCGGGGTTGTCGAATTTATACAGATTATCAAGACGGTTATGCTGTGCTGCCCAGCTTTTAAGCATGATCTTTTGCTTCGGTGTCAGCTTCGATCTGTCGATGTGATCTTCATGATGGTTTTTCAGATAATGGGCCGGCCTGTAGATCAGCAACGGGGCCGCCCCGGCAAGGTCCGAGAGGAAATTGGGGTTTGGCTTCGACCAGGAATAAATCACCGTCCGCTCATCCGGAAATTCAACTTTCGGCAATTCACCATCGATCAACAGGGAGGCAGGTGGCCCGGCGGGAGACAGCTTCGGATTCTGGGCGATATCCTCCCACCAATAACGAAAATCCTCGGACGTAAAGGGCGTGCCGTCGGACCATTTATGCCCTTCGCGCAAAGTCATGGTGAAAACGCGCCCTTCCTCAACCTCCATTGCCTCAAGGATGTCCGGTTCGATTTCCAGCTCCGGCGTAAACCCGACAAGGCGGGCATACCCATTGACAAACATAAGCTTTACATCAGACGGGCCGCCGACCAACGTGCGAAGGTCTCCCCCATATTCACCAATCGTCTGCTCTTCCATCGGCGTCACGACAAGCGGTGTTTTCGGCAGCCGCTCTTCCATCGGCGGCATGGTGCCGGCGCTGACAGACGCCTTGAAAAACGGAACCTCCGCCTTGGCGATATTCGCCATCATCAGCGACGCGCCGGCGATCCACAGGCCGTTTAAACAGATTTGACGCCACGCTATCCTCATAGTCGTAACTCCTTCACGTCCGTATTCTCATGCACCCGGACATAATGGCCATCGCCGATATTCATCATAATCGGGCTGGTATGAATATCCGCCGTAAACGGCGCGGGCCATAATTCCGGATTGGAGGCTTTCTCCTCCACCAGGCCCGCAAAATTAAGCCGGTGATTGGGGTCCGGTTCCGGGACGGCCGCCAGCAAGCGCTTCGTGTATGGATGCACCGGGTTCTTGAAGAGTGCCTCCTTCGGGGCCGTTTCCACCAGACGCCCTTTGCACATAACGGCAATGCGGTCCGCAATATAATCCACCACCGCAAGGTTATGCGAAATGAAGAGATATGTCAGCCCGAGTTCCGCCTGCAGATCCTTCAGCAGATTGAGGATCTGCGCCTGAATGGACACATCGAGGGCGGACACAGGCTCGTCGCAGATCAGCAGGTCCGGCTTGAGAGCAAGCGCCCGTGCAATGCCAATTCTCTGGCGCTGACCCCCGGAGAAGGAATGCGGATACCGCCGCAAAAAGCGGATATCAAGACCGACCAGCGTCATCAGCTCCCGAACCGTCTCCATCCGCTCTTCCGGTGTGCCGATATTATGAATAATCAGCGGTTCGGAAATGATATCATAAACCGTCATTCTGGGGTTCAGTGACGAGAACGGATCCTGAAAGATAAACTGGACCTTGTTGCGGTAGTCGAACAGGGCCTCGCCCGAAAGCCCGAGGACATCAATATCGCGCCCCCGGTCATTATAGGTCACCTCACCATCCGTCGCCGTCAGGGCCCGCAGGATCAGTTTTGAGAGGGTTGTCTTGCCGCAACCGCTCTCTCCCACCAAGCCGAGGCATTCCCCCGGCTTGATGAAGAAGCTGACATTATCGACCGCCAGAACCTCCCCGGCCGGTTTCGCCCCGAACAAAGAGGATTTGCGGGTCGTGAATCTTTTTGTCAGGTTGCGCACGTCCAGGATCGGCTTTTCATCTCCGGTTGCGACTGGCCGCGGGTTCGCCTGCTCTAGAAACTTGCTGTTGGAATCGCGTTTGATCTCGCGGATCGGCGTCAACCTCTCGCCCCGCTCCATGTTAAAGCGCGGGATCGCCCGCATCAGTGCCTTGAGGTACGGATGCTTCGGGTCTTCGAAAATATCGTCAATGGTTCCCTGTTCCATCACCTTTCCATGATACATCACAACGATCTCGTCCGCCATGCTGGCGACAACGCCGAGATCGTGGGTGATCAGCAAAATAGCCATGCCGAGCTGCTTCTGAAGCCGCTGCATCAAGTCGAGGATTTGGGCCTGTATAGTGACATCGAGGGCCGTCGTGGGTTCATCGGCAATCAGCAGGGCCGGTTTGCAGATCATGGCCATGGCAATCATCGCCCGCTGGCGCAATCCCCCGGAAAGTTCAAACGGATAGGTATGAAAGGCGGCATCGGGATCGGGAAAGCCGACCAGACGCAACATGTCCACCGTGGCCTGAATGCCTTCCTGCTTGGTTTTCTTGTGATGCAGGTGCAATGCCTCGGATATCTGGTCACCAATGGTATGAAGCGGCGACAGCGAGGTCATCGGCTCCTGAAAGATAATGGAAATCCGTCCGCCCCGGATATTCCGTATTTCCTTGCTGTCGGGTTTCAGTTTCGCAATATCATAGAAAACGCCCGGCTTTTCGGGATCGAAAAAGAGAATTTCACCGCTGGTGATATGGGCGGGCTTGGGCAGGATCGACATGATCGCCTGACTGATAACCGACTTACCGGACCCGGATTCGCCTACCAGCGCTACCGTTTTTCCGTCGGGAACGCGAAAACTGACCCCCTCTACCGCCTTGATCGTACCTTCCGAAACTCTGAACTCGACTTTCAGGTCCCTGACAAGCAAAACATTCGTCATCGGCCCGCCGTTCCATACGCAAATGAACCGTCACCTTGAGGGTCGGCAATGCCAAGCGCCCGCAAATTCATTCCGGTACTGGCATCCAGCATAATTCCGTTCCGGACAGCGGCGCGGAAGGCATGCCTTACCAGCTCCTCAAATCCGTCAATCGTTGAATCGATGCTCAATCTAACGCCTCCCCCCTTCAGCTTCAGATTCATCCATCCCGCTTCCCGGTCTCTGCGGGTCGAGTAATAATTCAGGCTGAACCCTTCCAATTCCCGCCACTCAATCCGCCGGTTGACGGGGCCATGCATGGTCAGACCCGTCCCGCCAACCTCGAAGCGAGTAAATTGCCGGAGAACTGTGCGCAGGCCATAAACCACAAAGGCGCAAAGCAAAAATACCAGCACATAAACAATGACAGATATCGGGTTTAACAACAAGAGCGGAACCAACGTCAGGACAATGCCGAAAAAGCTGCGCTGATAACTGCCGAGCAGGCTCTTGAAGGGGTATGTGAAGACGGCCGTCATTCCAGCTCCTGCACAGCCTCCTTATGGAACGCCGCATCCGGCAGCCCCTCAATCAGAGCCAGCGCCCCCTCAATAGTGACGAACCGTACCGCCGGATGATCCGTCAGCACCGACAACAGCTTATAAAGCGCCGCCCAGATTTCCTCATCATGCACAAGATGGTGGGTGAGCAGACCGGTCGGCTCCATTGGATCGACCGTTCCCTGACGTCGTGACGCCAGATGTCCGGTGACCATTTCCAGAACGTCCGCCTCCGGCAGTATGCTCCGGTCACCCTGCCAGTTTATGGGGTCGATATGCGTATTGATCTCGGCCAGCATCGGGCGGACCAGTTCCCTTTTACGCGGCTTGTAGCGGGAGATTCCGACAAAGCCGAGGTTGGTCAGCACACCAAGATGGTTGTCCGCGATCCGGTTCCATGGTGGCACCATTATGGGCACAAACTGATCGGTGAATATCCGCGCAAGCGTGTCTTTTCCCTGCGTGAGGGCCGTTTTCCCCTCCTCAGCGGAGCGGCTTTCCGGGAATTCCGATTTCTTTTCCCCCGTGGCGGAAAAATTCTCATGGGCAAACCCGTGCTGGAGGATCGTGCAATGTTCGAGAATATTGACAAGCTCCGCATCCACATCCGCCGGAATGACGGCAAGAGAGAGGGGAAGATCGAAATGCTCCTTCAGATGCAGGAGCCGGTCGAGCGCAGGCGTAAGCCGGGCGGCGTCATCATCGCGCCACCAGAAGGTCGCAACCCGCCCTTCCGCTTGCCAGAGGTCGAGTTCCCTTTTCAGGCTGTCCCAATCGCTCATCTGTCCTTATCTGTCCATTTTTTCAGCAATTCTATCGTTTTCGCCGCGCCATTCACATCAATTTCAGCGCGCGCCGGCGGACCATTCAGGGCCATATCCGCCTTTGCAGCCAGAGTTTCAGGCGTAAGTCCGTCCTCATCGGCAATCTGGAGCACGCCTTTTTCGGCCAGCAACCGGGCCCGCAGGGTCTGTTCCGTCTCCAGCCCGCCCGCATACGGCACAATGACCGCGCGGCATTTGGCATGGAGGGTCTCCATCACCGTGTTGTAGCCTCCCTGACTTATAGATAGCGCAGAGTTCATCAAAAGCGTGGTGAAATCGGGCCGCGCCCGCTCGACAATCACGCCGTCCGGCGCCATGGCGGTGAGTTCATCGAAGATTTCCGCTTCAACCGTCACGCCGACCATTACCCGCCATGTGAGGTCGCTGGCGGTGGTCATTGCCCGCGCCTCCATCGCCGTTTTCAGAAGATTTGTGCCGACCGCACCGCCGCCGCTGGAGACAATCACTTCGCCTGCGCCCGGCGCCTCCGGGCCGCCCTTGACGCCCGTATGATCAACCACATAGCCGGTATAGAAGATCTTGTCCCTGATCCGCGCCGTATGGGGGAACGTCTTATCGAGGGAGATGAGTTCTGGGTCGCCATGGACCATCACATAATCAAAATAGGTCTCCACCAGACCCAGCATCTCGTCATTCCGGCCCGGCTTCTTCTGTGCCACAAGGATATCCCGGACGGAGGAGATGATGAGCGGGCGCGGGCTGTCCGTGCTCGCCGCCTCCAGCATGGGGAGGAGTTCAAACCGCATCTGCCGCCGACCAAAAGGAAACAGCTCGGTGATCAGCATATCGGGTTTATGCTCATGATAGATATCGAGCAGCCTGTCCGCCCGCTTCTGCCGCCATGCATCATCAATCTGCTGGCCCTCTTCATCGACCAGCACCTTGAAGTAAAGATCCGTCGCGCGCGTCGCCGGAAGCTGGATCAGCCTCGCACCGCCCAGATCGACATCAATTTCATGGCCGCCGGAAACGACTGTCACATCAAAGCCCGCCTGCATCATGTTGCGGGCCAGCGTCGCCGTCCGCTTCAGATGTCCGATGCCAAGCAGATGCTGGACATAGAACAGGATTTTCAGCGGATTTGATTGCTCTGTCATGCGTCTTCCATACTGATATTAATGCGGAGCGGGCGGATATCTCCGCTCTCGCTCACTTCAAAAAGATGGCCCGTCGCCCAGTCGAAACTGACAGGGGCCTTGTCGGTCATGTCCCAGTTATAGGCGAGGGATTTGAGCGCCCGGATCACGCCCTTGTGGGTCACGGCGACCGTATCCGCCTTGAGGCTTTTAAGCCACGGACGAAGACGTTCAACAACATCCGCCGGGCTTTCCCCGCCGGGCGGCGTCATTTGCAGGCCCCGAGCCTCGTTATATCGGAACTCGTCGCCATATTTTTCGCGAAGGCCCACAAGTGTCTGCCCTTCCCAGTCCCCCCAGCTCATCTCGACGAGCGCGGGTTCCAATTTCAAGTCTGTCGCCCCCAGCAGTTCGGCCGTTTCCCGTGTTCTTTTAAGCGGGCTTGAAACCCAGCCGAACCCGGAAAATTCCCCGGGCACACGCCGCCCAACGAGCTCTTCCCGCCCGAGCGGACTCAAGGCAATGTCTGTCCGGCCCTGAATTTTCTTGTTCAGGTTCCAGTCCGTCTTGCCATGCCGGATCACCATCAGCTTGACCATTACATCGCCCCTTCAATCGCCTTTTTGAGAATATCCGCCGCAGCAGACAACGTCCTCTCCGTCTCGACAAATGTCCGCGCCCGTCTCCCCATGGAAAGCCGCAATGCGTCATTTTGGAGTAATTCATCCACCGCACGGGCGAACGCGGGCGCGTCGCCTTCCGCCGTCAGTATCCCGGTTTCCCCGTTGCGGACGACATCCGGCACCCCCCGTATGTTACCGGCAACGACAGGAAGGCCAAAGCCTTCCGCCTCAAGAAACGCCATGCCATAGGCCTCGCCATGAGCGGGCCAAGTGTAGATATCCGCAAACTCATACCAAGCCGGCAATTCTTCCGGCGTCATGACGCCAAGGTATATGACCCGGTCGCCGATCGGAGCGAGTGCCGCCTCTACTTCGCGCCGCCTTTCCCCGTCACCAATAACAAGGAGTTGCCATCCGGTCTCCGTCACCAAAGACAGCGCCTGCCCAAGCTGTTGATAGGACATCATCTTATCGCCGCCGCGCATCATCGCCACGGCGAGAAGGGTTTTGGCATCCTGCCGCCCGCCCGCCGTCACCAGCGCATCAACAATATTGACGGAAATCGCCTTTTCCCGAAAACGCTCGATATCCAGAAAGGGCGGCAGCAGAACAAGCCTGTTTTCAGGAGAAACCAACGGTTTCAGGCAGGCGCCGTCGAGGGCTGTCATATGAAAAACGACACGCGCAGAGCTTATTGCCTCGGCTGCGGCCTCATACCCCATCTGCCAGTTACCGCTTGCACGTTTCGGCGCATGGCTCGCCTCTGCCACGAAATAGGGAATCTGTAGCGCGCGGCAGACCGCCGGGCCGATCCAGTCCGGGGCCTTGTGGTAGAGATGATAGGTGAACCAGCCATCCGGCGCCTCTTCCGGCCGGGATCGCCATTTTTCGATCAGCCTGGCGGCTTCCTCGGCCCCCTCCGCCTTTTTCAGTCGCTGGAACTCAGCATCCCCCTTGCCATCAAAACTGCGCAGGTCCGAGGCGAGTTCCATCGCAAATCCCGTCTGTTCCAGCGCCGTCCAGAGCAGCCGTCCCATCCGCCGATCACCGGAGGGAACCGGATGATCCGGCGATTTCATGGGCGCATAGAAGGCGAGCTTCATGTCTTGCGCCCGCTTCCGGTCGCAACGGACGGAACCTGCAATTTCTCAGACAGTTTCCCGATCCATCCGTTTGAATCGAACAGCTCCCGTAATCTTTTGTTGCCGTTTTCCGCGAACTGTTCGCGCAAGGCCGGATCGGCACAAAGCCGCGCCAAAGCCGCCGTCATTGCCGCCGGGTCCCGCTCCGGCACAAGCAACCCGGTCTCCCCGTCAATGACCAGCTCCGGTATCGCGGAGACATTTGTCGCGACGACAGGCAGCTTCTGACTTTGCGCCTCCATCAGGACGTTGGGGAGGCCATCCCGGTCGCCATTGTCGGCGATACGGCTGGCCAGCACGAAAATATCCGCCGATTGCAACGCGGCGAGTACGTCACGCTGCGGCAAGGCCCCCCGCCAGTCCATCCGGCCCGCAATCCCGAGCTTGTCTGCGAGGGCCTTCAAATCGTCAAGGAGCGGGCCACCACCAATATGGATAAAGCGCCAGTTCATCTCCCGGGGAAGGTCCGCCAGCGCCTTTAGAAGATCATCATAGCCTTTCTTGGCCACAGCACGACCAACCGAGAGAATCTCCACCGGCTCGCCCGCATTTTTCCCATTTCGGTCATACGACCGATTGGCATATTCGGGAAACCGGACGAGGTCCAGCCCGTGATACATTAACTCCACCTTGGCGCTATCTGCCGATAACTCCTTGAGATACGACGTATTAACGGACGTACAGGTCACGAGCCAGTCGAGATCAGCCAGCTTTTCGCGGAGTTCCCATTCGGGTGTTGTCCAGATATCCTTCGCATGGGCGGAGCAACTCCAGCCCAGCTCCGCGATCATGCTGGCATAGCGCGCGACGGACGCCGGAGTATGCAGGAAATGGGCATAAATCGTCGTTGCGCCTTCCGGCATTTCCACCGCGAGCACAAGCGCCTGACCGAAACGTCGGACGCGGTTCGGCGTAAGGTCCCGGCGCAGATCCTTGAGCCAGACGTCCCGCGCCGCCCGATACCCCGGACGATACCGCACCTTCCACCAGGCTTTCAGAACGCGCCATGGCTCCTGATATAGATATTCCGGCAGATAATTGACGGCGGCGGAAATTTCCTGATGCACCGGATGGGTTGACTTATCCGTAGGATGGCGGAGCGATACCAGCGACAAATTCAACCCGCGCCGCTCAAGGGCGAGCAATTCCTGCGCAATAAAGGTTTCCGACAGGCGGGGATAGCCTTTCAGCACCACAACTACTTGAGGGGACTCTTTCGGCGAAATGGACATGGCGCTCCGGCTCGGAATTGGCTCAAAGTCCTTGTTAAGGGCAGAAACGGCAAATATCAACCGTCAATGGCAGGTCCATGAACATTCGATGCGCTGCTCCGGAAATTTCCTCCTTGCGGCGGAGGATGAAACTGTGAAAAACTAGCCCGGCGCTGGACCCCGGCTTGATGCGGGGTCGTTGGGAACTGGGCAGGTCGCGTTCAATGGAACATAATATTTATAAGTATATTCTGCGGTACAGCAAAAAGCAGCAGATTATACTGACCCTGTTGTCGATCCTTTCCTTCCCCTTTCTGTATTATTATCTCGAACTGCCAAAGCTGATCATTAACGAAGCCATTCAGGCGAATGATATTGCATTCCCGGTTGAGTATTTCGGGTTCGAATTTGACCAGATCGCCTATCTTTATCTGATGGTCGGTATTTTCCTGCTGATGGTCATCGTCAACCAGACCTTCAAATACATCATCAATGTGTATCAGGGAATTTCGGGCGAACAAATGCTCCGGCGCCTGCGGTATGAGCTTTACTGCCGCGTGCTGCGCTTTCCCATGCCGACCTTCAGGAAGAAGAGCCCCGGTGAGATTATCCCGATGATCACCTCCGAAGTGGAGCCGCTCGGCGGTTTTATCGGCGAGGCCTTTGCCCTGCCGATTTTTCAGGGCGGTTATCTCCTGGTTATCGTCAGCTTCCTGGTGGTCCAGAACTGGATGATGGCGGTGGCGGCCATTGCGCTTTATCCGCTGCAGGCCTATTTCATTCCGAAGCTGCAAAAGAAGGTCAATTTGCTCGGCAAGCAACGGGTGCGGCTGGTGCGTGTGCTGTCGGATCAGCTTGGTGAGGCCGTCAGCGGCGTGCAGGAAGTACATGCCAATGACGGCTCCGGTTTCATGCGGGCCATATTCTCCAATCAGCTCGACAAGATATACACCGTCCGCTATCGCATCTATCTGCTGAAGTTCATTATCAAGTTCCTGAACAATTTTATCCAGCAGCTCGGCCCGTTCTTCTTCTATGCAATCGGCGGCACCATGGTCATCAACGGCTCGCTGGAGGTTGGTACGCTTGTCGCGGCAATCGGGGCACACAAGGAAATGGCCGCCCCCTGGAAAGAGCTGCTAGCCTATTACCAGCGCCGCGAAGATGCCCGCATCAAATATGAACAGGTTGTCGAGCAATTCGAGCCCGCCGGGATGCGCGATGCGGAAAACCAGCTGGTTGAGCCCGATGAAATCCCCAACCTCACCGGTGAGCTGGTCGCCAGCAATCTTGAGTTGTCCGATGATACCGGCACCAGAATCATCGAGGGGCTGAGCACCCGCTTCAAGCTTAATGAGCGGCTGGCGATTATCGGCCCGCCCGGTTCCGGCCGTGAAGCCCTCACCCATATTCTCGCCCGGCTGCTCGATCCGGATCGCGGACGGCTGATGGCGGGAGAGGTCAATCTGATTACCGCTCCAGAAGCCATTGTCGGGCGCAGGATTTCCTATGTCGGGCAGCATGGATATGTTTTTAACTCGACCCTCGGTGAGAATCTTTTCTATGGGCTCAAGCACCGTCCTCTGCATGAAAAAACCTATTCCGGAGAAGCGGAAGCTATGCGCAAAGCATATATTACCAATGCGGGCTTGACCGGAAATTCAAGCGATGACATCGAGGCGGACTGGCATGACTACAGCCTTGCCGGGGTCGATGGCAGAGACGGATTGAACGCCCGCGCCCTGGAAGTGCTTGAAATGGTGGATTTGAGCGAAGACGTTTATCGGCTTGGTCTCAGAAGTACGATTGATCCCGAAGCGGCGCCGGAAACGGCCGATCTGGTATTGACCGCGCGCCACCGATTTTTCGAGAAAATAGAGGCCGACACCAGCCTGAAGAACATGATTGAAGCTTTCGAGCAGGATAAGTTCAATACCAACGCCTCTGTGGCGGAGAACCTGCTGTTCGGAACACCGGTCGGTGACAATTTTGACCTCAATCGCATGGCCGAGAATTCCTACGTGCTTAAAATCATCGAAGAAGCGGACCTGACAGAGACCTTCCTCAAGATGGGGTATCAGGTTGCCACGCTGATGATCGAGCTGTTTGCGGACCTGCCGCCGGATCACGAGTTTTTCCAGCTCTATGGCTTTATCTCTTCCGAGGACCTGCCGGAGTATCAGTCCATGATCAGCCGCATCAGCTCTGATCAGCTGAATAATCTTCGTGAGGAAGACCGCCTGCGCTTCATGTCGCTGCCCTTCAAGGTTATTTCCGCCCGTCATCGTCTGGGGGTTCTGACCGACGATATCCAGGCCAAGATAGTTGAGGCCCGGCACCGCTTCGCCGAGGAATTGCCCGAATCCTTAAAAGACAGCGTGGCCTTCTTCGATGCCGACGCCTACAATCCGGCGACGAATTTGCAAGATAACATCCTGTTTGGCAAAATTGCCTTCGGATTCGCGCAGGCCGCAGAGAAAATCGGCGCGTCCCTGGCGGAGGTCGTTGAGGAATTGTCCCTCAGAAGCACGATTATCGCGGTCGGCCTCAATTTCACCGTCGGAACCGCAGGGGCCCGGCTGAATGCAACACAGCGCCAGAAACTCTGCATTGCCCGTGCGATCATCAAGAAACCCGATGTCCTTATCCTTAATCAGGCAACATCCGGCTTCGACCTCGCGACACAAACGCGGCTGATGAAAAATATCCTTGATGAATTCGAGGGACGCGGCCTGATCTGGTCACTTGATCACGCGGATAAAACGGGCGAATTCGATCATGTACTTATAATGCGGGGAGGTAGGGTTGCGGATCAGGGTACGCCGGAAAAGCTGAAGCGGGACAGCTCCCTGTATAAAGAACTGCTGTCGGCATCCTAGAAACAGAAGGAGAGAATCGGTGAGTTTGAAAGAAGAAGTTGAGATCCTCCGGCAGATACCTCTGTTCGCGAAAATCGAGCCATCCAAGATCAAACTGCTGGCCTTCACTTCCGAACGGTTGACGTTTCAGCCGGATGACATCGTCTGCAAACAGGGAGACAACGGAGATGCCGCCTACTTCATCATGGCCGGGGAGGCCGATGTGATTGTCGAGACTCATTCCGGCCCCCTGACCGTTGCCAGTCTTGGAAAAAACGATGTGGTTGGTGAAATCGCCATCCTGATCGACGTGCCGAGAACGGCGACAATCAAGGCGAACACCGAGCTGGTGACCTTGAAAATTACCAAGGATGTCTTCTTCCGCATGGTGACCGAGTTCCCGGAAATGGCGGTGGAAATGATGCGCGTTCTGGCGGAACGTCTGGTCCGGACAACGGATGACCTTCAGAAGGCCAAGGAAACCATCCGAAATGGTGAGTAACAGGTGATGGATTCTGCCTGAAAGTGTAACAAGCTTCTGTTTTAGTAAACTATTGGAAAGCGTATTATGACCGGCTGGATTTCCGCTCTGTCCGTTTATCGCGACAAACGCATCCTGAGCATAACCCTGCTCGGGTTTTCCTCCGGTGTTCCCCTGCTGCTGACGGCGAGTATTCTTCAGGCCTGGCTCACGCAGGAACAGGTTGACCTGACCTCCATCGGATTGTTCACGCTTGTCGGGCTTCCCTATACGCTGAAATTCCTCTGGGCCCCGCTGATCGATAATATCCGGCTTCCCGTTCTCACCCCTTTATTCGGCCGGCGGCGCAGCTGGCTTTTGCTGCTGCAGGCGTTCCTGATCACGGCAACGCTTGTCCTTGCCTTCAGCGATCCGAAGGGTAATCTGCTGCATGTCGCCATTGCCGCGCTGATCGTGGCTTTTGCGTCCGCATCCTACGACATCATCGTCGATGCCTTCCGCATCGAGATTTGCGATGAAAAAAACATGGCCGCCGGGGCCGCAACCTATGTTTACGGCTATCGCGTCGCCATGTGGCTGACCGGATTTTCCAGCTTCGTCATCGCCGATTTCTTCGGCTGGACGATCAGCTATATGGTGATGGCGGCCTATATCCTGATCGGAACCATAACGGTCCTGCTGACCCGGGAGCCCGACGTCGATGAAACACAGCTGGAGCCGGAGGAAGGCGACGCGCCGGACAACGCCTATCTCGACTGGCTGAAAACATCGGTCATCGATCCCTTTCTCAATTTCATGCAGAAGCCGGATTGGCTGATCATCCTGCTGTTCACGGTCCTGTATAAATTCGGGGACAGTCTTGCGGGCGCCATGTCGAACCCATTCTACCTGCAAACCGGCTTTTCGCTGATCGATATCGCCGAAATCGTCAAAACCCTCGGGACTGTTGCGATATTCGGCGGGTTGTTTCTGGGGGGCTGGCTGCTGGCGGCAACGACAATGTATCGTGCGCTCTGGATCAGCGGACTTCTGCAAATGGCCTCTAACCTGATGTTTGCGGCTCTGGCCGTTATCGGGCCTGACCTCGGCTTCCTCGCCCTTACCATTGGCCTTGAGAATGTCGCGAGCGGCATGGGCACCGCCGTCTTCGTCGCCTATCTTTCCAGCCTCTGCAATGTTGCCTATACGGCAACGCAATATGCCCTCCTCACCTCCCTGATGGCGGTGGCGCGCACTGTGCTGGTCTCGCCGGCCGGGTGGCTGGTGGAGCAGGTCGGCTGGGTCGAGTTTTTCCTGATCACCACGGCGGCGGCCCTTCCCGGACTAGGCCTGCTCTGGTATCTCTCCTGTCGTCAACCAATAGAACAACAAGAAGGGGCGCGTTCGACCCCCGCGGAGTGACAAGATGAATATCGCAAGGCTGCTCGCCAGAACGGCGGAAACCTATCCGGATTTGCCGGCCCTCGCCTATGGCAAGGACATTGTCGCCACCTACCGTGACTATGCGGAGCAGGCGGCCGGGCTCGCCGGGGCGCTTCGCGGGAAACTCGGCCTTGACGCCGGGGATCGTGTGGCGCTGATCATGAAGAACCATCCGGAATACTGGATTGCCCTCTTTGCCGTCTGGCAGGCCGGGCTTGTCGCGGTGCCGGTCAACGCCAAGCTGCATATCAATGAGTTCCGCTATATTCTGGAAAACTCCGAGAGCCGCCTCGCCTTCGCAACGGCGGAGCTTACCGATCAGCTACAGCCGATCACAGAAGAACTTCCCATGCTGGATGCCGTAATCTCCGTCCATGAGGAGGCATATCAGGCGCTAAAAAAAGAAGCCCCGTTTCCATTGCAGGAGGCGGCACCCGACGATCTGGCATGGCTCTTCTATACCTCCGGCACGACGGGCAAGCCGAAGGGCGCCATGCTGAGCCATCGTAACCTGCTGGTCTCCGTCCTCAGCTATTTTGCCGATGTGACGGCGCTGACGCCGGGAGACGCGGTTATCCATGCGGCCCCGCAGACCCACGGATCGGGGATTTATGGCCTGCCGCTGATCGCCAAGGGCGGCATTCAGGTAACGCCGGAAAGCGGCGGGTTCGATCCGGCCGAAACGCTTGAGTTAATTGCCCATTATCCGAATTCCTGCTTTTTCTTTGCCCCGACCATGGTTCACCGGTTGATTGCCAGCCCGGCGCTCAAAGATGCGGACATCAGCAATCTCAAGGTTATCGTCTATGGTGGCGGCCCGATGTATGAAGCGGATATCCGCCGCGCCATTGACGCGATTGGTCCGCGATTTGTCCAGATCTACGGGCAGGGGGAATCCCCGATGACCATTACCGGTCTTTCCATGGACATGATCCGGGACGAAGCCCACCCGAGGCGGAGCGAGATTCTTGCCTCTGTCGGTACCGAGCGCACGGATGTCGAGGTAAAGGTTGTCGATTCCGGGGACACCCCGCTTCCCGTCGGTGAAATCGGCGAGGTGGTGGTACGCGGAGATGTTGTCATGCGCGGCTACTGGAAAAACCCGGAGGCAACGGCGGAGACGCTCCGGGGCGGCTGGCTGCATACGGGCGATATGGGCTGTTTCGATGAAGAGGGCTACCTGACCCTTAAAGACCGGTCCAAAGACATGATCATCTCCGGTGGCACCAATATTTATCCCCGCGAGATCGAGGAGGCCCTGCTCACCCATCCCGAGGTTGATGAAATCTCCATCGTCGGCCGGCCGCATCCGGACTGGGGGGAAGAGGTCGTTGCCTTCGTCGTTGTTCGCGAAGGTGGCGCCGTGACGCCGGAAGAACTGGACCGTCATTGCATTGAGCATATCGCCCGCTTCAAACGGCCAAAGGAATATTTCTTCGTCGAAGAGCTGCCCAAGAATAATTACGGCAAGGTTCTGAAAACGGAACTGCGGGAACGGCTGGGTTCATAAACGCTATTTCGCCGACGAGGCCGTGAGCTTTTTAAGCGCGTCGGCCGCGGTCGAGATATTTTCCGCGCCCCAGATCCCGTCGTTATACATCACAAAAGGCGATGAGCCGGACCAGGCGGAGATAGTCCCCGTCCGTCCGCTCACCCATTTTTCCTTGTCTTCCTGATAGGGATTGGGGGCTTTCGCCTTGCTGAGACGGAGGCGGATATCCCCCCGGTTTCCGGCCCGCCTCTTGACGTGAAAATCCGTGATGTCATCCGGGAAAAACACGGTTTCATGAACGCGGAACAGGCCCTTGCGCAGGATGACAACCCGCTGATCCGTGACGAAATAGGCCGTATGATAGGCCCGCCAGCCATAGCGGAAAGGACTCAACAGGAGCCATAAAGTGCCCAGCACCAGCAGAATTTCCGGCAGTCTTACATCCCCTGTCTCGCTGGAGGCAAGCCATAGCATCACGAGGAAAACCGCCAGAAAAGCGCCGATAATACAGAACCAGAAATTGAAGAAGAGAGAACGAAAGATATCCGGCCGGCCCGTCCATAGAATGGTTTCCTCCGGCCACAGAACCGTCCTCTGGAACCAGGTTTCTGCGGGAGAGCGAAGCGGCTCGGCTGGCGTCATTTCATTTCCTCATGATTTGCTGTATATATTAAAGGCAACGGGCGCGCATAAACAACTCCGAGGCGGAAAAATGAACAATAAACCGATACGTCAGGTAACCGACGAGGAAATCAGGACTTTTCAGGAAGATGGCGTTGTCTGCCTTCGCGGCTTTTTCGATGCCGACTGGGTGGAACGGCTGCGCGATCTGATTGACGAGGATATCGCGGCACCATCGGGCATGGTCAAGAGCATCGATGCCAAGGGCGCGAGCGGCTTTTTCTTTGGCGACACCTTTGTCTGCCATCATCTTGACGGCTTCAAGGACGCCGTGTTCAATTCCCCGGCGGCGGAAATTGCCGCCTCCGTCCTCAAGGCGAAAAAGGTCAATTTGCTGTTTGACCAGATTCTGGTGAAAGAGCCGGATACATCGACCCCGACGCCGTGGCACCAGGATTATACCTACTGGCCCGTTGCGGGAGATCAGGTCGCGACCCTCTGGCTGGCGCTCGATCCGGTCACTTTCGATAGCGGCGCGGTCGAATATTTGCGCGGCTCCCATCGCTGGGGGAAGAAATTCCTCGCCATTAGCTTTGATCCGGATCAGAAGTACGAGGAAGAACTGCCCGAGGTCCCCGATGTCGAAGGCAATCGCGATGATTACGATATCGTCTCCTTTGAACTGGAGCCCGGTGACTGCACCCTGCATCATGCCCTGACCCTGCACGGGGCGCAGCCAAATCGCCTCGCCAATGTGCGCCGCCGTGCCTATATCCAGCGCTGGACCGGTCATGATGTGACCTACAATCCGCGGCCGAACCTTCAGAAAATGCTGCGCGACCCGATGATTCCGCCCGGCGCACCGCTTGACAGCGACCTGTTCCCTGTCGTCTGGCAACGCTGACGCCTTTACGGCGCCCTGACTGGTCAAAATTCTTTCTTGATATGCCGAGGCCAGATAGTTACATTTGTAACTATCTGGCCTGATCTCATCGACAAGGATTGCCGTTATGACCCTGACCTATATGACCGGCTTCGGGAATGAATTTGCAACGGAAGCCTTGCCGGGCGCCTTGCCGGAAGGGCGTAACAGCCCGCAAAACTGCGCTTATGGCCTCTACGCGGAGCAGTTTTCCGGCACCGCCTTCACCGCGCCAAACGCCCTCAATGCCCGGAGCTGGCTCTACCGGATACGCCCGTCGGTCAAGCATATGCAGCGGTTTGACACCGTCTCCTTCCCTCTCTGGAAATCGGCTCCGTCTGATTATTCCAATGCCCCACTCGGTCAGTTTCGCTGGGATGCGATACCGCTGCCGGACAGCAAAACCACCTTTGTTGAGGGCATCAGGACCATAACGACGGCCGGAAGTGTCCTCGATCATGCCGGGATGGCAGCTCATATATATATGCTCAACGAAAGCATGGAGGATTCCTGTTTCTTCAATGCGGACGGGGAGATGCTGCTGGTGCCGGAGCTTGGCCGGCTTCGCCTCGTAACAGAGCTTGGCGTTATTGAGATAGAACCGCTCGAGATATGCGTTTTGCCGCGGGGCATGATATTCCGCGTCATTTGCCTTGATAAAGCGGCGCGCGGATATATCTGCGAAAATTACGGACAGCGCTTTACCCTGCCGGAACGGGGCCCCATCGGCGCAAATGGCCTTGCCAATCCGCGCGATTTCAAAACCCCTGTCGCAGCCTTCGAAGACAAGGAAACGCCCTCTCGTATCATAGCGAAATGGGGCGGACGGTTCTATGAAACAGGCATCGGCCATTCGCCGCTGGATGTCGTCGCCTGGCATGGAAACTATGCGCCGGTGAAATATGACCTGCGGCAGTTCAACACCATCGGCTCCATCTCCTTCGACCATCCGGACCCGTCAATCTTCACGGTGCTGACCGCCCCGTCCGGCGAGCCCGGCACCGCAAACATTGATTTCGCCATCTTCCCGCCCCGATGGATGGTTGCCGAGGATACGTTCCGCCCGCCCTGGTATCACCGCAACATCATGAGCGAGTTCATGGGTCTGATTCAGGGGCAATATGACGCCAAGGAGAAAGGCTTTGTCCCGGGCGGGATAAGCCTGCATAACATGATGCTGCCCCACGGGCCGGACGCCTTCGGCTTCGACAAGGCGAGCAAGGCCGATCTGACGCCGCAAAAGCTGGAGGAGACGATGGCTTTCATGTTCGAAAGCCGTCTGCCTCAGATCGTGACGGAATTTGCGGCCAACCATGACAGCCTGCAAAAGGATTACATCGCCTGCTGGGGCGGGGTCGAGAAAAAGTTCGATGGCTCGATTGAGGGGAAGACGTAACCCGAGACTACGAGGTCTGATGCTCCGCCCGCCAGAGGCCGACCTGCTCCGCCGAGCCCGGAATATCCTGAAGCGGCTGTTCCTTGAACCCTTCTTTCAATTCGCCCTCTGCCTCGCTCTCGCCGACTTTCGACATCAGCTTGGCTGACGCAATGACGCCAGCCCCCTTTGACGCGGCGGCTTTCTCAAGTCGGCTTGCCAGGCCGATGGTATAGCCCGAGACACTCACTTCCTGCTCGGCACTTTCGCCTTTCGCATGGATGCGGACCGGGCCGTAATCCGCGCAAATGCAGAAATCCACGGCCTTTTCGGCGGAGAACCCTTCTTTCACGCCCCATTCCGAAAGCGCCGCCGACAGTTCCCGCGCCGTGCGAAGGCAATTCTCCGCATCCTTCGGGCTTCCCTCCGGCAGGCCATACAGCGCCATGACGTTTTCCTCCCCGAATTGCTCAAGGAAGCCGCCATGTTTGGCGACCGTTTTACCGATTAGCTGATAGACCGCATGGATAAACTCGGAGGCCCGCATCGGGCTGAGGCTGCGCGCCATTTTGCGAAAACCGCCCATATTGATATAGAGCACGGCGACATCGAACTGGCCATTGGCCCGTCCGCGGCCAATCAGGTCTTGCGGCGATCCGGCGAAGGGGGCTTTCTCGCGACGGGTAGAAGATTCCATCACCGGAATGAGAGACGCCGGTTTTTTGCTTTTTTGTGTCGGCGCCGGTGGTGCTTCTACAATCTTCTCCTCCGGCTCCGGTGCTTTTTCGGCTCTGGGCGGTGGAACGGGAAGCGGGCTAGGGCCCGAGATTGCATGTTTGAAGGCGGGCTTCACCTTCTCCGGGGTTACCCGATCAGGTGCCTTGGCGCTTTGCGGCGCGGCCGGGCTCACCAGCACGGGTTCTTGCGGTTCGGTATCCTCCGTCTCCTCCTCCGATGTCAAAGAGGGGGTCTCTTCCGGAATTTCAAACCGCGGCATGGCCACTGATTTGTCATCAACTTCTGGCTCGGTCACGCGTTCGTCTTCTGGGGCCGGTTCATCCGGGCTTTCCGCATCCCGGCTGTATTCCTTGTCCTCAGTCTTGTTGCCGGTCTTGGCGACCCGGTCAAATGTCCAGGGGGCATCAAACTGCGTTTCTTCCGCAAGGAGCGCCGCTTCCAGCGCCACCCGGCGCCGTGCGGAAAGGCGCTTTGTCATCACCAGGACAACGGTGCACAAAACCATTGCCAGCAGCGGGAAGGTAAGCCCCATCCAGAGGTTAAACAACAGGAACGCCTGCATATTGCCGGCGAGGACAACTGCGGTTGCCAGCGCCCCCAATACCCACACGGCCCAGTTCTTCTTCGCCGCCGCCGCCAGGGCAAAATACAGACCGATCAGCGCCAACAGCAGAATATCGAGAACAATAATCTGCTGCGACCGGATCAGCGGGTTCATACGGATGATGTTGTCGATGACATTCGCCAGAAATTCAACTTCCGACATTGCGGGATCATAGGGCGTAACGAAAGCACCGCCCGCCGCAGACGGCGCCAGCCCGACCAGCACCAGTTTATCGTTGAATGTGTCCGTCGGTAGGGTGCCCCCGATCAGCTCGGCAAAGCTCGTCTGCTTGTAGGTTCCGCCGGGACCGTGGTAATTGACGGCGAGACGCATACGATTGTCCGTTGGCAGATAAAGGCTGCCGATACTCAGTCCTTCGCCGAAATTAACCTCGATATCCGCTGTATTCATACCGACTGACTTTCGGAATGCCTCGATCGCGAGGGACGGGAAATAGGAACCGCCATAGCCAATCACCGGATAGGCGAACTGCCTGCTCTTTGCATATTGATGTGTGTAGGTGATATGACCGGGCAATCCGGCCGCCAGCACCCCGGCCGCCGGAGCAATATAGCCGCCCGCTTCCGGCGGACGCTTGACGGAGGTCGTATCCCGCGTGCGGAAAACACTGTAGGCCGTCCGTTGAACGGGGACGGGAAGCGCCGTGCGCCCGCCCGCAGAGGGTGTCATGCTGAAAACATAGGGAACAACGACATTCCCGGCCGCTGTCATCGCCTGCGCCAGCTCATTTCCCGCTGCCGTCTCCTCGCCCGTGGCATTGGGCGCCGTCATCTTCAAAAGGCGGGGGTCGACAACAATTGTCCTGGCATTCTGTGCCGCAAGCGCCTTGATTCCCGTAATCAGGTCGTCCGGCGAGATCGCCGAGCCTTCATCCGAAGACGCCTGACTGCCCTCGATAAGCACCAGCTCGATATTCGCATCCGCCGCAATCGGACCGCGCAGCACAAACCGCCAGTCCAGGAACTGGCCCTCGATAAGCTGAATGATCGGCTTGTCCCGCAAATTCACAAACGCCACTATCAGCGCCGCGCAGATGCCAAGAACGATCATCGCCTGGCTCATTCGGGTTATGGGGGAAGGAAGGCTTTTCGTCATTCTGTATTATACGAGCCCGCTGTCGGTCTTGTTCATTCTCTTCAGAAAATATCCGGCTATTTGAAGGGCGTAGCCTACCAGTATCGGACAAATTTGCTACTGCTTTTTTACCCCGGCGATCGGAAACAACGCACCATCGGCAAGAATAAGCGCTCTTTACCTCAATCAATAAATTTGAAATACTTATGCGGCGGCAAAGAACAAGGAACAATAACCGGCCAGTCCCCATCGGGAGAAAGAGGGAATCATGCCAGCCTCAAACTATGTGCGACTCAGGCAGATATGCCTGGCGGCATCGGATATCAGCCATACGGAACGTGTTTTTTCGGATGTTCTCGGCCTTGACGTCTGTCACCGGTCAAGATTGCCGCAGTTCGGTCTGGAAAATATCATGTATGCCATAAATGGCTGTTTTCTGGAAATTGTCGCCGCGATCCAGCCGGAAACCGCCGTCGACCGGTTTCTTGCCCGCAATAACGGGCGCGGCGGCTATATGGCGATTTTTGACTGTGCCGATGTTGACCGTCACAAATCCCTCGCCGCGGCGGCGGGCGTCGCCCCCATTTTCGAAAGACGCAACGAAAAGGCTGATCTTCTGCAGCTCAACCCCAAGCAAACGGGTGCCACCATGATGGAGTTTGACCACCATGATGGCGGCGATGACATAATGGGGAATTATCACTGGGCTGGCGATGGCTGGCAGGATTATGTCAGCAAGGATGTCACGGGCGATATCCTCGGGATCGAGATTTGCAGCCCCGGCGCAGAATCCCGCGCGAAACTGTGGGGGCAGATCTGCGACCGGCCTGTCAAGGTCGCGCCGGGAGGTTTTGAAATCGAGCTGGATTACGGCCTCCTCCATTTCAAAGAGACCCCGGACCGGGCGGAGGAACTGTTCACGGCGATCGACATGACCGCGAAGGATCCTAAGAAAATGCAGGAAAAGGCGAAGGCTGCGGGCTGCGCCGTTACAGATGACGGGTTTGATTTTTGCGGCGTACATTTTCGGCTCTCGCCCGCCGCTGCCTGAGACAGAAAGAATAATAAAAGGCGCAATGGCGCCACATCTAGTAACCTTGGGAGGGGTTAAAATGACCGTACTGGACCTTGATAATTTCGAGACCGATTTCTGGAAGGATGTCGACAAGCGAAAAACCTGGGATGAGATTATTCCGGGCGAATTGCGCGACACCCGGCCCGTGACCCTCAGCAAGGAGGTGATCGCCCGCTACGCCCGCGGTGTCGGCGAGGACAACCCGATCTATTTCGATGAGGACTATGCGAAAACGACGCCCTACGGCGGCATTATCGCGCCCCCGTCCATCCATATCCTGCTGATGTTCGCCTGCACGACGACAGAAGACTGGATGCGTTCCCCCGGGACCATCAACGCCGGACAGAACTGGTCCTATCATGTCCCGATCCGCCCCGGCGATACCATCACCATGCGGGGAACCGCGCTTGATCGCTTCATCCGCAAGGACCGCCTGTTTGCCGTCCATGAGAACACATTCACCAACCAGCACGGCCAGGTCGTCTGCACCGGTCGCGGCCAGACCATACGTCCCGCTTGAACCGGACGGGGAAAGGAACAGCATCATGACCGCAAAAGTACAGTTCGATAAAGTAAACGAAGGGGACGTCATCACCGGCCGGGAATTCACCGTTACCCGAGACACCATCCAGGCCTTCGCCGACGCATCCCTCGACTACAACCCGCTGCATTTCGACGATAACTATATGAAGAACAAGTTCGGAAAAACGCAGTTTGACGGCGTAATCATGCATGGAATGCAGAATTTCGCGCTTATTTCACGTACATTGACGGATTGGCTGCTGCCGCGCGGCGGTTTCCACCGGCGGCTGGAAACCCGTTGGCTGAAGCCGGTACAGCTCGGCCATACCATCACACCGGTCGCCCGAATTTCGCGAAAGCGCGAGACGGAGAAGGGATACTGGCTGCTTTTCGATATCGAGGTCACCAATCAGGATGGCGATCTGGTGGCCGCCGGAAATGCCATGGCCGAATTTCCGGATATTATACCGGGCGCGGCGGCATGACGGCCTTCAACCTGTGTTTCCTCAGCCCGCGCCCATGTGGGTAAGGATGTTCACGAGCCACTGTCCGGTTCGCTGACACCCTGTTCTTTCATGACGGCGACGGCCGTCTCAAATCCCCATGCCTCAGCATCTTCAAGGGGTGAATTTCCGTCGTCAATCCGCGTCGGCCTGTGGGGGTCGGCACCACGCCGGAGGAGAAGCGTGACCGCCTCGATATCCCGCTGGGCCACGGCATAATGAAGCGGTGTCCAGTCATTGAATCCCCGCTGATGAATATCGGCGCCATGATCGAGGATCAGCGTTATCAGCTCATATTTATCGTCACGATCCGATGCGAGAAGGGTAAACAGCGGCGGAAAGCCGTCATCATCGCTATAATCGACATCCGCCCCGAGGCGCAGGAGCTCATGGATGAGGCTTTGCGGGCTCCAGCAGAAGGCATATTCCAGCGGAGTTCCGCCACAGCCAAGCTCGAATGGCTGCTCACAGTTGGGAAATCCGGACGGATGCCCGAGCAGTCGGCGCACGCCCTCAAGGTCCCCCTCCCGATAGGCCCGGTCCAGCGCCAGGGCTTTTTGATGAATATCAGACATTTTCGCCGCCTAAGGTGAAACCGTCTCGGGAAGGACCGGCGCTCCGTCCCCTGATTGCCGCGATACTACTCCTGCTCTGCCGTCGGTGGAGTATAGGTACTGGTAATCACTTCCTTCCACGCCATATCCGTCTCGAAATCCGCGGGCTTTGAAACCTTTATCCCGCGCGCCAGCAGATCTTCACAGAAAATCTCCTTGATCAGCTCCGTCGTCAGGTCATGGCTGTGATCGTCATAGGCCTCCGCTTCCGCCTCATCCTTGAAGCAATATCCCTTCCAGAGGACAGATAGACGAACAGTCCCATAATCGACAAGCGCGACTTCCTCGCCCTCATCGATGACCCGCCAGTGATTGTCAGCGGTCAGTTCAAGTTTCGCATCATGACCGAGATTGTCGTAACGGTGCTGTTCCGCTCTCGGCCCGACACTGCCGACGCGGTGGAACATATATTCGTTATCGGCCAGAACGCAGCAATTGTTATAGGGTGGCCGCTCGGTCCGGGAGGGCGCGCCCAGTCCGTCGGGCCAGTATTCAAACTCCCCGCCCTCGCCGTCATAGAACCAGGTAATTGCCGAGGCGACGGGAATCGCCCAGTCATGAAACAGGCCGGAATACCCCATCGGCGCCAACATCCAGCTCGGCACCTCCCGGTTCTGCGCGCCCCGGAAAAACGGCAGGTCCTGGTGATAGGGAAGGCCTTCCGCCGGCAGGTTCAGATTTGTCATCATCGCGACCGGGCGGATAATCTCCGCCTTGAAGGACTTCTTCGCCGCATCGATAAACCGCTGGTTATAAAAATACGGTTCTGCCCCGTCGAAGATCACGTTGCCGCCGAGAGCCCAGAAATTGCGGAACCAGCCGCCGGACGTCTCTCCCTTGGCGCGATGAACTGCGGAGAGGGTCTTATAAGGGCTTCCCTTTTTGATCAGATCGACGACGCCGTCCGGATCATCGAATGCCGGTTCAAGGCGGACAGGAGGGGCCAGAAGATGCTTGGGGCGAACAGCAAGCGAAACGGTCATGGGCTTTTCCTTTTTTACGGGTAGTATGCCATAAAGACGCCTCTCCGGTAAAGAACTGCGTCATGCCGATTTAATTATGGATAAGTGTCTATTCCGCCGGGGAAATTGTCGGTACGGCGACCTCCCGGCGGACCCGCCCCGGCAGCAGAAGGGCGGCCAGCGAGATCAAGGCGGCAACAATCGCGACAACGGCAATCACGCCGGAAAATCCTGCGCCGGATTCCAGAATATACCGCGCCGCCAGAAGGGAAAGTGCGCCGATCACCAGATTGAGCATGAGCTTCACCGCCATGACCTTCGACCGCCAAGCATCGGGCACATAGCGCGATATAACCGTATCGGTAATCGGGATCTGGCCGAAAACAAAGGCCATCGCGAGAAGGGTCGCGAAGAACAACGCATAATTCATCTGCGTCGCCATGATCCCGATCAGGATCGGCTGCGCGAGCGCAATAACAAAGAGCACCGGCTTGATACGGTAGTTGTCAATCAAACGACCGACTGCGAGCTGCGCGAAGGCCGCAATCGCATATACCAGCGCCGCCAGCAGGCCCGTCGTCGCCACATTCATCGTCACGTCCGGCATGCTGACTTCGAACATCCGCGGAATGACGAACGTCATGGTGCCAAACACAAATCCGCCCGCCGATGTCACCAGCGATATGGCGAACAGTGCCCGCTTCCAGCCCGGCATGAAGCCGACGATTTCCTTTTCCCCCGCCGCATGCACCGGCGGTTTCCCGCCGCCACGCCGGACGAAAATCATGAATCCGATGCCGATGGCAATGGCGATGGTGCCGGGAATGATGAAGGCCGCCCGCCAGTCATAATCGGCGAGAATGAACCCGGTGATCAGCGGTGCCGCCGCAACTCCCATATTCCCCCAGACACCGTTGAGACCAAGGCGCCAGCCTATTTTCCCGCCCCCTTGAACAACCATGGCAATGCCGACAGGATGATAGATGGACGCGAACAGCCCGATCGCCGCAAGGCCCACGGCAATCTGCAGCGGATCTTGCGCCAGCCCGGTGGCGATCGCCGACAGCCCGATGCCGACAAAAAAGACCACAATCATACTGTTGCGGTTCCATTTATCAGCGATATAAGCGGCAAGCGGCGCGCCCGCGCCGAACAGAACAAGCGAGGGAATGCCATAGGGAATCATCTCCGCATAGGCGCCATCTTCTGCGAGACCAAAGGAAATGCCCGCGCTAAAGGCCGCCTTGGCAAAAATCAGCATGAACAGATGGTCAACGAAATGACCGACGTTCAGGTAAGTGAAGCGTAGCTGCTGACTGGTCACTGGATTGTTCCTGTTATAGCGTCGGCCTGAGGCGGCCTTTTCCGCGCTTTATTATCATTTCAGGTTATCATAAAGGTTTTGAGGCTGTCACAGTACATTTTATGTCCTGTCACATTAGATTTTCTAACGAAATTTTTCGCATTGCATTGAGGCCGTAATTCCATAGTATGGGGGCTGCTCATCGGGGTGCCTTTCAAGGCTGAGAGACATGAGAAATGTCGACCCGTCGAACCTGATCCGGCTAGAACCGGCGGAGGGAATTGAGGCCGATTCAATCCCACAGAGTTTTCGTGCCCCTTCCCTCCGATGTGAAACGGAGGAAAAATGCGTGATAATGTGTCAGACGAACTGCTAGCGGAGATTGCCCGTCGCAGTCCTGCCGTTCACTGCCTGACCAATACGGTCGTCCAGGCACTGACGGCGAATATGCTGCTGGCCGTCGGGGCCATTCCCTCCATGTCCTCCGATATTTCCGAAGTCGCCGATTTTGTCTCGGGCGCGAATGCCCTCCTGATCAATCTCGGAACACTCGACGGGAACCGTAAATCGGCAATTGAGGCCGCGATAACCGCAGCCCAAAAGAAGGAGATTCCCTGGATTCTTGACCCGGTCCTGATCGACAGGGCGCCAGGGCGCCTCGCTTACGCAAAAGAGCTGATGACCCGTCAACCGGCACTTATTCGTGGGAATAACGGTGAAATCAGCGCCTTGAACGCGGCCCCGCATGCCCTCGCCCGGGAAACCGGCGCGATCGTCGCCGTGACCGGCGTTGAAGATCTGATCACCGATGGCGGACGCGAAAAAACCGTCACCGGCGGCCATATGCTCATGAGCCGGGTCACCGGCATCGGCTGCGCCGGCACCGCGCTTTTGGGGGCGTGCCTTGCGGCCGCAGACCCGTCGGCACGGCTTGAGGCTGTTGCCATCGGCCTGCGCCTTCTTGGTGATGCGGGAGAGAGAGCCGCAAACACATCGGGCGGCCCCGGCAGCTTCGCCGCAAATATCCTCGATGAAGTCTACAAATCAAGCCAATCCAGCCTTCAGGAAAGGAAGGAATCATGACTGAAAAATCCCTGTCCCGACGCAAATTCATAGCGGCCTCCGGCCTCGGTGTCGCGGGGGCCGGCCTGTTCAGCACCCCGGCCATCTCAAGCGGCGCCCGGCAATGGAAGATGGTGACATCATGGCCGAAAGGGGCCCCCGGCGTCGGCGTGACCGCGCAGCGCCTTGCCAACCGGATCACGACCATGAGCGGCGGCAAACTCACCGTCAAACTCTATGCCGCCGGTGAGCTCGTGCCCGCGCTCGAGGTTTTCGGCGCGGTGGGCGGCGGTACCGCCGAGCTTGGCCATACCGCCTCTTTCTTCTGGCAGGGCAAGGCAAAAGCCAGCGTCTTCTTTACGACGGTACCCTTCGGCCTGACCGCCCTCGAGCATATGGCGTGGATCAATCAGGGCGGCGGGCAGGAGCTTTGGGACAAGCTCTACCAACCCTTTGATATAAAACCATTTATGGCCGGAAATACCGGAATACAGATGGGTGGATGGTTCAAGAAAGAGCTGAACTCTCTCGATGACATGAGGGGGGTGAAAATCCGGAGTGCCGGTCTCGGCGGAGAACTGTTCGAGGCCCTCGGCGCCACATCCGTGCTGCTCCCGCCGGGGGATATCTATCCCGGCCTGCAAAACGGCCTGATCGACGCCGCGGAGTTCCTCGGCCCCTGGAGCGACCGGGCTTTCGGATTTTACAAGGCGGCCCCCTATTATTACTGGCCCTCCTTCAACAAGCCGAACGGCAGCGCCGAATGTCTGGTCAACCGCACCGCCTTTGAAGAATTGAGCGATGACCTCAAGGCAGTGGTGGCCAATGCCTGTCAGTCGGAGAATGCCTTTGGCCTGTCCGAATCCGATTGGGAAAACGCCCGCGCGCTGGACGATCTTATCGAAAACAAGAATGTAAAGGTTCGCCAGTTTCCGCCCGACCTTCTCGCACGTGCCCGGGAACTGACACCAGGGCTGATCGACAACTTTGTCTCCGGCGATGCCATGGCGGAGGAAATTCTGGCATCCTACCGGACAGCGCTCTCCCTGTCGAAGAGCTGGTCCCGGGTCAGCCGCCAGCCGTTTTTCGCCGCAAGGGACGCCTAGACACAAGCCCACCATTATGGTTAATGAACAGTTAACACTGCAACCATAGTGGTGGAATTCACCGATTTATGGGCGTGGACGTCTACCATTATGGTGCCTGAAGGGCCTGTTTCAGCCTTGACCGGACAATCCGCGCCCTTCATATTGCCCGCGATAAAATTCCGAGATCAAGCTGGAGTTCCTCATGTCTCTTCAGAACGGCCTGATTATCCTGGGTATCCTGATCGCTTTGGCCGCCGTCGCGGGATATGTGGGGCTGACCTCTTTTTACGGCTCCATTTACCGTTTCGATCAGTCCGCGGACGGCCCGGAAAAATTCGGACATGATGCTGTCAAGGAAGTCGCCTTTACCGCTGAAGACGGATCAACCATTTCCGCCTGGATCAAGCCGCCGGAGGGCGATGCGCCGGTTATCCTCTATTTCATGGGCAATTTCACATCGATCGGCCCCTCGGTATCTCGCCTGAAGCCCTTTCTGGACAAGGGGTTCGGCCTTGCTGCACTGGTTTATCGAGGGTCGAGCGGCAAGGACGGCGTCCCGTCCGAAGAGAATTTCGCCGCGGACGCCCGTGCCCTGTATGACCAGCTGGACAGCCTGCTGGGACAGGAAATCCCGCCACAACAACGACTTGCCCATGGATACAGCCTGGGAACCGGGATTGCGGTTCGTCTCGCAACGGAACGGAAAATTGCCGCCCTCACACTGGAGGCCTCATATGCGCGGTTTTGCGATTATTTCACGAACCGATACTACGGCCTGCCGTTTTGCATGATCATGACGACAGAAAGATATGATTCCATCGACCGGATAGCGGATATAAATGCCCCCCTCCTGATGCTGCACGGGGAAAAGGACGCGGCCATCCCCGTTAGTTCCGGCAAAAAGCTGTTCGCCGCCGCGCAGGAGCCGAAGGAGTTCAAGGCATACCCGGACGGAGACCATGTGAATCTCAACAAACTCGGCTATGCTGAAGACAGCCTGACATTCTATCAGACCCATATCCCCGGAAACTGGGTTAACGAGTAAGCAGCAGCTCGTTCAGGATTTTCCCGATTTCCCCGATTGTCGGATCGATCATCATGTTGAAATGGTCGCAATCGAAGGCCATAACCTCGATATTCCCGGAGACGAACTTGTCCCATCCGAGCTGTGGTCCGGCCCGCAGGAACTCCACACTGGCCTGACTGCCCTTGAACAGCAGGACATCGGCGGGGTAATCCGGCGGATGATACTGATGTTCGGCCGCCAGATAGGCCTGCGTCATGCGCTGGCCGACCAGTTCATCGGGAATATGCTCACCTTTTGCCAGATGCGCCTCAATCTGCTGCGTTTCGCGGCCCGCCGACAGGCTCCGCCATTTTCGAAGCGGCCATTTCAGGGCAAACGCCAGGCTCCAGTGACGGGCCATCCATATTTTCCCGAGTATCCCGAGGGGCTTGCCGTCAATTTCCGGCGCCAGGGTATCAAACAGGACGAGATAGCCAACCTCATGTCCGGCATTGCGAAGCTGATGCGCCATCTCGAAGGCGATCACGCCGCCGCCTGAGTATCCTGCCAGATGATAGGGCCCTTCGGGCTGTTGTTTGAGAATGGCTGCGACATAGCAGGCGGCCATTTCCTCAATTGTTTCATGTATTTCCGTCCCGCCGTCCGAGCCGAGCGCCCGCAAAGCGTAAAACGGCAGTTTCGAATCGAGATATCCGGAAAGCGAGCGGAAGTTAAGCACATTGCCGCCCGCTCCATGAACAAGATACAGCGGTTTAACGGCCTGATCGCCGGGTTTGATGCGCACAAGCGGCGACCATTCCCCGTCCGCAGCCGCAGTATCGGCGGGCGCGGTATCGACCGCGGACGTCACCACCAGATTACCCTTGGTGATAACGACATCCGACAAGAGGCGCAGGGTCGGCGCCTGGAACAGGGTGGCAAGCGGCAGGTCCGTTCCATACTCTTTTCGGATTTTGGCGAACAAGCGCACCGCCGCCAGAGAATGACCGCCAAGATCGAAGAAATCCGCGTCCGGCTCCGGCTGGCCGACGCCCAGAAGGTCTGACCAGAACCCCGCCATCTTCTCTTCGATACTGTTTGCGTAATCGCCACCGGGTGCGCCGCCATCCTTGTCCGGACGTTCCGTCTTTTTCTTGCGCTGAACCCCGATACGGGCCATTTCCCGGCTGATATCGGACATGGAAGTCGGCGAAATCACCATCGAACGCGCATCGGACTCCAGCATGCGGCTGAAAACAGCTGGGGCGTCCTGTGCCCCGATGCCTTGCGCAATCATGATATCGACCAGCTGTTCAGGCGCCGATTCAAGATCGAACGTCGTTCCCTCAACCCGGCTGAGCGCAAACCCTTCCATTACCATCAGGGGATTGTTCTTTTCATCCAGGAACAGCACGTCAAAGCTGGCAAACCGGCCCGGCGTTTCGGCAACCATCCGGGCGCGGGTGATGAAACGCTGCGGCAACGGCGCGAAAATACGAATGCGGTCCACGGACATCGGCGCATAAAACGCGCCTTCCTTGCCGACATCCGACAAAAGGTTCAGCCCGATCGTCGCCGCCGTATCCGTAAGCCCCGGATGCGCCGCATAAGTCTCCAGATCCGGGATAAATGTATCCGCAAGGGCGAAATTACCCTCAACTTCGCCGTCGCCAAGGCGGATTTCACCGACATTGTCCCAGCGCGGACCGAAATCAATCAGTTCCGCCTGCGAATCATGGCCGCTGCTATCCGAAACGGACATAGCCGACAGCGTTTGCAGGGCGCGCGGGATCTTGCGGTCATTCAATCGCTTGAAAACAAGCCGGGCGCGGCAATGCTCGGTCATCGGCCCCTCGGGCGTGAGGGCGCTTTGTACCTGGAACTCATAGCCCTGCTCAATTGGCGTCAGCGTAATGGTAACGCGGGCGCGCACTCCTTCCGGAAACACCATCGGGCTCAGAAGCGACAGGGACTGCAACTCCCATTTCCGGTTCGATGCCGCGGCCAGCATGGCCGCGCGGGCAATCTCGATATAGGCCGTTCCCGGCAACACCGGAATGCCGCCGACCACATGCTCGCTCAGCACCCAGAGCTCAGCGGGATCATAATAGGAGGTAAAGGAAATGACGCCGCCGTCATCCTTTTCAAGCGGCCCGAGAAGCGGATGAACGCCTTCCGCGCTCTCTTCCTTTGTGCGATAGGCGCGCGCCGCCATGCCGATATCCCGCCAGACACCCCATGAAATTGCCAGACCATCGGCGCGGGAGGCGGCCAGAGACTCAAGATAACTGTTCGCCGCCACATAATCGACCTGTCCCGGCGGTGCCGTCACCACGGAGGTGGATGAGAAGACGGCAAAAAAGTCGAGGCTTCCCTCGGGCAGCAGGGCCGCAAGGTTTCCGCCGCCGGTTACCTTCGCCGACAGCACGCGATGCGTATCGTCGAGGCTTTTGCCGAGCATCGGGGCATCATCCATGATCCCGGCGCCATGGAACACACCGTCAATGCCGCCAAACTGCGCCTTGACCTCATCAAGTGCGGCGGCGAGTGCGGATTTATCGGTGACGTCAGCGCTGAGCACGAGGACTTTTCCACCTGCTTCCTCAATCTCCCGGATCGCGTTAACAGCCCCCCCAACGGGTGATGCGGGCGTTGTTTTCAGGATAGTGTCCCATTCACCGCGCGCCGGAAAAGCGGAGCGGCCAATCAGGGCGAGCTGTGCCTTTGCCGTCCCGCCGAGATAGCGGGCAAGGGCAAGTCCTATGCCGCCGATACCGCCCGTAATCACATAACGTCCGCCGTCCTTGATCCGTTTCGGAAGCGCCGTCGGCGCGGCCACGGAAAGCGGCGCCAGTTTCTGGGCATAGCGTTTTCGACCCCGGAGGGCGATGCAGTCATCCGATGTGTCCCCGTCATGCTCATCAAGGATTGCCTTGCCCGACCATGCCGGATCTTCCTTCGCCTCAAGATCGATATATTGCGCCATCAATCCGGAAATTTCCCGCGGCGCAACCCGCACCGGGCCGAGCAATGTGCCGAGCGCCGGATAGGAGACCGGCTCTCCCGCAACGGAAAAACCACCGCTTCCGACAAAGGTCAGGCGAACATCCTCCGTCGGATCGGCGGACTGAATTGCCCGCGCGAGACAGAAGGCGCTGTCAAACAACCCCTTTTGCCCGTCCGCGGCGGAGGCCATGGGCCAGCAATGAAGGATATTGGCCGGGACTTCCTTGAATTCGGCAAGAAGGGCGTCGTAATCCTCGGCAACATCGGGGGCGAGACGGTAGTCATCTCCCTCGCGGACAAAGCCATCGCCGGGCCGGACGAGCGTGACCTTCTCGCGCCGCGCCTCAAGCGCGGTCACCAGCGCATCGGAAACGGGATCGCCGCCATGGAACAGAAGCCAGCTGCCGCCATGTTTCGGCTCTGCAGGTGGAACCGGCGCAAGGTCCCAGCGTTTCGCGACGTACCAGTCATCGGGATTTTCCTTCCGGGTGAGCTGGATGGCGGTTTCTTCCGGCGTATCCCCAGTCTCCGACTGACGGCCGGTGCCCGGCTCGATCCAGTGGCGATCCTTGGCAAAGGCGTAGGTCGGCAGGGACACGCGGCGCCCGCCCGCCCCCGGCAGTTTATCCCAATCCAGCTCTCCGCCGACGGCCCAGATATTTCCCGCGGCGACAAGCGCCAGCGCCATATCATCATCGACCTCTTTCGGTGGACGACCGGAGGAAATCACGGCGAGCGGTTCATTCTCGCCCGGGTTCATTTCGGCAAGCGGACCGAGCGTATGGCCGGGACCGACTTCCAGAAGAATCTGGCCCGGCTTTTTCAGGACGGTTTCCACCGTATCGGCGAAGCGGACAGTATGGCGCAAGTGGCGCACCCAGTAATCGATGGTGGAAAAGTCCCCGTCCTGTCCCCAGTCACCGCGCAGGCTGGATACGAAGGGAATCTCCGGTGATTTCAGGCTGATGCCGTCAATTCCGCCCCGGAAATTTTCCAGCTGATCATCGAGAATGCGGCTATGGGCAGCAACATTGATGCGCACCCGCGTCGCCTCGAATTCCGTGTCTTTCAGCTGCGTTTCCAGCGCGTCAATTTTCGCAACCTCACCCGAGACAACGCAGAGATCCGGTGCGTTCAGGGCTGCAATATCAAGGGCCTCCCCGACCAGCTCTTTTACCTTTGTATGCGGCGCAGGGATAATTGTCATTGCTCCGGCCGCCGCCGCATCCATGACCTTTCCGCGCCAGACAACGACTTTCAGGGCATCGGCGACTGACATCACCCGAGCGATCACCGCGCCCGCATATTCCCCGGCACTATGGCCAAGAACAGCGGCAGGCTCGACACCCCAGCTCATGAACATCATGGCATAGGCATATTCCAGAATGAAAAGCGCCGGGATGGCATAGCCGGACATTTCCATGCTGGCACGGGCTTTTTCATCATCCAAAGAGCGTTCAAACATGACCGAGCGCAAGTCGGAGGGCGCATCGGCGGGCATCTGCGCGAAGCATTCATCCACTGCCGAGCGAAACGCCTCTGACGTTTCCAGCAATCCGGCACCCGCGCCCGGATATTGTGCCCCGCCGCCCGGAAACATGAAGACGACCTCCGCCTTGCCGGTTCCGGTCTTGCCACTTGCAACCCGGCTCGGCGCTTCGTTCCAGAGAGCCTTCGACAGATCATCCTTTTCCCTGCCGACGATCACGCGGCGCTCGGCGAACTCGCGGCGTCCATGACGCAGGGTGAAGGCCGCATCCGCCAAGGGCGGCATGTCGTCGGAGGACACAAATTCCCGCCATTTTTCCTGTATGCCATCGAGCGCCGCCGTGGTGCGGGCCGAGAAGGGAAACAGCCGCCAGCAGCTTTCAGAAATCGTCTCGGGACGAAGCGGCGCTTCCTCGACAATGGCATGGGCATTCGTGCCGCCCACCCCGAGGGAATTGATCCCGGCGCGGCGCGGAACATTCCCGCGCGGCCAGGGCCTGCTTTCGTTCACCACATAGAACGGGCTGTTCGCGATATCGAAACGGCTGTTCGGTGTTTTATAGTTGAGGGAGGCCGGAATGACGTCATGACGCAAGGCCTCCACGACCTTGATCAGGCTGGTCGCCCCGGCGGCCGTATCGAGATGGCCGACATTGCTCTTGACCGACCCGATCCCGCAAAAGCCCGTGCCGCCCGCGCCATAGACCTGCGACAGGCCCGCAAGCTCAATCGGATCACCGACCGGCGTGCCGGTGCCATGGGCCTCGAGATAGCTGACGGTCTCCGCCGGGATATTGGCAATGGCGAGGGCTTCCGCCGCCGCTTCGGCCTGACCATCGACACTTGGCGCGAGATAGCCCGCCTTTTGCGCCCCGTCATTATTGATGGCAGACCCGATCAGCACTGCCTTGATATCATCGCCATCGGCAAGCGCGTCTTCCAGACGCCGGAGGACAACAAGAGCCGCACCGGAGCCGAAAACCGTTCCCTCGCTGTCATTGTCGAAGGGCCGGCAGATGCCGTCCGGTGACTGGATTTCGCCTTCCGCAAACTTATAGCCATGGCGGTGCGGCAGCTCGACGGTGACACCGCCGGCGATAGCCATGTCGCATTCCATGGAAAGCAGACTGGCGGCCGCCTGATGGACGGCGACAAGCGAGGTGGAGCAGGCCGTCTGGACCGCCACGGACGGGCCCTGCAAATTCAGGATGTAGGAGAGGCGCGTTGTCAGAAAGTCCTTGTCATTGCCGGTATGGCGCAGCAGGAACAGGCCGATTTCCTCGACAAGGTCCGGATTGGTCAGCAGGTTATACGGCAAATAGGCCTGCATGCCGGAGCCCGCGAAAACACCGATGCGCCCATCGAAATTCTCCGGCATATGACCGGCGTCCTCGAAGGCTTCCCAGGCGCATTCAAGAAAATGGCGGTGCTGCGGGTCAAGGATGGATGCTTCACGCGGGGAAAAACCGAAGAACCCGGCGTCGAAACATTCCATGTCCGAGAGATAGTTGGCGGCCCTTACATAGTTGGGATCGGCCAGTTCTCTGGCGCTAACCCCGTTTTCCAGCATTTCCTCGGCGCTGAACCAACGCGTGCCCATCCGTTCGTTCGCCAGCAGATTCCAGAACTGTGCAACGTTACGCGCCGACGGAAACCGTCCGGCCATACCAACAATGGCAATCTTTTCAGATGCCTGAATTCCCTCAACATTGTCTGTCATATTCTAGTTCATCCCCGTCGGACCTGACGGTTTCAATAAGGTGACAGAATGCCATCCTGCCAAAAATCTTTCCTACTGTACAGATGTCCCTGTTCTTTGGGTCATCCGCGCCCGGCGCGCGGCCGCTCTCTGGGCGCCGCGCATGGCCGCCGTGTTCTCGCCGTCGCCCGCTCCGGCGCCATCAAGATGACGCGCCAACGCCTGAATGGTCGAGAATCGGAACATGTCGGTAATTGCCACTTCCTTGTCGAACAGCTCCTTCAGGCGTCGCTGAACCTGAACCACCAACAGGGAATGGCCGCCAAGATCGAAGAAGTTATCGGTCACCCCGACCTCGCCGAGCCCGAGCGCCTCGCACCAGATTTTGGCAATGGCAGCTTCGGTGTCGCTCTGCGCGGCCTCCGTCGAACTGCTGGCCTGCGCCTGTGGTTTGGGCAGGGCCTTGCGGTCGATCTTGCCGTTCGGCGTCTGTGGCATCACATCCAGCACGATCACCTGCGACGGTGTCATGAATTCCGGCAGCATGGTGCCAAGCTTCTTACGGACTTCCTGCGGATCAATCCGTTTTCCGGGGGCGGCCGTGGCAAATGCGACCAGCCGTTTGTCGCTGTCGCCGGTTTCGAACACGGTTACCGCCGCATCCTTCACCTCATCGAGTGATCCGAGCTTGGCTTCAATCTCGCCGAGCTCGATCCGGTGACCGCGCACCTTGACCTGATTATCCATCCGGCCATGGAATTCGAGGCGGCCATCGGGCATATGCCGCACCAGATCGCCTGTCCGGTAGAACCGGCCTTCACTCGTATCCAGGAAGCGCTGCGCCGTCAGTTCCTCGCGATTCCAGTAGCCTTTCGCGACGCCGTCGCCGCCAATCCAGAGTTCCCCCGCAACGCCGCTTGGCAGCGCCTGCCCGTACTCGTTGCGAACCGAATAGACCGTGTTGGCCATTGCCTCCCCAAGCGGGATGGTCTCGCCAATCGTTTGAAGATTGGCAACAGAGGACCAGACGGCCGTTTCCGTCGTGCCATACATATTGAGCAACGTTCCCTTGAGATGGGAGCGCAGGTTCCGGGCGAGATCCGGAGGGAATCCCTCGCCGCCGACCATCATGACATCCAGCTTGCCAAGCGCCGTCCGACCGGCCTGTTCCGCCACCAGGAAAGACGCCATGGAAGGCGTGCACTGGAAATGGGTGATGTCATGCTCGGCGATCTGCTCGGCAACGGAAGCCTGACGCGCAACGCCGCCTTCCGCCAGCAGATTGTTTTTGAGCTCATTGATATAGGTGAGATGCTTCAGCACCAGATCCGTATCGACACCGAAGTCGATCAGGCAGCCAATTTCATCAACCCCCATGCGGGCAATCTCCCGCACCAGTTCCTGACAGCTGTCCGGGGTGCCGAACAGGCCGCTTGTCTGGTAGTAGCGCTCGAACGCATGATCGAGCAGGGCATTCGTCTCTTCTTCGGTAAGTTCCTGTTTTTCAAATACTTCCTGCGGCGTCAGACCGGTCGCATCAGCCTTTTGCTTGAAGGTCGGCGAACTCCAGGACGCGCGGCGCAACAGATCGACCGAGCTTTTGAGATAGCCTTTCATCGGCTCACGCACCGCTTCACGCACCTGCTCCTCATCCTCGCCGACGAAGGTATGCAGCATCAGCGTGACCTTGCCCGCGCCGGGATGCCCGGCCTCGCGCCAGGCCATGCGGTAGGCACGGATTTTCTCAGCCACATCCTCGAACTTCTGACCCAGCAGATGCGTGAGCACATAGCAGCCCTTTTCCGCCGCCGCCGCGAAGGTTTCCGGGTTCCCGGCCGCCGTCAGCCAGAGCGGGATATCCCCGCGCACCGGTCGCGGCAGGGTCGATACCTCAATCTCCTCGCCCTTGTGATTGGGGAAAGAGACACTCTCGCCACGCCACAGTTTTCGCAGCATGTCGATGCCATCCAGCATGACATCCTTGCGGTTGTCGAAATTATCCGGCTGCAGCACGAAGTCATTCGGCTGCCAGCCGCTGGCAATTGCGATACCGGCGCGCCCGCCTGAGATATTATCGACAAGCGCCCAGTCCTCCGCCACGCGAATGGGATGATGCAGCGGCAGAACGCAGGAACCCGCCCGAATATCGATATTCCTGGTCATGGAGGCAACCGCCGCGGAACTCACCGCCGGATTGGGGTAAAGGCCACCAAAGGCATGGAAATGCCGCTCCGGTGTCCAGACCGCCTCAAAACCGTTCTCATCGGCGAATTTCGATCCCTGCAGCAGCAGACGATAGGCTTCGGGGCCGCTGCCCGCCACTTCGGAGGCGAAATAGAACAGGCTGAACCCCGGAACCGGGGTTGAGGAAACGCCATCCGTCTGCAGAACCACCGTATAGCCGCGCGCCAGCGTCCAGAAGATTTCCAGGACCGAGATGTCGAAGGACACCGACGTAATCGCCAGCAGGCGCACCTCGCCATCCTGCGGAACCGTCAGATCAGTCCCGGTGAAGAAGTTGACGATATTCTGATGGGTGAGCATGACCCCCTTCGGAATACCGGTCGAGCCGGAGGTATACATCAGATAGGCAAGATCGGAAGGATCACCGTCCGGAAGAGCTGTTTCGCCGCCGGTTGCATCCGGATACACAATCTTTTTCGGGTCCAGGCGGAATTTGAACTCCGTCTTCTGGCTGGCGACGATAAGCGGGGTCGTGCTGTCTTCGATCATGAAGGCAACCCGCTCCGCCGGATAGGAGGGATCAAGCGGAAGATAGGCGGCGCCCGTCTTCAGGATCGCCAGCAGCGACACCACCAGATCGGTCGAACGTTCCAGGCAGAGCCCGACAACGCTTCCCCGTCCGGCGCCCCGCTCAATGAGGGCCGCAGCGAGAGCATCCGTGCGCCGGTCAAGATCAGCATATGTCAGTACATGGCCATCGGCCTTGAGGGCGGTTGCCTCCGGTGTCTTTCGGGCCTGTTCGCGGATGACCTCATGAATGCGTTTATCGCGCGGATAGGCGACACCCATATGATCCATGCCGATCTGCTCTTCGCCCGGATCGGTAAGCGGCAGCGTCTTGAGCGCCGCATCCCTGTTTGCCGTGAAGGCATTGATGAAAAAGGCGATATCGCGCCCCATCGCCGTCAGCATATCCCGCGCATACAGCCCGGTACGCGCAATCAGGCGCGGCGACGAACCGACGGCCAGCACCAGATTACGGTCCTGCAAAAGCTCCTGATCGCTGCCATCCTTCGCCGTGACCGCCGTCGAAAGAGCGCGCAAGGCCAAATCCCGCACCGCCAGATCCGGTATCCGGGCGATAAGATCGACAGTTCGCGGCCCCGCTTTCTCGCCGTCGGCCTTGATGTTCCGGTAGGCGTCAATCGTCGCGCGCACGCTGTCATCGCCGTTCACGGGCAGGGTGACAAGCTGGGTATCGGCGATCAGCGGATGCGCTTGCCCCGTAATATCCGTCCCGCAAGAGACCGTCTTCGCCCCCATGAGGAGGGAATGCCAGACCAGAAATGCCGCCGTCGCGTCGTCCGCGTCGATGGTTCCGCTGACGGGTACCGGCGCCGTGACGGCACCCGACGCCATATCCCGGTTCGACGGATAGGGTGATTGCGGCGGCATGGCGCCCGCGAGCGTCTCCTGCCAGTAAAGCTCGGCCCCCGCCGCGGCATTCAGAAGATCATCGGAAATATCGGCAAGCGCCGGGATAGTCGTTCCGGCTTGAAGGCCAAGTGCATTGGGGTGCCGTGGCTCGCCTGCGAGACAGCGAAACGCCCCGAGGATGACATCATGATCCTCTGCGGCAATCCGGACAGTGTCGTTATCAACGGAAACAACCTGCCCCGGCGAGGCGCTGGCGGGCCCATCCGCAATTTTTAGGGTTCCGACAAGGGATATCCCGCGGCCCGTCCACAGCTTCGCGGCGCCGAGCGGGTTGGCATAGGCCCCGAAATCCAGCGCGCGGACCAGCCGGTCCAGCTCAGCCGCCGGTTTCGTGAAATCGAGCGCGCCGAGATTTTCAGGGCGCATGGTCGCATCATAGCGGTTCCGCTCAGCTCCCTGTTCCTGCGGCTGGACAGTGTTATTCTTAAGCTCCTGCACCAGTTCGGTGAAGGAAGCGAGCCCGGCCTCATAACATTTTGCGTTCAGGCTCATGGAGGTTTCGTCTGCGGCCACGGGCACGGTGCGGGATTTCAGGATCCGGCCGGCATCCGGCGTGTCCTTCATTTCATGCCAGGTAACAGCATGCTCGGTCTCCCCGTTCATCAGCGCCCAGGAGGTGACGTTGATCCCGCAATATTTCGGCAACGGTCCGTCGAAGAAGTTGATGGCGAATTTTGCAGGCTGAACCGGCAGGTGCTGCGGGAAGATGGTCAGGTTGACGATGCTGAAAAGATAATCGAAGGCAAGACCGTTCAGCTTTTCGTCATCCGGCGCATCGAAAAGCGGTAGTTTTTCTGCTTCTGCCCAGGCACGAACCCGCGGTTCATGGCTCAAAATACCGGTAATCTCACCGCCTGCGCGCCGGAAATCCTCGGCGCATTGAACTAGGAGGGTTCCCTCACCAACGAATAGCCCGTTCATCACAAACACATAGGTCCTTCAGCCGTTTTTGTTTTTTCTTAAAATAATCTGTTTTTACGCACCATAAAAATAACCTGTTTAATAACCCTTAATGAGGGGCAAAAAATTCTTCTGCAAAAAGATGTTAGTTGCTGCGCGGAATATCCGAGACATATTTCGGAATGTGATAGCCCTTCTGTACCGCGGGACGGTCCGCAATGCGATGATACCAACTCTTTACGTTCGGATATTGTTCCAAATCAATTGTCTGCCACTCAAACCGGGAAATCCAGGGCCAGATCGCGATATCGGCAATGCTGTAGTCGCCGGCGACGAACGAGCGATCCGAAAGGGCGGTATCCAGCACGCCGTAAAGCCGTTTCGCCTCGGTAAGGTATCTCTCCTCGGCATAGGGCGCCTTGCCCTGATTGAAGCGCAGGAAATGATGGACCTGGCCGCACATGGGGCCGAGACCGCCCATCTGCCACATCAGCCATTCCATCATCTGCCAGTAGGCTTTCTCTTCCGTCGGGACCAGCTTGCCGCCTGCCTTTTTCGACAGATACAGCATGATCGCACCGGATTCCATCATCCGGATGCCTGTATCGGTATCGACAATTGCCGGAATCCGGCCATTTGGCGAAATCTCGACAAAATCCGCAGATTTCTGGTCTCCCGCCGTAATATCGATGGGATGGACACGATAGTCCAGACCCAGCTCTTCCAGCAGGATCGAGACCTTCCGGCCGTTGGGTGTTCCCCAAGTATAGAATTCAATCATTGTCCCCCTCCCTCTTGACGACAATCAGGCTTTCGCCTTCTCGCCCTGGGCCCGCATATCGGATAAACTCTGCTCCGGCGTCAGCGCCTCTGCATCCACGACCAGTTCGATCACCGCCGCCGTCCCGCAGGCCTGGGCCGCGGCAAAAACCTCCGCAAACTCTTCCGTACTCTCCACACGCTCACCAAAGGCCCCGTAGGCCCGGGCAAGCGCCGCGAAATCCGGATTTGAAAGCCCTGTCGCATGCACCCGCGACGGATATTCCCTCTCCTGATGCATACGGATAGTACCGAGCATGCCGTTATTCACAATGATGAAGATCACATTTGCATTAAACTGAATGGCCGTCGCCAGTTCCTGACCCAGCATCATGAAGCAGCCATCGCCGTTAAAGCTGACGACCGCGCGGTTCGGCTCCGTCAGCTTGGCGCTGATCGCCGCCGGAACGCTGTAGCCCATGGCGCCGCTGGTGGGCGCGAGCTGGGTGCGGTATTTCTTGTGCTGGAAGAAGCGGTGCGCCCAGACGGCATAGTTGCCCGCCCCGGCGGTGATAATCGCATCCTCGGGCAGCGTCTCGTTCAGGTAAGCGACGATCTTTCCAAGGTTGACTGGACCCGGCACATCCGTCGGTTTGATTCGCGCGAGATAGTCGGCGCGGGCGTTCATAACCCAGCCTTCGCGCGCCTTTACGCCGCCTGGCGCCATGGCGCGGGCCGCGGCGGCAAACTCCGGCATGCGCGCATTGATCGCGATATCCGGAAGATAAACGCGGCCAAGCTCGGAAACACCCGGATGGACATGCACCAGCGTCATGGACGGGTTCGGAACATCCACCAATGTGTAGCCCTGCGTCGTCATTTCGCCAAGGCGCGGCCCGACGACCATCAGCAAATCGCTCTCCTTTATCCGGGCGGCCAGCTTGGGGTTAATGGCAATCCCCACATCCCCGGCATAGTTGGGATGGCGGTTGTCGAAGCAGTCCTGCGAGCGGAGCGAGGCGCCGACGGGAATGCCGTGGCTTTCGGCAAAGGCCTGTATGTCATTTACCGCAGCCTGGCTCCAGGTGGAACCACCGACGATCATGAACGGGCGTTCCGCGATGGCGAGCCGCGCCTCCAGCGCCATCATGTCCGCCGCAGCGGGGGCAATGCTGGGCGCGATTGCCGGATGGGCGATATCGGCAATGTCCGCCATATCGGTCAGCATATCCTCGGGCAGCGCCAGAACGACCGGGCCCGGACGGCCGGAAAGCGCGGTATAAAAAGCGCGGCTGACATATTCGGGAATCCGGCGCACATCATCTATCTCGGCCACCCATTTGGCCATTTCACCGAACATCCGGCGATAGTCGATCTCCTGAAAGGCTTCGCGGTCCAGCGCATCCCGCCCGACCTGACCGACGAACAGGATCATCGGCGTGCTGTCCTGAAACGCGGTATGCAGGCCGATGGACGCATTCGTCGCGCCGGGTCCCCGCGTCACCATGCAGATGCCGGGCCGCCCGGTCAGCTTGCCATAGGCCTCCGCCATGTTGGAGGCCCCGCCTTCATGCCGTGTGTTGATCATGCGGATGCTGTTTGCATAGCTGTAAAGCCCGTCGATGACCGCAAGATAGCTCTCGCCGGGCACGCAAAAAACCGTGTCCACCCCCTGCAATGCCAGTTGATCCGCCAGTATTTGTCCGCCTGCCCTGGTTCGAAGCGTTTCCGCCATTTTCTTCCCTTCGGATTATTGTCGTTGGATCATTATATGATCCCAATAAATCGCACAGGCAAGTTAATCGCAAGATATTACGATTGTTTTATGTCAGCAGGATTTCAGCTCTGCCGTTTCAACGCCGCCAATAGCGACAACAGCGCGAACATGATGGCGGCGGCGGTCACGATGCTGGGACCGGAGGGTGTATCGAACTCGACAGAACCCGATATCCCGCCCACAACAGCGATCAGGCCGAGGACCGCGGCCCAGATCGCCATGCTCTCGGGCGAAGTAACAAGCTGCCGCGCCGTCGCCGCCGGGATAATCAGCATTGAGGTGATCAGAAGGATACCGACAATGCGGATCGAGACCGCCACCACGATCGTCATCAACAGCATCAGAAGAATGTTGGCCCAGACCGTATTCACCCCCTCCGCCCGCGCGAGGTCTTCATGCAATGTCATCAGGGTGAGGGACGACCAGTTGAGCGCCAGAAGGCCAATCACCAGCAGCCCGCCGCCATAAATCCAGTAAAGGTCGATCATCCGGACGGTCAGGATATCCCCGAACAGATAGCTGTAGAGATCGAAGCTGACATTGTTCAGGAAACTGAGCGCCACCATGCCAATGGACAGCGCCGCATGGGCAAGGATGCCGAGCAATGTATCCGTCGCCAGCACCCGCCGCTGCTGCAACCAGACAAGCAGCAGCGCAAAAACCGCACAGATAATGACCGTCGAAAGATTTATATTGAGACCGTATAGCAGGCCAAGCGCAATGCCAAGAAGTGCGCTATGGGCCAGCGAATCGCCGAAATAGGCCATCCGCCGCCAGACCACGAAACAGCCGAGCGGCCCGGCAATCAGCGCAACGCCGATCCCGGCGGCCAGCGCCCGCAGGATGAAATCATCCATCATCGCGCCGCCTCGTCTTCCTGAGAATGGTCATGATGATGACCAGATGTCCCTCCGTGGTGCTGTGCATGATCATGAGTGTGATCATGGTCGTGGTCGTGGTCGTGGTCATGATCGTGACTATGGTTATAAACCGCCATCAGCCGCGCCATGTCATTGCCGAACAGGCTGATAAACTCCGGGTCCCGTGTCACCATATGCGGCTCGCCGGAGCAGCAGATATGATGGAAGAGGCAGACAACCTCCCGCGTGCTTGACATTACAAGATGAAGATCGTGGGACACCATCAGGATACTGACATCCCTCTCGGCATAGATCTTCTCGATCAGCTTGTAAAAGGCGAGCTGCCCCGTCACATCGAGATTCTGCGCCGGCTCGTCCAGCACCAGAAGGTCCGGATCATCCAGCAGCGCCCGCGCCAACAAAACCCGCTGCAACTCCCCGCCCGAGAGGACATGAAGCGGCTTGTCGAGAATATCCTCGATTGCTGTTTCCTCGGCGACGGTTGCCAGTTTTGCCTTGCCCGCTTTCTTGCGCAGGGTGAGGAACCGCCGCACCCGGATCGGCACCGTATGATCCGCCACCAAACGCTGCGGCACATAGCCGATTTTGAGGCCATCCCGGCGGAACACCTCTCCTTCTGAGGGGGCATAAAACCCCATCATGCATTTCAGCAGCATGGACTTGCCCGCGCCGTTCGGGCCGATGATGGTGATGAAATCCTTCTCGCCAATGCTGAGAGAGACATTCTCCAGGATGGAATTTCCGTCACGATGGACGCTGACCCCGCGCGCCGAGAGCAACTCTCCCATCGGCTTAATGCGTCCTGCGGCAATCACCGCATTCGCCGGTGATCTCAAGCGTGACGTGATCGGCGACGAACTCGTTCCGCTGGCTGGTTTTTGAAATGATGTCCGTAATATCGGGGTTGCAGCATTCCTTCGCCTCCCCGCAATCGGAGCAGATCAGGAAGTAACATTCGCGATGCTTGAGCGGATGACTGCAGCCGACAAAGGCGTTGAGGCTGCTGATCTTGTGGACAAGGCCGTTCTCCGTCAGAAATTCCAGCGCACGATAGACCGTCGGCGGCTTGATCGCGGCAATCCGCTGATCCAGCCTGTCGAGAATATCATAGGCCTTGATCGGCCCATGGCTCTGCCAGACCAGCTCCAGCACCTTGCGTCGCACGTCCGTGAAGCGTAAATCCCGCTCGGCGCAGATTTCCTCCGCCCGTTCCAGGGCATCGGCAATGCAGTCATTATGGGTCGTGCAATTATGCATAAAAAAAATTCCAAAAGGACAATTGACATGGTTATGTTATAATATAACATTGCGCCTCTTCGCAACCGGAAAGTCGAAAATATAGCTCATGACCAGAATTTTTATAAGCCTGATGTTCGCCCTCCTGATCGCCGGGACTGCTTCCACGGCAACCGCGCGGGATGTCGTAGTGACGATCAAACCCCTGCATTCACTGGTTCAGGGGGTAATGGGAGACACGGGAGAGGCAACCTTGCTGATCGAGGGGGCGCAGTCCCTTCACGGCTTTTCCCTCAAACCCTCCCAGGTGAAGTATCTGCAGAAGGCCAGGATCGTCTTCTATGTCAATGAGACGATGGAGAGCTTCCTGAAAACCGCGCTCGACTCCCTGCCCGAGGGGGTGCACAAGGTGCCGCTTGCCCATCTTCCGGATATCGAACTTTTGGAGCGACGCGAGGGTGGCGCATGGGATGAGCATGATCACGATCATGGCCATAGCCACACTCATGAGCATGAAGGAGAGCACGGGCTGGAGGAAGACAATCTTCATATCTGGCTGGATCCGGACATCGCGAAAAGTATCGTCCGTGCCGTTGCGGAGGAACTTGCCGGGCTCTATCCCGAGAATCGGGGCATCTACATGGCCAATGCCGACGCATTGACAGCCCGGCTCATAGAGCTGGATACGGAGCTTGCAGAAAAACTCGCGCCGGTGCAGGGACAGCCCTATGTCGTGCTTCACGACGCCTATCCCTATTTCGAGCGGCGCTATAACCTGATGGCGGTCGGTTCCCTGACGCTGGACCCCGAGACGCCTGCGTCTGCGAAAAAGCTTAGAGATATCCGCGAGAAACTTAAGGAAACGAGCGCCCGCTGTATCTTTCGCGAACCGCAGTTCGATGACCGGCTGGTCCGCACGGCCGCCGAGGGAATGGATATAAAGTTCGGCACCCTCGATCCGCTCGGGGCGGATATCGACCCCGGAGCGGAGCTGTATTTCAGCTTGCTGACCGGTTTGGCGGACAATGTCGCCGACTGCCTCGGCAAGTGACCGTCACCCCTTTTCCGCGCAGTTTATGCAGATGGTCGTATAGGGCAGGGCTTTCAGGCGGGCTTCGTTGATCTCTTCGCCGCAGGAAGAGCAGGTCTGATATTCCCCGCCGGAAATGCGCTCAAGGGCGAAGCGAATCAGGGCGATTTCTCGGGTCACGCTTTCTTCGAGCCTTTCATCGACCTCGTCGCCTTCGCGCTCGACCGCCTGCTCACTGAAGGAGGCGCTATGGCTCCCGCGGAGGCGTTGCTCAATGTCCTTTAACCGCTGTTCCCCCTCGGTCAGCATATCCCGCAGTTGTTTTTCGGCAGCTTTCATATCCACGGATCACTCTCCTGCAAAAACTATTGTCTCCCAAAATATATGTATCGGCCATGATAGCATTGATATGGATCAAGACAAAATCACGCACAGGAGAAAGCATATTCCGAATATCATGTCAGAATTCGGATAGTTTCCCGCGAACCCGAATGACAATATGCTCCTATTACAAAAGACGGGTAGTGAGGGCTAGGGATGTCGCTGCGAATCTGGGGAATGTTAATCGCCCTGTCGTTTCTTTGGGGCGGCACCTTTTTCTTTATCGAGCTGGCGCTTGTTGACTTTACGCCCTTCACGATTGTTTTTCTGAGGGTCTCCGTCGCCGCGCTGGCGCTGCTGGCCTATCTGCTGGTGACGGGAGAGGCGATTCCCCGCGACGGGGCGATCTGGACGGCCTTTCTGGTCATGGGCTTGCTCAACAATATCATCCCCTTCAGCCTGATCACCTGGGGACAGACCCATATTACGGGGAGCGTCGCCTCGATCCTGAACGCCACGACGCCCTTGTTCGGCGCCATCCTTGCCCATTTCTTCACCCGCGACGAGAAGCTGCGGCGGCATAAACTCTTTGGCATCCTGCTCGGCTATTGCGGTGTCTTCATCATGATGCAGCCAACGCTGGTGGATGGCATCAGCCTTCAGAGCCTCGGCCAGATCGCCATTCTCGGGGCCGCTCTTTCCTATGGCTTTGCCGGTATCTGGGGCAAGCGGCTGGGCCGCAGCTCGGCGCTGGTCAACGCCTTCGGCATGCTCGCCTGCTCCAGCATCGTCATGCTCCCCGTCGTGCTGGTGCTGGAGACACCGTTCAGCGCAACGCCCTCCCTGATCAGCATCGGGGCGATGCTGTGCCTCGCGCTCGCCGGAACGGCGCTCGCCTATATTCTTTATTTCCGGGTTCTGGTGCTGGCAGGGGCAGTCAATCTGCTACTGGTAACGTTCCTCATCCCGGTGACCGCTCTGATCCTCGGCGTCGGCGTCCTGGGGGAGACGGTCCATCCCTTCGCCCTGATCGGCACCGCCGTTATCTTTGCCGGGCTCGCCCTCATTGACGGTCGCATCCTCGGGCTGCTTCGGAAAAGGCCGGCGCCGGGCGGGGAAACCTCCTAGAACGATACCGGCGGCCAGTTCGCCAGCCGATGCTCGCCCACCCCGTTGGTCAGCGACCGACTATGGATGGCCAGCCGTGATATCAGGTAGGACCGCGTTTCCCGCGGATCGATGATGGCGTGTCCGAGATAGGGCGCCGCAAGACTGTAGGGGGTGGTGTCCGATGACAGTTCCGCCGTCAGTTCCTCAAGCGATTTGCCGCTGCCGTCCTCCTTCCCCGTAAAGACAACGCTCGCGGCGATTTTCGGATCCATGAAGCTGATCTCGGAGGAAAACCAGGCCGCCGTTTCATCCGCCTTGCCGCCGCCCATGTTGATATAGGCCTGGCCGAAACTCTTGCGAAGGACAAGGGCGATCTTGGGCACGGTCGCCTCCTCCACGGCCGCGAGGAAATTCATGATCCGGCCCGCCATGCCGCGCCGCTCCGCCTCCGTCCCGATCAGGAATCCCGGCGTATCCGCCATAAAGACAAGCGGCACGTTAAAGCTGTCGCACAGAACGATGAAATTCGTGATCTTGGAGCAGGAATCGGCATCCAGGGCTCCTCCCTTGTGACGCGGGTTCGTTGCCACGATGCCAATTGTCTGGCCGCCCAGCCGGGCAAGACCGGTCACCGCCGGACGGGCAAAGCGCTCCTTCAACTCAAAAAAGCTGTCGGGATCGACAATGGCCTCGATCGCGCGGCGAATATCATATGTCTTCCGCCGCTCAATCGGCACCACGTCCGGCAGCTCCGTCCCCCGGTCATCCGCCCCGGCGGGAACGGGAACAACCGGCGGCGCCATGCGGTTGTGATCCGGCAGATAGGAAAGGAATTTCCGGATCGCGAGCAGGGCTTCCTCATCACTGTCCACGATCTTGTCGATCAGACCGGTAATCTTCCCATGCACATTCGTCCCGCCAAGCTCCTCCAGCGATCCCGCCTCGCCGATAGAGCCGGACGTGACGTTCGGGCTGGAAACCGCCAGAATGGCGCCACGGCGCATGACCGTAAAATCGGACAGCACACAGGAGAACGCACCGCGGCCATAGGTCAGACCCAGCACCCCAGCCGCCGTCGGAACGACGCGGCGGCTGAAATAGCGGCCCGACTCGCCCCCGGCCCCGATCCCGGCGGCCCCCATGACATCGGGCAGCCGGCCACCGCCGCATTCCATCAGATTGATGAGCGGATGGCCGTTCTTTACGCAGAGATCCCGGATGTGATTGTATTTTTTAAGCTGGACCCGGCCGGAAGAGGCGGCAACGGTCGAGAAATCCGCCGAATTGATCCCCATCATCCGTCCATCGACCGAGCCGAAACCGCACACGGCGGAATCAGCGGGCGTCCGGTCCCGCATGTCCGGGTTTATGCTGGTTGCGAAAAGCCCGAACTCCTCGAAGCTGCCGTCTTCGACCAGCGCCGATATCCGCTCCCGGGCATTCAGGATACCATCAGCTTTGCGTGCCGCGAGATGACGCGGAGAGCCCATGGCCTCGGCCTTGCTCTTGCGCTTTTCAAATTCGGACAGTTTTTCCTCGAAGCTCATGCGTTCCCTCTCTTTTTATCGTTCTTGTCAGACATCGCACTTAACAGGGATGGGCCAATTCAAACCCGATTGCAAACAATAAATAAACGATATCCGCGCCTTGGCGCATCTAGTCAAAACTAACGGTTGCACCAAGAGACGTGGTTGATCTATTTATGGAAGAACACTTATTGAGGGAACAGGATGAGATATTTTTCGATTATCTGGGTATTCTTACTTGCAAGCTGCGCCGGGAAAAGCGAACCGGTGGATATTTCCGACGTAGACCTTAACAACGCCTATGTCATTGGCTGGTATGTCACGTACAGTGACCTCTGCCGGACCTACAATGGAAGCGGCGCGGACATTAAAGTCATCCACGCGATCAAGGAGCGTTTCAAATGGTCTGACAGCTTCAAGAGAGGGTATGATTATAATCGGAACTATTTCGCTTACGATGTCGTTACCGGTCTTGAACATTGTGACAAGGCGAAAGCGGTTTTGAATGCGGTGAACAACGGGGAAACAAGTTAAGGGGCGGCTTTGACAGCAAAGGCAACGAGATTGATTTCAGGATCACGCGGGATCGGCCCGGAACCTCGACATAAATTCTGACTAGGCCAGAAGCGCGACCAGCCCGGTCAGAACAAACGCCGCCGCCGCGACAAGGCGGGCGATTTTAAGCGGAATGCGTTTCATCAGCGCGGCGCCGAGCAGGACGACCGGGATATTCGCGAGCAGCATCCCGAGTGTCGTGCCGAGGGTAACGGGCAGGATCGCCGTGAAATGCGCGCCCAGAAGAACCGTCGCGATCTGCGTTTTATCGCCGATTTCCGCGAGGAAAAACAGCAATGTCGATACCACGAAGGCGCCATGGCCGTCATAGCGTGACGTCGGTTCCCCCTCCTTGTCCGGGATCAACAGCCAGAGCCCGACCACGATAAAGCTGCCGGCGATAAGCCATTGCCCCATCTCGCTTTCAAGAAACTGGCCGAGCCAGACCCCGGCCCCCGCAGAGAGCGCATGATTGGCAAGGGTGGCGACAAGAATACCGGCGATGATGCTCCAGGGTTTGTTGAACCTCGCAATCAGGAACAGCGACAAAAGCTGGGTTTTATCCCCGATTTCGGCAAGGGCGACGGTGAAGGTAGAGGTGAGAAACGCTTCCATAATGACTTTCCAGCGGGACGAAAACCAAGAACAAACACCGGCCTCCCGCAGACGGGACCGTTGTTTGCCTTGGGTCTTGTCGGCGATGCGGTCAAACGCACCGCGACCCTGCCACAGGCCGTGAGGGCCCGAGTATGTTGACAGAGTCACTCATTGGAAGTTGAGCAGACTACTCCCCCATGACAGGGCGCACACTACAGAACAGAATGCGCCTTGTCCATGCGAATACGCACTCGATGACGCGCCGTTGTCCTCAGAAAGGACGGTCGCCCGCCACCGTTACCCGCTCCAGCAGGCGATGCTCCGGGAAGAAATCCCCGACGGCGTAATGCTGGGTGCTGCGATTGTCCCAAAAGGCGATGGAGCCGGGTTCCCAGCGGAAGCGTACCTGATAATCCGGTGTCGAGGCCGTCCGGTAGAGCTTTGTCAGAAGCTCCATGCTTTCCTGACGGGTCTTGCCGGTGATGTTGGTGGTGAACGGGTTGTTCACATAGATCGCCTTGCGCCCCGAAACCGGATGGGTGCGAACGATGGGATGCTCCGACGGCGGATATTTCGCTTTCAGTTCCTTGACCAGCTCCTCGGTGCCCGGCTGGGCATACATTGCCTGACGGAACGGTTTCCAGTCATGCATGGCGGTCAGGCCCTCGATCTCTTCCTTTGTCTCGTCATCCAGCCCTTCATAGGCGGCTTCCATATCCGCCCACAAGGTATCGCCGCCGACCTTGGGGGAAACAATACATCTCAGGATCGAGCCGAGCGACGGATCCTTCCGCCAGGTCACATCGCTGTGCCATTCATCGGCGGTTATCTGCGATTTTGCCGTGCTTTCCACGACCATGATTTCGGGATCGATATTCTGTGTCTTGAACCCCTCCTTATGCTGGGTGAGGGGATGAATCTCCAGCTCGCCGAACCGCCGACCGAAGGCAAGATGCTGTTCGCGCGTGAGATTCTGGCCGCGAAAGAAGAGGACCTTGTATTTGACAAGCGCATCGGAGAGCTGGTCGATCACTGCCTGATCCAGGGTTTCCCGCAGGTCCACGCCCGAAACAAGCGCGCCCAGCCGCACCGTCATCGGCTCAAAATGCAGTTTGTCCGCGACAATATTCAACATCACCATTTCCCTCTCCTTTTCTTTTTATGCATTAATCACTTTCAATTAATTGATATTGATTAATTGCTTGTGATTAATTTGTCAAGGCGATAATATGGGACCGATACAATTGTATTTCGGGAAACAGCCTTTATGACAAACAGCAATAGCCTCCAACAGCTGACCATTGAGCCTCCGGCCGTCCCGGACGTTCAGTCACTTGAGGGAACGAAGCTCAGGATCGTGACCGCGGCGGAGCGGCTGTTTGCGATCCATGGCATCGACGGGGTGACGCTACAGCAAATCCTGAAAGGCGCGGGCCAGCGTAACTCCTCCGCCATGCATTATCATTTTGGCTCCCGCGAGGCCCTGATCGAGGCAATCCTCATGTGGCGGGTCAGCAAGATCGATGCCCATCGCAACCGGATGATCGATGAATTGCTGGCGGAGGGGCGCGGCGATGACATCCGCAGCATTCTGGCAACCGCCGTCATTCCCTTCATTCGCCCGATCGAGGAATCATCGCAGCCGAGCTTCTACAACCGCTTCCTGCTGGAGGTGCATCGCAGCCCGACCGTCAGCTTTGATGACATCATCGCCGGCAAGGCCGACCGGGGGATCAAGCGGATGAACGAGCTCTTGCTCCGGCAGCTTGACCATATTCCCGCCGAATTGCGGATGACCAGGATTGCGACCATCCGGTCGATGATCATCTTCGCCGTTGCGGATATCGAGGCCGTACGCTCACGCAAGCTTAAGGAAACCGGCGCGTTCAACTTTGACCGCGCGGTCGAGAACCTGATCGACATGGCCAGCGCCGCCTTCATCGCCCCCGTCTCCCCACAAACCCGCAGCCGCCTGACCGGCGGGGAGTAGTATTTTGCCCAACATACTCGTTGCGGCCGGCGCGAAGGGCTAAGGGTCAGCGACTTTCTTGCAAATCGTTAAAATTTAGGACAGGTTAATCGAGGGTATTCTCTAGTCGGGAGGGCTTGTCATGTGGCCTAACGAAAAGCTGCTAGATCTGTTTCAAATCGAATTGCCGATCATCCAGGCGCCCATGGCGGGGGCCAATGGTTCCGCCATGGCAATTGCGGTAAGCGAGGCGGGCGGGCTCGGCTCCCTTCCCTGTGCCATGCTGAGTGAAGATCAGATACGCGCCGAAGCAGGCGTTATTCGGCAACAAACGGCAAAACCGTTCAACATGAATTTTTTCTGCCATACCGCCGTAACTCCGACGCCGGAACAGGAGGCGACCTGGACCACCCGTCTCGCGCCATTCTATAAAGAGTTCGGACTTGACCCTTCCGATGTCGCTCCTGCGCCTGCCCGCCGCGCCTTTGATGAGGGCATGTGCGCACTGGTTGAGGAAATCAAGCCGAATGTGGTCAGCTTTCATTTCGGCCTGCCCGACCCCTCCCTGCTTTCGCGGGTCAAGGCCGCAGGCGTACGCGTTATTTCCAGCGCGACAACGGTGAGGGAGGCGCGCTGGCTGGAAGAAAACGGCTGCGATGCGATTATTGCGCAAGGCTATGAAGCGGGCGGCCACCGCGGCATGTTCCTGACCAAGGATATTACGGCCCAGGCAGGCACCATGGCGCTTCTGCCGCAGGTGGTCGATGCCGTGAAAGTGCCGGTTATTGCGGCAGGCGGCATTGCCGATGGCCGGGCAATTGCCGCCGCCTTTGCCCTGGGCGCGACCGGTGTTCAGATTGGCACCGCCTATCTGTTTACGCCGCAAGCGCTGATTACAGATATTCATCGGGACGCCCTTCATCAGGCAAAGGATGACCAGACTGTCTTGACGAATGTGTTCTCCGGCAAGCCCGCGCGCGGGCTGATCAACCGGGTAATCCAGGAGGTCGGGCCAATCTCGGACAAGACCCCGCCCTTCCCGACAGCCGGTGCGGCGCTTGCGCCACTGAAAGCCAGGGCGGAAGCCGCCGGATCGGGCGATTTCACCTCCCTCTGGTCGGGACAGGCCGCGGCATTGGCACGCGATCTGGACGCCGGGGAGCTTACCCGCACCCTCGCGTCGGACGCCCAAAAGCGCCTGAAGTCGCTGGCGGGCAAATAGAGAAAGTTTGACATTCCGGTAATTTAGCGTATAAGTCGCACCATTGCCGAAGCGATACCAGTAGAGTGTCGCGTTGCAGCTTTTCGCATGGCGCTAATTTCGATCTCTATTCATTAGGCCGTCGAAACCACCCCCGAAACAGCAAAACATCCGCATCGATCGAGAAACTCGACCGGTCGTTTGTGGTTGTTTGGATCGGGAAGCGTCTGCGCTGCAACAGGCCTTATAAAAACTGGAAAGTAACGAGAGTAATGACAAAATTTACAGACCTCGGTCTGAACCAATCCGTCCTTCGCGCTGTCGAAGAGGGCGGCTATGAAACCATGACGCCAATCCAGCAGCAGGCGATTCCCGCCGTTCTGAACGGCAAAGACCTGATCGCAATTGCACAGACCGGCACCGGTAAAACCGCCGCCTTCTCGCTGCCCCTGATCCAGAAACTTCTGACCGGAGAGGGAAAGCGTACGGCAAGGGGCGCCCGCGCCCTGATCCTTGCGCCGACGCGGGAGTTGGCAATGCAGATTTCCGAAAATATCCGCGCCTATGGACAATATCTGCATCTGAAAACAGCCCTGATCTTTGGCGGGGCATCGGCCAAACCGCAGATTAAGGCAATGACGGCCGGTGTCGATATCCTGATCGCGACACCGGGCCGCCTGCTCGATCTCATGAACCAGCGCCATGTCAATCTCGGCAATGTCGAGTATCTGGTGCTTGATGAAGCGGACCGGATGCTCGATATGGGCTTTATCCGCGATATTCAGAAAATCATCGCGCAACTGCCGACAAAACGGCAGACCCTGCTTTTTTCCGCGACCATGCCGACGTCGGTCGAAAAGCTTGCCAACAGTATTCTCACCCATCCGATCCGGATAGAGGTTGCCCCGGCAGCCACAACCGCGGAAAAAGTGGCGCAGCATGTCCTGATGGTGCCAAAGGGGCGCAAGCGTGAACTGCTGGCACATGTGCTGAAAGACGAAAGCCTGAGCCGGGTCCTGATCTTCACCCGCACCAAGCATGGCGCCAACCGAGTCTCGCGTCAGCTTGAACAGCTGGGCATTTCATCCGCCGCCATTCACGGCAATAAATCGCAGAATGCCCGGCAGAAGGCGCTCAATGAGTTCCGCGCCGGCGAGACCCGTGCCCTGGTGGCGACGGATGTGGCAGCACGCGGGATTGATGTCGATGGTGTCACCCATGTGATCAACTTCGAGATCCCGAACGAGCCCGAAAGCTATGTCCACCGGATCGGCCGTACGGCACGCGCCGGCGCGACGGGATCATCCCTCTCCTTCTGTGATCATGAGGAGCGCGCATACCTCAAGGATATCGAAAAGAGCATCCGCCAGCCCGTACCGGTGCTGGAAGATCATCCCTTTCATGCGGAAGGCATCGCCAATGCCCCGGTCGGTGAGGACAGCAAGCCTGCAAATGGCGGACGCAGGCGCCGTGGTGGTGGAAATGGCCGCTCAGGCGCCGCTTCCGGCAACCGGCAGAATAACGGGGGCGGCCGCTCAGGCGCGCCGAAATCCCAGAACGCCGGGTCGGGCAGACCCCGCCAGCGTAACCGCCGCCCGCAACGCGCCGCGGCGTAAATAATCACTGCATCGCGTGAAAACAAAAAAGGCCCCGCCGCACAGGCAGGGCCTTTTTAAATAATGGTGGAGCCAAACGGGATCGAACCGTCGACCTCTTGAATGCCATTCAAGCGCTCTCCCAACTGAGCTATGGCCCCATAGTGGCGGGTACGCCCGCCGCGGGTTCGGAAACTATGCCGAAGCCCTTTCAGATTCAAGTCAAAAGTGACTCCGGGATGAAATCAGCTTTCGTCGTCGGATTTCGGCTTAATCACGACACCGGAAAGATCATCATCATCCTCTTCATCATCAGGAAGATCGACTGTGTCCGGATCAATGAGATCGTCATCAACGTCCGTATCCTCATCATCATCATCCGCCAGATCGTCCGCTTTCTTCTTCGCTGCTGCCGCTGCGGCCGCTTTTTTTGCCGCTTCCGTTGGACCGGAGGAAGGCCGGCGCGGTTTCAACAACCGTTCTGGTGTATTTTCTTCGCCGCAGGCCGGACAGATAATCGGCGTTTTCTTCATATCGTAAAAAGGCTTTCCGCAAGCACTGCAACGATGCTTTTCGCCCCATTCCGGTTTTGCCATTGTCACCTCATCCTGATGTGGATGCCAAATCGGCTAAAATGGCACCCCAAAGCATTTTAAGAGAGGGTGAATTGCCAGAATAACCGGGCGCTGTCAAAAGTTTCTTTCATTTGGGCTCAGCTTTATGTGACATCGGTAAAAAACCTTGCTAAAACCCCGGTGCAGGAGTTTCCCTATTTTCAAGCCCGAAGGCATATCCGGCCGAAGATCCATGACCTCTCATTCCTCATCCCCGCTTCCGATGTCGGCGCACGCCTCCGGGCCATTGACCGGCATCATTACCGTGCCCGGCGACAAGTCGATTTCCCACCGGGCCCTTATTTTCGGGGCCCTCGCCGCCGGGACGACTTCGATCACCGGCCTGCTGGAGGGGGAGGATGTGCTGTGTACCGCCGCCGCCATGCGCCAGCTCGGCGCAACCGTCAGCAAGAATGAGGACGGCAGCTGGCAGGTCACTGGTAATGGTATCGGCGCCCTCGCCGAGCCGGAGCGGGTTCTTGACATGGGAAATTCCGGAACAGCGGCGCGGCTGCTGATGGGGCTGGTCGCGGCCTGCCCGTTCACCACCTTCTTCGCCGGCGACGCCAGCCTGCATAAACGCCCCATGGGTCGGGTCCGGCTGCCGCTGGAGGAGATGGGCGCCCTGATTACGAGCCGTTCGGGTGGGCGATTCCCCCTGGCCGTGACCGGGCGGGAGCTAATGCCGATCGACTATGAACTCCCCGTTGCCTCCGCCCAGGTGAAATCCGCGATCCTGCTGGCTGCGCTCGATACCCCCGGCCTCACCCGCGTGACCGAGCCCAAGCCGACCCGCGACCATACGGAGAATATGCTGCGCCATTTCGGCGCGACGGTGACCGTGACCGACCTCGATACCGGCGGCCGCGTCATTGAGTATGAGGGACAGCAGGAACTCTCCGCCGCCGATATTACCGTGCCGGGCGATCCATCGTCGGCGGCATTCATGGTGGTTGCGGCGGCCATCCTGCCGGGCTCTGATGTGACCATTACAAATGTCGGGCTCAATCCGCTGCGCGACGGGCTGTTCATAACGCTGAAGGAAATGGGCGCGGATATCGAGATTCTGAACAAGCGCGATCAGGCCGGGGAGCCTGTCGGCGATCTTCATGTCCGCGGCAGTGCGCTTAAGGGGATAACGGTTCCGCCGGAGCGCGCGCCGACCATGATCGACGAGTTTCCCGTGCTGTTCGTCGCCGCCACCTTCGCGATCGGCAAGACCGTCATGCGCGGCCTTGAGGAACTCCGGGTGAAGGAATCGGACCGGATCGCCAGCATGGTTGCCGGGCTGATCGCCTGCGGCGCAACCCTGGAGGAGTTCGAGGATGGCCTGATCATCGACGGCAACGGCACCCCGCCGGCGGGTGGCGGGCGCATTGAAACCCATCTCGATCATCGCATCGCCATGTCTTTTCTGGTCATGGGGCTGGGCGCGAAAAATCCCGTCACCGTGGATGATGGCCGGGTGATGGAGACGAGCTTTCCCGGATTTGCCAATCTGCTGCGTCGTCTGGGCGGAGATATCCGCGAGGAAGAGGCTTCATGATTATCGCGGTCGACGGTCCGGTCGCCGCCGGAAAAGGAACGCTGGCGCGGCGAATCGCTGATATATATAAGCTCGATTATCTTGATACCGGTGCGCTTTACCGCGCGGTTGGCCTCAAGCTGCTGCGCAATGGGCAAGATCCGGCCGATACCACCGCCGCCGTGACTGCCGCGCGCCATGTCGGGGAAATTGCCCTCGACGATCCTGCTCTTCGTGACGAGAAAACCGGCGAGGCGGCCTCCGTCGTTGCCGCGAATGAAGGCGTGCGCGACGAGCTCCTTCAATATCAGCGAAACTTCGCAAAACGGGAGAAAGGTGCGGTATTGGACGGCAGGGACATCGGCACCATCGTCTGTCCCGATGCCGATGTGAAGCTGTTCGTGACCGCCAGCGCCGAGATTCGCGCCCGCCGCCGGTACGACGAACTGGCCGCCAAAGGCGTGGACACAAGTTTCGAGGCTGTGCTGGAGGATTTGCAGGCGCGGGATGCCCGCGATACCGGCCGGGACGCGGCGCCGCTTAAAAAAGCCGACGATGCCCACTTGCTTGACACGTCAAAATTGGATATAGAGGCGGCTGTTAACGCGGCTTGCAAGATTATTGACGCCGCCTAGACTGCAAGGATGAACCGTTCCGACCACGCCGGAACCATGAAAATTACGCTTCTCTCGCGTGCGTATCTTTTAACTGGAGAAGCTTGTGGCCATCAATCCGCCGGAGAACCGGTTTGGCCTGATATCAGGATTGCTAGGAAATCAAATATGACAGATACATCTATTGCCGAAGAAGGCATGCCCGCAATTGAAGATTTTGCGGCGCTTCTTGACGAGTCCTATGGTGCCAGTGACAGCCTGGAAGGCACCGTTATCAAGGGAACCGTGATCAATATCGAAAATGATCTTGCGATCATTGATGTCGGACTGAAGTCCGAAGGCCGCATTCCGCTCAAGGAATTTGCCGCTCCCGGACAGGACGCCGAACTCAGCGTTGGCGATACCGTCGAGGTTTTTCTGGAACGCATCGAAAACTCCGCCGGTGAAGCCGTCCTTTCCCGGGACAAGGCACGCCGCGAGGAAGCCTGGGAAAAACTCGAAGTGGCGTTCGACAAGAGCGAGCGCGTCGATGGCATTATCTTCGGCCGCGTGAAAGGCGGCTTCACGGTTGACCTTTCCGGCGCCGTTGCCTTCCTGCCCGGCAGCCAGGTCGACGTTCGTCCGGTTCGCGACATCGGCCCGCTGCGCGGTATTCCGCAGCCTTTCCAGATCCTGAAAATGGATCGCCGCCGCGGTAACATCGTTGTTTCCCGCCGCGCCGTTCTGGAAGAAAGCCGCGCCGAAGCCCGCTCCGAGCTGATCGGCACGCTGGAAGAAGGCCAGACACTGGAAGGTGTGGTCAAGAACATCACCGATTACGGCGCCTTCGTCGATCTGGGTGGTGTCGATGGTCTGCTCCATGTCACCGATATCGCGTGGCGCCGGGTCAACCATCCGTCGGAAGCCCTGACCATTGGCGAAACCGTCAAGGTCCAGGTGATCCGCCTGAACAAGGATACCCAGCGCATCAGCCTCGGCATGAAGCAGCTTGAGGAAGATCCTTGGGAAGCCCTGGAAGCCAAATATCCGGTCGGCGCGAAATTCACGGGCCGTGTCACCAACATCACCGACTACGGTGCCTTTGTTGAGCTGGAAGCCGGTGTCGAAGGTCTTGTCCATGTCTCCGAAATGAGCTGGACCAAGAAGAACGTGCATCCGGGCAAGATCGTCTCCACCTCCCAGGAAGTGGAAGTCATGGTGCTTGAGGTCGATCAGGCCCGCCGCCGGATCAGCCTTGGCCTGAAGCAGTGCATGGACAATCCATGGGACAGCTTCGCCCAGACAACCCCCGTTGGCACCGAGATTGAGGGCGTCGTCAAGAACATCACCGAATTCGGTCTGTTCGTCGGCCTTGAAAACGATGTCGACGGCATGGTCCATATGTCGGATATCGACTGGACCCAGCCGGGCGAGCAAGCCATTCAGGAATACAAGAAGGGCGATACGGTCAAAGCCAAGGTTCTTGACATCGACGTCGAGAAGGAACGCGTCTCCCTCGGGATCAAGCAACTCGCGGAAGATCCGTTTGCCGGTGCGGCAGAAATGAAGAAGGGCGCGGTTGTAACCTGCACGGTGTCCAAGATTCAGGACGCCGGACTGGATGTCGAGATCAGCGAAGGCGTTGTCGGCTTCATCCGCAAGGGTGAGCTGAGCCGCGATCGCGCCGAGCAGCGTCCGGACCGGTTCGCCGTCGGTGACAAGATCGACGCCAAGATCACGGCCATCGACAACAAGACCCGCAAGGTCACGCTGTCGATCAAGGCCCGTGAAGTGGCGGAAGAGAAGCAGGCTGTTGCACAGTATGGTTCTTCCGATGCCGGCGCGTCGCTTGGTGACATCCTCGGGGCCGCCATGCGCAAGGCCTCCGAAGAGGATGGCGGATCCGACGACAAGGCAGACGGGTAATCCCTTCATGTCTACTGTCGCTATCGGTCATATCTGTTTTCGTCGGGTGACTGAACATGTCGGCCGATAGCGAAGATTACAAAGTCAGGCGCCGTTTGAAGCGGCGCCTGACGCTTTGGCGCCTCCTCGCGATTGTTTTGCTGATCGTTGTCGGCGTCTGGATTTTCAATGCGATGACAGAGGACGATGTCACGGATCATGTGGCCCGCCTCGATATCACCGAAATCATTGTCGAGAACGACCGTCGGCAGGAAGCCATCGACCGGGTTATCCGGGATGCCTCCGCCAAGGCGCTGATTGTCTATATCAACAGCCCCGGTGGCTCGACCTATGGCAGCGAACGGCTTTACAAGGCGCTTCGCCGGGTCGCCGAAACCAAGCCGGTTGTCACCGTGATCGGCACCGTCGGTGCCTCGGGCGGCTATATGACGGCCCTTGCCGGGGACCGTATTTTCGCGGGCGAATCCTCCATCGTCGGCTCCATCGGCGTCATTGTGCAGCTGACCGAAATCTCCGAGCTCATGAAAAAGGTCGGCGTCAGCGCGACGGCGATCACCTCCGGCGCGCTCAAGGGCGAGCCCTCCCCCTTCAAGCCGATCTCGGAAGCCGGGCGGGAGAACCTGCAGGAGATGGTCACCGCTACCTATGACTGGTTCGTCGGCCTCGTAACCGACCGACGGCCACTGGATGAAAATGAAGTCCGCAGCCTTGCCGACGGGCGGGTCGTCATCGGCCTGGTGGCGGTCAATAATGGCCTGATTGATGAAATCGGCGGCATCACGGAAGCGCAAACCTGGCTGGAATCAGTCCGGCAGATTCCGTCCAGCCTGCCCCTTCGGACCATCGATTATAGTGAGCCAAAACCTCTGATTGCGCGGCTTTTAGGGGAAATGATGGGGAAAAGCGTTTTATCAGAACGACTTACACTTGACGGACTGCTCTCCCTTTGGCAACCTGATGGATAGTTGGGAAAATGTCAGATTAACGAGAAAATTTCAGGGGCGGGGAGTGTCGAATGATAAAATCTGAACTAATAACAATCATCGCGGAAAATAATCCCCATTTATACCAACGCGATGTGGAACGTATTGTTACCACGATTTTTGACGAAATATCCGATGCTCTCGCACGTGGCGACCGGGTCGAACTGCGCGGATTCGGAGCCTTTTCCACCAAGGAGCGGGCGGCGCGTGTTGGCCGCAATCCCCGCACCGGGGAAGCCGTGCAGGTGGAAAAGAAATATGTGCCTTATTTCAAATGCGGAAAAGACCTGCGCGACCGACTCAACGCCGAGGGTTGATAAGGTTCGCCATTTTTCCGGAAAACCGTTAGTCTGGCAGAAACCCATGTCTGAACCAGAAGGCCATTCATGCTGAAGTTTATTTCCTGGATTTTGTTCCTTGTCATCGCCCTTGCGGTTGCTGCCCTCAGTATCGCCAATCGGGAGGCCGTAGTGTTTTCGCTCAATCCGCTTCCCTTCGCCTTTGACCTGCCGCTCTATGCCCTGTTGCTGGCCGCTGCCTTCATCGGTCTGATCGTCGGGTCCGTCGTCACCTGGCTGCGCGGTCATCAGGCCCGCCACGAAAACCGGGTGCACAAACGGGAAGTGGAGGAGCTCAAAGGAAAAAACATGGCGCTGACCCGCGATCTTGAAGAAGCAAGAGCCCGCAACAGCAGCGGCCCGGCGCCCGACGCCCTTACGCCGCCCATCGCCGAAAAGCACCAGATCGAACACCAGGCCGGCCATTAGGCCCGAAAAAGGTTTCCAGATGCGGATTATTGAAAACGCCGAAATATCGGCCGCCCTCGCTTACCCTGCGCTGATCGACGCTTTGCGCAGGATGTTCACTTCGGGCTGCACTCAGCCGCTCCGTCACCATCATTCCCTGGACCCGGAGAATGAGAAAAAGGGCACCCTGCTGATCATGCCCGCCTGGCAGTCGGGAAAATATCTCGGTCTAAAAACCGTGACGGTCATGCCGGAAAACGGCAGCCGCGGCCTGCCATCGGTTCAGGGCACCTATCTCTTGTTCGATGCGGTGGACGGACAGGCCCTCGCCTTCATGAATGCGGGCGAGCTGACCACCCGCCGCACGGCCTCCGCCTCGGCACTTGCCGCCTCCTTCCTTGCGCGGAAAGACGCAAGCCGGTTGCTGATGGTCGGGGCTGGCGCCATGGCGCCCTGCCTTGTGCGCGCCCATGCCGCTGTCCGCCCGATAAAAGAGGTAGCCGTCTGGAACCATCGCGCCGAGAAGGCGGAACGGCTCGCCGATGAACTGACGCATGAGGGGTTTGAGGCGTTCGCGGTACCCGATCTGGAGGCAGCCGCCGGAACGGCGGACATCATCTCCTGCGCCACCCTTTCCACCGAACCCCTGATCCAGGGGGACTGGCTGAAACCCGGTGTCCATGTCGATCTTGTCGGCGCCTTCACCCCAACCATGCGCGAAACCGACGATGCCGCCATCCGGATTGCGCACGTCTTCGTCGATACCCGCGAAGGCGGCCTGAACGAGGCTGGCGATATCGTCCTTGCCATGAAGGCCGGCGCCTTTGCGGAGCAGGACCTCAAGGCGGATCTGTATGACCTCTGCCGGGACCAGCACCCGGGCCGCACGAGCGACGAGGAAATCACGCTTTTCAAGTCGACGGGCGCCGCGCTTGAGGATCTTGCTGCCGCAATCCTCGCCTATGAAGCAAACGAACAGAAATAAACGCAAAATCATGTCATTTTGCGCGTCTATCGCTTTTCATTTTGTCGAAAGCCTCTATTATCGCGGCAGTTTCCACCTATATCTCAGAAAACAGGATGTATGGACATGAGACAGACGCCCCAAAATGCCGTTTTTACTGCCATTGACACAACTGATCTGGAGGCGGCGATTGCCCTTGGCCGCGCCATCGCCCCGATTTCGGGTGGGCTCAAGCTGGGGAAGGAGTTTTTCACCTCCCACGGTCCGCAAGGCGTCATGGCCGTTGCGGGGGAAACGACCCCGCTCTTTCTCGATCTCAAGTTCCACGATATCCCCAACACGGTTGCCGGGGGCGTCCGCGCCGCGGCGAAATTTATCAAGCCGACCATGCTGACCATTCATGCGAGCGGCGGCCCGGCCATGATCCGGGCGGCCGCCGATGCCTCCGCCGAGTTTGGCGACGAGCGGCCCCTGATCCTCGGTGTCACGGTACTGACCAGCATGGATGATGCGGATTTGAAAGCGGTTGGTGTGGAAAGCGCCGCCGAGGAACAGGTCCTGCGCCTTGCCGAGCTTGCGCAAAAGAACGGCGCCGACGGCGTGATCTGTTCCCCGCGCGAAATTCAGGCCCTCCGGAATATCTGCGGCCCGGATTTCAAGCTGGTCGTCCCCGGTATTCGTCCGCTCGGCAGTGATCATGGCGATCAGAAGCGGGTCAAAACCCCGATCGAGGCAATGACCGACGGCGCAAGCTATCTGGTGATCGGCCGTCCCATCACCGGCGCCCCCGATCCCGCCGCCGCCGTCAGCACGATTGTCGGGGAATTGGCCGCCTAGATGACTGTTGCCGCGAAAATATGCGGACTGACAGACGCCGCCGCCGTTGCCGCCGCCGTTGAGAATGGCGCAGCCTATGTCGGCTTTGTCTTCTACGGCCCGAGTCCGCGCAATATCTCGCCGGAAAAGGCCGCGGCGTTAACGGCGAGTGTCCCGAACTCCGTTCAGAAAGTCGGGCTTTTCGTGGATCCCTCAGACGACTTGATCCGGCAGGTTCTCGCCGCACTCCCGCTCGATCTCATACAGCTTCACGGATCCGAGCCGCCGGAACGGGTGCGGGACATCAAGAAGACATTCGGTCTTCCCGTCATGAAGGCCATCAAGATCGACAGCGCCGCATCGATTGCGGACGCCTCTCCCTACGAGGGAGTTGCCGATATGTTGCTGTTTGATGCAAAAGAACCTAAAACCATGAAAAACGCGCTTCCGGGGGGCAACGGCCTGACGTTCGACTGGACATTGCTGGCGGACGCAAAGATCAAAAGCCGCTGGATGCTGGCGGGCGGTCTGAATGCTGAGAATATCGCCGAGGCAGTGCGGATTTCCGGCGCGCATATTGTCGATACATCCTCGGGCGTAGAGATTGAACCGGGACGCAAGGACCCGGCGGCAATAAAGACATTCCTGATGGCGACACAGGCCATCGAAACACAGAAACAGGTTGAGACATAGAAAATCATGGCGAAACTGAACAGCTATCGCACCGGACCGGACGAAACCGGTCATTTCGGCATTTTCGGCGGACAATTCGTCGCCGAGACGCTGATGCCGCTTATCCTGGAACTGGACGAGGCCTATGAGGCATCGAAAGAAGACCCGGAATTCGCCGAGGAACTCTCAGGTCTTTTGAAGAATTTCGTCGGGCGCGAATCCCCGCTCTATTTCGCAGAACGGCTGACCGAGCATTACGGCGGCGCGAAAATCTACCTCAAGCGGGAGGATCTGAACCACACCGGCGCGCATAAGATCAACAACTGCATGGGGCAGATCCTGCTCGCCCGCCGCATGGGCAAGAAACGCATCATCGCGGAGACCGGCGCGGGCCAGCATGGCGTCGCCACCGCCACCGTCGCCGCGCGCTTCGGCCTCAAATGCGCGATCTATATGGGCGAGACGGATATCGAGCGGCAGAAACCCAATGTTTTCCGCATGAAACTGCTGGGCGCGGACGTCGTCCCCGTCAAGTCCGGCGCGCGCACCCTGAAAGACGCGATGAACGAGGCGCTCCGTGACTGGGTTACGAATGTCGAAGATACCTTCTACATCATTGGCACGGTGGCCGGGCCGCACCCCTACCCCGAACTAGTCCGCGATTTTCAATGCGTGATCGGCGAGGAAACGCGCCGCCAGATCATGGCCGAGGAAGGACGCCTTCCCGACACCCTGCTTGCCTGCATCGGCGGCGGATCGAACGCCATGGGCCTGTTCCATCCCTTTCTCGATGAGGAGAAAGTCGAGATTATCGGCGTTGAAGCCGCCGGTCACGGGATCGACACGAACAAACATGCCGCGTCCTTAAAAGGCGGCCGGCCGGGCGTTCTCCATGGCAACCGCACCTATCTGTTGCAGGATGACGACGGCCAGATACTGGAGGCGCATTCCATTTCCGCCGGTCTTGACTATCCCGGTATCGGGCCGGAGCATTCCTGGCTCAATGACGTGGGGCGGGTCAAATATGTCAACGCCACCGACGCCGAGGCACTGGAAGCCTTCCAGCTTTGCTGCAAGCTGGAGGGGATTATCCCGGCGCTGGAAAGCGCCCATGCGCTTGCCTATCTTGAAAAACTCGCGCCCGGCCTGCCGAAGGATCATCTCATCGTCGTCAACCTCTCCGGTCGCGGCGACAAGGACATTTTCACCGTTGCCGACGCGCTGGGAGTTGAGTTGTGAGCGAAACCCGTATAGACCGCCGTTTCCGGGCCCTGAAGGCCGAAGGGCGCGCCGCCTTTGTCACCTATGTCATGGCCGGTGATCCGAATTACGAGACCGCGCTGGAAATCGTGAAAGGACTGCCCGCCGCCGGCGCCGATGTGATCGAGGTGGGGCTGCCCTTCACCGATCCCATGGCCGACGGTCCGGCGATCCAGAAGGCGGGGTTGCGCGCGCTTGCCTCCGGCACGACGTTGAAGAAGACGCTCAAACTCATTTCAGAATTCCGCACAGGTGATGACGACACGCCGATCGTGCTGATGGGGTATTATAACCCGATCTATAATTATGGCGTTGATCAGTTCCTGACCGATGCGAAGGCCGCCGGGGTTGATGGCCTGATCGTTGTCGATCTTCCGTCCGAGGAGGACAAGGAGCTGTGCCTTCCGGCCCGGGATGCGGGTCTTAACTTCATCCGCCTAGCGACGCCGACCACGGATGACAAGCGCCTGCCGAAGGTGCTCGCCAATTCTTCCGGCTTCCTTTATTATGTTTCGATTGCCGGGACGACAGGCGCCGCGGCGCCAAGCCCCCGGGATGTGGCCAATGCCCTTACCCGCATCCGCAAGACGACGGATCTGCCGATTGCGGTGGGCTTCGGTCTCAGAACTGGGAAGCAGGCCGCGGAGATTGCGAAAATCGCCGAAGGGGCAGTGGTGGGCACCGCCCTTGTCGAGCAGGTCGCCCTTGGCAGTAACGATAAAGATGCGGTAGAACGGGTACTCGGTCTCGCCCGCGAGATTTCGGCGGGCATTCGTAGCGTAAAAAAGACGTAACAGGACAGGATTATGAACTGGTTGACGAACAAGGTCCTGCCGAAATTCCGGCAGCTGACCACAAAACAGGACACACCCGACAATCTCTGGGTAAAATGCCCCGATTGCGGCCAGATGCTGTTTCATAACGACCTGCAAGCCAACCAGAATGTCTGCACCCATTGCGACTATCATATGCGCGTCTCTCCCCGGGAACGGTTCGATGCTCTCTTCGATGACGCCAAATATGACCTGATCGAGCTGCCGGAAGTCCCGGTGGATCCGCTTAAATTCCGCGATTCCAAACGTTATACGGAGCGCCTGAAGGATGCCCGGAACAAATCCGGCGATATCGATGCGATGAAAGTCGCCCATGGCAGGATGGGGGGCAATCCCGCCGTCATCGCCGTGCAGAATTTCGATTTCATGGGCGGCTCCCTCGGCCTCGCGGTGGGAGAGGCCATCGTTTCCGCCTCCAAGCTCGCGATTTTACAGAAGGCTCCGCTGATCCTGTTTTCCGCCGCCGGGGGCGCGCGCATGCAGGAAGGTATTCTCTCCCTCATGCAGATGCCACGCACTACGGTCGCGATCCAGCGCCTGAAAGAGCATCGCCTGCCCTTTATCGTCGTTCTCACCGATCCGACAACGGGCGGCGTGACCGCGTCCTACGCGATGCTCGGTGATATCCAGATTGCCGAGCCCGGCGCGCTCATCTGCTTTGCCGGACCGCGGGTGATTGAAGAGACAATTCGCGAAACCCTGCCCGACGGGTTCCAGCGCGCGGAATTCCTGCTGGAGCATGGCATGCTCGACATGGTGGTTCACCGTCGCGACCTTCGTGAAACCCTGACCCGCGTTGTCGAACTTCTCGCCAGCAAGCTGAAACTGCCGCCCGCCATCAAGGACGACAGTAAAAAGCCCGCGAAGAAGGCGGAGACGGACAAAAACGCTGCCGTCAACGACAAATAGCCTGACCCCGCCATGACCGGGAACAACAGCGACCGGATTCTCGCCCGGATGATGGCCCTGCATCCGAAGGTCATTGACCTCACCCTCGACCGGATGCTGCCGCTGCTCGCAAAGCTCGATCATCCGGAGCGGCGCCTGCCCCCCGTCCTCCATGTGGCGGGCACCAACGGCAAGGGCTCCCTCCTTGCCTATCTTCGGGCCATGCTGGAGGCGGCGGGGTACCGCGCGCATGTCTACACTTCCCCACATCTGGTCCGGTTTGCCGAACGCATCCGCCTTGCCGGGAAGATTATCGAGGAAGACGCTTTGAGCGACCTTCTCCTCGACTGTGAAACGGCAAATGGCGACACGCCCATCACCTATTTCGAAATTACGACCATCGCCGCTTTCAAGGCCTTTGCCGAGACGCCGGGCGATATTCTCCTGCTGGAAACAGGCCTGGGCGGGCGCTTTGACGCCACCAATGTGGTGGCACGCCCCGCGCTCACCGCGATTACCCCGATTTCCCATGATCATGCGGATTTTCTCGGCACCGACCTTGCCGGAATTGCCGGAGAAAAGGCCGGGATTATCAAGCCGGACGTGCCGGTGGTTATCGGCCCGCAAGATCCCGTTGCCCTTGACGTCCTCGGAAAAACCGCAGAAAAGCTGAGATCTCAGCCTTATATATATGACAGGGAATGGTCTTGCCGCCGGGGTGACGACGGCTGGGAGTATCGGAACGAGAGCGGCGCGCGTCTCTTCCCGGCGCCCGCACTTCACGGACTGCATCAGGTTGAAAATGCCGCAACGGCGGTGGCCTGCCTCGATAAGCTTGGTGGATTTACCGTTTCCGATGCCGACATTGCGGAAGGGCTGCAAACCGTCGAATGGCCCGCCCGGATGCAACGGCTAACGAATGGGCCGATTGCCGATGCGCTGCCAGATCATACGGAAATCTGGCTCGACGGCGGCCATAACCCGGCGGCGGCGGAACAGATCACCGCGAGCTTCGCCCGCTGGAACGAGCGGGACCCGAAACCGACATTCCTGATTGCCGGGATGCTCAATACCAAGGACCAGAAATCCTATTTCTCCCGGCTCAGTCCCATTATTGAAAAAGGGCATTGCATCACCATTCCGGGGGAAGCGGCGAGTACCTCGGCCGCCGAGCTCGCCGCGCTTGCCCGGGCGGGCGGCGTAAAAGCAATGGAAATGCCGTCCCTTATGGCAGCGGTGGAGGCGCTTCTGCCCGACCTTGCGGAAAAGCCCGGCCGGTTGCTGATCACCGGCAGTCTTTATCTCGCGGGGCAAATTCTCCGGGAGAACGGCTAAAAGCCATTACGGAACAAGGCGATAGCCGCCCGGCTCAGTAATCAGGATTTTCGCGTCCGAGGGTTCCGTCTCGATCTTCTGACGCAGCCGGTAGATATGGGTTTCCAGCGTGTGGGTCGTCACCCCAGCGTTATATCCCCAGACCTCATTGAGCAGGATATCGCGGGTCACCACCTTGTTGCCAGCCCGGTAGAGATATTTGAGGATGGAGGTTTCCTTCTCGGTCAGGCGGACTTTCTGGCCCGTCTCTTTGTGCAGCATCAGCTTGCCCGCCGGACGAAAGCTGTAGGGGCCGATGGTGAAAACCGCATCTTCACTCTGTTCATGCTGGCGAAGCTGGGCGCGGATACGGGCCAGCAGCACGCCGATGCGGAACGGTTTCGCGACATAATCATTGGCCCCGGATTCAAGGCCGAGAATCTGGTCGCTGTCGCTGTCCTGGGCCGTCAGCATGATGATCGGTGCCTTGTTGCCGGATTTCCGGATCAACTTACAGGCTTCGCGCCCGTCCATGTCCGGCAGCCCGACATCCAAGAGGACCAGATCAAAGTGACTGCTCTTGACCGCTTTCAACGCCTCGCTCGCGGTTTCCACCTGATGCGTCAGAAATTCCTCATGCAAATCAAGCTGTTCCGCCAATGTTTCCCGAAGGCTGCTATCATCATCGACCAGAAGAATCTTTTTACCGCTCGTCATCCTGTCCCATCCCGGTTACTGTTTTCGGCCGCATGCTGACCTTACCCTGCCCTTTAAAAAATTGGTAGCATAAGGGGGTATTCAAGGGCAAGAACAGGCCGAAGCACCCCCTTTTCACGCGAATGTGAAGCGGCTTGATCGCGCCGCCCGCAAAAGAAGCGCAGATTTCAGGCGCCGAAGAGAAAAACGCCCGTCAGAGGACGGCTGTGATAATATTACATTTGCGGCCATCCACCCATGCCTGCTAATAATCTTGCATCATCGCTTTTAGTCCGCACCGGAAATCAGGCATATGAGCACTAACAAGAAGAATGAAACCGATCTCAAGCGGCTGCGGGCCGTTGACCGCGCCATTGCGGATTTGCGCCGGGGGTTGAGCTTCATTGTCCGGGGGCCGGAGGAGGCGTCTCTCGTTCTCGCGACGGAAATGGCGTTTGATGCGGAGCTTGAAACCCTTGCCGAACGAAGCGGTGCAACACCGGTTCTGGCGCTGACCGCGCATCGCGCCAATGTCCTGCATATCCAGCCGACCGGTGATGACGCCGTGCGCGTGGTGATCGAGGACTGGATGGATGCCCCGCTGATGCGGGCGCTGGCGGATGCCGTCCATGACCTGGATCAGCCGTTTCGGGGTCCCTTCACGCGCATCAAGGAAGGCCTGCCCGCCACGGTTCCGGCCGCCATCAAGCTCGCCAAGCTCGGCCGGTTGCTCCCCTCCGTGCTGGCGGCGCCGCTCGCCATAGAGAAAATTGACGAGACGCAGACGCGGTATGACCTCTCCGTCGTCAGCCTCGAGGATATTCTGGCGTTTGAAGAAGTCGCCGCGCTTCAGCTCAAGCGTGTCGCCTCTGCCCGGGTGCCGCTGCAGGCCGCGGAAAACTGCACCTTTCATGCCTTCCGCCCGGAGGATGGCGGAATCGAGCATCTGGCGATTGTCGTCGGCAGCCCAAGCCCGCGTGAGCCGGTACTGGCGCGGCTGCATTCGGAATGTTTTACCGGCGATCTTGTCGGGTCGCTCAAGTGCGATTGCGGGGAACAGCTCCGCGGTGCGCTCAAGGCCATCGGCGAACAGGGCGGCGGCGTCCTGCTTTATCTCGCGCAGGAAGGTCGTGGCATCGGCCTGATCAACAAGCTTCGCGCCTACAAGCTGCAGGAGCAGGGCTTCGATACCATTGACGCCAACGAGCGGCTCGGCTTCGATGCGGATGAGCGGGTGTTTCAGCCCGCCGCCGAAATGCTCAAGCTTCTTGGCTTTCGGAAAATCCGCCTGATGACCAATAACCCGGAGAAGGTCGACGGCCTAGAGCGCCACGGGATTACGGTGTCGGAGCGGGTATCGCACAAGTTCCCCTCCAACACCCATAACGAGCTGTATCTCGCCACCAAGAAAAAGCGAAGTGGGCATTATTTGTAAGGCCAATTGCCCGCAGGCGGCAGTATTTGCCGGGCTTTCCATATCCGGAACAGTGATTGCCCCCGAAATGACGGCGTAAAACTGGCATGCTCCTTGCTGAATATTACGGGCAAGGAGAACTGAATGCTGACAAATGCTGTAACGAATAACCCTTACGCCTATCTCGACCGGGATCTGCCGAACAGCCCGGTTGCCCGATATGTCCCGGCGGAAAAGCTGGACGAGGCGGGCAACAAGGTCGCCGATGAGGGCGGCTTTGGCGAAGATGGCTTCGGCTTTGATGATTTTCTCGACATCATCAATCCGCTTCAGCATATTCCCGGCATCTCCTCGCTCTATCGGGAAATTACCGGCGATGAGCTCAGCCCGGGTGCCCGCATGATCGGCGGCACCATCTTCGGCGGCGGCATCGGTCTTGCGGCCTCCTTTATCAACTCCGCCATTGAGGATGCCACCGGCCATGATATCGGCGCGCATATGCTGGCGCTTTTCTCCGATGAAGAGGAAGCGGCCCCCGCCGAGATGATTGCGGTCGCCCCAGAAGAAGAAGAAGCGGGCACGGTTCCGGCGAAAGCGACAGAGGCAGCCCCTGGCGTCATGGCGCCAATGGCGGTCCTGCCGGTTATGCAGACACCTCTGCCCGAGCCCGAAGCGGTGAATGAGGTTCCACAAACGATGACGACCCCGATCGGTCTGGAATGGAAGGGCGAGAAACCCGACCTTCTGCAGAATGTGGAAAAGGCCAAGGCCATGCAGACCCAGGAGCTGACGGAAGAACAGCTTCATGCGGTCTTTCAGAGTTTCCGCCTCGCCACGCCCCCGGAAAAGGCCGTAGCCGCGCCGGAGGCGAGCAATGCCTATCAGAAAACCTCCGCCGCCATGGAAAACAGCCGCGCCATTGCCGCGGGGTATCGGGACATAAACAACAACCCCTCTCCCTGATCTCGTAATCAAGGACATGACAGGCCCGTCCGGCTGAACTAGACTTGCCCGATGGATATCTATGTAACGCAGAAGGAGGGATCGCGCGGCCTCCTGACCTATAACGATCTGGCCTTTGATTGTGCCCTTGGCAAAAGCGGGGTTACGCCTGCCAAGCGCGAAGGCGATCATGCAAGCCCGGAGGGACGTTTCGCCCTTCGAAAACTTCTATATCGCGCCGACAGGGTCGCAAAACCCGAAACCATCCTGCCCGCGCAAGCGATCGACCGCAATGACGGCTGGTGCGATGACCCGGATCATGAGGCCTATAACCGCCCCGTCCGCCTGCCCTTCGCGGCGCGCCATGAAACCCTCTGGCGGGAGGATGAGCTCTATGATCTTGTTGTCGTCCTTGGTCATAACGATGATCCGGTCGTCAAAGGCGCCGGAAGCTGCATTTTCATGCATGTCGCGCGCAAGGATTACGGCCCGACGGAAGGCTGTGTTGCACTTGAAAAAGCCGACCTGCTGAAACTGCTCGCGGCGATTGAGGGCGACACGGCAATCCGCATCGCGGCGTCCTAGGGTTAAGTGTCGCTGCGGCTTCCGAAAAGGGCGGTTCCCACCCGGACGGAGGTCGCCCCGAACTGCACCGCCGTTTCAAAATCCGCGCTCATCCCCATGCTGAGACGGCTCAGCCCGTTTCGCGCCGCAATTTTCGCAAGCAGGGCAAAATGCGGGGCCGGTTGCTCCTCCAGCGGCGGAATGCACATCAACCCGACAACGTCGAGGCCAAGCCTCTCCCGGCATTCCGCGATGAACGCGTCGGCATCTTCGGGGAAAACGCCGGCTTTCTGGGATTCCTTGCCCGTATTGACCTGAATATACACCGGCAGCGACCGATCCGCCGATGCCATCTCTTTGGCGAGAATCCGCGCGAGTTTAGGTCGATCGACCGTCTCAATAATATCAAAAAGCGCCACGGCGTCCTTTGCCTTGTTGGTCTGCAACGGGCCGATCAGGCGTAATTCCACATTCGGGTACTGCGCGCGGAAGTCCGGCCATTTCTCCTGCGCTTCCTGTACGCGATTTTCACCGAACTGCCGGTGGCCGAGACGCAAGGCGGCCTCTACGGCGGCATCCGGCTGCCGCTTGCTGACGGCGATAAGGTCGATATCGCCCGGATTACGTTCCCATTTCTTTGCCGCCTTATCGATCCGGGCGCGGATTTCCTCAAAATTTGCGGTAATATCGCGGTCTATGTCCGAAGCGTCGCTGGTCATTGGCGGATTTTCCCTTAAACTCTAAAATCAGGCATTTTGTAATATATAAGAGCCTGGTTTCTGCATTTGAGCCGATTTTATAGTTAATTTTTTGTAAAAACTTACTTGTATCCGGGTGGCAGATATTTGAATTCCTTCATCACATCCCGGTGGGCGGTGACGATTTTCTCGATCTGATCCGGGGTCAGGGTCGTCTTCCATTGTCCTGCCTTGCCGACGCGGAAGAATTTCTCCGCCTTGTCCGAACGCTCGTTAAAGCCTTTCTCGTCCTCCTGCTTGCGGGACGCATCGAAAGAGGAAAACTTGATCGCGCGCCGCAACCGTTCCTTCGGGGGTTTCAGGCCGAGGAATTTCGCAAGCGCGCCGAAGGTCTGTTCCGGTTTGTAGAGCATATCCTCATAGCGCATAATATGCCGCCGCGATTTTTCCATTGCCTGCCAGGAGGTGACATGATTGGACCAGGAACTGAGATAATCGGGAAGCTTGCGGTCCGTCTCGGCGCTATAGGCCTCGACATCCGTCATCATCTCCACGCCCCGGTCAATCGGCATGCCATAATGATCGGAGAGGGAAATCACCACATCGAGCGGGTTGCGCACGATGTAAACGGCGCCCGCCGTAAAGTCCGGCGTGATCAGGGGCACGCCATGCGCCGTGCCGAGCCAGTTGTGGGTTTTAACGAAGACCGAATCCGGACGCGTGCGCGCATAGGCCTGATGCACCCGCGGGATCAGGGCGGCGATCTCTTCCGGGGTGAAACTGTCGAAGGGCTGGCCGGTCACCTGCTCATACCAGGCCTTGTTGCCGTCGCCGATCGTGAATTTGGTCAGCTCATTCAGATCCGCCGGCCGGTCGGCATTGAGTAACAGGTTATGAAGAAACGTCCGCACCCAGGTATTTCCCGATTTCGGATAAGACGCCAGCCAGATAATCCCGCCCATAAAATTCTATCCCAACATTGTTCGTGGCGTTCAATCAGGAAGATACCCGAAATACTTCATCGTCACCTGATGCGTATTGATAATCTGATCGATCTGCGCATCCGACAGAGTATCCCTCCATTGCCCGACCTTGCCAACCCGGAAGAACTTATTATTTTTTGCCGATTGCTCCTTGAAGCCTTTTTCATCTTCCTGTTTGCGCGCGACATCAAAGGAGGAGAATTCAATCGCCTTGGCAATCCTCTCTTCCGGGAGGTCCAGCCCGAGGAATTTCACCATATTGGAAAAGGTTTCCTCCGGCTTGTCCTGCATATCCTCATACCGCATGACATGCATTTTTTCCCGGTCGAAATGGGTCCAGGAGTTTGCATGGCCGGACCAGGATCCAAAATGCTGACGGATACTGCCGAGTGTCGGCACTTCATCCAGAAACGCATTCGGATCACTCATGAGCTGAATAGCGCCCTCGATTGCAAGGCCGAAATGAGATGCAACCGAAACAACGACGTCCAGCGGATTTCGGATAACATAAATGGCTCCGGCGGTACAATCCATGGTAATCAAGGGCACACCATGCAGCTGGCCATAAAGGGAATGGGTTTTTACGAAAACCTTGTCTTCCTGCAAACCGGCAATCAGGTGATGCACCTTGGGCCGCAAGCTGACCACCTGACCCATGGAAAGATGATGATAGGGTGTGCCCGCCGCTTTTTCATACCAGGATTTCCGCGCATCTCCGGGCGTAAGATCGGACAAAATGTTGATATCGACCGGCTCGTCAGGATCAAGCAACAGGTTATTTATGAAGGTTCGCGTCCAGGTATTTCCTGACTTGGGGTAGGAGGCCAACCAGATTATCTTGCCCATGGTTTTCCTGTGGCGAATATGGTTATCGGAAACCGCGTTATTCAAAATACCAATAAAAAAGAAGGGCAGGAAAACCTGCCCTCCTCTATCTCTAGCGACCTTCAGATTAGAAGGAGAGAGCTGTACCAACGAAGAACGTATTCGTCTCGCCAGCCATACGAGTTGACGAGCTTGCAGTCAGGTTGTTGTCGTCCATCTGCACACCACCGAAGGCCGTGATTCCGGGGCCGAGTGTGTACTGACCACCGATGATCCAGGTATCCTGATCATCAAGAGTGCCCGTACCAACAGTCTGAAGCTGATCGAAAGTCGTCTTGGCGTACTGAACACCAACTGCCCATGGACCCATGCCGTATTTCAGACCTGCGGACCATACCTTGCTGTCATTATCAGAAATACCGGCTATGTCCTTTACCTGTTTATAACCACCACCGATTGTGAAGCCTGCAACGCCAATAGAAGTACCAAAAGAGTATTCGCTCATATCTTCAGCAGCACCAAAAACTTTCCCCTCCTGATAACCTGCGGAGAACGCTACGTCAACAGCACCAAATTTGTTGACATAGTTGGCCGCAGCTGACCAACTGCGATCAAGACCGGCTTTGGGGTTCGGGGCCGAATACTGGCCATTTCCAAGGGAACCCGTTTCAGAGGTTCCATCGGGAACATAAGAACCACCCAACTGGAAGCCGGCGAAACGCGGTGTGAAATAGGTAATCTTGTCCACGTCCCGGAATCCGAACAGGTTCGGACGGGTGGTGTTCGCCTGACCCGTCGGCCAAATGTTGGGCGAATCCGCGCCATACATCGGAACCGGTGACGGACTGGCGTAATGCATCAGGTATGCAGCACTGTCTTCTGAACCGATCAGAACGCGACCGAAGGAACCTTCAATAAAGATGAAGGTTTCGTCAAGCTGGTCGGCATTTGTATAGGCTTCGAGCTGAACCTCAACACCGAACTGGATACCGTTGTCCAGAGTAGTGGAACCCTTGAAGTGGATTTCACCTTCCTGCGTTACACGGTCAGAAGTACGGCTCGGCGTGCCAGCCGGCTCATCTGAATCCTGATAGAAGTATGTGGATTGCATATAGCCGCCAACATTAAGTTTGATTTTTTCAGCGGCCAAAGCAGGTGATGCAGCCAATGCACCAACTGCGACAAGCGCTGTTGTACCCAAGATTGCTTTTTTCATTTTGTCTCCCCTCTGCTCATCACAAGCTAGAGAACTAGATTAAAATACAGACGCAAGGCCGGTTGGCCCGTTAGTCAAGACGGAGTAAAGAAGGTTAATGGCCTCCCGGTCAAGCGCAAGACGATGGCGTTTTTACCAAAATTACCGGACTGTGCTTAAAAAGTCACATTTCTGCCGCACTGCGGATTTGCGGGGCGCGGGCCCGAATCCCGAAAAGAAGGCAACTCCCTTAATTTCTGCTGTTGTCGGGGCAAGAAAGCTGGCATAAACTCACCGTTCTTGATTTTGCCCAATTTCAAGCGTCTAGTAGCCAAGAAACATGAGGGTTTTGACAGATATGACACGACGAGGAAAATTTGCACTGGCGGGCGGATGCTGCCTGGCGCTTTTGCTGGCGGGGTGTGAATCTGATATGAGTTCGAATTCGACCTTTCCGACCTCAAGTCGCGGTCAGGTCTATCAGACGGGAAATGCGCCGGATGACACGATCTTCGGCAAGGGCGGTCTTTTTGGCGGTGATGAGAAGGACCTTGAAGGTGGCGTTGGCAGCGGCGGGGGCCTTGGCGTCAATGCCTATCTCTGGCGTGCCTCTCTCGATACACTCTCTTTCATGCCGCTCTCATCCGCGGATCCGTTCGGCGGCGTGATCATTACGGACTGGTATTCCTCTCCCGATTCCCCAAATGAACGCTTCAAGGTGACCGTTTATATCCTTGACCGGCGCTTGCGCGCGGACGGTGTGCGCGTCACCGCCTTCAAGCAGAATCTGGATGCAGCGAACCAGTGGATTGCCGTCCCGCTCGCGCCGAAGGTAACGGCAGATCTTGAAAACGCCATTCTTTCCAAAGCCCGCGGCCTCAGGATAGCGCGCGAAGGCGAATAACCTTCTAAACGCCGGTCCTGCACCGGATTATGAGGCACGTCACCGCTTTTTAATGACCCACGGGCGAATACGGATCGCCCCTCTTTTATGACATGATGATCAGGATGGAACGGGAAACAGGCTATGTCCCGCTATAACGCGAAAGAAGTAGAAGCCAAATGGCAGGCCGGCTGGGCCGAGCATAAGAGTTTCGAAGTGGAGGCCGATCCGGCCAAGCCGAAATACTATGTGCTGGAGATGTTCCCCTACCCGTCCGGCCGTATCCATATCGGCCATGTGCGCAACTACACCATGGGCGATGTGGTCGCCCGCTATAAAAAGGCGCAAGGCTTCAATGTGTTGCACCCGATGGGCTGGGACGCGTTCGGACTGCCCGCCGAGAATGCCGCCCGCGACAAGGGTGTGCATCCGGCCGACTGGACCTACGCCAATATCGCCCATATGCGCGACGAGTTGAAGGGCATGGGCCTGTCCCTTGACTGGAGCAAGGAAATCGCCACCTGCCATCCCGGCTATTACGGACATCAGCAGAAGCTCTTCCTTGATTTCTTCAAGAAGGGCCTCGTCTATCGCAAGGAAAGCTGGGTCAACTGGGACCCAATCGATATGACCGTGCTCGCCAACGAGCAGGTGATCGACGGCAAAGGCTGGCGCTCTGGCGCCGTGGTCGAAAAACGCAAGCTCGATCAATGGATGTTCCGCATTTCCGACTATAGCGAGGAACTGCTGGACGCGCTCGACACCCTCGATCGCTGGCCCGATCGCGTGCGCCTGATGCAGCAGAACTGGATCGGCCGCTCGACCGGCGCCCATATCGCCTTTGACATTATCGGCGAGAGCGACCCGCTCAATATCTATACGACGCGTCCGGATACCCTCTTCGGGGCGAGCTTTATGGCGGTATCCGCCGATCATCCGCTAACCCAGCGTCTCGCGAAGGATGATGCAAAGGTCGCGGCCTTCGTCGCCGAGTGCCATCAGATGGGCACCAGCGAAGAAGCCATTGAAAAGGCGGAGAAAAAAGGTGTCGATACGGGCCTGAAAGTCGCCCACCCCTTTATTGAGGGCAAAACACTCCCGATCTATGTCGCCAACTTCGTCCTGATGGATTACGGCACGGGCGCGATCTTCGGCTGTCCGGCCCATGACCAGCGCGACCTCGATTTCGCGCGGAAGTACGGCCTTGACGTCACCCCCGTTGTCTCCCCGGACGAGAATATTCCGGAGATCGGCAATGAGGCCTACACCGGCCCCGGCAAGATCATCAATTCCGATTTCCTGAACGGTCTGGAGGTTGAGGCCGCGAAATCGGAGATTATCCGCCGACTCGAGGAAATGGGCAAGGGCACGGAAAAGATCAATTACCGCCTGCGGGACTGGGGCCTCTCGCGCCAGCGCTACTGGGGCTGCCCGATCCCGATGATCCATTGCGCAAAATGCGGCACGGTACCGGAGAAGGAAGAAAACCTGCCCGTCACACTCCCCGATGACGTCACCTTCGACAAGCCGGGCAACCCGCTCGACCATCACCCGAGCTGGAAGCATGTCAAATGCCCGGAATGTGGCGGCGCGGCGACCCGCGAGACCGACACAATGGACACCTTCGTCGACAGTTCCTGGTATTTCGCGCGCTTCTGTTCCCCCCGCGCCGACGTGCCGGTGGATCGGGAAAAAGTCGATTACTGGCTGCCGGTCGATCAGTATATCGGCGGGATCGAGCATGCGATCCTCCATCTTCTCTATTCGCGCTTTTATTCCCGCGGCATGATGGAAACCGGCTGGTCCGATGTAAAAGAACCCTTTGCCGGGCTGTTCACGCAAGGCATGGTCACCCATGAAACCTACAAATCCGCCTCCGGTGAATGGCTGCTCCCCGATGAGGTCGTCCACAACGATGCGGGAGAGCTGGTGGAGCTGGCAACCAGCAAGCCCGTCACCGTCGGCGGCGTCGAAAAGATGTCGAAATCCAAGAAAAACGTTGTTGATCCCGGCGCGATTATCGAGAAATTCGGGGCCGACGCGGCCCGCTGGTATGTCCTCTCCGACAGTCCGCCGGATCGTGACATGGAATGGACCGATGCGGGGGCGACCGGCGCCTGGCGCTTTGTCCAGCGCCTGCATCGCTATATTTCGGAGAATCTCGACATGGCCGCCGCGGTAAACGCCCCGGCGCCGGCAGATTTTTCCGATGCGGCCCAGAGCCTTCGTAAAGTCGCTCATAAAACGGTCGCCCAGGTCACCCAGAATATCGAGGATTTGCATTTCAACAATGCGATCGCCCGTATCTATGAATTCATGAAGGCGCTCAGCGAGGTCAAGTTCGAAGACAGCGCCGATGTGAAATGGGCGCTCCGCGAAAGCATGGAGGCGATTGTCAAGCTCATCGCCCCGATGATGCCCCATCTCGCGGAGGAACTCTGGCAGATGCTGGGGCATGACACCATGCTGGTGGATACGGACTGGCCAAAGGCAGACCCTGCCTTGATTGTGGAGGACAGGGTGACCATGGCGGTTCAGGTAAAAGGCAAGCTGCGCGCCACCATAGAGGTGTCACTTGATGAGGAGGCCGCGAAGGTGGAAGAAATTGCACTCGCGCAGAAATCAGTCCAGAATGCCATCGGCGAGAACGCCATTCGCAAAGTCATCGTTGTACCGAACCGGATCGTCAATGTCGTTATTTAGGGTCAGCCTTGTTTTCCTGATTATGAGCCTCGCGGCGGCCTGCGGGTTTCAGCCGCTCTACGGCAGCGCGACCCGCAATGCCGATGTTCAGGAAAAGCTGGCGCAGATGTATATCGAACCGATGCCGGGACGCACCGGCCAGATTTTGCGCAACGAGTTGCTCGATCTCGCTAATCCGGGCGGCATCCCGAGAGACCCTCTCTACCGGCTGAAGGTGACCACGGAAACCCGCGCCGAGGGCCTTGCCATCCAGAGCGACGATACGAAAACCCGCTTTAACCTGACCCTTACCAGCAAATTCTTCCTGGTCAATATCGCCGAGCAGGAAGTGCTCTATAGCGGATCGACGCAGAATATCGCGTCCTACAACGTTGTGCAGTCGGAATTTGCCAACCTGTCGGCCGCGAAGAATGCGGAAAAACGGGCCGCCCTTGTTGCCGCCGAGCAGATAAACCAGCAGCTTTCCGTCTATTTCTCGGGGCGCTAGGCCGTGGAGCTGACGAGCAGCAGGTTCCCCGCTTTCCTTAAATCCCGCGACCCGAAACTTCGGATTTTCCTGTTTTATGGCCCCGATGAAGGGCTTGTGCGGGAGCTGTCGCGCAGCCTTTGCCTGAGCGTGGTGGACAGCCTCGATGATCCGTTCCGCTTTATCGATATTCAGGCCTCCGATCTCACGTCGGATCCCACCCGCCTGATGGATGAGGTCACGGCCATCTCCATGATGGGGGGAGAGCGGGTGGTGCGCCTGCGCGGTGCGAACAACAATTCGAAAGGCTATCTGGAACCGGCAACGGAGCAAGACCTGCCGGACAGCCTTCTGGTGATCGAGGCAGGCGATATCCGCAAAGACAGCGCCCTCGTCAAGATGATCAACAAGGCTCCCCATGGCGTCGTGACGCATTGCGCCCATGACAAGGCGCAGGACATTCTCGGCCTGATCAAGGAGGTTCTGGGCGCGGCAAACATCGATCCGCCCCGCGAAGTCATTGATTATCTTCGCGAAAACCTGGGGAGTGATCGCGCCATTTCCCGTCAGGAGCTGGACAAGCTGGTCCTCTATATGCGCGGGCGCACCGACCCGATGACGCTCGCGGATGTGCGCGCCAATATCGGGGATTCCTCCGCGCAGAATATCTTCGATATCATGGATGCGGCGCTTCTTGGCAATTTGGACGGGCTGGAACGACAGCTCAACAAGGCCTTTTCCGCCGGCGAAAGCCCCATCGGCTTCCTCCGCATCATACAGGGACAGCTTAAACAGCTGCATAAGGCCGCCGCCCTTCGGGATGCGGGCGCGCGCGCCGAGGATGCCATCCGCAAGGCAGGCATTGTCTATTTCAACCAGAAAAAGGCGGCGGTGCAGATTTCCGGCAAATCGAGCCGTCATATGGCGATCTGCCTGGATATTACGCTGGATGCGGAAATAAAATGTAAAACAACGGGGTATCCCGAAGAGGCCATCTGCCGCCGGGCCCTGATGCGCATTGCCATGGCCAACCGGAAGAGATAGATGAACCGGCCGGATCTCGTTATTTTCGATTGCGACGGTGTCCTGGTGGACACGGAACCGGTTTCCAACGCGGTTCTTGCCCAAAACCTGACCCGTCACGGCCTGCCGCTCTCAACAGAGGACTGCATCGTCAAGTTTACCGGCTGGAGCATGATCAATGTCGAGCAGGAGGCCATCCGGCTCGGCGCGACCCTTCCCGAGAACTGGATCGCCACCGTCTATGCCGAGGAGTTCGAGGCGCTGAAGCGGGGCGTGGACGCGGTAAAGGGCATTCCCGAAATCCTCGACCGGCTGGAAAGCCTGTATATTCCCTTTTGCGTCGCCTCCAACGGGAGCGAGGAGAAGATGGCGATTACCCTTGGCCAGACAGGCTTGTTCCCGCGATTTGAAGGCGCAATGTTCTCCGCCCATACGCTCAACACCTCGAAACCCGATCCGGCGCTGTTTCAGGCCGCGCTTGCCGCCTTCAACATGGAGCCTGCCCGCGCCGTGGTGATCGAGGACAGCGTTCTCGGCGCGACCGGAGCGGCCCGCGCCAATATCCCCTGCTACGGCTTTGCTCCGCATCACGCCGGCGCCGACCTCGCCGCCACCGGCGCAAAGGTTTTCAAGGAAATGCGGGAGTTGCCGGAATTGCTGGGGTTCTAGACCGGAAACCTCTCGGCGAAATCCTCGCCCTCAATCCGGGCGATATTGGCGGTGAAGCTGACGGTGTGGTAGGCGCCGCAAAGCGCAATGATTTCGAGCTGTTGGTCGAGGGTCCAGGCGGACTGGAACTTTTTGAGCGTATCCTCGCTTAAATCGCCGTTCTCGCAGATTTCATCGACGACGCGGAGGAGGAACCCCTCTTCTTCCGGCCAGCAGGGCGCATCGGCATTTGCCAGCCGCGTCGCGCGGACCTGCTCGGGCGTAAGTTTCACATGTTCCGCAAAGGCGCCCACATGCACGCCCCATTCATATTCGCAATTGCGGTTCGCGGTGACGCGGAGGATGACGATCTCGCGCGCGCGCATGGAAAGCGGGCTTTCCCTGTCCAGCAGGTTCGGGACCCCTTTTCTGAGGAACCGACGGCTGTTTGCAAAAATGCGGAAGAGTTTCAGGATATAGCCGTTCCGCTGCGGATAAGTTTTTAATATTTCTGCGATTTCAGGCGAGAATGGCTCGTTAATCGGTTTCAGAACATGGTTCATTTCGGGCTCCTTTTGTGCTATGTATTCTGTAGCAACAGTATGCTACTAAATATGTAGCGTCAAGAAGGAATCATAGATGGAGCCCAAAAAACCGGGATCAAGGGTGCGCGGATCGACGACCGGACGGCCGGTTATGGTGCTGTTCGATGTGCTCGGGCAACGCTGGACATTGCGTATTCTCTGGGAATTGCGCCATGGCCGCCTTAATTTCCGCGACCTCCGCGCCCGCTGCGACGACATATCGCCGACGGTGCTGAATGCGCGGCTCAAAACCCTGCGCGACCTCGCGCTTGTCGATCATCAGGAGGGGGGCTATGCCTATACGGACGCCGGGGCGGAGCTGTCGAGCCAGCTCGCAGGCTTCGACCGATGGGCAGAAAACTGGGCAAAATCGCTCGATCTGTCATAAAGCGGTTACCTGCGGCTGGTATTTTCCGGGCCGCAAATCTATAGTTTCGGTAACTCCCCGCAACCGAGGGCCCCGCGCATGGCAAAATCACCTGACATCACCACGATAGAGGCGCTGGAGGCGCTCTATGGTCCGGTCAATCCCAACTCGCTGGCGAAGGAGACACCGTTCCTTACGCCCGAATATCGCCGCTGGATCGGGGAAGCGCCGTTTTTTGCCCTCGCGAGCAGCGGGCCCGGCGGGCTTGATTGCTCGCCGCGCGGTGATGCGGCGGGGCAGCTTTTCCGCATTCTCGATGATCGGCATATCGCCATTCCCGACCGGCGGGGCAATAACCGCCTCGACACCTTGCGAAACATCCTTCATGACCCGCGCGTTGCCCTGCTCTTCCTCATCCCGGGGATCGAGGAGACGCTCCGTATCAACGGTCGCGCGACTGTAACGACAGAATCTGAATTAATTCAGAGCTTTAGGGTTGGCGCCACGACGCCGCTCTCGGTCATTCTGGTGGATATCGACGCGGTGTATTTCCAATGCGCCCGCGCCCTCAAGCGCTCAAAACTCTGGGATCCGGCGGCGCAACTTGCGAAAGGCGGCGTGCCGACGGCCGGGCAGATGACACGCGGTGCCAAGCCCGACTTTGATGCCGAAACCTATGACGCCGAGCTCCCCGCCCGCCAGCAATCTTCCCTCTATTAAAGGGATGACAGGTTGAGCGACGGGCGGGGGTCACCAGACGAAAGCTATTGCGGCCTCTTGGACCCGGCGATAACCGCATAACCCGGCTGGACAAGAGGGAAAACCCCCTTTACCAGGCCAGTCTGGTGGGAGAAGCGTGCGCCGAACTTCTGGGCAAGCCGGCGCATGGCCATGTTATTGGGCACGAAGTTCACCTCCAGAACATCGATATGGCTGTCACGTGCACATCGAAGCGCGAGGGTCATCAGCTCCGTCCCGATCCCCATCTGCTGCCAGTCATCCTCGACGCTGATGGCGAGTTCCGCCTGCGAGGATGAAACGTTATTCCCGAACCTGAGCTCGACAACGCCGCGAAGATCGGGCCCCAGAAACGCGCCGAAGATGATCGGCAGGGGCCGCCCGTCGTTCCGGCAATATTGCGCCACAACATGATCTGAGACCGGAGAGCCGAACCGGAGACGAAGGCTTTCCACGCTAAGCCGTTGTAAATGCGGCAATAACAGATCATGCTCCGCCGGACGGAGTTCCCTGCAAAAGGGCGGTATATAACCCGGCAGGAGTTTCAGCCCGGCGGCGTTGAACGGCTCAGTCATAATGGAGCCTTGTCTGTTGATGACGGAGGGTTGATGCTTCCAACCGGGCCGTCATCCGCTTTCCGGCGAGTTTCAGCCCCCGGTAAAGCATGGAAAAGAATTTGCGGACCAACGCGTTAGCGCGCCCCATCAACTTCTGAACTTCCTCAGCCCGAAGTCGGCGGCCCTCCCGGACGCAACGATCTATGTCCGCAAGGCTGGCATTTCTTAGATTGTTCTCGTTTAACAAATCATTCATCGAAATTTCCTTTTTTACTCTTGCGAAAGACATTATCTACAGCCATATTTATGCTGCATTGCAACAATATATGCGGCAGTGCACCATTTGATAATGGCCTGACTGGTCAAAACTGTTTTGCCCCGCAGGAAAAGATGGAGACATAAGTCCCATGGACATAGCCAGCCAGATGATCCTGTTCGCGAATGTCGTGGATCATGGCAGCTTCTCAGCCACGGCACGCGCCCTCGGCCTGACCCCGTCGGCCGTCAGCAAGCAGATAAGCCAGCTGGAAGACCGGCTCGGCGTCCGGCTCCTGAACCGGTCTACCCGCCATATTTCAACGACTTTGGAAGGACGCACATTCTACGAGCGCTGTGCGGAGATTTCCGCGGGTGTGACCCGCGCCGAGCAGCTCGCACAGTCCTTCAGCGGCCGGCCGCAGGGGAATTTGCGCATCGCCGCATCGGTGGCGTTCGGCAAGGCCTGCCTGATGCCGCTGATGCCGGCCTTTACCGCCAGTTTCCCGGAAGTGACGGTCGCGCTGGAGCTGACGGATCGGCAAATTGATCTCTCCGACTCCGACTATGATCTCGCCATTCGTTTTCCCGAGCAGATTACCGATGCCTCGCTGGTTGCCTGCAAGCTGTCCAGCAGCAAGCGCCATCTCTGCGCCTCACCCGCCTATCTAGAAAAACATGGTGCGCCGCAAACGCCGGACGATCTCAAAAATCACAACTGTCTCAGGATTTCGACGGTGGCGAACTGGAATGACTGGCATTTTCGCAAAGGCGAGGAAACCTGGACCTTCGCCGCGACCGGCAATTTCGATGCCAACAGCGCCGATGCGGTCTATCACGCGACCCTCGCCGGGCTCGGGATTGCGCAGCTTTCCTCCTATCTCGTGGATCCGGATATCGCCGCGGGCCGTCTCGTTACGCTGCTGCCGGAGTATGAGGAAAAGGCCACCGATATCTTTGCCGTCTATTCCGACAAGCGCAACCTGTCCCCCAAGGTGCGCGTCTTTATCGACTATCTGGTCGAACATTTCCGCCCCCTCCCGCATTGAGGCGGGCCGCGAACATCCGTATTTCGCTATCCGGTCTTAAGAATATATTCAGGATTGTTTTTATATTCTGATTATTCTTATAAATGGTGTTTTCAGGATGGCTCGTGGCAAACAATGGAACTTACGCGGACTAAAACGGCTTTGTCCCGCCTTATGCGGAAGAAATGGGTCTGGCTTCTCCTCGTCATCGTCGGATTCTGGACCGCATCGCACGTTTGGGATTATTACAAACTCCTCTCCGGGCAGACACCGATGTACGACGTCGCCATCAAACTCAAGGTCGGCGACGAACTGGTCGAGATAAGTCGCACCGTTCCCTGTCTCGAAATTCCACAAGGAGAGGCATTACCTTACCTAGTCAAACCATCGAAATGGTTTAAACGTCCTTTTCGGTATTTTTCACGCGATATGTCGACGGGTGCAGAGCTGGAAGATGGTCAGGGGGTAATGGTCACGATCCCGACGGTCTGTGATCTGGTCCAAAAAGCGAAAAAGGAAGAGGGTGAGGGAAATGTTCTGCCGGAGGGCTTTATGCCGATGGTGGCGCTTCTGGATAATGCGGATGATCCGCAGGTAGTCAAACTGATTGCATCACGTAGCTACTACCGGCGTGATGATCGCGAAATCGATCTTCTTGAGTATGATATCACGCCAAGCCCCAAATGGGCCTTCCCCAGCTTTATGGACAAGTTTAACTGGCTTCGCAGTTTTGACCCGGCAAGCGCGGAAATTGGCAATTCAAAAGAGATGTATTTTGAAAGCAGCTATTTGACTTCAATGCCGCTTGAGCTGTTTCGAAAAAGCAGCCCCGAAACCGTTATCGTTGACGGGATAACAAAGCCAACACCGCTTAATGACTTGCAGGGATTCGTTTATCCAGTCGGTTTGAAGAAAAAATACACTGAAGGCTTTGCTTTTCCTAGGCCTCCCGGTTGGGGATTATTCGGATTACCTTTTTTTAGCATTAGTCTGGAAAGTGAACCCTACGCCAAAGATCTCTCATATGACTATGTCATCCCGATTTTTGAAACAGCTGAAGGTCAAACTTATTTTCCTGATCAAATGGGATACTTGATGCTTTATCGCCGTAGTAAAAAGCAAGAACTTTACTCAGTATCGGTTGAAAGAAGTAATACTGGGGAAGCTTTAGCGCGCACATCTCGGCATCAAACCATCCTCCGGAAAAATGGAGTTGAGATACCAGTTATTAATGAATTTGAAGAAGTCGACAAGACGGGACGAAGTGTTCGCATTCCTTTTTTCTACGATCCTTCCGAGAATACCATCTATTGGCTGCGTCCTCGAATCATGGAATTTCCGGATTTATAATATCTACGCCTTTAACTAGAATTAATCCTTCAGCGCGTCGCCGAGGGCGTTTTTGATTTCGTCGTCGTAGCCATAGTCCTCTTCGTCGTCCTCATCTTCCTCTTCCAAGGTTTCTTCGGGGTCGGGCGCGGGCTCATCTTCGGCGTCTTCGGCGAATTCATCCTCGAGATCATCGTCCTCGTCGAGCGGATCCTCCTCCGGTTCGTCGCGAAAGAAGTTCAGCGGCTCCCGCGTCAGGCGGCGGCAGGCCTCATCGAGCTGATCGAGGTCCCCATAGTGGATGGTCAGCGTGCCGTTGCCCGTATCGAAATGATCAATGGAGACTTCCATCCCGATGGCGGCGCCGAGATCATCCTCCAGCGCGCGGACATCCGGGCTTTTCATCACCCGGCGCGCCATGACGCCAAGCGGCCCCTCGCCGTCTTTGCGATGGCCCTTTTTCTTGACGAGCTTTTCCACGGCGCGGACGCTAAGTCCTTCCCGTACAATCTTTTTCGCCAGTTCCTCGGCATTGTCCTGATTGATGAGCGATCGCGCCGCCCCGGCGGACAATTTACCCTCGCGCACCATCGTCTGCACAGCGGGCGGCAGGGTCAGGAGCCGCATCATATTCGCGACATGGGTCCGGCTCTTGCCGACATGCTGAGAGAGGGTTTCCTGGGTATGATCGAATTCCCCCATGAGCCGCTTGTAGGCCTCCGCCTCTTCTATCGGCGACAGGTCCTCGCGCTGGATATTCTCGATCAGCGCAATTTCCATGGTCTCGGCGTCGGTCAGCTCCTTGATGATGACCGGCACCTGATGCAGCTGCGCCATCTGCGCCGCGCGCCACCGCCGCTCCCCGGCGATAATTTCATATTCACTGTCAGAGGTGGGGTTCCGGCGCACCAGAATAGGTTGCAACACGCCCTTTTCCGCAATGGAGGCGGCGAGGCTGTCCAGTGCCTCCTGGTCCCAGTCGAGGCGCGGCTGAAACTTGTTCGCGCGCATCTGCTCCACCGGGACCTCCTTGGCCGAGCGTACCTTGTCGAGATCGGCATAATCCGCGGCCACGTCGTCGCCCAGCAGGGCGGAAAGCCCCCGCCCCAGTTTCTTCTTTGAAATATCGTCAGTCATTGTCTATTCGCATTCCGGCCGTCAGGCCGCATTGAGGTGGCGTTCCCGCCGGATCACTTCACTGGCAAGGCGGATATAGGCCTGGCTGCCGGCACAGCGGTGATCATAGATCAGGACCGGCTTGCCATGGCTCGGCGCCTCCGAAATCCGGACATTACGCGGGATAACCGTCCGGTAGACCTTGTCGCCGAGAAAATCGCGGACATCCTGCGCCACCTGAAGCGACAGATTGTTGCGCTTGTCGAACATGGTCAGGACAACCCCCTGTATTTCAAGCCCGGGATTGAGGGTGAGACGCACCCGCTCAATCGTTTTCATCAGCATGCTGAGGCCTTCAAGCGCGAAAAACTCGCATTGCAGCGGCACAACGACCGCATGCACGGCCACCATCGCGTTCAGGGTCAGCAGGTTCAGCGAGGGCGGGCAATCGACGAGGATGTAATCATAATCGCCCCGCACTTCCGACACCGCATCATACAGCCGATGGCTGCGGCGGTCGAGTTCAATCAGCTCCAGCTCGGCGCCAGAGAGATCCGCGGTCGAGGGGACGACATCGAGCTGCGGGATGCTGGTCTTATGGATAGCGGCTCGGATCGGCGTTTCCCCCATAAGGACGCCATAGACATTCTCGCCCCGGTCTTCGCGGCCAATGCCAAGCCCGGTGCTCGCATTGCCCTGCGGATCGATATCGACAATCAGGACTTTCTGGCCAATCGCGGCGAGCGCCGTTGCCAGATTTATGGTTGTGGTGGTTTTACCCACGCCGCCTTTTTGATTTGCAATGGCCAGGATACGCGCAGATACCAGATTATGAAGACTTGCCACATCGTTACTCATGATTCTCAGGCCTCTCTCTACTATGATCGGCGGCGCAACTTGGAAATTTTCAGGATGCAGCCGTCTTCACTTGTTAAACTACGGAGTTTCTTGATCTCCATATTCCAACATTTAGAGGCTATCGTCAATTCCTCATCTACATCTTGTCCTTTTAAAAAGAATAATTCTGTGTCTTTCCGGACAAAGGGTTCCGCGAGGGTCAGCAGCTTTTCGAGCGGAGCCAGTGCCCGGGCAGAGATAATATCGGCCTCCAGGGGCTCCATGTCCTCGATCCGGCAGTTATGAACGGTGACTCCCGCCGATGTTTCACGTGAAACATTTTGCATGAAGAGGCATTTGCGCTGATCGCTTTCGACCGCATGAACCTCGAAGTCGCTGCAAATCGCGATTACCAGCGGCGGGAAGCCTGCCCCGCTTCCAAGATCGATCCAGCGGCCGGTGGTTCTCGCCGTGTGGATCAAAAGCTGTGCGCTATCGAGCATATGGCGCCGCCAGAGATCGGGGAGCGTGGACTTTCCGACGAGATTGATCGCCTTCTGCCATTTCTGCAATAGCTCGGCATATATCCCGAGCCGGTCCAATGTTTCACGTGAAACATTCAGCGCCGATCTAAAATCGTCTGGTCCGAAAGGACGATGCGGCTCAGCCATGCCGGCGATGCGCTCCGCGCTTCACATAAGAGAGAAGCGCCGTCAGGGCCGCAGGCGTAACACCGGAAATTCGCGCCGCCTGGCCGAGGGTCGTCGGGCGGACCGCCGCCAGCTTTGTCCGCACTTCCATGGAGAGGCCGGCGACGTCTTCAAACACCAGATCATCGGGCAGCCGCAACGTCTCGTCTTTCCGGAAATCCCGGATATCCGATTTCTGCCGCTCCAGATAGCCGCTATATTGCGCATCTATGGCAATCTGGTCTAGAATTTCTGGTGTGAAATCAGAAACTTCGGGCCAAATGCGCGAGATGTCCTCCGTCGTGATCTCCGGGTAGGCCAGCAAATCCGACGCCGTCCGGCGCACGCCATCCTGATTGACATTGAACCCGTGACGGCGGGCTTCATTGGGGGTCATGCTGAGGCGTTCGAACAGCGCCCGCGCCACCTCAAGGTCTTCCGTCTTCGCACGGTAGGCCACCTCTCGCTCCGGACCGATGCAACCGATTTCGAGTCCGCGCCCGGTCAGCCGCTGATCCGCATTGTCCGCCCGCAGGATCAACCGATACTCCGCGCGGGAGGTAAACATGCGATAGGGTTCCTTCGTGCCCCGGGTGATCAGGTCATCGATCATCACCCCGATATAGGCATCGGCCCGATCAAGAATGACATCCTCTCCCCCACCGGCGCTGCGGGCCGCATTCAGACCGGCCATCAATCCCTGCGCCGCCGCTTCCTCATATCCGGTCGTACCGTTGATCTGCCCGGCGAGGTACAGATTTTTGAGCCGTCGGGTCTCGAGAGTCGGCTTCAGCTCCCGCGGATCGACGAAATCATATTCGATGGCATAGCCCGGGCGATACCATTCCACCTTCTCCAGCCCCGGAATGGAGCGCAGGAACGCTATCTGTACATCTTCCGGCAGCGACGTGGAAATCCCGTTGGGATAGATCGTATCGTCATCAAGGCCCTCCGGTTCCAGGAAAATCTGATGTCCCGGCTTTTCAGCAAAGCGCACGACTTTATCTTCGATCGACGGGCAGTAGCGCGGGCCCGTGCCTTCGATCTGTCCGGAATACATGGGCGCCCGATGAAGATTGTCCCGGATAATCCGGTGGGTTTCCTCGGTCGTTGTCGTGATATGGCAGGAAATCTGCGGTGTCGTGATCTTCTTCGTGAGAAAGGAGAAAGGAACGGGAATGTCATCGCCCGGCTGTTCCACCAGTATCGACCAGTCAATCGTCCCGCCTTTAAGCCGCGCCGGCGTGCCGGTTTTAAGCCGCCCGAGCTCGAACCCGGCGCGCTCCAGCGTATCGGACAGCCCGTTGGAGGGCGCATCGCCAATCCGTCCGGCGGGGATTTTCGTCTCCCCCATATGGATAAGACCCCGGAGGAAAGTGCCGGTGGTCAAAATCACCTTGCCACAGGGAATTTCCGTTCCATCTGCGGTAATCACCCCGGAGACAACTCCGTCCGTCACAATCAAGTCTTCCACCGCAGCCGCGCGGATGTCCAGATTTTCCTGACCCCGGAGAGTGGCCTGCATGGCCTCCCGATAGAGTTTGCGATCCGACTGCGCCCGCGGGCCCCGCACAGCGGGCCCTTTCCGGCGATTCAAAAGCCGGAACTGGATGCCCGCGGCATCGGCGACCCGGCCCATCACTCCGTCCAGCGCATCGATCTCCCGCACCAGATGGCCTTTGCCAAGACCGCCGATGGCCGGGTTGCAGGACATCTCGCCAATGGTTTCCAGCTTGTGGGTGATCAGGAGGGTTTCGGCCCCAAGGCGCGCGGAGGCCGCCGCCGCCTCGCAGCCCGCATGTCCCCCACCGATTACAATGACATCATATCGCTTCATCGCGGCACCCTTGAAATTCCGCCCCTACATAACGGGAATCCGGCGCATTTACAAGACGGGAGCGTCTCTACCCGTCAAAATGTTTCACGTGAAACGCTGAATATATACTGCGGGCCGATGTTTCACGTGAAACATTTCCTCCCGTCCCTATTTTCCGATACAGAAATCGCCAAAGATGACATCCAGCACGTCTTCTACATCGACTCGCCCGGTAATCCGCCCCAGCGCACGGACGGCAAGACGAATATCCTCTGCCGCCAGCTCCGGTTCCCTCGATCCATCGAATCGATCGAGGGCCGCCACGCAATCCTCCAGCGCCTGACGATGGCGCACGCGGGTCAGGGCCGGAGCGCCGGAAAGATCGAGGCGGCGAGTCACGTCCGCTTCCAACGCGGCCAGAAGAGCATCCAGCCCCTCTCCCGCCGCGACCGACAGCGGGAAAAGATGCGGCGCGGTCTTCACCCTTGGGCTTTCCGCAACCAGGTCGGTCTTATTGACCAGCCGGTAATCCCCGTCCTGCAGCAGATCAGCGAATTCATCCGGGATTGCGGGCGCATCCGCCGTTGTCATGAAAAGACGGATATCCGCCCGCGCCGCCCGATCCCGCGCCCGCCGGACGCCTTCCCGCTCGATCCTGTTGTCCGAAAGCCGTAATCCCGCCGTATCGACGATCGTTACCGGATATCCGGCGAGATCCATCGGAACCTCGATAATATCTCGGGTCGTCCCCGCTTCGTCCGACACAATCGCCGCATCGCGGCGGGCCAGCGCGTTCAAAAGGCTTGATTTTCCGACATTGGGCCGCCCGAGAATGACGACATCCAGCCCCTCGCGTATTTTCTCCCCGCGATGACCATCGGAAAGATGCGCGATAATCTCTTTCTTCAACAGCGCGACTTTCGGGGCGACCGCCGCCGCGACCCCGCCCGGTAGATCCTCATCGGGGAAATCGATATCCGCCTCGAGATGCGCAAGAGAGGAAACCAGCGCCGAGCGCCATCCTTCATAAATCCGGCCGAGTTCCCCCTGCATCTGGCGAAGCGCCTGGGTGGCCTGTGCTTCCGTCTCCGCATTTACGAGATCGCCGAGACCCTCTGCCTCCGTCAAATCCATCTTGCCATGCTCAAAGGCGCGGCGTGTAAACTCCCCCGGCGTTGCGGGCCGATGCCCAGAAAATCCGGAGAGTTCTTCCATCACCGCCGCAAGAATGGCCGGACCGCCATGCAGATGCAGCTCAACCACATCCTCCCCGGTGAAACTCTCCGGCCCCTTGAAAAGAATGACAAGTGATTGATCTATAATGCTTTTATTTGAAGAACGATAAATATTCCGAAGGCTTGCGACCCGTGGATCGGGCGCAGTCTTGCCCGTCATCCCCTCCAGCGACGCCACGGCGCCCGGGCCAGAGATGCGCACAACGGCAACCCCGGCACGGCCCCGCCCGCTTGCCAGCGCGTAAATGGTATCGGTGAAACTCATGGCGACACCCGCCCGGAAGGCGCGCGGCTATTTGCCGTCATTGTCGCCTTTGGCAAACTGCGACCAGAACAGCTTCTGCATCTGTTCCATGCCCTGGATACCCGCCGGGAGCCATGTCTTCATCATATTCTCCGGATCGAGATTGCCGATATTCTCCAGCATCTTCGCCTGCAGCTCTTTCATAACCGCCTCCTGCATCTTCTCGACTTCCGGCAATCCGAGAAAAGTCCTTGCTTCCTGTGGCGTGCAATCAATATCAACTGTTATCTTCATGAGCGGCATACTCCTCATTGATCCGGCGACGGTTGCTCTGGTACAACAAACCCCATAGGTTTCTATATACCGAAACAGGGGTGCAAGAACAGGTTTGAGATGAAAAATTTACTCGGCGCGGAAACAAGCCCCTATCTTCTCCAGCATCAGGACAATCCGGTGCATTGGCAGCCCTGGAGTGCGGAAACGCTGGCGCTTGCGAAGAAAGAGGGCAAGCCGATCCTGCTCAGCGTCGGCTATGCCGCCTGTCACTGGTGCCATGTGATGGCCCACGAAAGCTTCGAGGATGAGAAGACCGCGGCGCTGATGAATGATCTCTTTATCAATATCAAGGTGGACCGGGAGGAACGGCCCGATATCGACCAGATATATCAGACGGCCCTCGCCCTTCTCGGCGAACAGGGCGGATGGCCGCTGACCATGTTCCTCAATTCCAGCGGCGAGCCCTTCTGGGGTGGCACCTATTTTCCACCGGCGAATTCCTACGGCCGGCCGGGGTTTCAGAATGTGCTCCAGACCGTCTCGGATATTTTCAGGAACGAGCCCGAAAAAGTCACCAAAAACCGAGATGCGCTGAAAGATGCACTGAAAAACCTCAACCGTGGCCTGGATGGGGAGCGGCCGAAACTGACCCTGGAAATTATGGACCGCATCGCCGCCCGCTATGCCGAGGAAGCGGATCCGGAGCATGGCGGCATCGGCTCGGCCCCAAAATTCCCGCAAACCTATGTGCTGGAGAATATCTGGCGGAGCTATCTGCGCACCGGCGATACCGCCCTGTCGGAGATTGTGATCAAGGCGCTCACCGCCATGTCGCAAGGGGGCATTTATGATCATCTCGGCGGCGGATATGCGCGCTACTCGACCGATACCTTCTGGCTCGCCCCGCATTTCGAGAAGATGCTTTACGACAACGCACAAATCCTCGATCTGCTGCTGCTCGTCCATCATGAGACGAAATCGGAACTGTTCGAGGAACGCATCTATGAGACGATCGGCTGGCTGCTTCGCGAGATGACAACGCCGGAGGGCGGGTTTGCCGCCACCATCGATGCGGATTCGGAAGGCGTTGAAGGCAAGTTCTATGTCTGGTCCAAGGATGAAATCGACGAAATCCTCAGTGATCACGCCCCGCATTTCGAGGAGATATATGGGGTTTCTGCTGAAGGGAACTGGGAAAATACGAATATTCTCAACAGGTTAAAATATCCAGACCGGCTCGATATCGAGGCCGAGACGGCGTTGGCGCCATGGCGCCAGAAACTGTTCGAACATCGGGAGAGTCGCATTCGCCCGACCCTCGATGACAAGGTTCTGACCGACTGGAACGGCCTGATGATCGCGACACTGGCCCGCGCAGGGCAGTATTTCGGTGAGGCGCGCTGGATCGAGGCGGCGGAGAACGCCTTTGTCGCCATCACAACGCATTCCATGGAAAATAATGGCCGCCTCCATCACAGTTTCCGTCTCGGGCGGGCGCAACATACGGGTCTTCTCGACGATTACGCCAATATGGCGCGCGCGGCCATCGCTCTTTTTGAGATAACCGGCAAGGGCTTTTACCTGGAGCGCGCCGAACAATGGACCGACATTCTCGATGCGCATTTCTGGGATCATAACGGCGGCGGCTATTTCTTCACCGCCGATGATGCGGAAGCCCTGATCGTGCGTAGCAAGAATGCCCATGACAATGCGGTTCCCGCCGGGAACGGCACAATGCTGGAAGTTCTGGCAAAGTTGCATCTGCTGACCGGAAAACGGGAGCCGTTCGAGAAGGCAACCGAGGCCTTGCGCTGTTTCTCGGCGGAGCTGGGCCGGAACTTCTTCCCGCTTGGAACACTGCTCAATAATTTCGAGACATTGGTCAATGCCCGCCAGGTCATTATCATTGGCGAGCGTAGCGATCCGCAAGTTATTGACCTGATTAATGTTTTGAAGGATTTCAGCCTGCCGTCGAAAGTTGTGAACGTGCTGGAGGATACCAGTACCCTCCCCTTCGATCACCCGGCGAAGGACAAGACAAAGCTGGACGACAAACCGACGGCCTATCTCTGTACGGGGCCGACCTGTTCGCTGCCCGCCAATTCCGTCATCGATTTTGCCGCTCTGCTGAAGGAAGCAACGCACCATGCCCCAGCTTAGCCTGCACAGCCCCGTCGGCGATTTGACCGTTACGGAGGAAAACGGCGTTATCATCTCTCTCGACTGGGGATGGGTTCCGGCAGAATGGCAAAGCACAACTCCCCTGCTTGACCGCGCCGTGGACCAGCTGAACCGCTATTTCGATGGGGAAATCGGCGATTTCGATCTGCCCCTTGATCCGCCCGGCACGGATTTTCAGAAGAAAGTCTGGTCGGAAATGCTGAAAATCCCGGCGGGACAAACGAAAAGCTATGGCGAAATTGCGAAAATACTCAACTCCGCCGCTCAGCCGGTGGGCACGGCCTGCGGCGCCAATCCGATCCCGATTATCATTCCCTGTCACAGAATACTTGCGGCGGGGGGCAAGATGGGGGGATACTCAGGCCTTGGCGGCCTGGAGACGAAAACCGCGCTGCTCCGGCTTGAAAAAGCCCTGCCGCATGAACAGCAACAGCTTGATTTATAATAATAAACTGTGGGCGCAGTTATAGAGGGAAGAACAATGACAAAAGCGATGGTACAAACAGAAGTCGGCGGACCCGAAGTCATGAAATGGCAGGATGTCGAGCTTGGCAGCCCCAAAAAGGGCGAGGTTCGCCTGCGCCATACCGCCGTCGGCCTCAATTTTATCGACATCTATTTCCGCACCGGCCTCTATCCGGCCCCGCTCCCCATGACAACGGGCATGGAGGCCGCCGGGGTGATCGAGGAAATCGGCGAAGGGGTGACGGGTTTCGCTGTCGGCGATCGCATCGCCTATGCGGGCCGCCCCGTCGGCGCCTATTCGGAGGCGCGGGTGATGCCGGCGGATATCCTCATCAAGCTGCCCGACAGTATCGACGATAAAACCGCCGCGGCGATGATGCTCCAGGGGATGACGACGGAATATCTCCTGCAGCGAACGTTTCACGTGAAACAAGGCGATACGATCCTGTTTCATGCGGCGGCGGGCGGTGTCGGCCTCTTTGCCTGTCAGTGGGCGCGGCATATTGGCGCCACGGTGATCGGTACGGTCGGATCGGAGGAGAAAGCGGAGCTGGCGAAGGCCCATGGCTGCACCCATACAATTCTTTATCGGGAAGAGGATTTCCAGAAACGGGTGATGGAAATCACCGACGGCAAGGGCGTTCCGGTGGTCTATGATGCCATCGGTCAGGAGACGTTCGAGAAATCCCTCGACTGCCTCTCCCCGCGCGGATTGATGGTCTCCTTCGGCAATTCCTCGGGTCCGGTGAAAAATGTCGATCTTGCCATTCTCGGCGCAAAAGGCTCCCTCTATGTCACCCGCCCGTCCCTGATGACCTATACCGCCAAGCGCGAGGATCTCGAAAAATCCGCTGGCGATCTAATGAAACTCGTCGGCAGCGGCGCGATCAAGGTCAATATCGGCCAGACCTATCCCCTCTCCGAGGCCCGCAAGGCCCATGAAGACCTGGAAGGGCGTAAAACCACCGGCTCGACCGTGTTTACGGTGTGATATATCTTGACAGTAATAACAAATGTTATTACTTATATATCATGAATTGATTGGTGACTGTGATGTTGAAGAATAGCAGCAAAAAATCGGGAAGCTTTAAAACCAAACTGCGCAAGACAGGAAGCGCCGTGGGGGCGACGATCCCCGCGGAATTCCTGCGTCAGCTTGATTTAAAAGCCGGTGACAAGGTAACCGTCAATGTTGAAGAAGACGGCGTGAAAATCGTCAAGTCGGATCCGGCTTTTGAAGCTGACATGACGCATTATGACGTTATCGAGGATCGCTTCGCCCCGGCATTCCGAAAGCTTGCTGAGTAATGACACTTCATTTGCCGTCAAAGGCGGTGATGCTTGAAATCCATAAACGGCAATTGGCCCGATTTGGCGGCGCGCCTGGCATCCGCGACGAAGGCGGCATTGATGCCGCTCTCGCCCGGCCACATCAATTGATTGCCTATGGCGGTGGCGAAGATGTTGATATTTTCCAGATATCGGCCTCTCTTATGTATAGCATTACCAAGAACCGGCACCCCTTTGCCGATGGCAACAAACGGGTGGGACTTGCCATGCTGTTGCTGACGCTCAGATCCAATGGCTGGTCTCTCGATATCACGAATGATCAGGCTATTCACATGACGCTTAAAGTGGCGGATGGCACAATGAGCGAGGATGAGCTTGTCCAATATTGCCGGGAAAACTCAGTCTCTCTGGCAGACTAAAAAAGGCGCCCAAATGAGGCGCCTTTTTCATATAAATACCTGATTTCGTTTACGTATTCATTGAATCGAAGAAATCGTCGTTGGTTTTGCTCTGCTTGAGTTTGTCGAGCAGGAATTCCATGGCGTCGGTGGTGCCCATCGGGTTGAGGATACGGCGGAGGACCCACATTTTCTGCAAGGTTGCCTTGTCGACCAGCAATTCCTCTTTCCGGGTGCCGGACTTGGTGATGTCGATGGCCGGGAAGACGCGCTTGTCGGAGAGCTTGCGATCGAGAATGATCTCCGAGTTACCCGTGCCCTTGAATTCTTCAAAGATAACCTCGTCCATGCGCGATCCGGTTTCGATCAGGGCGGTGGCGACGATGGTGAGCGAACCCCCCTCCTCGATATTACGGGCGGCACCAAAGAAGCGTTTCGGACGCTGCAACGCATTGGCATCGACACCGCCGGTCAGCACCTTACCGCTGGAGGGAACAACCGTGTTATAGGCGCGGGCAAGACGGGTGATACTGTCGAGCAGGATGACCACATCGCGTTTATGCTCGACCAGGCGCTTGGCCTTCTCGATGACCATTTCCGCCACCTGCACATGGCGGGCGGCCGGCTCATCAAAGGTGGAGCTGATCACTTCCCCGCGGACGGAACGCTTCATATCCGTCACTTCCTCCGGCCGTTCGTCGATCAAGAGAACGATGAGATAGACTTCCGGATTGTTGGTGGTGATGGAATTGGCGATATGCTGCAGGAGAACGGTTTTACCGGTTCTGGGCGGGGCGACGATCAGAGCCCGCTGACCCTTGCCCTGCGGTGAGACCAGGTCGATCACGCGGGCGGAATTGATGTTGTTGCTGGTCGGGTCCGGGGTTTCGAGCTTGATACGCTCATCCGGATAAAGCGGTGTCAGGTTGTCGAAATTGATCTTGTGGCGGGCCTTTTCCGGGTCTTCAAAGTTGATTTTCTGAACTTTCAGGAGCGCGAAATAACGCTCCCCGTCTTTCGGGCTCCGGATCTGCCCTTCCACGGTATCCCCGGTACGGAGCGAAAAGCGGCGGATCTGGCTCGGGCTGACATAGATATCATCTGGCCCCGCAAGATAGTTCGCATCGGGAGAGCGCAGGAAGCCGAAGCCGTCCTGGAGAATCTCGAGCACCCCGCCGCCGGTAATCTCGGCGCCGTTTTCCGCCTCATATTTGAGAATGGCAAAAAGCTGTTCCTGCTTACGCAAGGTCGAGGCGTTCTCGATCTCGCGTTCTTCCGCCAGCATCAGGATTTCAGCGGGAGATTTTTTCTTAAGCTCTTGAAGATTCATAATATTTTCTGCGCTCGATTTTGGGAAATTTTGGAAAAAGAGGAATAAACCAATAACTTATATTACGGGATTACCGGACTTTGCCGACGATAAGGTCTGATGAAAATTGCTTGTATACTCGTGATGCAATGAGACCGTGGAACAGGAATTGTCCGAAGAGATTGGCCCCTCTTGCCATTTTTGGCCGCATTAGTCAACCGAAATATGCAGGATTAATTGCCCGTCAGAAGGGTTTGACGACGACCAGAATAACAATCCCGATGACCAGAACCGTGGGTATCTCATTGACAAGACGATAGAATTTCGCCGGGCGCGTATTCTTGTCCGCCTCGAACTGTTTGCGCCATTTGGAAAGCTCCCCGTGAAACCAGCCCATCAGGAACACCAGTGTCAGCTTCAGCCATATCCAGGGTTCGCTCCAATCGACGATTCCGGGTGTCAGCAGAAGCAATCCACCGAAGAAAAAAGTGAAAATCATGGCCGGATTGATGATCCCGCGGAGCAGCCGCCGTTCCATGATCTTGAAGGTTTCAGAGAGGTCCGAGCCGACCTCCGCATCCGCATGATAGACAAAAAGCCGCGGCAGATAGAACATTCCCGCCATCCAGGCAATGACCGAGATGATATGCAGGGCTTTTACCCAGGGATAAATATCAGCCAGAATGTCGTCCAAGGTCGGTCCCTTTTCTTCAATTTATCAATCACACCCGCTATTTACGGGATTTTGCGTCATGACGCCAGCATCAAACAGTCTTTAAAATGCGCTGGGCAGGTCCGCCCGCCGCTCTCGCTCGTGACATTTGCCGATTCCATTTTAAGCACCATCGCCGCGAGGCCCGCGATAAAGTCCGCATGAACACCAACGGTATCAACCCGGTAATAGCCCGCAACGCCCTTTTCCCGCGCGAGTTTTTCATATTCGATATCGAGCTCGACCAGAGTTTCGGAATGTTCCGACACGAAAGCGATGGGAACGATGACAAGGTTGATGTTTTCTTCCCCGGCGCGATGAATTTCAGTCTCGGTCGACGGTTCAAGCCATTTCATCGGCCCGACCCGGCTCTGGTAACAGACTTTCCAGTCGAGATCGGGCATATCCAGCTTTACCGCCACCCGCTTTGCCGTCTCCTCAACCTGAAACTGATAGGGATCGCCCTCATCGACGATTTTCTGGGGCAATCCATGGGCGGAGAAAAGAAGGCGCAGGAGCTGTCCGTCCGGAATTTCCTCCATTTTCTTTGAAATCAGGTCGGCATAGGCGGCGATAAACCCCTCTTCCATCGGATAGCAGCAAAGACGCATTGTCGGTACATCAAGCCCGGCTTTTTTGGCGGCCCGCTGCCAGTCGGTAAAGGATGAGGCGGTCGTCGTTGAGGAAAACTGCGGATAGAGCGGCAGCAGGATCACTTCATCGGGGGCCCAGGCACGAACAGCCTGAACGGTTTCATCGGAGAAGGGATGCCAGTAGCGCATGCTGACAAACAATTTGTAGTCATCGCCACCGGCTGTCGCCAGGCTCGCCTCAAGCGCGTCAGCTTGCGCTTTCGTTTGCTCCAAAATCGGCGAAGAACCGCCGATAAAGCTGTAGATTTCTTTTGCGACCGGTGCGCGCCGCCGGGATATCAGCTTCGCCACCAGCCAGCGAAGCGGCGTTGGCAGACGGATAATCGCCGCATCGTTAAACAGGTTGAACAGGAACGGTTCTACCGCGTCCGGCCTGTCCGGACCGCCGAGATTAAAGAGGACAACTGCCTTTTTTGCCATATCTCCCTCTTATGCGCCGCGGATCAGTTCGCTGAGCCGCGCCACATTTTCGGGCGGCGTCTGCGGGACGATCCCGTGGCCGAGATTGAAAATAAACGGGCCCTTGCCAAGGGTTTCCAAGATTGTCGCAATCCTCTTTTCCATCGCCGCGCCACCGGTTACCAGCAGCATCGGATCAAGATTGCCCTGCACGGGGACGAGGGATTGCACCTCCCGCGCCGCCCAGTCGAGCGGTGTTCCGGGATCAAGGCTGACGGCAGTAACGCCAGTCTCCTTCACGAAGGAGATAATATTGCCGCCCACGCCCTTGGGAAAGCCGATGACGGGCAAATCCGGATGCCGGGCACGTAACCCCACCACGATCCGCCTTGTCGGCTCTATGGCCCATTTTTGGAATTCATCGTCCGGCAGGACCCCGGCCCAGGTATCGAACAGCTGGACCACTTCGGCGCCGGCCTCGACCTGCTTCAGGAGATACTCGATCGTTGCCTCGACGAGAATATCCATCAACGCCCCGAAACCGTCCGGATCGCTATAGGCCCAATGCTTGATATTGGCATAATCCTTCGAGCCGCGCCCCTCCACCATATAGGTCGCCACCGTCCAGGGGGCTCCGGCAAAGCCAATGAGCGTACATTCCTTGGGGATCGACTGGCTGAGCCGCGCCACGGTTTCGTAAACCGGATTGAGGGTCTTGTGAATGGCCGTGAGATCAAGCCTGCCAAGCTCCGTCGCCGTGCGGATGGGATCAAGCACCGGTCCCTCGCCTTCCTTATAGGCAAGCGGTTGTCCCAATGCATGGGGGATCAGCAGGATATCGGCAAAGAGGATGGCCGCATCCATGCCGTAACGCCGTAAAGGCTGCAAGGTTACTTCCTCGGCAAGTTCCGGATTATAGCACAGATCAAGGAAATTACCGGCCTTCGCCCGGGTCTCGCGATATTCGGGAAGATAGCGTCCGGCCTGCCGCATGAGCCAGAACGGAGGTCTCTCCATCTTCTCGCCTGACAAGCTTTTGAGCAGGGGCTTGTTTTTTGACACACTCACGCTGGATACCTTCTCAAAATCTTATCCCTTTAAATAATATATTTAAATAAAAGGAGGTAGTTGTTGTTATTCCCTGTGGGACATGGGGATTAAATTTTATCCCCGCCCTTTATAGATTTTCTGGGGATAAAATCCAGTGTTGTTCCGCTCTGGTGATAACTACGGGATAAATCCACATTTGGGTCACCCTGAAAAGGAGGATAACGGGGATAAGTCGAAAAAACGGACTGTGTGGTCCGCTTATGCACATTTTTAAAGGACGCAGTAGTCTATCGTCCACAGCCGCATAAACACCCCCTTAAAAAATCGGTCTTTGGGGAGAAAATTTTTGGGATTTCCCGAACAGCCATGTTATCCCTGTTATTCACATTATTCACAGGGTCTCAAGCGGCGACATGGCGGAATTTCATCTTCATCTGGTTTCGGATTCAACCGGCGAAACCCTGCAATCCATGACGAAAGCGGCGCTGGTCCAGTTTGAGGGGATTTCCCCGGTCGAACATGTCTGGACCCTGACGCGCACCGTGCGGCAGCTCGATGATATCCTTGAATCCATTGTAAAAAAACCGGGCCTGGTGCTTTATACCCTGGTCAGCAAGGAAATGCGCGATGTGCTGGAGCTGGGGTGCCAGCGGGTCGGCGTGCCCTGTGTTTCCGTGCTCGATCCGGTGCTGACGGCCTTCTCCAGCTTCTTGGGCAAGGAGATCCGCCGCCTGCCCGGACGCCAGCATATGCTGGATAAAAACTATTTTGGCCGGATCGAGGCGCTGAACTTCACCATGGCCCATGATGACGGACAGATGGCGGATGATCTTTATGAGGCGCAGATCGTCCTTGTCGGCGTGTCGCGGACATCGAAAACGCCGACATCCTTCTATCTTGCCCATCGGGGATACAAGACGGCGAATATCCCGATCGTGCCGAATATCTCCCTGCCGGAGTCCCTGTTCAATCTTGGAAAAAAGACAACCGTGATCGGCCTTACCACCAGTCCGGAGCGGTTATCCGAAATCCGCAAAAACAGACTGCTCAGCCTCAATCAGACGGTTGAAACCGACTATATCGACCGCGACCGGATCAAGGAGGAAGTCATTTTCGCCCGGAAACTTTGTACAAAACAGGGCTGGCCGACGATTGATGTCTCCCGTCGATCTGTGGAGGAAACGGCGGCGCAGATTATCACCCTTTATAATCGCCGCATGGAAGAAGTGAGATAATCCTTCATGACAGAAGAAATTTCCCTGATCCTGGCGTCGCAAAGCCCGTCCCGTGCGAAAATACTGGAACAGGCGGGCCTCCGCTTCGATATCCTGCCTGCCCGCGTCGATGAGGATGAGGTAAAACATTCGATGCAAGGCGCCAAGGCGCCGGCAAAGGATACGGCGGTGGCACTGGCGGAGCTGAAAGCGGGGCGGATTTCCCACCGCTTTCCCGAAAGCTATGTGATCGGGGCCGACCAGATACTCGACTGTAACGGAATCTGGTTTGCTAAACCCGTGGATATGGATCATGCCCGCGCCCATCTCGTCAGCCTGAAAGGCAAGACCCACCGGCTCGCCAATGCGGTATGCGTGGCAAAGGGCGGATCGATCATCTGGCGTTATGTGGATGAGGCAAAACTGACGATGCGGCAATTTGATGATGATTTTCTGGACCGCTATCTGGAGGTTGCGGGGGATAAAATCCTCTCCTCCGTCGGGGCCTATCAGCTAGAGGCGGAAGGCGCACATCTTTTTGCAAGGATCGAGGGGGATTTCTTCTCCATCCTCGGCCTGCCGCTGCTACCGCTCCTTGATTTTCTGCGCGGCCATAAAATAGGGCTGGCCGCATGAGCAGGGATATGAAGAAAATTGCCGGTGTCATGGGCTGGCCGATCAGCCATTCCCTCTCCCCGCGGCTGCATGGTTACTGGATCGAAAAATATGGCCTTAACGCGGAATATCGCGCCTGGCCGGTGAAGCCGGAGGAACTCGCCCAAAAATTGACCGCGCTCAAATCCGACTGTGCCGCGGAAGGGGCCGTTTTTCGCGGCACCAATCTCACCATTCCCCTAAAGGAAACCGCGTTTGACGTGGTCGATACCCTCGATCCGTCGGCGACGCGGATCGGGGCGGTAAACACAGTTGTCCTTGATGACAACGGCGGCCTGACGGGAAGAAATACGGACGGGATCGGGTTCAAGGATTCGCTTGCCGAAGAAACGGACGTCACGGCGCTATCGGGCGGAACGGCGCTTATTCTGGGCGCGGGCGGGGCTTCGCGGGCAATTGCCGTTGCCCTTGCCGATCTTGGATTATCGGACATCATCATCTGCAACCGCTCGGCCGCACGGGCAGAGGCACTCGCCGGGCATATCGGTGATGTTGCGCGCGCCGCGCCGTGGGACCGCCGCTCTTCCCTGCTGGAAAAGGCGGATATCCTCGTCAATTGCACCAGCCTCGGCATGACCGGGCAGCCACCGCTCGAAATTTCGCTGGGTGGCTTGAAAAAGACGACGATTGTCAGCGATATTGTCTATGTGCCGCTGGAAACAGATCTGTTGAAACGGGCGCGGCGACAGGGGAATATCGCGATCGACGGTCTCGGGATGCTGCTGCATCAGGCAAAAGCGGGATTTGAAGCGTGGTTCGGCGTCAAACCGGAGGTGGATGCCGCCTTGCGGACCCATGTACTGGATGGATTGAAGGGATCTTGAGAATGTTGCTTTTGGGACTGACCGGCTCGATCGGCATGGGAAAATCTACTGTCGGGGAGATGTTCCGAAAGCTCGGCATCCCGGTCTATGATGCGGATGCGGAAATCCATAAACTCTATGCAAAGGGCGGCGCCGGGGTGGAACCGATCCGCGTTGTCTTCCCGGATGCGGTGGTCGATGATCATGTGGACCGGCAGCGCCTCAGCAAGATCGTCGTCGGCAATGAGGAAGAGATCAAAAAGCTGGAAGCGGTCATTCATCCGTTGCTGAGCGATGGCCGCGCCGCCTTTTTTGAAAAAGCCGAAGCCGAGGGGCATCATCTTGTCGTCCTCGATATCCCGCTCATTTTCGAGACAGGCGGCGAGGATCGGGTGCATAAAATCGCCGTTGTCTCGGCTCCGGCCGATGTGCAGCGGGCGCGGGTGCTGGACCGTCCGCAAATGACTGCGGAAAAGTTCGAGGCGATCCTCGCGCGGCAGGTGGATGATGCGGAGAAGCGCGAACGGGCGGATTTCGTGATCGATACCCATTGCACGCCGGAGGAAACCTTCGAACAGGTAAAGGCGCTGGTAGAGAGGTTGCAGGATGCGTGAAATCGTTCTCGATACGGAAACGACGGGTTTCGACCCCAATGATGGGGACCGGATTGTCGAAATCGGCTGTATCGAGCTGATCAACCATATCCCGACCGAAAATGTTTTTCATCGCTATATCAATCCGGAACGGGATATGCCGGAATCCGCCTTCAAGGTGCATGGCCTGAGCGAGGAATTCCTCCGTGGTCACAAGGTGATTGCCGAGGAGATAGATGAATTCCTGGAGTTTATTGGCGAGTCAAAACTGGTGATCCATAATGCCCAGTTCGATATGAAGTTCCTGAATGCGGAGCTGACCCGGCTCAACCGGCCGACCCTGCCAATGACGCAATCCATAGACACGGTCAGCATGGCGCGGCGGAAATTTCCGGGGGCGCAGGCGAACCTCGATGCGCTTTGCCGCCGCTTCGGCATCGACAACTCTGCCCGGACCAAGCATGGCGCCCTGCTTGATGCGGAACTGCTGGCCGAGGTTTATCTGGAACTGATCGGCGGGCGGCAGCATGGCCTCTCGCTGGAAGAGGACGACAGTGGCATGGCGGCGACGGTCTCTTTGGAAGTCCGGCCGCCGCGTCCGCATGAGGCGAGCGAGGCGGAACGTGTCGCGCACGCCGCCTTCCTCGAAACGATCACCGACCCGCTCTGGCGGCGATCCTCATAACATTTCAGTTCAAGCGTGGCCTGCCGGCATCTGCTGCGCCGCCATCTGGTTCTTGTGATCGCGATAGAGCGCGGAAAAATCGATGGGATCGAGAAGCAGCGGTGAATAACCGCCGTCCCGCGTTACATCGGCAACGACCCGGCGTGCGAAGGGGAACAACAGCCGCGGGCATTCGATCATGCAGACCATTTCAATGGTCTCCGCCGGGAAATCCTTGAGCTGGAACAGCGCGCCGTAGACAAGTTCCACCACGAAGGCGGTATCCTCTCCGTGATTGGCTTTGGCCTCGATCCGGAGTTCGACTTCATAGAGGCTGTTCTCCCCGGCCCGCGCCTGTATATTGACGCCAAGCTGGATTTGCGGCGGGCCCTTGTCCGGGTCAAGGCTGCCCGGCGCGTTCGGATTTTCGAAGGAAATATCCTTTATATACTGGCGAATGATCGCCAGCGATGGCTGATTTCCGGCTGCCTGTCCCTCTGCACCACCGCCGATTGCGCCCTCTTGACCTTCATCTGACATGAACCGGTCACTCCTCAAATTGTATGGCCGCTATTCCGGCCCGGTTGAAATTGCCGAATTGGCTAGCATGGATGCGGCGAACGGACAAGTCCGTTGCCGTTATTTTTCTTTCGTCCAGGGACTATCCGGATTTGGCTTGTCCGTGGGTTCAATGGTCGGCGGTTCCTTCTCGATCACTTCATATTCCCCGTCAATCACGGTGCCGCCGCGCGCTGTGCGCCCGCCCGGGCGGCGGACATTGGCGGCAACAAAGTTGGAATTCCGCGCCATATAGGCCGCAAGGGACCGGCGAAGCGGCGGGATCAGAAGCAAGAAGCCGATCGTATCGGTCACAAATCCCGGGATAATCAGGAACAGACCGGCGAGCGCGAGGAAAATCCCCTCGAAAATTTCATTGACCGGCGTTTCCTGCCTGTCCAGCGTGGCGCGGGCGCGCATCAGGACGCCAATCCCCTGAATTCGGATCAGGAATACGCCGATAACTGCGGTGACCACGGTAATAATAATCGTATTCAGCGCACCGATTTCGCTGCCGACCTCTATAAAGACCATTATTTCGATTAGTGGAATTCCGATCAGGGCCGCTAAAAACAGTAAAGCCAAACTTGTTTATCTCCGGATAAGTTTCTATGTAACAAACAGGCGTGCGAGAGATTGGTTTACATTGACTAAGGTACTGGACCTTGGCCGTGTAACCCTTTAACCTCTTGTACAGACCTATCCTTTACATAAGGGCTATTGGATATTTTACCAAACCCAATTTGAAGATAACAGCATGGACAACGGATTTCAGTTCCTGGACATTATTTTGCTCGCCGCGGTTGCCGGATTTATTTTCCTGCGCCTGCGCAGCGTGCTCGGGCGGCGCATGGGGCATGAACAATCCCCGCCCGAAGAAAAAGCCCGGCGCCGGGTTGAAGGGCATAAAGGCGATTTCGACGAAGGACCGAAAGAAGACAATGTCGTGCTTCTGGGGGACAAGTCAAAAAAAACCGAGAGCAGCCCCTTCGCGGGCACGCCGCTGATGCGGGCGCTGAACCAGATCCGCCAGAAAGACAAGACGTTCGATCAGACCACCTTTGTTCAGGGGGCCCAGTCCGCCTATGAGGCGATCGTCGTTGCCTTCGCCAAGGGGGATCGGGAAACACTGAAAATGCTCTTGTCCGAAACCGTTTATGAAAATTTCGAAGCCTCCATTCAGGAGCGTGAAGACCGCAATGAAGAAATGTCCACGGATATCCTCTCCATTGACTCCGCGGAGATAACCGAAGCCACCATTGAGGGGTCCGAAGCGGAAATCACGGTCAGCTTCGAAGCGGAAATGATCAGTATGACCAAGGATGAGGACGGTGTTGTCATTGCCGGTGATCCGCAACCCCATAAAGTGCACGAACTTTGGACGTTTGCCCGGAATCTCCGCTCCCGCAACCCGAACTGGCTGTTGATCACCACCCGCCGCGCGCACTAGTTTTCGGTCCCGGCCGTGACGCGTATTCGCAGCTTTACCCTTAACAAGAAAACAGGCACTGGCCTTGTCGTTGCCGCGATTATTGTTGCGGCGCTTGGCTATTGGCTGTTCTCCGAGACGGTTCCGACGGAGGATCAGATCGCGCTTGAGGAAACCTCCTTTTCCGAGCTTCCCGGCTGGCCGGAGGAGGATTTTTCCGGTTTTTTCGAAGCTTTTTTCAAATCCTGCGCGAAAATCGAGACTTTGCCTGAGACCCGCTCCATGGGCGGGGCCGACCTTGCGGGCACTGCAGGCGACTGGCAGCCTCTCTGTGCCGCCGCGCTCGCGCTACCTCCCGATGCCGATGTGCGAAGAGGCTTTTTCGAGAATAATTTCACGCCCTTTCAGATACTCAATAATGATACGGAAACCGGGCTTTTTACTGGCTATTACGAAGCCAGCCTCAACGGCAGCACGGAGAAGAAAGCCCCCTATCTTACACCGCTTTACCTGCGCCCGCCGGAACTGGTGATGGTGGATCTTGGCCGGTTTCGCGATGAATTGAAAGGCCAGCGCATTGCCGGCCGGGTGGAGGGCGGCAATCTGGTCCCCTATCCCGACCGCGCCGGGATCGAGACCGGCGCACTCGACGGGCGGGATCTGGAACTTCTCTGGGTCGATAGTGATATCGACGCCTTTTTCCTGCAGATACAGGGCTCCGGCATTGTCGAGATGGAAGACGGCAGCGAAATCCGGGTCGGCTATGCCGCCCAGAATGGCCATCCCTATTTTGCAATTGGCCGGGATTTGATCGAAAAAGGCTATGTGCCGAAGGAAGAAATGTCGATGCAGGCCATCCGGACATGGCTTGAGGAAAATCCCGACAAATCGACCGAACTGATGCAGATGAATAAATCCTACGTCTTTTTCCGGCAGCTTGAGACCGGCGGCCCGATCGGGGCGCAGGGAGTGGAGCTTACGCCCGAGCGCAGCCTTGCCGTCGATCGTAAATGGCTGCCGCTTGGCGTGCCGCTCTGGCTGTCGACGGAAGTGGCGCCTGCGTCCTCAAGCCTGGAAGTAGAAAAATTCGAACGGCTGATGATGGCGCAGGATACGGGCGGGGCCATTATCGGGCCGGTGCGCGGTGATGTCTTCTGGGGCCACGGCGATTATGCCTATGATATGTCCGGCGGCATGAAAAGCGAGGGAAAACTGTGGATCTTATTGCCGAACGCGGTGGCGGCGCGGCACGCGAATATGAACTAGACCATGGAATTCCTGACGGATTATCACATCTGGGCCAGTTTTCTCTCGCTGACGGCGCTGGAGATTGTCCTCGGTATTGACAATGTTGTTTTTATTGCTCTTCTGGTCAACCACCTGCCTGAAACCCAGCGGCAGAAAGCGCGCATCATCGGCATCAGCCTCGCGCTCTTCATGCGGATCGGCCTGCTGTTCAGCGCCATCTGGCTTATCGGGCTGAAGGAACCCTGGATCGAGATTTTTGGCGCATCCTTCTCGGGCAAGGATTTTCTGATGATCGGCGGCGGCCTGTTTCTGATTGCCAAGGGAACGACCAGCATCCATGACGAGATCACCGGCGACAAGAAAGAGAGTTATCACGGCTATTCCGCCGGGTTTCAGATCACCATTTTGCAGGTTATTCTGATCGATTTCATCTTTTCTTTCGATTCCATCATTACCGCCGTTGGCCTGACGGAGAATATCTGGGTGATCATCTCGGCGATGGTCCTTGCCATGCTGGTGATGCTGTTTTCGTCAAAATTCATTGCCGATTTTATTGACAAGCATACGACGCTCAAAATGCTGGCCCTCTCCTTTATCATGATGATCGGTGTCTTTCTCGTGGCGGAAGGGCTCGGCTTTCATGTGCCGCGCGGCTATATCTATTTCGGCATGGCCTTCTCGTTCGGTGTGGAAATACTGAACATGCTGGTCCGGCGGCGGTCATCGCGTTAAGAGAACTGGCGGAAGCGCTATTCAGGCGTTATAGTTCTTTGAGAAATAGGGAGAAACAGATGTCCACGCCGGAAAAGAAGAATATGAAAGTGGCCCTTTTTGTTACCTGCCTGGTCGATCTGAACCGTCCGTCCGTGGGGTTTGCGGCGGTCAAGCTGCTGGAGGCGGCTGGTTGCACCATCATGGTGCCGGAAGTGCAGACCTGCTGCGGCCAGATCGCCTATAATTCCGGCGACAAGGAAAGCGCGAAGATAATTGCATCCCAGGTAATCCGCGCCTTTGAGGGCTTTGACTATGTGGTGGCGCCGTCCGGCTCCTGCGCCGGGATGATCCGCTATCATTACAAGGAGCTGTTCGACGGCGACGATACCATGATGGTGGCGGTAGAGGAGCTGTCCGCCCGGACCTATGAGCTTACGTCGTTTCTGCATGATGTCTGCGGATATGCGCCTCGGGATGTGGAGCTTGAAACCTCCCTCACCTATCATGACAGTTGCAGTAGTTTACGTGAAATGAAGGTAAGGGATCAGCCGCGCGCGCTTCTCGGCGGAGTGAAAGGGCTAGAGCTACGTGAGGCGGAGGACCGGGAGGCCTGCTGCGGTTTCGGCGGGACCTTCTGCCTGAAATATTCCGAGATTTCGGAAAAAATGGTCGATACAAAAATTGACAACCTGATTGCAAGCGGCGCGAAAACTCTTGCCGCCGGGGATCTCGGCTGCCTGATGAATATCGCCGGGCGCCTGAAGCGCCGGGGCGCTGACATGAAAGTGCTGCATGTGGCGGAAATCCTCGCCGGGATGGGCGACAAGCCGGGCCTTGGGGAGGGCGGAAACTGATGCAGGTCACCAGCCGTCATTTCAAGAAAGGCGCCCATGAGGCGCTGCATGATGAAAATATCCAGAGCGCCTTTTCCCGGGTGAAGAGCGGTTTTCCGCTCGCCCGCGCGCGCGCCGCGGAGGGATTGCCGGAATTTGAAGGCCTGCGCGACGAAGCGCGGGACCTTAAAAACCATATTCTGGAAAATCTCGATTATTATCTCGAATATTTCGAGGATCAGGTGCTGCTTCAGGGCGGGCGCGTGCATTGGTGCTCAAGCTATACCGAAGCGCGCGATGTCGTCCTTGAAATCTGCAAAGAAGCGAACGCAAAGACGGTAACCAAGGGTAAATCCATGATTACCGAGGAAATGGCCCTCAATGATCATCTGGAGAAAAACGGGATCGAACCGATCGAGACCGACCTTGGCGAATATATCATCCAGCTTGCCCATGAGTATCCGAGCCATATCATCGCCCCGGCGCTGCATAAAACCAAGGAGCAGGTGACCGAGCTTTTCCATGAAAATCACGGAAAATATGGCCTGACCGAGCGGATTACGGACCCGCAGGCGCTGGTGAATGAGGCGCGCCAGGTCCTGCGCGATAAATATGTCGCCGCCGATGTCGGGATTACGGGCGCCAACTTCCTGATTGCCGAGACCGGATCGACGGTGATTGTCACCAATGAGGGCAATGGCGATCTGACCCAGTCCCTGCCCAAAACCCATATCGCGGTTTCCAGTATCGAGAAAGTCGTGCCGACCTTGGAGGATGCGAGCCTGTTCCTCCGCCTGCTGGCCCGCTCCGCGACGGGGCAGGAAATGTCCGTCTATACGACCTTTTCCACCGGTCCGCGGCGGATGGAGGATATCGACGGCCCGGCGAACTTCCATGTGGTGCTGGTCGATAGCGGGCGCAGCGATCTTCTGGGCACGGACAAGCAGGATTTGCTCCGGTGCCTCAAATGCGGGGCCTGCATGAATCATTGCCCGGTTTATCAGGCGGTGGGCGGCCATACCTATGGCTGGGTCTATCCCGGGCCTATCGGCGCGGCGCTCAATCCGCATATGGTCGGGCTGGAGGAGGCGCGGGACCTGCCCAATGCCTCCACTTTCTGCGGCCGGTGCGAAGAAGTCTGCCCGGTGCGCATTCCGCTTCCCAAGATCATGCGGCACTGGCGCGAACAGGCGTTTGAGACCCAGGTGACGCCGAAGCCGGAGCGCTGGGGCATTGGTATCTGGGCCTTTTTTGCAAAACGACCCAAGCTTTACCGCCTTATGACGCGGATCAGCGCCCGCGCCCTGAAAGGGATGGCCGGTAAAAAGGGCGTTATCCGCAAGCTCCCGCTGCTGACCGGCTGGAGTTCCGTTCGCGATTTCCCCGCGCCCGAAGGCCGTACCTTTATGGAACAATGGAAAAAACAGTCGCAGGAGGGGAAGTAATGCCGTCCCGCGACAGAATTTTCGCCCGTATCCGCCATAATCTCGGCCGTGGCCCGCTGGATGAAGCGGCGGCGGGCGCCCTGAAGGCACGGATCGAGGGGCATGCATCGCATACCATTCCGACCCGCACCGACATTTCGCGCGACAAACAGATCGATCTTTTTCAGGAGAAGGCAGAGGCGCTGGCGGCGACGGTGGCGCGGGTTCCCTCGCTCGCGGAGGTGCCGGAGGCGGTGCGCGATTACCTCGCGGCCCATAACCTTCCGACCCGGATCAAGATGTCGCCCGATACGGCGCTCGACGGCCTGCCGTTCGACAAGACACCGATGCTGGAGGTTAGCCGCGGCGCCGCATCACCGGAGGATGAGGTCAGCCTGACCCCGGCCTTTACCGGCATCGCCGAGACGGGGACGCTCTGCATGGCATCGGGACCGGAGACGCCGTCCACCCTCAATTTCCTGCCGGAAAATCATGTGGTGATGATCCGCGAAAGCCAGATTACCGGCACGCTGGAAGATAGCTGGGCACAGCTTCGCGAGAAATTCGGCGCGGGCAACCTGCCGCGCACGGTCAATTTCATCTCCGGCCCGTCGCGCACCGGGGATATCGAGCAGACCCTGATCATGGGCGCGCATGGCCCCCGCCGCCTTCATATCCTTATCGTTGACGATGAAAAATAGGAAGGACAGCCGCCCGCGAGGGCTTTCGGAAAAGGATCGCGACCTCTGGGACCATGTCGCCCGCAATATAGAGCCACTTAAGAGCAACCGGGTTGTCGAGACGGGAAAAGACACCAATATGGTGCCGCCGACGGCGAAGAGTGCCACCAAGATGGTATCTCCTCGCAAGGCCGGAAAGACGGCCTCCCCCCGAAACATGAGCGCGGCGGCAATGGCGAAAGCCATGGAAAACTGGTCAAACGCTTCAATGTCCGGGGAAAACCGTTCGAATTCGCCGACCCCGTCGCGCCGCGAAAATGTGCCGGGGCTGGATCGGCGCAGTGCGGAGCGTCTGCGCAAGGGCAAGATGGAGATTGACGGGCGGATCGACCTGCACGGGCTGACGCGGGCCGAGGCGCACCGGCGGCTCCGGCGCTTTGTCACAGCGGCGCAAATTCAGGGGAAGCGTTGCGTCCTTGTGATCACCGGCAAGGGGTCGTCAAAACAGAAAACCGAGGATGCGCCTTTCATGGCGCCGGAGAAAACCGGAATCCTGCGCGAGGCCGTGCCGAAATGGCTGACGGCGCCGGATTTGCGGCATCTGGTTATTGACATCCGCGCCGCACAGCCGAAACATGGGGGCAGCGGCGCGCTCTATGTCCTGCTGAGGCGGAGCCGTCAATGAGAAGAACAAGCGGATAAGGACAGTTTCATGACCCCCTTTGGCCTTCGGGTGCGCAGCTTGCGGAAAAGTCGCGGGATTACACTCAAAAAAATGGCAGCCGACCTTGCCATCAGTGCCGCTTATCTCTCGGCGCTGGAACATGGCCATCGCGGCCGCCCGTCCTGGTCGCTGGTCGCGCAAATCTGCGAATATTTCAATATCATCTGGGACGAGGCGGAGGAATTGCAGCGTCTCGCCTCCCTCTCCCATCCGAAAGTCACGGTGGATACCAGCGGGCTCAACCCGACGGCAACGGAATTTGCCAATCTGCTGGCCCATGAAATCCGCAAAGTCCCCGAGGCACGGCTGAGAGAGATGCTGAATTATCTCAAGAATATTTCGGGGCGGCGATGAGTGAGGCAAGATCCGACAAGGGCACGCGCCTTGCGCGCGGGGTGCAGCTCCTCCTCCATCAGATGGGCTATGACAGCCTGACCGAGGTCAAGCTGCGCATCCGCCGCCGGGTCGATGTGATGGGAATTAACGACAAGGGGCGGATTATCGTGGTCGAGGTGAAATCCGGCCCCGCTGACTTCCGCGTTGATGAGAAATGGACCGATTATCTGGAATTCTGCGACGAGTTTTATTTCGCCGTCGATACGGATTTCCCGCAAGACCTGCTGCCCGAGGCGCAAGGGCTGATTGTCGCCGATAATTTTGGCGGGGCGATCCTGCGCGCCTCCGCCGATTTCAACCTCAATGCGGCCCGGCGGCGTAATGTCACACTCCGGTTTGCGCGGATTGCCGCCCGCCGCCTGCTTGATTTCGAAAACCCGATGAAGGAGAAGTTCAATGTGTTCTGAAACCCCCGACGGCACGGCCCTCCCCAGCGTTTTTATCGACAATGCCCGCACCCGCGTGACCGAATGGCGGTTCAAAAAGCGCGGCGATGCAACCGGATGGCATACCCATCAATATGACTATGTCGTTGTCCCGCTGTTCGACGGTTTTCTCGATATCGAGCTGCCCGACGGCACCCGCACCCGCAACGAGCTGAAAACCGGCGTCCCCTATTTCCGCGAGACCGGCGTGGAACACAACGTTCTCAACGGCAACGACTTCGAATGCGCCTTTATCGAGGTGGAATTCCTAACGCCCCAACCGAAGGGGTTTTAGGGAACCGAAAATCATTTGTTTTTTGCCGATTTGCGTGGTTGAAAAAACAGAGATTCTATACACGCATTGATTCCCTGACGTTATTTGTTGCGTTTGAGCAACCAGAGTGCAGTTTTTTATTAACCATAATATTTCGGAATTGTCATTAAACCGCCGTATTCAGCGACATCTCGCTATCACCAAAATTTTAGCTACTAGATGTGGTATTTTTGCGGTTGACTCCAATAAATCACATCGACATCATCCTAGGCTGATGAGGGAATCAAAAAACCCGCCGAGAGGTCGCCAAACGACTCGACGGGTTTGAAATTCTCGCACCCGCACTCCAATAACTAGATACCGGAGCGGGACAAGACTTCGTAGAGACTTCATCTTTTCACAAGTCAGAATCTTGGTCAACCGGTATCTATTTTTATATAGAAAGGAAACCAAGATATGGTTTTTGAGACTTTCCGAGATACATCCTATGAGTGGCGTTGGCGTTTGCGAGCGGCAAATTATAGGATTATCGCAGTATCAGGCGAAGGTTATCACAATAAAACAGATTGTTTGCACGCAATCAGCCTTGTTAAAGGCTCAACAAATACCCCAATAAGGGATACTTAAGCAACTAGTCCCGGCTAAGAAATTGGTCGGGACTTTTTCACCTATACGGGTCGTCTTTTGCGAGATAGTTGGTGACGTAGTCGCTGATGCCGTCTTCCAGGCTGTGGAAATTGCCGCCGAAGCCGCATGATCGGAGTTTCTGCATATTGGCTTCGGTAAAATACTGGTATTTGTCGCGAATTTCGACCGGGGTGTCGATATAGTTGATCTTTTCCGGCTTGTTCGCGGCCTTGAAGGTGGCGGCGGCGAGGTCCTTGAAGCTTCTCGCCTTGCCGGTGCCGAGGTTGAACAGCCCGGAGACCGATCCGTTATCGAGCAGCCAGAGCACCACATCGACGCAATCCTTCACATAGACGAAATCGCGGAGCTGTCCGCCGTCCTCATAATCGGGATTGTGGGACTTGAAGAGGGTAACCGCCTCCCCGGCGGCGATTTTCGGGTAACTCTGGGCAATGACGCTTTTCATCCCGCCTTTGTGATATTCATTCGGGCCATAGACATTAAAAAATTTGAGCCCCGCCCATTGCGGCGGCGTCATGGCGCCACGGGCAATCTCCCGGGCGATGAATTTGTCGATGGCATGCTTGCTCCAGCCATAGAGATTAAGCGGTTGCAGCGTCGCGAGCACGGCTTCGCTCTCGTTATCGTCAAACCCGGCGGCGCCGTTGCCATAGGTCGCGGCGGAGGAGGCGAAGATAAAGGGCGTGGCGTTTTCCGTCGCGAACCGCCAGAGATTGCGCGTCGGATTGAAGTTGCGTTTCAGGATCAGATCGCCGTCCGTCTCGGTCGTTGCGGAAATCGCGCCCATATGGATGATGGCGCGCAGGCGACTGTCATTCTTGTGAAGCCAGCTTTCGAGGTTATCCGGATCGACAAATTCGGAGACGACGGATTTCGCGATATTCTTCCATTTCTCGCCCTGCTCCAGCCAGTCGCAGATGACGATCTTCTCGCCTCGTTCCGAGAGGGCCGCAACGATATTGGAGCCGATGAAGCCCGCGCCGCCGGTGACCAGGATCAGATTTCCCATCTTAAGCCTCTTTTTGGGCGGCGAGCAGCCGCTCTATGGTGCCGGTGGTGCTGAACCCCTGTTTCAGCGTGGCGAGATGAACCCGCCCGCCGTATGCCTGAACGATATCGGCGCCGACAACGGTTTCCACGGTGTAATCCGCGCCCTTGATGAGGACGTCGGGCTTGATTTCCTCGATCAGCCTGATCGGCGTATCCTCGGCGAAGGGGATGACGAGATCGACATCGGAAAGGCTGGCGAGCACGATGGCGCGGGAATTCTCATTGGTGACTGGCCGTCCTTCGCCCTTCAGGCGGCGGATGCTGGCATCGGTATTGAGCCCGACGATCAGCCGGTCGCATTCGCCGCGCGCCTGGCTCATCAGGGAAATATGCCCCGGATGCACGAGATCGAAGCAGCCGTTGGTAAAGCCGACGGTCAGTCCGCGGCTGCGCCAGTTGGAAACCCTGTCCAGCGCGTCCTTGAGGCTGGTGATCTTGGAGTCGAGCCCGCTCAGCTCAAGGCTGTGCAGGGCGTTTTTCATGTCCGCCTTGGTCACCGCCGCCGTCCCGGACTTGGAGACCGCAATCCCGCCCGCAAGGTTGGCGATGCGCGCCGCCTCCTCCAGGGAGGCCCCGGCGGCAAGCGCAAGGGAAAGGGCGGCAATCACGCTGTCGCCGGCGCCGGACACATCGAAAACCTCCTGCGCCTCGGCGCGGATATGATGCGCCTCTGTTGCCGTGATCAGGCTCATGCCGGCCTCGGACCGGGTGACGAGAAAGGCGGAAATGCCGGTTTCCTTGATGACGGCGCGGGCCGCCGCCTCGACTTCCCGGTTTGTGCCGCAGGGCATGCCGCTCGCTGCGATCATCTCCTTGCGGTTCGGGGTCAGCAGGGTGACGCCCGCATAGCGGCTGAAATCCCGGGATTTCGGATCGGCGATGACGGGGATATTCTTCTCGCGCGCCGCCGAAATCACCTGCCGCAGCACGGTATCGGAGAGGACGCCTTTTGCGTAATCGGAAAGAACGAGGATATCCGCCGACTGAATGGCATCCTGAAAGGTTTTGAGAACCATGCCGGCGGTTTTCGGCTGCAGTTGGTGCGTCGCTTCATGATCGCTCCGGAGGAGTTGTTGTCCGTCAGCGATGAAGCGTGTCTTCACCGTAGTCGGTCGACCGACTGATTTTACAAGATACGGCGTAATGGCGCTCTGGTTGCTGAAAATCCGTTCGATTTCGGTACCTTCCGCATCCTCGCCAATGACGGAGATAAGCCCCGCCCGCGCGCCGAGCGAGGTGATGTTCCGCCCGACATTGCCCGCCCCGCCCAGCATCTGCGACTGATGGGTAATATTGAGGATCGGGATCGGGGCTTCGGGGGAAATACGCCCGGCGCTGCCATAGACGAAGCGGTCCAGCATGATATCGCCGAGCACCAGAACGTTAATCTTGGAGGTGTTGTCCAGTATGGTCAGCAGGGAGGAACGGTTTTCCATGGGGGCTCACACCAGTTTCAGGGATTTTTCGAGGGCGCCGCAGAGCATATGGCCGAGGGTGATATGCATTTCCTGTATCCGCCGGGTGGACTGTGCGGGCACGATCAGCGAGACATCGGCAAGGTCTGGCATCTTGCCGCCGTCCCGGCCGGTAAAGGCATTGGTGACGAGCCCTTTTTTGCGGGCCATTTCAAGGGCTTTCACAATATTCGGGCTGGTGCCGGAGGTGGAAATACCGACTGCGACATCGCCCGCGCGACCGAGCGCGTCGATCTGGCGGGCGAAAACTTCATCGAAGCCGAGATCATTGGCTCCCGCGGTCAGCGCCGAAGTGTCGGTATTCAGTGCGATGGCGGCGATGGGTTTGCGATCCTCGACAAAGCGGATGACAAGCTCCGCCGCGAGGTGCTGGGCATCTGCGGCGCTGCCGCCGTTGCCGAAAAACAGGATCTTGTTGCCGCCTTCGATGGCGGTGATCCAGCAGGTGAGCATTTCCTGAAACGACGGGCCGAGCGCGGCGCGGGTTTTGGCCAGAACCTCGCCATGATCTTCCAGTTCGTCGTTAAAATAGTCTCGCGGGTCCAAATTGCATCGCCCTGAATGTAAGAGGTGTATTGGTCATAGTATAATCTGGCGGCCCCTGCAAATACGGAGTTGGTGTGGCCGTCAATTCGCCGCCTTTTCCCGGGGTGGCAGGCGGCCCGCGGCGACATCTTCTATCAGATGGAGCTGACGCGGCAGCATTTTCTTCAAGGCATATCTGTCGGTGGCGGTTTTCCGCGCGGCATCGCGGATATCCTGAAGCTCGGAGACATTGTCCAGCACCTCTTCAATCTGGGCGGCAAGAGCCTCGGGATCATGAAACGGCGCGAGGAAGCCGTTGACACCCGGGCGGATAATCTCGCGGACGGGCGCCGTATCGGACCCGACGACAAGCCCGCCGCAGGCAAGGCTTTCAATCAGGGACCAGCTCAGAACGAAGGGCACGGTGAGATAGGCGCGGACAGTGGAAAACTGCAGGACCTTCACATATTCCGAATAGGGAAGCGGCCCGGTGAAATGAAGTCTTTCTGGATCGGGCTTGAGCTCCGCCACCATGCGCTTGCCCCAGCTTTCCCCTTCCGGCAGCTGCTTGCCATAGGCGACGCGGTCCTCCCCCACCACCAGGACATGCAAATTCGGCCGCTGTTTCATCAGAAGGGCTGCGGCGCGCATGAATTCCGGAAACCCGCGGTACGGCTCCATCCCGCGCGTGGCATAGGTGAGAATTTCCCCGGCATGGCTGAGGTCCAGATTGCCGATTTTCGCGGGCGCATCCGGATTCGGCCTGAAATAATCCGTATCCACCCCGTCATGAAGGACCGACAGCTTCGAATGAAAAATGGCGGGAATCTGCGAGAGTTGAAACCCCGTCGGCACCTGCCCCCAGTCGCAGGTCGCCATATCCATCAACAGCGGCATGTTCTTGCTGTGGATACGGGCGGTGTCGTCATGGCCGATGGCGGCCGGATCGAGGAAGTCGGCATCGGATCCGCGCGCGTGATAATACCATTCGAAATAGCTGAGCAGCCGCGCTTTGGGGAAGACTTCCTTCACATAGAGGCTGTTTCCCCATCCGGAGTGGGCGCAGATGATATCCGGCACGAAGCCTTTCTGCTTCAGATCGAGGCAGGTACGAAAGACGGCCTGACCGTTGAGAACCGCCGATTCCACGGAGCGGAGATAATGATGGGTTTCCGCCTTGGCGTCGCGATGCGGCTTGTAGAGAATATTTCGAACGCCGGGAATGGCTGTTGGCGCCCGGTGCGAGGCGAACACCACGCGGTTATTCTTGTCGGCGGCCAGATGGCGCGCGACATGGCGATACTGCGCCGGGAAATTATTGTGCAGAAACAATATGTTCATTGAATTTAAAGCGGATCCTTCGGCAAATCCATCGATTGTCGCGCGGCCCGCGGATCAGTGCTGTCAAAGGACGAGAAAGGCGCTTTCAGGCGGGTTTCGGCCATGCTTATATAATCCGGATTAACCTCGATGCCAATGGCCTTGCGGCCAAGGACCGCGGCCACCCGCGCCGTCGTTCCACTGCCGAGAAAGGGATCGAGAACGGTATCGCCCGCATTGGAGGAGGCCTTGATCACCCGTTCCAGCAGGGCTTCCGGCTTTTGTGTGGGATGCGGCAGGCGCTCGGCCGCGCAATAATGCACATGGCTGAATTGCCAGACATCGCCGGGGTTGGCCCCCGCCATATTGTTGCGCTTGCGATAGTATTTCTGTGGCACCCGCACGTCATCGAGGTTAAAGCACGCCTCATTCCCTTTTGAAAACCAGAGAATATCCTCATGGCGCGGGGAAAAGCCGCGCTTGCGCCCCATGCCTTGCGTGTAATGCCAGGTGATCCAGCCCTGCGGCGTCAGCTCAAACGTCTCTTCCAGCATCAGATAGAGCCGGGCGATGAACTTGACCCCCATAAAACAATAGAGCGATCCGCCGGGTTTCAGGAGGCGCACGGCCTCGTTAAGCCAGTCCCGGGTGAAAGCCTGATATTCTTCCCGGTCCTTGAGGTCGATATTGTTGCCATAGTTCTTGCCGAGATTATAGGGCGGGTCCGCCACGATCAGATCGATGCTCTTAGCGGGCATTTTCGCCATTTCCGCCGTTGCATCGCCGCAGATCAGAATGGGTTTAGGGGTTTCCTGATCCATAAAATCTATTGCGGGGAGCGTTTTGCCATGATGCGCTGTAGCGTGCGCCGGTGCATGTTGAGCCGCCGCGCCGTCTCGGACACATTGTGATCGCACAGCTCATAGACGCGCTGGATATGTTCCCACCGGACGCGATCGGCGGACATCGGGTTCTCCGGCGGTGGCGGCGTGGCGCCCTTGTCGGCGAGCAGGGCATTGGCGATATCCTCGACATTGGCGGGCTTGGCGAGGTAATCGATGGCCCCCGCCTTCACCGCCGCCACCGCAGAGGCGATGTTGCCATAGCCGGTCAGCATGACAATGCTCGCGTCCTTGTTGACATTGCGGATGGTTTCCACCACTTCGAGGCCGTTTCCATCCTGAAGCCGGAGATCGACGACGGCATAGGCGGGCGAAACTTCCGCTGCCCGCTTCTTTCCCTCTTCCACCGAACTGGCCAGCGTTGGCGTAAACCCCTTGCGTTCCAGCGACCGGCCAAGTCGGTTCAGGAAAATCTCGTCATCATCAACAATCAGCAGAGTTTTTGTCTCGTCCATATCCCGGTCTTTATTATTGTTCACGCTCAATCACCTGCAACATCAAGATTAGCATACTTTTTAATTACTAAAAGGATCAGATTTTTCGAGCCTTTGGCGCGCCCAAAGGATTTCCACGACAGCGCCGCCGCCCGACCGGTTGCTGAAGCTGAGCTCGCCGCCGCTCCGCTTGATCAGCATGTCGGCGATAAAGACACCGAGGCCCATGCCGCCCTTGCCACGGCGGCTGGACATATAGGGCTCCCCCAGCCGGCTGAGAATTTCTTCCGAGATGCCGGGGCCGTCGTCCCGGATCTCCACCCGGACCAGGCTCTCGTTCCAGTAAAGATCAATGGTGACTTTGCTGGTCGCGAACTCGGCGGCGTTGCTGAGCAGGTTGCCAAGGCCGTGACGCAGTTCCGGGCTGAGGTACAGGCGCGGAATGTCGGACATGTCGCCTTCCGTCTGGATGGTGAATTCCTTGCCGCTGTCCTTGTATTTCTCCGTGATCAGGGTGAAGAGATTGTCGAGCGCGACAAAGTTGTGATGGGCGGTGCCCTGGATGAACCGCTCGGTTTCCGGCCCCTTGGAGAGCTGCGCCAGAACCTCCGCGCATTTTTTCGCCTGATTGTGCAGCAGCGCGGCATCGTCGGCGGCATCGCTTCCGGCGGGTAGCGCCTGCGCCAGTTCCTCGGAGACCAGCAGGATGGTGTTGAGCGGGGTGCCAAGCTCATGGGCGGCGGCAGCGGCGATCCCGCCGACAGCGGAAAGCTGCTGCTCGCGCGCGAGTTCCGCCCGAGCTACGGTGAGCGCATCGGTCATTTTCCGGGAATCCGCTGCGATCAGCCAGGCATAGCCGGAGAGAAATGCGGTTCCGAGCACAAGCGCCGCCCAGAGGGCGAGAATATAGGTATCCGACAGCACCAGTGAGCTCTCGGGAAGCGGCAGCGGTTCATAAAAGAGCGCCAGGACGGAAATACAGACAAGGGTTACGAGACCGAGGAAAAACGTTCCCTGCCGGGACAGGTTCGTGGCCGAAATGGTGACCGGCACCAGAAACAACACCGAAAAAGGGTTTGTCAGGCCGCCGGTGAAATACAGAAGCCCGGCGAGTTGCAGGATGTCATAAAAAAGATAGAGGATGGCGCCGCGGTTCGGCAGCCGCGCCGACGGCTTCCGGCTGAAACTGACCAGCAGATTGAGGATGGCGCTCGCGCTGATCAGCAGGGCAACCGGCAACAGTGGTAACTCATAGCCGAAAAAGACCAAAACGATGATAACGGTCAGCGCCTGACCCAGAACCGCGAGCCAGCGAATATACACCAATGTTTCCAGCCGCATACCCGGCGCGGTCTGGTTGATCTCATCTGCCTGGTCTTCAAGTGAGTCCGGCTCACCTATTTTTTTGGCCATATTCAAGGGAACTTTCGCATCCGCCTTTTTTTCTGAAGAAATTTCGACATATTAATGCCATCATTAACCACATATTTTAATGCAGTATCCCGTTTTCCAACGATTAGTCAAAAAGGATTGAGAAGATGCAGAAGACAATCAGGGCGAGCCGTCGAACCTTCCTGTCGCTTGTGGCCGCAGGCGCTCTGCTCATGGGCTCGGGCAACCTTGCCTCCGCGGGGGAGGCGCAGGACCAGATGGTGGAAAAAGCGAAGTTCACCGTTATGGATATGACCAAAAGATCGGAAATGGGTGAGTTCCGCAAGCTGCTGGCGGTTGCCAAGGGCGTTATCGTTTTCCCGCAGGTCCTGAAGGCCGGTTTCTTTCTTGGCGGTGCAGGGGGCGGCGGTGTGCTGCTCGGTAAGGATGAGGCCGGAAACTGGTCTTCCCCGGCATTCTACAAAATGGGCCAGGGTAGCATCGGCCTGCAATTCGGCGCCCAGGTGAATGAACTTGTGCTGGTCATCATGACCGACAAGGCGTTGCAGGCAATCATCAACAACCAGGTCAAGCTCGGCGGTGACCTGTCGGCAGCGGTTGGCCCGGTCGGAACGACTCTTGGGGCGTCCACCACCACAAACCTGAAGGTTGACGTATTCTCTTTCGCGATTTCCAAAGGCCTCTTTATCGGGGCGTCCGTGGAAGGCTCGATCCTGACCTCGAATGCGGAAGGCAATCAGTCCTATTATGGACAGTCGGTCACATCCCAGCAGATTGTGATCGATAGGATGGTCTCCAATCCGCAGGCCGATGGATTACGCTCAGCACTGGTTGCCGCTGAAGCGGAATAAGACCTCAGGCCGTTTCTGATACGATCAGGAATTTGCCTCCGAGAGAAGGCGCACGACATCGGAATGACGGTTTTGCTGGGCATGCTCCAGCGCCGTCCTTCCCGTAAAGTCAGTCCGGTCCGCCGTGGCGCCCTTTTCAAGCAACAGCTTTGCCACCTCATAATGACCGGTCTTCGCCGCCTTGATCAGGGCGGTCTCTCCCTGCCGGTTTTCCTCATCCAGTTTTGACCCCGCCTCTATAAGGATAACGGCGACAGCCGTCGAACCATAGGCGGCCGCCTGCATCAGGGCTGTATTGCCAAGCGGATCGGCCAGGTCAATCCGTGCTCCGTGGCGCAGCAGGGTTCGGACGGTCTTCGTAACACCGGCGATGGCGGCATGGTGCAGAAGCGGGACTTTCTTCAGATCCCGGATATTCGGATTATTTCCGTTTAGAAGAAAGGTTTCGACCGCCGCGGAATCCCCGTGAGCCGCGCTCCGGAAGACCGGATCCTCGCCAAGCAACGACGATTGGGCGAATGCCGAAGGTGACATCAGAAGAATCAGGAATAAAACCGACCAAAAAACCCGCATGAAAAATGTCCCTAATCCGCTGTCATGTGTGAGATTCCACACAAAATTGAGGGTAAATATTAATCAATTATCTGTATTTTCGCAAAAAATACTGACATGGCCGCAGATTTTCCTATATCATGTTGCAGTGCAGCGAACTTTTGCGCAGATAAACAATAACAAGACCCATGTGAAAAGGGCCTTGTCAAATTAGGAGAGTACAACGTGCTTTACCAATTTAACGAAATGCAGAAATTGGCGCTTTCCCCAGTCCGTATGGCCGCACAAATTTACTCTCAGGTCCTGAGGAATCCGTTCAACCCGATCTCCGATACGCCGCAGGCACAGACCCTTGCCGCGAGCTTTGATCTCTTCTCGGAAACGACGCAATATCACGGAAAACCGGCCTTTGATATTACATCCACCAATATTGACATGCGCACCGTCGCTGTGACGGAAGAGATTTTGCACCGCAAAAGCTTCTGCCAGCTCAAGCACTTCAAACGGGATACGAAGCGAAAAGATCCCAAGCTCCTGATCGTGGCGCCGATGTCCGGGCATTTCGCGACATTGCTGCGCGGGACGGTCGAAACAATGCTGCCGAACCATGATGTCTATGTTACGGACTGGCGCGATGCGGCGAATGTCCCGGTGTATGAGGGTCGATTCGATCTGGATGACTATATCGACTATGTCATCGAGTATCTTGAGATTCTCGGTCCGGAAACCCATGTCATGGCCGTTTGTCAGCCCGGCGTGCCGGTTCTCGCGGCTGTTGCCCTGATGTCGGAAGACAATAACCCGAATACACCGCCGTCCGTTACCCTGATGGGCAGTCCGATTGATACCCGCCGCCATCCGACAGAGCCGTGCAAACTGGCAATGAACCACTCCATCGAGTGGTTTGAACATACGGTGATCAACCATGTGCCGATCGGCTATCCGGGTGCGTTTCGGCGTGTCTATCCCGGCTTTCTGCAACTCAGCGGCTTTGTCAGCATGAATTTCGGCCGTCATATGGAGGCCCATGTGAAGCAGTTCGATCATCTTGTGCAGGGCGATGGCGATAGCGCGGATAAGCATCGCGCCTTCTATGCGGAATATAACGCGGTCATGGACCTGACGGCGGAATTCTATCTTCAGACGATCGAAACCGTGTTTCAGAAACAGTCCCTGGCCAAGGGCGAGATGATGTATCGCGGCGACCGCCCGGTACGCACTGATCTCATCAAGAAAACCGCGATTATGACGGTGGAGGGCGAGCTCGATGACATCTCCGGTATCGGCCAGACGGTTGCCGCCCATGACATCTGCACGGGCCTGCCGGAAAGCCTGAAAACCCATTATGAGCAAAAGGGTGTCGGTCATTACGGCGTGTTTAACGGTAGCAAGTTCAGAAGCGAAATTGCCCCGCGGATCAGCGATTTCATCCTCAATCACGAGCCCAGGAACCGTATCCGTCTCTCCCTTGTTCCGAAGGAAACGAAAGAGGGGGGCGAAAAGCCTGCGCCCGCAAAGGCGGCGATCTCCGCCAAAGCGGCGGTAAAAGAGGCGCCGAAAAAACCGGCGACAAAAGTGACGGCCAAACCCGCTGCGAAAAAAGCACCGGTGCGGACGGCGGCCAAAAAGTCGGCGGTGAAGAAAGCTCCGGCAGTGCGCAAAACAACACCCAAGACAATGGCGGAAAAAACAGCTACGGTCAGCTCAGCCGCGCCCCTGAAGGCGCAGAAATCGCCGACCAGAGCCAAAACAATGGCAAAGACACGGCGGAAACTGACAAAAAAGGCTTAAGCTGGTGTGAGTGAACGACCGTTTTGGGAGACCGTGGCCCTTGAGGACATGACGTCCGAGCAGTGGGAATCCCTCTGTGACGGCTGTGCCAAATGTTGTCTTCTCAAGCTCGAAGACGAAGATACCCTTGAACTTGCCTATACCGATGTGGCGTGCCGCCTGCTCGACCTCGGGACCTGTGCCTGCACGCGCTATCCGGAAAGGTCGCGCCTTGTGCCTGATTGTGTCACCATAACCCCGGACATTATCCCGAAGTTGCACTGGATGCCGAAAACCTGCGGTTACCGCCTCCTGTCGGAAGGCAAGCCCCTGCCCTGGTGGCATCCGCTGGTCTCCGGCGATCCGGAAACCGTTCATCAGGCGGGTATTTCCGTGCGCGGGCGGGTGATTTCGGAACGCCGGGCGGGGGATCTGGAAGATCATATCGTTGACTGGCCGGATGAAGACATTGACTGAGAACGCGGCGCCGCTGTTGGTGACGGGCCCGCCGCCCTATCTTGCCTACGACGGGCGGAAAATTCCCATCGAGATATCGCGCCCTGTCCGTTCAGCCCGGATCAAGGTCCGCATCGATCCCCGGCGCGGTATTGTCCTGCTGCTGCCGAAACGCGCTTCCCTCAAGGCCGGGTTGAATTTCCTGAAGCAGGAAATTGACTGGATTACAAGTAATATCAACAAGTTACCATCCGCCGTTCCGTTTCGCGATGGCGCCATGCTGCCGGTTCTGGGCCGGATGCACCGGATTACCCATGTCCCGGAGCAGCGCGGTTTCGTCTGGGCGGAGGACGGGCGCATCTATGTCGCGGGCGCCGCCGAGCATCTGCCGCGCCGGGTAAAGGATTGGACCCGCAAGATGGCGAAGACGGAAATCAGCGTCTGGGCCGCCGACTATGCCGATAAGATCGATGTCCGCTACAGCGGTATCACCCTGCGCGACCAGATTTCCCGCTGGGGCAGCTGTTCCTCCACGGGAAAGCTGAATTTTTCCTGGCGCCTGCTGCTCATGCCGGAGGAGGTGATGAGCTACATCGTCGCCCATGAGGTGGCGCATCTTCGGCATATGAACCATTCCTCCGACTTCTGGCAGCTGGTGGATGAGCTTCACCCCACGGTCGCCCCGGCGAAGAAATGGCTGAAATCCCACGGGGCGGAGCTACATAAATATGGCGTTGAGAGAAGAGACGGGGTATGACAGGGGGCCCTCTGTAGAAAGCCTCTCATGAAACGACTCGCCCCTTCTTCAGTTACCTTCACCTTCTATCTCGCGGCGGCCGTTGCGCTCGGGCCGCTGTCGACGGATATGTATCTGCCGACATTCCCCCAGCTGGCGGCCTTTTTCAACGCGACCCCGGCGGAGGTTCAGCTTACCCTCAGCATCTTTACCTTCGGGATTGGCGGGTGCCAGCTGATCTACGGGCCGCTCACCGACCGGTTCGGGCGAAAGCCGGTCATTCTGGGGGGATTGCTGATTTATGTGCTGGCAAGCCTCGCCTGCGTGGTGGCGGTCAATATCGATCAGCTCGTGATCTCACGGTTTTTCCAGGCCCTTGGCGCCTGTGCAGCGATGGTGGTGCCGCGCGCCATGGTCCGTGATCTTTTTGCCCGGGAACAGGCGGCCCGGCAACTTTCCCGTATGGGAACAATCATGGGGCTCGCGCCCGCCATTGCCCCGGTGATCGGTGGCTATATCGTGGTTTTCTATGGCTGGCAGTCGATCTTTTTCGTTCTCGGGCTGTTCGGTTTCACCATGGCGCTGATCACGGTCTTCCTGGTGGATGAGTCGCTGAAAGTCAAAGACCTGAACGCCATTCGTCCGCGCCATATTGTCCGCAATTATTCGGATTTGATCCGCCATCGGGAGTTTCTGGGCTATGCCCTGACCGGCGGCTTCTGTTTTGGTGGCCTGTTCTCCTTTATCTCGGGCTCGCCGCTCGTCCTGATCGAGGTGTTCGGGGTCGCCGCCGATAACTTCGGCTATTTTTTCGGGATCGTGGTTCTCGGTTATATGGCCGGAACCCTGCTCGGGCCCTATGTCACCAAAAGCCGGGGGCTTTCCTTCTCCGTCGGGATCGGAACGGTGATTTGCGCCCTTGGCGGGGTGGCGATGCTAGCCGCCGCCTGGGGCGGGCTGCATAGCGTTTCGGCCGTCGTTATCCCGATGATTGTCTACACCCTCGGCCTCGGGGTTGTGCTGCCGCAGTCTCAGGCCGGCGCCATGGCGCCTTTTCCGGAAAAGGCGGGTTCTGCCTCGGCCCTGATGGGGTTTTTGATGCTGGGATTTGCCGCGCTGCTCGGATTCCTGGTCGCCTATTTCTATGACGGAACCGAGATGGCGATGGTCACGTCCATTGGCCTGATGGGCATTGGCTCCGCCCTTATCTTCCGTCTGACGGCGAGCGGATCAACGGAAGAGCACTGGGAAGAAAACTAGCGGCTCAGGGCATTTGCCGCTGTTTCTCCAGATAGTCGAAAGAATCCTTCTTTTCCGGTATCTTGAGATTGTCCGATACCGGCGCGCCGCCGCCGCTGCTCTGGGACGCGGAGTTCCGGTTTGAAAAGGCGTTGACGATCCTATCCCAGATGCTGTCGGTCGATTTTTCCTCTTCCAGCTGGTTAAAGGCCACCGCATGGGAGGTTTCCGAATGGGTGATGAAGTCCTTCCAGGTAATAGCGGGCAGGTTACTGCCGTTGACCCGCTTGGTGGCGGACCCGTCATCATTGCCGAACCAGACCCCGGCAACCAGATCCGGCGTAAAGCCGATGAACCAGGCATCGCGGTAGTCCTGCGTCGTGCCCGTCTTGCCCGCGGCGGCGAAGCCCGGGTTCGCGGCCTTGCCCGTGCCCCACTGGATTGTTGCCGACATGACATCCTGCATCTTGTTGATGGTGGCGGCGCTGATCACCTTCCCCTGACCGGAGGTCTGGCGCTGATACAGGACCGGGCCGTCCTTTTCGCGGATCTGGAGAACGCCATAGGGAAGCACCGTCGTACCGCCATTGGCGATCACCGCATGGGCGGCCGTCATCTCCAGAAGGGAGACTTCATAGGTGCCAAGTGAAATCGACGGATGCAGTGGAAAATTCCCGGTCAGGCCCAGGTTTTTCGCCATTCCCGCGACCTTGTCGCGGCCGACCTGCTCGGTCACCTTCACGGCGACGGTGTTGATGGAACGGGCAAAAGCCTCGCGCAGGCTCATGGCGCCGTTATATTTGTTGGTGTAGTTATTCGGTTGCCAGCCGTCGATATTGATCGGGCTGTCATTGAAGATGTCGTCGGGGGCAAGGCCGTTTTCAAAGCCGGCAAGATAGACAACTGTCTTGAAAACCGACCCGGGCTGCCGCCGGGCAACTGTCGCCCGGTTATAGACCGACTCCGAATAGGCCCGCCCGCCGACCATTGCCTTCACCGCGCCCGTGGGAGACATGGCGACGAACGCCCCCTGACTCACATCCATGGCGGTGCCTTCCGCCTTCAGCCGCGCTTCGATCGCGCGTTCCGCATCCGCCTGCATCTCAAGATCAAGGGTTGTGGTAATCACCAAATCCTTGCCGGTCCGTCCGATATAGGCCTGTACCTCGCTGACCACCCAGTCGGCATAATACCGGACATTGCGAAAATCCTGGCTGGCATTCACCAGAACCGCTGGATTGGCGCGGATTTTCTCTGCTTCCTCCGGCGTGAGATAGTCTTCCACTACCATGCGGTTGAGGACAACGCTGGCCCGATCCTGCGCGCGCTCGAGGTTGCGGGTAGGCGCATAGTAGGACGGGGCCTTCAAAAGGCCTGCCAGCATCGCCGCCTCGGCCATTGTCATTTCCGGCGCCGGTTTTGAGAAATATTTCCGGGTTGCGGCGTCGATGCCGTAGGTACCGGAGCCGAAATAGACGCGATTGAGATAGAGCGCGAGGATTTCATCCTTCGAATATTCCGCTTCCAGCCAGAAGGCGAGCAGGGTTTCGCGGATTTTCCGGCCCAAAGTACGCTCCGGCGTCAGGAACAGGTTCTTGGCGAGCTGCTGGGTGACGGTACTGCCGCCCTGAACCACGCGGCCAGCTTCATAGTTCCGCCAGGCGGCGCGGACGAGGCTAACCGGGTTCAGGCCGAAATGATCATAGAAATGGCTGTCTTCCGTCGCGAGGACGGCCTGTTTGATGTTTTCCGGGATATCCTCGATCGGGAGCATGTCGCCATAAAGATCGCCATAGGTGGAATATCGGATGCCATCGGCGGTTTGCAGGACCATGGAGGGGCGCTTCTCGATCACGCCAATCCCGGAAATATCCGGAAGCGTATAGGCGAAATATCCGAGAAACAGGCCGCCCAGCAGCAGGCACCATAAAGCAACCGCGCCGCCCCAGTTGAGAATTGGCGTCAAAATGCCGGAATTGCGCCGTGACTTGCGTTTTCCCTTGGCAGTGCGCCGGGCCGGGCTCTGCCGGGAGGCGGCCTTTGCCGTGCTCTTCTTCTTTCTCGGCGCGGGTTTGGGACGTTGCGGATAGCCTGCCGTTCCTGACGTTGAAGCCGACGACTTGCCGCCTGATCCCTTTGATGCCTTCTTCATAATCGAACTCGATTGCTACTCTAATATTGGCGAAATCCCATTCAAGCCGCCCTTATTACCTATATATAAGGCAAAAATGAGATAGCCAAACCGCGAAGAATTTCCTCAGGCATCCAGAAAGCTGACTTTCAGGGCATTGTCCTGAATGAAATTGCGCCGTGGCTCCACCACATCGCCCATCAGGGTCGAGAAGACTTCATCGGCCTCGTCCCCGTGATTGATGCGCACCTGCAGCAATGTCCGTGCCTCGTGATCAAGGGTCGTTTCCCAGAGCTGCTCGGGGTTCATTTCGCCCAGCCCTTTATAACGCTGCATGGTGAGCCCGCGCTTGCCGAGATTGGTTACCGCCTCCATCAGTTCGAGCGGTGAGTAGATAACCTGTCGCTTGTCCTTGTGAATAAAGGTAGAGGCTTGTGCATAGATTACCTGCAACTCTTCCTTCATTGAATTAAGTTGGCGTGCTTCGGCGGAATGGATCAGGTTGCTGTCGACCATTTGCACTTCTGTCACGCCGCGGACTTCCCGGCTGAACTTCAGGCTGAAATCCGGCAGGATTTCGCCGGTCCATCCACGCTCTGTCTCCGAAGAAATGGCATCCAGTCGTCTGGCGACAAAATCGGCGGCTTCGGGTCCGCGAACCGGATCGCTCAAAACCTCGTCACTCAGCGCCCCGGCAATGGCCACTTGCTCGACCACGGGTCGGTTCTGGATACGGGCAATCGAATCAATAAGGTCGCGTGCCTGACGGGCCCGCGCGACGAGGGCACGTAAGTCCTCTCCGCTTCGCTGCTCACCGGACGCAAGTTCCAGCACCACCTCTTCCAGGCCCTGTTCGATCAGGTAATCGTCCATCGCCTTCTGATCTTTCAGATAGACCGAGGACTTGCCCTTCGTGACCTTGTAAAGCGGCGGCTGGGCAATATAGAGATAACCTTTTTCAACCAGTTCCGGCATCTGCCGGTAGAAGAAGGTGAGCAACAGGGTCCGGATATGCGATCCATCCACATCGGCATCGGTCATGATGATGATCTTGTGATAGCGCGCCTTCTCGATGTCGAACTCTTCCGGGCCGATGCCGGTGCCGAGCGCGGTAATCATCGTGCCGATTTCGTTCGACGAGAGCATGCGGTCGAAACGCGCCCGCTCGACATTGAGGATTTTACCCCTGAGCGGCAAAACCGCCTGATTGTGACGGTCCCGCCCCTGCTTGGCGGAGCCGCCGGCGCTGTCACCCTCGACCAAGAACAGTTCGGACACGGCCGGGTCCTTCGACTGGCAATCGGCGAGTTTGCCCGGCAGGCTGGAAATATCGAGCGCGCCCTTGCGGCGGGTAAGCTCCCGCGCCTTGCGGGCGGCCTCACGGGCGGCGGCGGCCTCGACCACTTTGGAGATGACGATTTTTGCATCGTTCGGATGCTCCTCAAACCACTGGCTGAGCGCATCATAGACAGAGCTTTCAACGATCGGGCGCACTTCGCTGGAGACCAGCTTGTCCTTGGTCTGGGAGGAAAATTTCGGATCCGGCACCTTGACCGACACCACACAGGTCAGCCCTTCGCGGGCGTCGTCGCCGGTGATTGTTGCCTTTTCCTTCTTGGCAATGCCGCTCGACGCCGCATACTGGTTGATGGCGCGGGTTAGTGCGGCGCGGAACCCGGCCAGATGGGTACCGCCGTCGCGCTGCGGAATATTATTGGTGAAGCAGAGCACATTTTCATGATAGCTGTCGTTCCATTCCAGCGACGCCTCGACCGTGACCCCTTCCTTTTCCGAAGCAAGATCAATGGTTTCCGTGATTAACGGGTTCTTCGACCGATCCAGATATCTAACGAACGCAGAAATACCGCCTTCATAGTGAAGGTCCACGGTCACCGGTTCGGCGGAGCGGAGGTCGTTGATCTGGATATAGACACCGGAGTTGAGGAAGGCGAGCTCCCGCAGGCGATGTTCCAGCGTCGAAAATTCAAACTTGATATTGGTGAAGGTTTCCGGCGATGGCGTAAAGGTGATTTCCGTTCCGCTTTTTCCCACCGCGTCACCCACGATTTCAAGGGCACCCACGGGTTCGCCATGTTCAAAACTAAGGCTGTGCTCCTTGTCATTGCGCCAGATGGTCATGTCGAGCCGTGTCGACAGCGCATTCACAACGGAGACGCCGACGCCATGCAGGCCGCCGGAAACCTTGTAGGAATTCTGGTCAAACTTGCCGCCGGCATGCAGCTGCGTCATGATCACCTCGGCAGCGGAGACCCCTTCCTCATGCATATCGACCGGGATACCGCGCCCGTTATCGCGCACGGTGACGGAGCCATCGGGATTGAGGGCGACATAAATCAGGTCGCAATGGCCGGCGAGGGACTCGTCGATGGCGTTGTCCACCACCTCATAGACCATATGGTGCAGGCCGGACCCGTCATCGGTATCGCCAATATACATGCCCGGGCGCTTGCGCACCGCATCGAGACCCTTCAGGACCTTGATGGACTCCGCGCCATATTCCGCCGCCTCCAAATGCTCCGGTGTGTTACTCATTACCTTGTCTTCCCTTTCAGCGGACGGCCGTCCGGCAGATACTGCCATTATCAACCGTCAAAAACTGCGCCCGGTCTCCAAGCTCGGAAAACAGGGCATAATCGGTGCCTGTCATCCAGGCCTGTGTCTTCATTTCGTCAATCTCGTCAAACAGGGCGATGCGCCGTGTTTGATCCAGATGCGCCGTAATCTCGTCCAGCAGTAGGACTGGCGCCCGTCCCTGCCGTCCCGCCTGAAGCCGTGCATCCCCGAGGATGATGGAGATCAGCAGCGCTTTCTGTTCCCCCGTCGAACAAAGGCCGGCGGGCATGCCTTTATCCTTATGCAGCACCGAAAGATCGCTCCTGTGCGGGCCGATCGTCGTGCTTCCTGCGGCACTGTCGCCGCGCCGTGACGCCTCCAGTTCGGCGCGATATCTGTCTTCCACCGCCAGCGCGGCCATATCTTCAAGCCAGCCTTCAAGCATTCCGTCCGCGCTCAGTTCCGCCTTTGGAAAGGCGCTGGCGCCGGTTTCTGTTGCGCTCATGGCGCCGTTCAATCGGGCTGCCGTCTCGCGCCGGGCGGCGGCGATGGCCGTTCCCGTTTCCGCCAATGTCCGCTCCAGCGAGGCGAGCCAGTGCCGGTCATATCGCCCTTCTTTCAGCAGGCGGTTTCGCTCCCGCATGACTTTCTCGAAAGATGTCATGCGCTTGCCATGGGCCGGATCGAACCCGAAGGTCAACCGATCAAGAAACCGGCGACGGCCCCCGGCCCCCTCCTGAAACAGCCGATCCATCTGCGGGGTCAGCCAGCTGACCCGGATATGGTCCGCGAGGGCCGCCGATCCGCTCATATTCTGGCCGTCGATGCGGACCAAACGCCGCTCCGGTCCTTCCCTGCCCTCTGTCGCCGGATTGTTCACAAGTCCGGTTCCAAGCGTGCTCTCTCCTCCGTCCGAGCGGACATCCGCCGCGACGGCCCATCCGCCATCGCCCTTTGTATTCGCCGCCTCCAGCAGTTTTGCCCGCCGCAATCCCCGCCCTGGCGTCAGAAACGAGATGGCTTCCAGAAGATTGGTTTTGCCGCTGCCATTTGCGCCGGTGAGAACAACCGGGCGGTTGTCTGTCTCAACCTTCAAATGCGTATAATTGCGAAAATCTGTCAAAATCAGGCGCGTAATAACATAGGCGGACACAAACGGCTCCTCTATGGCGTCATCCCTCGCTGCGGCCGTCCGGACCATACTGTGCGACGAGTGCCACCTTATACCCGCATTGGCATCAGGACATAGAGCGCGCCGTCGTCGGCGCCGTCCCGGACAATGGTTGGCGATCCGGAGTCAGCAAACAGAAAGCGGGCGTTGTCGCCATCGATCTGACCGGTGATATCCAACAGGTATTTCGAGTTAAAACCAATTTCCATATCGCCCGAGTTGTAGGACGCGGAGACTTCTTCCGTGGCGCTGCCCGCATCCGCACCCGTTGCGGAAAGGGTGATCAAGTCGTTGCTGAGCGACAGCTTGATGGCGCGCGTTTTCTCGGTTGCGACGGTGGAAACGCGATCCACGGCCTGGGCAAAGGACTTGCCGTCCAGCTCCAGCATTTTGTCATTCCCGTCGGGGATAACCCGCTCGTAATCCGGGAAGGTGCCGTCGATCAGCTTGGACGTGAGCAAGGTATCACCGAAAGAGAAGCTGATTTTGGTGTCGGAGAGCGAAATGGAGACAGCCTCGTCCCGCTCATCGATCAGGCGGAGCACTTCATTGACGGCCTTGCGCGGTACGATAACGCCCGGCATTCCTTCGGCATCGGCCGGAAGGGGCGTTTCTACACGGGCCAGCCGGTGACCGTCGGTCGCGACAGCGCGCAGCATTGGCACACCCTCGGTATCCGCTGTATGCAGATAGATACCGTTCAGGTAATAGCGTGTCTCCTCCGTCGAGATGGCGAAGCGGGTCTTGTCGATCAGCCGTTTGAGGATGGACGCCGAAATGGTGAAGTTATGCGGCAGTTGATTGGTTTCCATGACCGGGAAATCATCTTGCGGCAGGCAGGCCAGCGCAAATTTCGATTGTCCGCAATGGATATAGATCCGGCCCTCGGCGCTCTTGTAGTCGAGCTCGACCTGGCTGCCGTCGGGAAGTTTGCGGATGATATCATGAAGCAGATGGGCCGGAACGGTAATCGCCCCTTCCGTGCTGATATTCGCCGCGACTTTTTCGTTGATTGCAATGTCGAGGTCGGTTGCCGTCAGGCCAAGCGATCCATCCTCGGCAATCAGCAGGATATTGGCGAGGATCGGAATTGTGTTGCGGCGTTCGACAACGCTTTGGACATGGCTCAAAGACGTCAGCAAAGCGGAGCGTTCTATTGTCAGTTTCATTGGCTCAATCAGGCTTCAAATAGGTTACTTAAAATGGGCTCTTATTATGCCCGATAAACGTCAGTTACTTCAACAAAATTCTCCCGTAACCGGCAAATCCGCCTGACCTTAAGAAATTGATTCATAACCTTGAATCGAATTTCGGACCATCGGAGAAAATGCCGTCGCACTATATCAGAAACGAGGGCGGGAAGACAGGCAATTCGCAGGCCGGCCACGGCCGGAAAGCAGGCTGAAATTACCAGCAATATCAGGGGGTTGAAAGCAGGGCTGAGAGCGGGCGGTTTACGTAAGGGTTTTTGCGCGGATAAATCGGATGGTTGCCGCAAGGTCGACGGTCATATGGAGGACGGGCGCCCGCCGCTGCGCCTGTCGCATCACGGCAGCTTAGGCCCCTATTCCAGCATCCGCCGCAAAAGCTCCAGATCCTCCGACAGGGTGACGTCCTGCTGACGAAGCTCCTCGATCTTTTTGAGCGCATGCATCACCGTCGTATGATCGCGACCCCCGAATTTCCGGCCGATGTCCGGCAGGGAGCGGGAGGTCAGCTGCTTGGCGAGATACATCGCCACCTGGCGCGGACGGGCCACGGCGCGGGCCCGGCGGGCGGAATGCATATCCGACATCCGGATATTGAAATGCTCCGCCACCTTTTTCTGAATTTCCTCGATGGTAATCCGGCGGTCATTGGCGCGCAGAAGATCGCTCAGCACTTCCTGCGTGCTTTCAAGGGTAACGGCGCGTCCGACTAGATCGGAATAGGCCAGCACCCGGTTCAGCGCTCCTTCCAGCTCCCGCACATTTGACGTTATGCGATGGGCAAGAAATTCGAGAATGCGCGGGTCGATGGTGATCTTGCCCTGCTCGACCTTCGATTGCAGGATGCCGAGACGAAGTTCATAATCCGTCGGATGGATATCGGCGACAAGGCCCCAGCCGAGGCGGGAGCGCATCCTCTCCTCCATCCCCTCCAGGTCGGTGGGCGAGCGGTCGCCGGAGATGATAATCTGGTGGTTCTGGTCAACCAACGCATTGAACGTATGGAAGAATTCCTCCTGCGTGCTGTCCTTCCCGGCAATGAACTGCACATCATCGATCATCAGCACATCGACAGAACGGAACTGATCCTTGAAGTTCATCGTATCCTTGAAACGGAGCGCGCGGATGAAGCGATACATGAATTTTTCAGCCGACAGATAGAGCACGCGCTTCTTCGGGCTGTTGGCGGCAATGGCATGGCCGATGGCATGCATCAGATGGGTCTTGCCAAGCCCGACGCCGCCATAAAGATACAGCGGGTTGAAGGGCACGGAATCTTTCGCCTCCGCCACCCGGCGGGCCGCCGCGTGGGCCAGTTCGTTCGATTTGCCGACGACAAAATTCTCGAACGTAAAGCGCGGGTCCAGCGGCGCCATCAGAGCCGGATCCGGACTTGCGGTCTCCGCCTTTGCCTGCGCCTGTGATTTGAACGGGGCCGTCACCTCGCCCAGGCCGAAGGTCGGCTTCTGAGGAGCGAGATTCTTCTTGTCCAGCGGCTTGACCCGGATATCGACCGACTTGATGGACTTGTCGGACGTGGTCCAGAGCTGGCGGATGCGGTTGGCGTAATTATTGAGCACCCAGTCCCGCAAAAACCGCGTCGGCAGGGTCATGCAGACCCGTTCCCCATCAATCCGGTCAAGCTCGATATTCTTGAGCCATGAATTGAAGGTCGCTTCGCCATACTCCTCGCGAAGTTTTTCCCGGATCTCTTCCCAGTGCCCGCTTTCAGATGTCATCAGCTCTGTTTCCACTTCAGTCCGGCGACTTTCCATCCGCCGGTTTTTCCGCGGTGGCCCTCTGCGTCAGGGCCGCCCTCAAACCCTTCCAGAACGTTGTAGCTTTTTTCAAAACCGGCGCGTGTTGCGGCCTCTGCGGCGGCAATGGAGCGGACGCCGGAGCGGCAGAGAAAAATCATCGGTGCGGATTTTTTCGGCTGAATGGCAGAAATTTCGTCAATGAAACTTGCGTTTTTCGACATATCCGGGAACAGAACCCAGGAGACCGGGTGAACAGCCTTGCCGATCGGAGAGAGATCGGGCATTCCGACATATGCCCATTCCGCGGTGGTTCTGACATCGACCAGGACGGCATCCGGATTATTTTCCAGCAATTCCCAGGTTTCCTGAACCGTCAAATCCCCTGCATAGGTGGCGGCGCCTTCCGACTTTCCCCCGTTTGTCATTCACAAGTTTCCTTCGCTCTTAATTGCGGTCAGATATCCGTTGGAAGACGGCTATCAATTCAAAGATTTTCTCGGCGGCTTCTCCCCCAAGAGCCGCCAGAATGTTACGCAAAACTCATTTCTACATGTAAGCTACTGGATACGACATCTCCCGCAGGGCGATTGGCCCCTTCATCGCTTAACAACCGGCAATTTAGGATTGGGAGTGTTCCCTTGAGAACGGGCAGACTAATCTTATCCACAGGTGCCACGCAAGGGACTGGATGTGGGAAATGTGAAAATAATTTTCTGAATTGATCCAACAAATTCTTGACCTACCAGATGTAGTAATCGCTTCCACAGGAATGCCCTTAACTGGTAAAAACAGGCGGGAACTGCCTGGGACAGACACGCTTAAAAAGCGCAAAACCCCACAAAAAAACCGCAGCCCGTAAAAGAGCTGCGGTTTGATTCTTTAGTTGATTCCCGGCTTAGGCGGAGAGGGCCTTCACTCTCGCGTTCAGGCGTGAAATCTTGCGTGAGGCCGTGTTCTTATTATACACGCCCTTGACCACGCCGCGGGCAAGTTCAGACTGCGCAACGCGGAGTGCGTCGTTCGCTTTCGTCTGATCCCCTTCGGTGACGGCCAGTTCCACCTTTTTCACAAAGGTGCGGATGCGGCTGCGACGGGCCCGGTTGCGTTCGGTCCGGGTGCTTGTCTGCCGGATGCGTTTCAATGCAGATTTATGATGCGCCATGACAATCCAGTCTTTTAGCTTCGAAATTCGGAAGCCGGGTTATAACCAGCGACAAATACGCCGTCAACAGAAGAATATCGATTATCGCCCGTATTTCGCATATTTCCGCCGTTCGGGCGCCAAAGACACGTTATTCTTCTGTTATCGGGCATGTTTCTAACGGTTTTTAAAGTCCGGAGTCCGCTTTTCAGCGAAAGCGGACATGCCTTCTTTCTGGTCTTCCGTCGAGAATGTGGAATGGAAGACACGCCGCTCGAACATGATTCCCTCCCGCAATGTGGTTTCATAGGCCTTGTTGACGCTTTCCTTGCACATCATGACGGACGGTAAGGAGAGTTTGGCGATTTCACCGGCGACCTTGACGGCTTCCTCCATCAGGTCATCCAAGGGGACGATGCGGCTGACCAGTCCGGCGCGCTCCGCCTCTTCCGCCCCCATCATCCGCCCGGTCAGGCACATTTCCATGGCCTTCGATTTGCCGACGGCGCGAGTCAGACGCTGGGTGCCGCCAAGGCCCGGAATGGTGCCGAGCTTGATTTCGGGCTGGCCGAACTGGGCATTGTCGGCGGCAAGGATGAAATCGCACATCATCGCGACCTCGCAGCCGCCGCCGAGGGCATATCCGGCAACCGCCGCAATAACGGGCTTGCGGAAAGTGGAAAGCCGCTCCGCCTCGCCCGAGAGGAAGTTGTCCGTATAAACGTCCATATAGGTCTTGGGCTGCATTTCCAGGATATCGGCACCGGCCGCGAAGGCCTTCTCGGAGCCGGTCAGGACAACGGCGCCGATATTCTCATCCGCCTCGAACTTATCGAGGGCGTCGGCGAGCTCAATGAAAAGCTCGGCGCAGAGGGCGTTCAGCGCTTTCGGACGGTCAAGGCGGATGATGCCAACGGCGCCCTTCGTGTCGATTGCGATATTATTATAGGCCATGGGAATTTCCTGTCTGTTGCATTGTTGCTCAATTTCGCGCCCATTATCTTGATGCGAAGGCCTTTGTCCAGCCCTTGCGCCAAATTCTAGCGCTGGCATTTCGGGCAGAAGAATGTCGACCGCCCCGATTGCACGATTCTCCGGATTTCACCGGCGCACTCAGGTTTAGGGCAGGGCCTTCCTTCCCTGTCATAGACAAGAAAGCGATGCTGAAAATATCCGAGCTCACCGGTTGTATGGCTGTAGTTGCGCAACGTCGATCCGCCCGAGTCAATCGCTTCAAGCAGCACGGCGCGGATGGCCGCGGCAAGATCATCTGCACGGCGCCCCTTGACATTCTCCGCCCGGCGGCGCGGAGAAATTCCGCTCCGGTACAGCGCCTCGCAGGCATATATATTGCCGACCCCGGCCACCACCCGCTGATCCAGCAGCGCACTCTTGATCGGGGACTTCCGCCCGCGGAGCCTCTCGGCGAGGATCGGTCCGTTGAATTCATTGCCGAGGGGTTCCGGCCCGATCCCGGCAAGCTGCGGATGCATCGCGAGCCCGTCCGGCTGGCTCAGCAGCATAAAGCCGAATCGCCGCGGATCATGATATCGGACGCGCACGCCCCGTTTTGTCTCAAAGATAACGTGATCATGCTTGTCGAAAGGACTGGCCGGATCAAATTCCGGCTCGATGCGAAAACTGCCCGACATGCCAAGATGGCCGATCATGACCGGCCCGCCGTCAAAGGACATCAGAATATACTTCGCCCGCCGTGTTATCGCGTCAATGCGGCGGCCCGTCAGCGCCTCGGCGAAACCGTCGGCGAACGGAAAACGCAAATTCTCGCGGCGCAAGGTTACGGAGGTGAACTGGTCACCGACAAGGGCCTGTTCCAGGCCGCGGCAGACGGTTTCGACTTCTGGCAATTCGGGCATGGCGCGACAGTAGCCTTATTTTAGCCCTTGCGCTATGCTCTTATTTCAACCAAACAGAGGCGATCAACTGAGCCAATGGACGGAAAGCGCTATGGCAGCTTCGGACAATTCATCAGACAGCACGCATTTCGGGTTTCGGGAAGTCCGCACGGACGAGAAAGCCGGGCTGGTGCGCGGCGTTTTTGAAAGCGTCGCCGAAAATTACGACCTGATGAACGACCTGATGAGCGGCGGCATCCATCGCCTGTGGAAATCGGCAATGATCGACTGGCTGATGCCACGCAAGGGTCAGCATCTGCTCGATGTGGCGGGCGGCACCGGTGATATTGCCTTCCGCTTTCTGGATGCAGTTAAAGGGGACGGCAAAGTCACCGTTCTCGACATCAACCACGCCATGCTGAGCGTCGGCCAGGATCGGGCCATCGATCAGGGCCGCCTCGCCGGGCTTGAATGGGTCAATGGCGATGCGCAACAACTCCCCCTGCCCGATAAATCCGTCGATGCCTACACGATTGCTTTCGGCATCCGCAATGTCACCGATATTCCCCGCGCCCTGAAGGAGGCGTATCGCGTGTTGAGGCCGGGCGGACGGTTCCTTTGCCTTGAGTTCAGCAAGGTTGGAGCGCCGGCTTTAAAAGAGTTCTATGATTTTTATTCATTCAAGATCCTTCCCGAAATCGGTGGCATTGTTGCCAAGGACAAGCCCTCCTATGAGTATCTGGTGGAAAGTATTCGCCAGTTTCCGGATGCGGACCGTTTTGCGGAAATGATCGAGCAGGCCGGTTTCAGCCAGGTCAAGTATCGCCGTTTGTCGGGCGGTATCGCGGCGCTGCATTCCGCCTGGCGGCTCTGAAGGGAGCAGATATTCGTGATCCGGATTTTCAACAACTTCCTGCGGCTGCTTTTTATTGCCCGGACCCTTGCGCGCCATGATGCCCTGTTTTTTCTCGATAATTTCGAGCGCCTGCCCCTCTATGTGGTGTTGCTGCGAAAAATAATGCCGGTCTTTGCGCTGGGTGCCACCCGAAGCAAGGACCTGCGCGACGGGGAACGGCTGGCCAACGCGCTTCGAGAACTGGGCCCCAGCTTTATCAAGCTCGGTCAGGCCCTCTCCGTGCGGGCCGATCTGATCGGCGAGGAAATGGTGCTTGATCTCGGGAACCTGCGGGACAGGCTGCCTCCTTTCTCCTTCGAGAAGGCGCGCGAGACAATCGAATATGAACTGGAGGCCCCGCTTGAGGAGTTGTTCGCGGACTTCAATCCCGAACCGGTGGCCGCGGCCTCTATCGCGCAGGTGCATTTTGCAACGGTGCGCGAGAGGGTGCCCGCGCCGACCGAGGCGGACCCGGACGCAAAAGAGGAAGTCCTTCGCGATGTCGCCGTCAAGATCCTCCGGCCCGGGGTGGAAAGCGCGTTCGAGAGCGATCTGCAGCTTTTCTTCTGGCTTGCGGAACTGGCGGAGCGGTATCAGCCGCATTTCCGGCGCCTGCGCCTGACGAAGATCGTGGAAACCATGGCCGATTCCGTCGAGCTGGAGATGGATTTGCGGATGGAAGCCTCGGCCGCCTCGGAAATGGCGGAGAATTTCGCCGACGATCCGGCGTTCGGCGTGCCGGAAATCGACTGGCAGCGGACGGCGCGGCGTGTCATGACGCAAAGCCGGGTTGATGGCATCAGTATCTCCAGGAAGGAGGAACTGGTCGCCGCGGGTCATGATCTCAAGGCGCTCGGCGACAATGTCATCCGGGTTTTCCTTCATCAGGTCCTGCGGGACGGCTTTTTCCATGCGGACATGCATCACGGTAACCTGTTCGTCACGGCGGACGGGCGTCTGGTTGCCGTGGATTTCGGCATCATGGGCCGGATGAGCCGGGAAACGCGCCTGTTTATGGCGGAAATGCTGCATGCCTTCCTGACCCGTGATTACAAGCGCGCGGCGGAAATCCATTTTGAGGCGGGCTACGTGCCGCGCCACAAGTCCCTCGACAGTTTCGCGCAGGCCTGCCGGTCCATCGGCGAGCCGATTCTCGGCCGTCCGGTCAGTGAAATCTCGATCGCCCGGCTTCTGGTGCAGCTGTTCCAGATCACGGAAACCTTCGAGATGGAAACCCAGCCGCAGCTCCTGCTGTTGCAGAAAACCATGGTCACGGCGGAAGGCGTCGCGCAAAGCCTCAACCCGGATATCAATTTCTGGGAGTCGGCGGAACCCACCGTCGCCCACTGGATGCGCGAGAATATGGGGATCGAGGCGCAGGCCGCCGATGTGGTGAAAGACGGCATTGCGCTCATGCGCAAGATCCCCGCGATCGTAACCCGCGCCGATGATCTTCTGTCGGAAATGGAGGCACGGGAAAAAGCACGGGCCGATCTTATGGAACTCGAAGAAAGCGCCGCACAGCAACGGCGGATTCGCGGCGGCTACCTTCTGGGTGGTGTTGTTCTTGGCGCTATCGCGGCCTATCTCGTCGTGCTGGCCACTTAAAAACCATAACTCCAAAGCACCGCAAATTTGGCGTGTCAGCAAGATTTAGCTTGCGGGATGAGTGCGGAATATCTAGTTTTTACATAAAAGATCAGTAAAACTTCGGGAATGGTATATTTTGGGCGCAAATACAGAAAACAGGTCCGTTCTGCTGATCATCGGCGGGGGAATTGCGGCCTTTAAATCGCTTCAGCTCATTCGTCTGCTCACGAAAGAAGGGATCCGCTGCCGGGCCATTTTGACGCGGGCGGCGAAGGAGTTTGTCACCCCTCTCTCCGTCTCCTCGCTCACCGGCGAGAAAGTATATGATGACCTTTTCTCCCTCACGGATGAGGCGGAAATGGGCCATATACAGCTTTCGCGAAGCGCGGATTTGCTGGTGGTTGCGCCCGCAACGGCGGACCTTATGGCGAAAATGGCCACCGGGCAGGCGAGTGATCTTGCAACGACCGCCTTGCTGGCGACAGATAAACCGGTCCTTATTGCGCCGGCGATGAATGTCCGGATGTGGGAGCATCCGGCGACACAGCGGAACCTCGGCACGCTTCAGGGGGACGGCGTTCTTGTTGTCGGACCGGAAGACGGCGATATGGCCTGCGGTGAATATGGTCCCGGACGGATGGCGGAGCCGGAAGCGATCCTGGGCAGCATTCTCGATTTTTTTGACAAACAGGGTGACAAACCGCTCAAGGGCCGGAAGGTTCTTGTAACGGCAGGCCCGACCCATGAGCCGATTGATCCTGTTCGCTTTATTGCCAATCATTCGTCCGGCAAGCAGGGCTATGCCATCGCCTCCGCGCTGGCCGAATTCGGCGCGGAGGTGGTGCTGGTTTCCGGGCCGACCCGGCTCGACGCGCCGCGGGGCGTCACCCGGCATGACGTGCTGTCCGCCAAGGAAATGCTGGCGGCCTGCGAGGCGGTGCTCCCCGTCGATGCCGCTATTTTTGCCGCCGCCGTCGCCGACTGGCGGGTGGCAACGGAATCCGGGCAGAAGATCAAGAAACAGGAAGGCAAGCTTCCTCAGCTTACCCTCGCGGAAAACCCCGATATTCTGGCAACGCTCAGCGCCCTTGACGCGGGCCGCCCGTCCCTGATTATCGGTTTTGCAGCGGAAACCGAGAAAGTCGTCGAAAACGGCCAGGCCAAGCTTGCCCGCAAGGGCTGCGACTGGATCGTCGCAAATGACGTCGGCACGGGGACCGGCACCTTTGGCGGCGATGACAACCGGGTTTTCCTGCTGACGAAAGACGGTGTAGAGGATTGGCCGAAGCAATCAAAAGAGTTGGTGGCAAGAACATTGGTGAAGAGAATTGCCACGTTTTTTCAAGGTGTTAAAGCATGAGAGATGTCGTAATTTCAATTACCCGCCTGCCCCACGGAATGGATTTACCACTTCCGGGATATGAAACAGCGGACAGTGCCGGCATGGATATCCGCGCCGCGGTCGATCGACCGATTGAAATTGCGCCAGGCGGCCGCGCCCTGATCCCGACGGGCTTTAAAATGGCGCTGCCGCAGGGATTTGAAGCACAAATCCGGCCCCGGTCCGGCCTGGCGCTCAAAAAAGGCATCACGCTTCCCAATAGTCCGGGCACGATCGATGCGGATTATCGCGGGGAAGTCGGGATCATCCTGCTGAACGCCGGAGAGGAAACCTTTACCATAGAGCACGGGGACCGTATCGCGCAGATGGTGATCGCCCCTGTCCTGCAGGCAAGCTGGTACGAAGTCGAGAGCCTTGATGAAACCGCGCGGGGCGAAGGCGGTTTTGGCTCCACGGGTGTTGCGGAAAAGGTGTCCTGACCATGCTGCATTTGCCGAGAAAAATGCTTTATGCGCTTGAGGCCGTCGTTGATATCGCCTTTAACGCGCGTCCTGACCCGGTGCAATCGAAGGAAATTACCAAACGGCAGGGCATCCCGCTCCGGTATCTGGAACAGGTAATGCAACAGCTTGTCCATGGGGGCATTCTCAAGGGCGTGCGGGGGCCGCGCGGCGGATATCGTCTGGCGCGGGAGCGGCGGCGCATTACGGCGGGAGATGTGATCCGGGTGATCAATGCGGCGGAGGCGGAAGAAAACGAGCAGATTTTCACCTCGGAGATCGGACAGAATGTCGTCGGTCCCCTGTGGAACGACGCCCAGGCCTCCTTGCTGGCGGAACTGGATTCCGTTACGCTCGAAGATCTGTGTCAGCGCGCCCTGAAAAAAGACCCTGCGGAAGTGCCTGCCGATGGCTCTCATTTCGAAATATAGATAAAAATCAATGGATTGGGCTGAAAAATGAAAAACGACCCGCCCCGCGGCAAGATCTATGACTCCATCGTCGACACAATCGGTGCCACGCCCTTGGTGCGTGCACAACGGATCACGCGGGATTGCCCGAACAATGTGCAGATACTGCTGAAGCTGGAGTTTTTCAATCCGCTCGCCTCTGTAAAGGACCGGATCGCTGCGGCCATGATCGAGGCGATGGAGGAGGCGGGCCTGATCAATGAAAAAACAGCGATTATCGAACCCACCTCCGGCAATACCGGGATTGGCCTTGCCTTTGTCTGTGCGGCGAAGGGGTATCATCTGACTTTGGTGATGCCGGAGAGCATGTCGCTTGAACGGCGCAAGATGCTGAAACTGCTGGGCGCCAATCTGGAGCTGACGGATGCGGCGAAGGGAATGAACGGCGCCATTGCCCGCGCCGAGGAGCTCAAACGCGAAATCGGCGATGCCGTGATCCCCCAGCAGTTCGAAAATCCGGCGAACCCGGCGGTTCATAAGGTGACGACGGCAACGGAAATACTTGCCGATACCGGCGGCAAGGTTGATGTGGTGGTCATGGGGGTCGGCACCGGCGGCACGCTGACAGGGGTGGGAACAGTCCTGAAAGAACACAGCCCGGATATCCGCATTGTCGCGGTGGAGCCCGAGGACAGCCCCGTTCTCTCCGGCGGTCAGCCCGGGCCGCATAAAATCCAGGGGATCGGCGCCGGGTTCTCGCCGAAAAACCTTGATGAAAGCCTGATCGACGAGGTGCTGACCATCGGCAATGAAACCGCGTTCGAAACCGCGCGGGAAGTTGCCCGGCTTGAAGGGATTCCCGTCGGGATTTCCTCCGGCGCCGCCGTTGCCGCTGCGTTGGAGATTGCCGAACGCCCGGAAATGGACGGCAAGACGATTGTTGTCGTTATCCCGTCCTTCGCCGAGAGATATCTGACCACCGCCCTGTTCGACGGCCTCTGACGCCATGGCGCTTAGTGACGACCAGCTTGACCGGTACGCGCGCCATATCATCCTGCGGGAAATCGGCGGCGCCGGTCAGCAGAAGCTTCTGCGCGCAAAAGTCCTGATTGTCGGGGCAGGGGGGCTGGGATCGCCGCTCGCGCTGTATCTGGCGGCGGCCGGGATCGGGACGATCGGCATTATCGATGACGACGTGGTCGATCTTTCCAATCTGCAGCGGCAGATTGCCCATGGCACAGCGGATATCGGGACCGAAAAGGTGACAAGCGCGGCGCGTTCGGTTGCGCGTCTTAATCCGGATGTGACGGTCGTTCCCCATATCGAGCGGCTGGATGCTTCGAATGCCGCGGCAATCATCGGCGAATATGACCTGGTTACGGATGGCACGGATAATTTCGAGACACGGTTCCTGTTGAACGACGCCTGCTATTTTGCCAAAAAACCGCTGGTGTCCGGCTCGATACTCCAGTTCGACGGGCAAATCAGTACTTTCAAGGCCTATGAAGAGGGGGCGAACCCCTGTTATCGTTGTCTCTTTCCCGTGCCGCCGCCGCCCGAGATTGCGCAAACCTGTGGCGAGGCCGGGGTTCTGGGGGCGCTCGCCGGTGTCGTCGGCAGTTTTCAGGCGGTCGAAGTGGTCAAGGAACTGCTTGCAATCGGGGAGGGGCTCTCGGGCCGGCTGCTTCTTTATGATGCCCTCACCGCGGAGGTCCGGAAAATCAAGGTTCCCCGCGATCCGAACTGCCCGCTCTGCGGCGAACATCCAACAATCACGAGCGTGTCGGCGACCGGTTAGCCGAGGAAATAGGCGGCCGCAAGGGTGAGCGAGAGGGGCAGGGTGACCATGGAGATGAGGGTCTGCACTGTGATGATTCCGGCCATCACCTCCGCATCCGCGCCGAGCAGTTTGGCAAGGGCATAGCCGGAGCTTGCGGTCGGGATTGTGCCATAGATGATCAGGATCATTGCCGGAATGCCGTCAAGCCCGACCAGTATTGCCGTTGTGGCGACAATCGCCGGAAAAACCGCGAGTTTGCAGACGGTGGAAATCACGACATAAAGCGCGCCGGTATGGATCGCCTTGATTTTGAGCCCGGCGCCGACGCAGAGAAGCGCGATGGGCAGGGATGCCTTGGCCAGAATTCCGGCGAAATCATTGATAATGGGAATGGGCCCGATTCCGGAAAAATTAAGGAACGCCCCGGCCCCGATCGCGATCAGGAGCGGGTTTCGGATAATTTCCTGAAACAGCCGCCGGGGCAGGCTTATGCCGGAGGCGCTTCCCTGATATCCGACCAGAACGCTCACGCAGAAAAGGTTGGTTGGCGGCACCAGAACCGCCGTCGCGACAGCGGCGAGCAGAAGCCCTTCCGCATGAAACAGATAATCGGCGACCGCAAAGGCAATAAAGGTGTTGTGGCGCGCGGCGCCCTGGAAAACCGCGCCGCCGATCGGGGCCGAGATGCCGAACAGCTTGACCGACGCGAGCGATATCAGACCTGTCGCCAGGAGACCGCCGAGCAGGGCCAGTGCATAGGTGCCGACAATGTCGTTTTGAAAGGGCGCGGTTGTCGTATTGTAGAAGAGGAGCGCCGGGAACAGGACCCAGTAAACCACGCGATCCGCATTATGCCAGAAATCACCGCTCGGAAAACCGTTGCGCCGCAGCAGGTTTCCAAGAACCAGCAGCAGGAAAATCGGCAGCACGGAAAGCGAAATCGCCCACATGTCTTTTTTGCATCCTTTAATTGTTGTTGACCGGGGCAGGGGGTCAGCCTGTTTTGTGATCGAATTTACACCGTTTGGCCAGAATAAAATGCTCCGGCGCCGGGTTTGAATGCAAAAAGCCCGGCGGCTCCTCTATGGAAACCGCCGGGCTTTTAAAGCTCAGTTAAGCGAATAACGCTGCTTATGCAATCTTCGGGGCGGATTGCAGGACGTCATCCTCAACATAATCGGTGAACTGCTCGAAATTCTCGATAAAGCGGGCAACGAGATCTTTTGCTTTCCCATCATACGCTGCCTTGTCCGCCCATGTATTGCGTGGGTTCAGAATTTCCGGAGGAACGCCGGGGCAGGACGTGGGCATGGCCAGACCAAAGAACGGATCTTTCTCCGTCTCGGCATTGGCAAGGGTGCCGTCCAGGGCCGCATTGACCAGCGCCCGTGTGTGGCCGATGGGCATGCGATGGCCGGTGCCGTATTCGCCGCCGGTCCAGCCGGTGTTGACCAGCCAGCAGTTCACGCCATGCTTGGCAATTTTCTCGCCGAGAAGTTTTGCATAAACCGCCGGATGGCGCGGCATGAACGGTGCACCGAAGCAGGTGGAGAAAGTCGCCTGCGGCTCATTCCCGAGGCCCTTTTCCGTGCCTGCAAGTTTCGCGGTGTAACCGGAAAGGAAGTGGTACATGGCCTGTTCCGGCGTCATCTTGGAGATCGGAGGCAGAACGCCGAACGCATCGGCGGTCAGCATGACGACATTGGTCGGAAAGCCGGCAACGCCGGTCTCCGATGCATTCGGAATAAACTCGATCGGGTAGGAGGCGCGGGTGTTTTCCGTCAGGCTGTTGTCATCGAGGTCAAGCTCTCCGGTATCCGGATCCATGACGACATTTTCAAGGACCGTGCCGAAACGGCGGGTGGTCTCATAGATTTCCGGTTCCGCCTCTTTCGAGAGGTTGATGACCTTGGCGTAGCAGCCGCCTTCGAAGTTGAAGACGCCATCATCGGACCAGCCATGTTCGTCATCGCCAATCAGCATCTTGCTGGCATCGGCGGAAAGCGTGGTCTTGCCGGTTCCGGAAAGACCGAAAAAGACACTGGAATTGCCTTCGTCGCTGACATTGACGGAGCAATGCATCGGCAGGATGTTTTTCTCCGGCAGAAGGTAGTTGAGAATGGAGAAAACGGATTTCTTGATCTCGCCCGCATAGGACGTTCCGCCGATGATCACCAGCTTCTCGGCGAAGTTCGGCAGCACGAACACTTCAGAGCGTGTCCCGTCAACGGCGGGATCGGCCTCGAAAGAGGGGACCTGAAGGATTGTGAACTCGGGCTTGAAGTTTTCCAGCTCATCGAAGGTTGGCTGTATAAACATGTTGCGGGCAAACAGATTGTGCCAGGCGCATTCGGTGATGATACGGACGGGCAGGCGGTGTTTCGGGTCCGCGCCAGCGTAGCAGTCCTGTACGAAGACTTCGCGGCCATTGAGGTAATTGCACATTTTCTGGTGAAGGTTTGCGAATTTGTCGGCGCCGATCGGCTTGTTGACCTTGCCCCACCAGATATTCTTCTCGCTTCCTGGCTCCTGGACAATGAATTTGTCATTGGCGGAACGGCCGGTATGTTGGCCAGTCAGGGCGACAAGCGGACCTCCGGCGGCGAGAGACGCCTCTCCCCGTTTGAGGGCTTCCTGATAAAGGGCGGGTGTCGATAAATTCCAGTAGGCCTTGCCTACATTGCCTAGGCCATTCTTATCCAGCCCATAACTGCTCTTACGGGGTCCTAATTGCTCCACATTCTTTCTCCAGCGCTGTCTATCGGGTCCCGTTTCCGGGTTTTCGTTTCAGAATAAGTTGCTTGTCATACCGGTGCAACATAACTGTTGCCAAAAAAGTAACTCTTAATATTGCTCTCTTTGTGGCTGTTTCAAATTTCCTTTAATTTTGTTCCACTTAAGTCATAACCGCTAAATTTTTTGTTAATTTCTAACAATTTTCAGCATTTCAATAATCTTGGTTCGGATATCGTTGGCGCTTGAAACCGGCTCATCGAAGAGAATCCGCTGATAGGTCCAGCCGCTTCGGAAGTCAATTCCCTCCCGGTCGATGCCGGTTATCTCGAAGGCGTCGGCGCCGCTTCCCTCAGCCCCGCAAAGCTCCTGCACGGCATCCGGATGATCCGCATTCATATGATCCACGACATCTGTTTCGATATCGATGTCATCCAGAAATCCGGGGGCGAGCAGAAAATCATCCTTATCGAGCCAGTGAATGTCGCCGAACCCGGCAACCAGATGCCCGCGACGGACATCCATCCGGTAGAGATTGAAATCCTTGAACCCGACAAATCCGCGGGCGGAGGGAAATCGCCGCAAATACCGTTCCGTAAGCTTCGCATCCTCGATAATGCCGAGGGTTCCCTCGATCGAGACGCGCGATAGGGTGAGCGGATCACGTCCGTCCGGTTCTTCGGCGATTAACAGGGAGACATTGTTGTTCCTGGCGATATTGCGGCTGTGAACCGCCATATCCGACAGCAGCATCAAAGGCCGCCCGGCAGGATCGGTCGCCACCATGACCAGGGACACATAGGGTGTGGCGTCCTCCGCCATGCTGGTTGCAAGGGAGGCGGTCGTCGCGCCGCGCAGGAGATTGCGCACGGTGCGGGCCCGCGTTTGTATTTCAGTCGAATCCAGCATGGGAGTGTTTTGCGGATATTTTCCGGAAATGCAAAAGGAAAAATCAAAAACCGCCGGAAAAGTTACGAAATGTGGAATTTATGATGAGGAAACGCCACAAAATCCATCCCGGACACGTAATTGCCTTAATTTGGATAAATGTAGATGGAAATTCACAGCAACAGATCATACAATATAGGTACCGACATGAATCTGGGGACTGACATGGCGACGAAAGTAGCCTTGGTCGATGACGACCAAAATATTCTGACGACTGTATCTATCCTTCTCGAATCCGAGGGGTTCGAGGTGTATAAATATTCAGACGGAGAGGAAGCCTTGAAAGGGCTCGCCGAAAATCCGCCGGATCTGGCCGTGCTGGATATCAAGATGCCCCGCATGGACGGGATGGAGCTGTTGAATCGCCTGCGCCGGACAACCACCCTGCCGGTTATCTTCCTGACGTCCAAGGATGATGAGATCGACGAGTTTCTCGGCCTTAAAATGGGTGCCGACGACTATATCCGCAAACCGTTCTCGCAACGGCTTCTGGTTGAGCGTATCCGCACCGTCCTCCGCCGCCACGGCGCGGTGAAGGAAAGCGAGAAGGAGGGCGAGGAGGATATCCTCTCCCGCGGCAAGCTGCGGCTGGACAGTGTCCGCCATGCCTGCTTCTGGGATGACAAGGAAGTCACCCTGACCGTGACCGAGTTCATGCTGCTGCATGCCCTTGCGCTGCGCCCGGGCCATGTCAAAAGCCGGGATCAGTTGATGGATGCGGCCTATGATGACAATATCTATGTGGACGATCGCACGATTGACAGCCATATCAAGCGGCTGCGCAAGAAGATCAAGGCAACGGACCCCGACTTTTCCGCTATCGAGACTCTCTATGGTGTCGGATACAGGTTCAAGGAAAAGTAAAATCGGAGCGACTCACACTGTATGACTGCGGATTCCAAGCCCTATGTCGGAAAATCGGTTCCTGACAGAAAAGCGGAGAAGCGGGAGAAAAAGACAAGACGCGGTCCTTTTTCCTCCCTTGGGCGCCGGATCATGGCGATCAACCTTTTCTCCGTCATTTTTCTGGCAGGGGGAATCCTGTATCTGGACCAGTTTCGCGACGGTCTGATCGAGGCCCGGTTCCAGGCCTTGACGACCAACGGCCGGATGATTGCCGGCGCCCTGGGCGAAGCCGCGCTGCAGGAAGTCTCCCTTGATGGACAGGTTCAGTATCTGACGCTCGATTCCCTTCCCATCAAGCGGGTTCTGCGCCGTCTGTCGCTGATCACCAACACACCGACATTGTTGTTCGACCGGGAAGGGGTGCTGATTGCCGACAGCCGGCGATTGATTTCTGCGGGTCGCAACATCGTCTTTGAGGAATTGCCGCCACCCGAGGTCAAAAGCCCCGTCCGACTTTTCTTCGAGGAGCTCTATGACGGGTGGGAGAAACTTTTCCCTGCCAAATATGACTATCTTCTCTTCCCGACAAACCCGATTCCGACCGGCGCGGATTTTCAGGAGATTGGCACCGCGATCAATGGCGATAACGGCCGGATGACACGCCAGACACAAAGGGGTGAGCTGGTCCTTTCGGTTTCCGTTCCGGTGCAGGGGTTCAAGCATATTCTGGGCGGACTGCTGCTGACGGAGAGCGGCAGCGGCATCGATGATGCGGTACGCTCCGCACAGGTGACGACATTGATTGTCTTTGCCGTGACACTTGTTATCACCCTGTTGCTCTCCCTGTTTCTTGCGCGCACTATTGCGGCGCCCATCCATGTCCTCGCCGAGGCGGCGGACAAAGTCCGCCGGGGTATCGGGCGGCGCATGGTCATCCCCGATTTTTCGGAGAGAAAAGACGAGATCGGCGATCTATCTACCTCCTTCCGGGCGATGACAACGGCGCTTTATGACCGGCTCGATGCGATTGAGGCTTTTGCGGCGGATGTCGCCCATGAACTCAAGAATCCACTCACCTCCCTCGGCACCGCGGTGCAGGCGTTTGAGCGGGTCAAGGATGAGGAAACACGCGAGAAACTCCGCGTCGTGATCTACAGCGATGTGAAGCGGCTGGATCGCCTGATTACCGATATCTCGGCGGCAAGCCGCCTCGATGCGGAGCTTTCCCGTGCGGAAGGAGAGGCCGTCGACGTCGTCAAGCTGGTGGAAGGTGTTCTCGACGGTTACCGGACAACCCAGATGTTCAACACCATTACTTTCGAGTTCAAGAAGCCGGATGAAGAGGTGACGGTAAACGGTCTGCCTGGTCGTCTGGGACAGGTACTGCGCAACCTGATCGACAACGCGATATCCTTCTCACCCGAGAAAGGCCAGGTGGAAATCGGGATCGAAGTGCATGAGAAAACCATCGAACTCAGTGTCGCAGATAGCGGACCGGGTATTCCGGAGAGTAAACTTGATGCAATTTTCAATCGGTTTTACACGGAACGGCCGAAGGCAGAGGGCTTTGGGCGCCATTCCGGACTTGGGCTCAGTATTTCCCGCCTCATCGTCGAGGCGCATGGTGGAACAATCACGGCCCGAAACAGGTTTGGAGAGGATGGCGAGATCCTGGGCGCCCTTTTCCTAATAAGGTTGCCAAGATAGGAAACTCTGGCTTAGGGTCGCGAGCATGATCACTTGTCACGCCAGTTCAGTCGAGATCGAGGGCAGGGGTGTGCTGCTGCGCGGGCCGTCCGGCGCGGGCAAATCGGACCTGGCGCTCCGGCTTGTGGACGGCGGCGGAACGCTTATTTCAGATGATTACACAGAAATCACTGTCCGGGATGGGCGTGCCTTTTTGAGTCCACCGGCAAATATCGTGGGCCGGATTGAGGTGCGGGGTCTCGGGTTGATGCCGCTTCCCTCGGTTCACGACATTCCGCTTGCACTCGTCTTCGATCTGGTGCCCTATGACCAGATTGACCGCGCACCAACGGCAGAGGTAGTGACATTTGGCGATGTTGACATTCCCCGGCGATATCTGGACCCCTTCATGGCCTCTGCGGCGGCCTTCGTTCGTCTTACCCTCAAGCAGAACCCCCTGATGACCGGCTATGAATAACATGGATAACACCCGTCAATCGGCAAATCAGGTCGTCATCGTGTCCGGTATGTCCGGCGCGGGCAAAAGTACGGCGCTCCGCCAGTTTGAAGACATGGGGTGGGAAGTGGCGGACAATATCCCGCTTACCCTGCTTGTCCCGATGGTCCGGGATGTCGGCGCAGCCGGAAATGCCAACCTTGCCATCGGCATCGATCTCAGAACTCGCGGCTTTTCGCCTGAGCAGGTCCTCTCAACGATCGAGGAGCTTCGAGATGAAGGGCACGATCCCGTGCGCCTTCTTTTTATGGATTGTGACGAAGCCGTCCTGCAGCGGCGGTTTACAGAGACCCGCCGTCGCCATCCGCTGGCGAAGGATCGCCCGGTGGGAGATGGTATCCGGCAGGAAGCACAAAGGCTCGAAGGCCTCAAGACTGCGGCCGACCTGCGCATCGACAGCTCCAATCTGTCGCAACCGGAACTCAAGCGGATTCTGACCGGGCATTTCAGTCTGCAGCGATCCTCCCGTCTCGCGGTGACGGTGATGTCCTTTTCCTATGTTAATGGGATCCCGCGCGAATCCGATCTGATGTTCGATGTCCGGTTTTTGCAGAATCCGTTTTACGAGAGCAACCTTCGGCCCCTGACCGGTCAGGATGAGGCCGTCGCGGAATTCATCGCACGGGATCCGGCCTATGACGAGTTCATGGCGCAGATCGAAATGCTGCTCTTGCTGCTGCTGCCCCGGTATGTGGAGGAGGGGAAGTCCTATCTGACCATTGCCTTCGGCTGTACGGGCGGGCGGCATCGGTCGGTTTGCATTACGGAAAAAATCCATGACCTTGTGGTAAAATCCGGCTATTTTGCTAATTTGGTGCATCGCGATCTCGCCGATGCGAGAGGAACAGTAAAGTGAAACGAGACACGCCATTTCAACAACGGAAGAGGGCACGATGATCGGAATGGTACTGGTCACCCACGGGCGGCTGGCGGAAGAGTTCGTCAATGCGACGGAGCATGTTGTGGGGCCGCAGACACAGGTGCGCGCAATTTCGATCGGGCCCGACGATGATATGGAACAGCGCCGTCAGGATATTCTGAGCGCCGTTGCCGACGTTGAAAGCGGCGCCGGCGTGATCATCCTGACCGACATGTTCGGCGGGACACCGTCCAATCTCGCGATCTCGGTCATGGAAAAGGCGAATGTCGAGGTTATTGCCGGGATCAACCTGCCGATGCTGATCAAGCTGGCAAGCGTGCGCGGGGATGATGATATGGCGAATGCTGTCGCTGCCGCGCAGGAATCCGGCCGCAAATATATCAATGTTGCCTCCCATCTGCTCGCCGACAAATCCTGACATGATGTTGCATGCTGCCTCCTGTAGGAAAGGCCGATCACGGTGAAACGTGATCTGGTCATCGGGAATGCCCGTGGATTGCATGCGCGGGCCGCCGCCAAATTTGTCAAATGCGCCGAAAAATTTGATGCCGATATCCGCGTCACCAAAGGGGAGAGCGAGGTGTCGGGCTCCTCGATCATGGGGTTGATGATGCTTGCCGCCGCTACCGGATCGACCATTTCCGTCACTGTCTCCGGGCCGGAGGCGGAAGAGGCCCTCGATGCCATCACCGAACTGGTGACCGACAAGTTCGGGGAAGAGTGAAATCGGACAAACATCTGTCGTTATAACGATATAAATATTTCTTTATATGACTATTGATTATGCGGAGCGGGGTTGCTATACAGGCGACAAAGAGGGCGTCGGCCTGTGCGCTGGTGCCTCCCCATGACGAGTTTTTGACGCGAAAGAGCATAACATGACAAAATTTGAAGACTTCAAGGTCGCCGATATGTCGCTGGCCGACTGGGGCCGCAAGGAAATTGCCATTGCGGAAACCGAAATGCCGGGCCTGATGGCGCTGCGCGAAGAGTTTGGCAACAAAAAGCCGCTGAAGGGTGCGCGCATCGCGGGCTGCCTTCACATGACCATCCAGACGGCGGTTCTGATCGAGACGCTGACGGCGCTGGGCGCGGAAGTGCGCTGGTCCTCCTGCAACATCTTCTCGACGCAGGATCAGGCGGCGGCGGCCATGGCTGCGGCGGGCATTCCGGTGTTCGCCTGGAAAGGGGAAACGGAAGAAGAGGCCCTCTGGTGCATTATCCAGACAATCGAAGGGCCGGACGGCTGGCGGCCGAACCTCATCCTCGATGATGGCGGGGATCTGACCCAGGTCATGCATGATGACTACCCGGAATTGATGAAGGGTGTCCTTGGCCTGTCCGAAGAGACGACGACCGGTGTTCATCGCCTCTATGAAATGGCGAAGGCGGGCACGCTGAAAGTCCCGGCGATCAACGTCAATGACTCGGTCACCAAATCAAAATTCGACAACCTCTACGGCTGTCGCGAAAGCCTTGTTGATGGCATCAAGCGCGCAACGGACGTGATGATTGCAGGCAAGGTTGCCGTTGTCTGCGGCTATGGCGATGTCGGCAAGGGTTCCTCTGCCTCGCTTCGCAGTCAGGGCGCCCGTGTCATGGTCACGGAAATCGATCCGATCTGCGCGCTACAGGCGGCGATGGAAGGATATGAAGTCGTCACCCTTGATGAGGCGGCGAAATATGGTGATATTTTCGTCACCACGACCGGCAATATCGACGTCATCACCCTGGATCACATGCGGGATATGAAAGACCGTGCCATTGTCTGCAACATTGGTCATTTCGACAGCGAAATCCAGATCAATGCGCTTCGGAACTATACCTGGCACAATGTCAAACCGCAGGTCGATGAGGTCGAGTTTCCGGATGGCAAGCGCCTGATCGTTCTTGCCGAAGGGCGTCTGGTCAATCTCGGCTGTGCGACCGGCCACCCCAGCTTCGTGATGAGCGCCTCCTTCACCAACCAGGTGCTGGCGCAGATCGAATTGTGGGAACGCCATGATACCTACAAGAACGAGGTATATGTCCTGCCCAAGCATCTGGACGAAAAGGTTGCAAGGCTGCATCTTGGCAAACTTGGCGTGACCTTGACGGAGCTGAGCGCGGAACAGGCAAAATATATCAGCGTCCCGCAGGCAGGTCCGTTTAAGCCGGATCACTATCGTTATTAAAGCCTTGATGGGATTAAATTCCATGAATTAAGAGAAATGGCTGGCGGGGCTATCCCTCCGGCCATTTTTTTTCTATTCTCTGGGCGTTGGCGCTGAACAGACCGGGTGACACCATAATGTTGGCACCAGCATGGTAGGTTAGACAGTAAAGGCCGTAAACTGGCAGGGATGATAGAAGACTTCACCTCGACACAGCTGATGCTTGTCTGGATATTGGTTCTCGCGGTCGTCGGCATGGCGATGGCGTTTCTCGTCATGCGCAAGAAAGCGCTGGCGCTGCTGGTGCAGGGGGACCGGGACAATGACAAGCTGGCGTCACTGGAAGAGACGATCGATAATTTGAAATCGGAGCAGGATCGCCAGAAAGCGGAAGCGATCTCGCTGAAGTCTTCCCTCGCGACGGCACGCGGAGAGCGGGATGATTTCATCGAACTGCTGAACGCCGCACCAATCGCCATCTGGCGGCGGGATCAGAATTCAAAGATCATCTGGCAGAACCGGAAATATGCGGACATCGTTGGCCTCAAGGAAGAAGAGACGACGGTGCCGGAACTGGCGCCGAGCCGGGACCCGGATCAGGCGCGGAAACTGGCGACCAAGGCCCGGGTAACCGGGGTGACGCAAAGCGAGGTCCGCCGCTATATTGTCGATGGAGACCGGCTCAGCTTCAAGATCGTCGAAACGCCGCTTGAATTTGATAACCAGCTCGCCGGTTTTGCCCTTGATACGACGAGTGAGGCCGAGCTTTCCGAGGAACTCAAGCGGCATATCGACGGGCATGCGGATGTGCTGGAAAATATTACCAGCGCGATTGCCATTTACGGGCCGGACCAGCGTCTGGAATTCTTCAACCAGACCTATGCCAAGCTGTGGCGGATCAGCGATGACTTCCTGTATGGCAAGCCGACCATCAGCGAAGTGCTGGACAAGCAGCGGGAGCTCCGGCGGCTGCCCGAGCAGGCGGATTTCTCTTCCTACAAGGAAAAGCGCCGGGCGCTCTTTACCAATGTGATCGAGATGCGCGAGGAGCTGGTCCAGCTTCCCGACGAGACGGTCCTGCGGACGATTATCACGCCGCATCCGTTCGGCGGACTGCTTTTCCTGTTCGAGGATGTGACGGACAAGGTGGGGCTGGAACGGGCGCGCAATACCCAGATTGCCGTGCAGCGCGCGACCCTCGACAACCTGTATGAAGGTGTCGCGGTATTTGGCGCCGACGCAAGATTGAAGCTCTATAACGCGGCATATTGCGCGATTTGGGGCCTTGAAGAAGGGTTTTTGCAGGAAGATTTCCATATATCGCAAATCATCGATCATTATCTGGAAAAGACGGGCGCGACCTGGAGCGATGCCTACCGGGAGAAATATATCGCCAATGTTACGCGCCGTGACGCCGCCAGTGGCCGTATCGACCATGCGGGCGGGAATATTATCGACTTCAACCGGGTCCCGCTTCCCGACGGCAATGTGCTCTTTACCTATGTCGATGTGACCCATGAGTTGCGGGCACAGAGGGCCTTGCGCGAACGCAATGAAGCGCTGGAAGCCGCCGATAAGATGAAAACCGAATTCGTGGCAAGCGTCAGCCATGAACTCAGGACGCCGCTCAACACCATCATCGGATTTGCGGAAATTCTGGTGAAGGAGTTTTTCGGGCCGCTCAATGACAAACAGGTCGAATATGGTCAGGGCATCCTCGACAGTTCCGACCATCTCCTGCTGCTGATAAACGATATTCTGGATATGGCGAATATCCAGGCGGGCAGGATGGAGCTTGAAAAGGCGCCTGTGGACATTGCCTCAACGCTTCAGAATGTGGTCACCATGGTTCAGGAGCGGGCGAAAAAGCGGCACCTTGAAATCAAAACGGACATTGACGACGACCTCGGCCTTATCGAAGTGGATGAGCGCCGTATCAAGCAGGTCGTCTTCAATCTTTTCAGCAACGCCATCAAGTTCACACCGGCCAAAGGGCATATAACCCTCTCCGCCCATAAGAACTCTGACGGCTTCGAGATCACCATCAAGGACACGGGAAAGGGCATCGCCGAGGACCAGATCGAGCAGATTTTTGAGCGATTCTCCAAGGGCGATACGACCAAGCAGAACGCCGGTGCCGGTCTCGGGCTGTCACTGGTCCGCAGCTTCATCGAACTGCACGGCGGCCGGGTGGAACTGACATCGCAGGAAAATGTCGGCACGACAGTCTGCTGCTATCTGCCTCCCTCCCTCGCGGTGGAGCCGCTGCCGATGACGGAAGGATCCTGAGCGGCGTTATGGCGCATTCCCTGATTTTACAAAGCGAGGTGAGATCGCTTGCCGAGACCGCAGCCCTGGCGGAGCGGGTGTCGGAGATTCTCAAGCCGGGGGATATCATTGCCTTGGGAGGAACCCTCGGTGCTGGCAAAACCGCCTTCGTCCGCGCCCTTGTCCGGGCGCTGGCCAGGGAAGAAATCGACGTGCCGAGCCCGACCTACAACCTCCTCCTCACCTATGATTTCGATGACTTCTGTCTTTATCATTATGATCTTTATCGTCTGGAAGCACCGGAAGAGGCGTTCGAGCTTGATATCGACGAGGCATTTGACAGCGGGGTTTCTGTTATTGAATGGCCGGACCGCCTGGGCCGTTACCTGCCGGAGAGCAATTTGCGGATAGAAATCACGGCGGAGGATGCCGGGAACAGTGAGGCGCGTCTGTTCAGCTTTTATGGTGATGACCAGTGGCGACGGCGGTTGGGGGACATCGCGGAGCGTCAGAATGCGTGAAGACCTGCTGATGTCCTTTCTGGCGGAAAACAATCTTGAGGGCGCATCGCGTGAGCCGCTTGCCGGGGATGCCTCCTCCCGCCGGTATGAGAGGGTTACCTCAGGCGAGGAGAGCCTGATCCTTATGGATGCGCCGCCCCCTCAGGACGTCCGCGGATTTGTGACCATAGCCCGGGCATTGCGGGGGCTTGGATACTCTGCGCCGGAGATAATGGCCGATCAGTCGGAACAGGGATTTTTGTTGCTTGAAGATCTGGGTGACGATGTTTTTGCTCGGATTTTTGCAGCCGGGGAACCGGAAGAGCCGCTCTATGAGCTTGCTGTGGATTTTCTTGTTGATCTTGCGAAGTCGCCGGTCCCACCGTTCCTTCCAGTATTTTCCGATGACTATGTCCGCGACCAGAACAAGATGTTTCTGGATTATTACATACCGGAGAAAACCGGCAAATCGCTGGAAGCGGAACCGCGCGCTTTTTATCTGGAAATCTGGGAGAATTTGCTGCCCCGGATGCGCGTCGGTCCCGATGTCATGCTGCTGCGCGATTTTCACTCCGAAAACCTGATTTATCTTCAAAATCGCGACGGGCTGAAGGCGCTGGGCCTGCTCGATTTTCAGGATGCGCTTTCAGGCCCCGCCGCCTATGACCTTGTCTCACTTCTGCAGGACGCGCGCCGCGATGTGGCGGAACCGCTGGCGGAGGAAATGATGTATCATTATCTCGATGCAACAGGCGTAGAGGAAACGGCGTTTCGCGAATCATACGCCATACTCGGGGCCCACCGGGCCCTCCGGATCATGGGGATCTTCATCCGCCTTGCAAAAGTTGAGGGAAAGAGAAAGTATCTTGATATGATCCCGCGCATGCAGAGACATCTTGTCGGCAACCTCGCCCATCCCGGGCTTGCGGCATTGCGCAATTGGCTGGACCTGACGATAGGCGAGGGGCGGTCATGACGGGTCTACCGGATATTTCCGATATGCGGGCGATGATCCTGGCGGCGGGGCTTGGCAGCCGCCTGCGCCCGATAACGGATAAAACGCCCAAACCCCTGGTCAAGGTCGCCGGTCGCGCGCTGATCGATTATTGCTTTGAGTTGCTCGGCGTTGCCGGTATCCACTATGTCGTCGTCAACAAGCATCATCTGGCGCAGCAGATTTCGGCGTATGTCGAGGCTGTTCCGGGGTTCGACATCGCACTTTCCGATGAGACGGAGGCCTTGCTGGAAACCGGGGGCGGGGTCAGGAAGGCATTGCCGCTTCTAGGTCAGGCGCCTTTTTTCGTGCTCAACTCCGACGTTATTGTCCGTGACAGCGGCCCGAGCTCCCTTCGCAAGATGTATGCCCGGTGGCAGCCCGAAGAGATGGATATTCTGCTGCTGCTGCATCCGGTTGAAACGGCTGTCGGATATGCGGGGCAGGGCGATTTTCATTTGGAGGAGGGCGGCAGGTTGATCCGGCGCACAAAGGGAAGCGCCGCGCCTTATCTCTTCACCGGTGTGCAGCTCATCAATCCGCGGCTCTTCGACGGGATGCTGGAAGGCGCGTTTTCCCTGAATCTCCTGTATGACAAGGCCGCCTCTACAGGACGCCTGTACGGCGTCACCCATGAGGGGCAATGGTTGCATGTCGGCACGCCGGACGCGCTGGCGGAGGCAAGCCGGATAATCGAAGGGGCGTGATGGCCGGGGCTGTTGCAAAAAGGACTGTCCTCAATATCCCGGCGGAATTCGGCTTCGTCGATGTGGTCGCGAAGGAACTGTTGAGGCGCCATGGCGCCAGCACCCGAAGCCTGAGCGAAATTACGGTGCTTACCACGACCCGCCGGGCGGCGCGGGCTTTGCAAAAGGCGTTTTTGCGGGAAACGGCCGGTCGCCCCATGATGCTGCCGCGCATGCGCCCGATCGGGGATGTCGAAGAAGATGAACTCCTGCTGGAGAGTGATCTTGCCATTGGCGGTGCCGGCGAAAAGCTGCTGGCGCTTCCTCCCGCCATCGATCCGCTCAGGCGCCAGCTCCTGCTGAGCCGCCTGATACAGGCGCGAAACGACAGCTCGGGCGGCCTTGCCGAGGCGGCGGGCCTTGCATCGGCGCTTGCCCGCTTTCTTGATCAGGTGCAGACGGAAGGGCTGGATCTCAAGGATCTTAAAAATCTCGTCCCGTCGGAATATGCCGAACATTGGCAGATCACGCTGGAATTCCTCGAAATCCTGAGTTTGAACTGGCCCGCAATCCTGACCGCGGAAGGCGCTGTCGATCCGGCGCTTCGCCGTGATTTGCTGATGCGGGCGCAGGTCGAGCATTGGCAGCAGAACCCGCCGGAGGCGCCGGTTTATGCGATCGGGTCAACCGGCTCGATCCCGGCCACGGCGCTCCTGCTGAAAACAGTGGCGGAAATGCCGAACGGCACGGTGATCCTGCCCGGGCTGGACCGCCAGCTTGATGAGAAAAGCTGGAACGCTGCCCGGAATGACGCCACCCATGCCCAGCATGGCCTCGCGCTTCTTCTCGACAAGCTTGAACTCTCGCGCGACGATGTGATTAATCTCAGCGATGAGAGTGCCCGGACATCCTCCGCGGCGCGGATGGCCCTGCTGGCGGAAGTGCTCCGGCCGGCAGAGACGAGCGATCAGTGGCAACTGGCGGAAGCGCCGGACAGGGAGGCACTTTCCGGTCTCCGGCGGCTCGATTGTCTGGATGCGCAGAGTGAGGCGCAGTCGATCGCGCTGTTGCTGCGCGAGGCGCTGGAAACCGAGGGCAAGACGGCTGTGCTGATTACACCGGACCGGGATCTTTCACGGCGGGTGGGCGCGGAGCTGCGCCGCTGGGATATCGAGGTGGATGACAGCGCCGGTATCAGCCTCGATCAGTCTCCGCCGGGTGTTTTCCTGCGGCTTCTGGCACGGATGGTCGAAAGTGAGGCGGAGCCGGTTTCCCTCCTTGCGGCATTGAAACATCCCTTGGCTACCGGCGGCGCCCTCCCCCAGACGTTCCGCCGTCATGTGCGGGCGCTGGAACTGGCGATATTACGCGGTCCCCGCCCGGCATCAGGGTTCGCCGGGATTGCGCGGGCGCTGCAAGACAGTGAAGCCGGGGAAGAGCTCAGGAACTGGTTTTTGGAACTCGCGGAAACAGCCGCCTCCCTCGAACAGCTGGCAGCCCGGCGCACGGTCGACTTTTCCGATTTCCTGACCCGGTTCATCGCCTTTGCGGAAATCTTGTCCCGTCCCGAGGGGGAAGAGGGGTCGGCTCTCTGGCAGGGCAATTTCGGGGAAGCGGCCGCCGGATTTATCTCGGAGTTGTTGCGGGCCGCTGATGTGATTGATGAGTTCGATCCCGCGTCCTGGCCGGAGCTTCTCGATAACCTGATGCGCGGGCGGATGGTGCGCCCGCAATACGGGCTGCACCCGCGCCTGCAAATATGGGGCCCGATTGAAGGACGGCTTGGCCGCGCCGATCTGGTTATTCTTGGTGGCCTGAATGAGGGAAGCTGGCCACCGGATGCCGGGAGCGATCCATGGATGAGCCGTCCGATGCGGGAAAAATTCGGATTGCCGCTGCCGGAGCAGAAAATCGGCCTTTCCGCCCATGACTTTCAGCAGGCGTTCGGCGCGGCGGAAGTCGTGATGACGCGAGCGGGAAAAATTGACGGAACCCCGACGGTTCCCTCGCGCTGGCTTCTTCGTCTCGAAACCCTGCTCGAAAAGTTCGGCATGTCGCTCGATACGGCGGGGGCGGAGAAAATCCTGAGCTGGCAGCGGCAGTTTGACCAGCCGGTGACCTACGAACCCGTTCTTGCGCCGCGCCCGACCCCGCCCGTCGCGGCCCGACCGCGCCGCCTGTCGGTTACCCGCATCGAGCAATGGATCAAGGACCCCTATTCCATCTTCGCCGCCCAGATACTGAAGCTGCGCCCGCTCGATGAGATTGCGATGGATCCTTCCGCCGCCGATAAAGGCACCTTTATTCACGCGGCTCTTGAAAAATTCATAGAGGAATTTCCGGACCGTCTGCCGGAGAACGGGCGCGAGGCACTGCTGGAGTACGGGCAGGAAGCTTTCGGTGATGTGCTCTCCTATCCGTCCGTCTGGGCCTTCTGGTGGCCTCGGTTTGAACGGATCGCGGACTGGTTTATTGCCTTCGAAACAGCGCGGCGTAAAAATTTCAAAACGCTAAGGACCGAGGCACAGGGGGAAATCAGAATTCCCTCCCCGGCGGCCGATTTTACCTTGAGCGGTACCGCGGACCGGATCGATCAGGCGACTGACGGCAGCCTGTCCATTCTCGATTATAAAACCGGCATGCTGCCCTCGCCGACGGAGGTGGAGACCGGCGTCTCCCCGCAGCTGGCGCTGGAAGCGGCCATGCTGGCGCGGCGGGGATTTCCCGGGATCACGGTCGCCCCGGTCAGCGAGCTTGCCTATATCAAACTGAGCGGTGCCGATCCGGCGGGAGAATTCCGTCAAGCGGGCGGCAGCAAGGGGTCCCCCGCAGAGACGCTGGCGGATGAGGCCTATGACGGGCTGGTGCGGCTGATTGCGCAGTTCGATCGGCAGGCAACGCCTTACCTCAGTTGTCCGCGCCCGGATCTGCCTTATCGCTTTAATGACTATGAGCATTTGGCGCGCGTCAAGGAATGGTCAAGCGGGGAGGATCCGGAATGAGCCTCGACGTACTGCTTGAAAACGGCATCGCCCGGCAGAAGGCGGCGGCGGATCCCGAAAAATCCGTCTGGGTGTCAGCCTCCGCCGGATCGGGAAAGACGCGGGTGCTGGTGGAACGTAGCCTGCGCCTGATGCTTGCCGGGACGCGACCAGAAAAAATTCTCTGTATCACCTTCACCAAGGCGGCGGCGGCGGAAATGGCCAACCGCCTCAACGGGATGCTGGGGGGCTGGTCGATCATGACGGACGCGGAGCTCACGGCCAGCCTCAGGGAGCTGATCGGCCGGACGGCGACGGAGGCCGAAATGATGCGGGCGCGGCGGCTGTTTGCGAGTGTCCTCGATGCGCCGGGCGGGCTTAAAATACAGACCATTCACTCTTTCTGCGAATCCGTTCTTGGGCGGTTCCCGCTGGAAGCCCGGCTTTCCCCAAACTTTGAAGTCATGGATGAGCGGAGCGCGGGCGAGATCATGCAGATCGCCCGCGATGATACCCTGCTTGACTGCCGCAAGCCCGAGAATGTGTCCCTCGGGGCGGCGCTGCAATTGATCAGCGAAAAGGTTGATGAGGAGAGCTTTACGGAACTCCTCGCGACCATTGCCCGGAACCGCAGCCGGCTTATGGCGCTGCGGCGGGAGATGGGCGGAACAAATGCCGCGATCTCCGCCCTCGCCAAGAAAATCGGGATTGATGCGGAGGCGACAGAAGCCCATCTGATCGCCCGCGCTTCCCGTGAGACGACCTTTGACGGCATTGCCTTGCGCCGGGCGGTGGACCATCTTCTGCCGGGCGGCAAGAGTGACGTTAAGATGGCGGAGAAAATGGCGCCATGGCTCCTAAAACCGGATCGGCGGGAAGACTTCTTCTGGGATTATGTCTCCGCCTTTTTCACGCAAGCCGGCACGGTCAAGGCGAAGCTTGCAACCAATGCCGTTGTTGATTCCATGCCGGAAATTCTGGATGTGCTCTCCGCCGAGGCGGAGCGGTTGGCGCGGGTTCAGGAGAATATCAAAAAGGCCCGTGTCCTGGCCTCGACATCGGCGCTGATCCGCCTTGGCGCGGCATTGATAGACCGGTATGAAGCGGAGAAAGCGCTGCGCGGGCGGCTCGATTATGACGATCTGATCTTGAAAACCCGCGATTTGCTGACCGGGGCCGGTATTGCGCCCTGGGTGATGTTCAAGCTAGATGGCGGGATCGAGCATATCCTTGTTGACGAGGCACAGGATACGAGCGCCGAACAGTGGCAGGTGATCGCGGCGCTGGCCGAGGAATTCTTTACCGGATATGGCGCGGTGGAAGCCGACCGCACCCTGTTTGTTGTCGGCGACGAGAAGCAGTCGATTTATTCCTTTCAGGGCGCCGATCCGGCCACTTTCGATGTCATGCGGCGGGAGTTCGAGGCGCGCGCCAGCGATGCGGAGAAGGATTGGCGGAATGTCCCGCTCGACCTTTCCTTCCGCTCAACGGATGCCGTTCTTGATCTTGTCGACCGGGTGTTTGCGGATGAGACGGCGCGGCGCGGCCTTACGGCGGCAGGGGATGAGATCAAGCATCTTGTCCGCCGGACCGGCGAGGCCGGGCTGGTCGAAATCTGGCCAACGGTGAAACCGCCGGATATCGAGGCGGCGGACCCCTGGGAAATGCCCATGGCGCAAAATCTCGACAGCAAGCCCGCGGCGCAGCTCGCGAAAAATATCGCGCTGCAGATTCGCCGCTGGCTGGAGAATGGCGAGGTGTTAAGCGCGACCGGGCGGCCGATTGCCCCGCGGGACATCATGATCCTGGTGCAAAGCCGGAACAGCTTTTTCAGCAATATCGTGCGCGCGCTCAAGCTTGCCGATATTCCGGTCGCGGGCACGGACCGGATGGTGCTGACGAAACAACTTGCGGTGATGGACCTGCTGGCGCTGGCGCGGTTTGTCCTGCTGCCAGAAGACGACCTCACCCTTGCCGTCATTCTCAAAAGCCCCTTTGTCGGCTGTGATGACAATCAGCTGTTCGAACTGGCCTATGACCGCAAGGACAGCCTCTGGCGCGCGCTGCGCGAGAACAGGACGGGGTTGCCCGTCTTCGACAAGGCACGGGCGTTTCTCGGCGAACTGCTTGCCCGGGCCGATTTCGTCCCGGTCTATGAGTTTTTTGCCGATATTCTGGGCCGCCTGGGCGGGCGGGAAAAATTGCTCGCGCGGCTTGGCGAGGAAGCGGCGGATCCGATCGAAGAGTTTCTGTCGCTCGCGCTCGGGTACCAGCGGACCGAGGCAAGCTCGCTTCAGTCTTTCCTGCACTGGATCGAAGCCGGGGCGGCCGAGGTCAAGCGCGATATGGAGCAGGGACGCAACGAGGTGCGGGTGCTGACCGTACATGGATCGAAAGGGCTTCAGGCCCCGATCGTTTTCCTTCCCGATACATGCCAGACGTCGAGATCGTCGAAAAATTCGACGGTTTTCTGGACGGAGGGGGACATCCCGTTCCCGCTCTGGCCGGTGAAGACGGGCAATGACGATCCGCTCACCGCCGAGGCGCGCCAGCTGGCGAAAGACCGGCAGCTGGAGGAGAAAAAGCGCCTGCTCTATGTGGCGCTCACCCGGGCGGAGGACCGGCTTTATATCTGCGGTTGGGAAGGCAAGAACAGACGCGGCGAAAACTGCTGGTACGAATTGATCGATCCGGCCTTTGGCGAGGGCGTCGAAGAGGTTGAGCTTCCCTGGGGCGAGGTGGCGCGGCGCTGGTCCAGCGGGGAGGTGGTTGAGAAGCAGCTAAAAGAGGATGCTGCCCCGCAAGCGCAGGCGCTGCTGCCCGGCTGGATCAGGCAGTCGGCACCGGAAGAGCCTGTCCCGCCCCGTCCGCTGGTGCCATCCCGCGATCCCGACGAGACGACGGTGTCCTCACCTCTCGGCGGGGACGATGGAAAACGCTTCCATCGCGGGCTGCTGATTCACCGGCTGCTGGAAACACTGCCGTCCATAAGCCCTGAGAATCGCGAACGCGCCGCGGCGAGCTGGCTGGCCCGACCTGTCCACGGACTTGACGAGGCCGGACAGGCGGAAATCCTGAAGGAGACCATGGCCGTTATCAATGACCCGGAGTTTTCGGCGATTTTCGGCCCTGACAGTATGGCCGAGGTGCCGATCAGCGGTGTTATTGAGGGGCGCGTGCTATCGGGCCAGATCGACCGATTGCTCGTCGGGGAGGACGAAATCCTGATTATTGACTACAAGACAAACCGCCCGTCTCCGAGAGAAATCGAGAAAGTTCCCGCCATATATATAAGGCAAATGTCGCTTTATCGGCGCTCAATGGCCGAAATGTACCCTGAAAAAGCGGTGAAATGTGCGCTTTTATGGACAGAAGGCCCGCATCTGATGAGTCTGCCGCTGGAGATTCTGTGAGCTTGTTCACTTGACGATACAAGTTGTGATACGTAATTATAGGCACAGGAAGTTTCCGCCGGGGTGCCGGAGAGCTTCGATATTTATTGCCTGAAATGAGGATATTATGACCACTACGAAAGTCACCGACGCTTCCTTCAAGGAAGATGTTTTAGATAGCTCTGGCCTGGTTCTGGTCGATTTCTGGGCAGAATGGTGCGGTCCTTGTAAGCAGATTGCCCCGGCCCTTGATTCAATCTCCAAGAGTGAAGAATTCGACGGTCTGAAGATTGCCAAGGTCAACATCGATGAAAACCCGAACACGCCGACGAAATATGGTGTGCGCGGCATTCCAACGCTGATGCTGTTCAAGGACGGACAGATTGCGGCGACGAAGGTCGGCGCATCTCCGGAAAGCGCGATTAAAGACTGGATCAAGTCGGCAAGCTGACGCGAAGCGCGGAAAAATGAATATGAAAAAGCGGGTCTTTCGGGCCCGCTTTTTTTAGTTAGAAAAGGACCCTCTTCCATGACAAATATGATCTGTAACGGCCTCTCCCTTGAGTATGAAACCTTCGGCGATGCCGGAAATCCGGCCGTCTTCCTGATCGCTGGCCTAGGGTTTCAGCTTATCGACTGGCCGACGGCCTTTTGCGAGAGCATCGCTGCAGAGGGATTTCTTGTCATCCGCTTCGATAATCGGGATATCGGCCTGTCGCAAAAGCTGGACGAAAAGGGGATCCCGGATCTTGGCCAAATCATGCAGCAGCTCCAGAACGGCGAGGCGCCCGCTGTGCCCTATCATTTAAGCCAGATGGCCGCCGACCTTACCGCGCTGATGGAGGGGCTTTCCATCGATCGGGCGCATATTGTCGGCATGTCGATGGGCGGCATGATTGCGCAGCTGATGGCGATTTTCTATCCGGAAAAAGTTCATTCCCTGACATCTATCATGTCGTCCAGCGGCAACCGGCAGCTTCCGCCGTCAACGCCTGCCGCAACGGCTGTCCTGATGACGGCCCCCGCCAGCCAGGACGTTGAGGATGTCGTGGAATTCGGCCTGAAGGTAAATGATGTCATCGGCAGTCCGGGCTATCGCTGGGACAGGGAGGAACTCCGGAACCATATTCGCGCCTGTGTGGCGCGGAATTATTCCCCGGCGGGGTATATGCGCCAGTATGCTGCGGTGCTTGCGTCGAACCCGCGGGTGTCGGAGCTGCCGGGCGTCACGGCGCCAACCCTCGTGATTCACGGAAAAGATGATGCGCTGGTGCCGCCGGAAGCGGGCATGGACACGGCGCGCCTTATTCCGGGCGCGAAGCTGGAACTGGTGACGGGAATGGGACACGACCTGTCACCAAGCCTGTGTGAACATCTCGCAGGCCTGATAATTCCGCATCTTGCGGCAAACAGATCGGCCTAGCGAAAGGCCGGTTCGTCAAAGCTGCGCAGCTTTCGGGAATGCAGGCTTTCAACGCCGCGCAGGCGAAGTTGCTGCAGGGTGTCAATCCCGATGTGAAGATGCTTTGCCGTGCGCCCTTCATAGAACTTGTTGGCCATGCCAGGGAGCTTGATTTCCCCGTGGATCGGCTTGTCGGAGACACATAGAAAGGTGCCGTAGGGAACCCGGAAGCGAAACCCGTTGGCGGCGATGGTGGCGCTTTCCATATCGACGGCAATGGCGCGGGACTGGTTGAATCTCACCGCCAGCTCCTTATGGCGCAGCTCCCAGTCGCGGTCATCTGTCGTATAGACGGTTCCGGTGCGGAAATGCTCCTTGATATCGCTGCCGCCGGAGGAAACATCAGCCGCGCGGGCGACCGCCTCGGTCAGGGCGACCTGTATTTCAGCAATGGCGGGGAGCGGAACGGAGGGGTGAATATCCTCATCCAGCACATGATCCTCGCGCACATAGGCATGGGCGAGGACAAAATCACCGAGCCGCTGAGTATGGCGCAACCCGCCGCAATGGCCGACCATCAGCCAGCAATGGGGCCTCAGAACTGCGATATGGTCGGTGATTGTCTTGGCGTTGGACGGCCCGACGCCGATATTGACCAGCGTAATGCCCATATGCTTTTCCCCGACCAGATGATAGGCGGGCATCTGGGGAAGATGGCTGGGGGCGATCCCGCTCACAGGCTCATCCGTCAGGTTCGGGTTAGGTGTAATGACATTCCCCGGCTCGACAAAGGCGCTATATTCACTCCCCTCCAGTACCTGTTTCTTGCCGTAATCGACAAATTCATCGACATAGCGCTGATAGTTGGTGAACAGCACGAAGCGCTGGAAATGCTCCGGGATGGTGCCGGTATAATGGGACAGGCGGGCAAGGGAGTAATCCACCCGTTCCGCGGTAAAAAGCGCCAGCGGACGGGGTATTCCCTCAACGGGGACATAGGTGCCATTGGCAATGCTGTCGTTGATGTTCGCCAGATCCGGCATGGTGAAGATGGCCTGAAGTGCCGGAATATCGTTGGCGGAAACATCGGAGGAGGCGGATTCAATAACGAAAGGGAGCGGCATCGGCCTGTCGCTCAGGCCGACATAGACCGGGCGCTGGTGATTCTTCAGGATCAGCCGGATCTGTTCCTTGTAATAACTCTCGAAAAGTTTCGGCTGCGTCAGCGTGGCGCCGAACGTGCCGGCGGCATCGATCTTGCCGTAAGATCGTTTTCCGGTGCGGTTGATATCCGTGGATTCAACGGTGAGGCCGAGATAGGGATAATAGGCCGGACCGGCCGGGCTGGTCCGGTCTCCCGCCTCGAACTCGGCAAATCGCGATTTTATTTTCTCGACATTTTCGTCATATAGAGCGGAAATTCGGTCAAATGCCGCCGTTTCATCCGTGAATTCCTGCAAATCCGTTACATTGCCGTGGTTTTGGTCCAGGCCAACCAGAAATTCACTCATTATGGGTCTTCCTTCTGCGGCGAGTTGCCCCTATGACAGCTCAAATATCTTTCATTCTTTACGTTTGTCGCTATTTTAACATTAAAATATGTCAAGGAAAATAGAGGAATAGACGCTTTGGCGACAGTCACGCTGGCCCCGATGGAAGGGGTCGTCGATGTATATATGCGCGATATTCTGACCCGCATTGGCGGCTTTGATCTCTGCGTCAGCGAATTTGTGCGCGTCAGCCAGAATCTGTTTCCGGCATCGGTCTTTTACAACTACTGCCCGGAGCTGAAGCAGGGCGGAAAAACCCCGGCAGGGGTTCCCGTGCATGTTCAGATCATGGGCGGCGAGGTTCAGGTCATGGCCGAGAATGCGGCCTTCGTTGCCGAGCTTGGCGCGCCGGGGATCGATATCAATTTCGGCTGTCCCGCCAAAACCGTGAACAGGCATGACGCCGGGGCGACCTTGCTGCAATGGCCGGACCGGCTCAATATGATTGTCTCGGCAGTTCGCAAGGCGGTGCCCGACACAGTCCCGGTTAGTGCAAAGATGCGGCTCGGCTTTTCCGAAAAGACTTTGGCCATGGAAAATGCCCTTGCCATCGCGGAAGGAGGAGCGGGGAAACTCACCGTTCATGCGCGCACCAAGATGGAGGGTTACAGGCCGCCCGCACATTGGGAGTATCTCCGCCCGATTGTCGAACGGCTGGACATTCCCGTTGTCGCCAATGGTGAAATCTGGACGCCCGATGACTATCGCAACTGCCGGAAAGTAAGTGGCTCGGAACATGTCATGATCGGCCGTGGCGTTATCGCCCGGCCCAGCCTTGGCCGTGAAATTGCCGCAGGCCGCGACAACAATACTGCACAGACGGCGTTCGACTGGATCAGAATTCTGGGGCTGATTGCCGAATATCATCATCTGATCAAGGCAATGAACAACCCTTGGCGCCAGGCGGGCCGGCTAAAGCAATGGATCAAGCTTCTGGCCCGGAGCTATGAGGAGGCAGGGCCTTTGTTTATGGCAATCCGCCGGTTTGACAATCCGCATGATATCCTGCGGGAAGTCGAGTTGACGCAGGAGCGGGTTCAGAGAGCAGCTTAAAGAGTCTGTCGGGCGTTTATTTGGGAATACGGGGGATCTTGGTGAAACGGGATATTGGTCTGGGGCGCTTTTTTGTGGTCGGCGCCAGCGTGGCTTTGCTTTTAAGTAGCTGTGCGGCACCTCCGCCGCCAGCGGAAGTACCGCTTGGTCAGGCCCTGCTGAAGGAAACAGGGTATGAACTGGGACCCGATAATCCCGTCCATCGAATTGAGGGCGGAGCTTGCGTGGCGGAAAGCCGTTATCAAGGAGAAAGCGGGCCTGTTCTTGTGATGGTCTGTGTTGTGCCGTTGGAGAAAGAAGGCGGTCGCATTCGGTACCGCATCAACTACAGCCCACCCGCTGCCGGCCACCGGATATGGAAAATCGATGCGAGCCTGCCGGATCAAACCCTCCAAAACCTCGGTATTATTGAAGAGCTGGAACGCAAATACGGGACGGCCAGCGCTTCGGACAGCGCGCATCAGTTCGCCTGGAAAGCAGGAACAGCGAATCTCGAAATTGAGGAAGATCGGTACGGCGTGCAGATTTCCCTATGGGATCGGTCCGTGAGGCAGGATTAAGGGGTTTCAGCGGCTCCGCCAATAGAGGAGGAGCGCCATGAGGGCCGCTCCCGCCGTAACGCCTGATAAATTTGCCACAATATCCAGAACTTCAAAGTCCCGCCCGGTAAATGGCTGGAGAAATTCGATTGCGATGCTTACGATGAGCGTAAGCGCGCAAAGCAGGCTTCGTTTATACCAGTTCCGCCCGGCGTGACAGCCTATATGGGCGACACAGGCATAAGCCGTAAAATGCCTGACTTTATCATTCACCAGGCCGGTGAAAGAAGGTTCGTTTCCAGGGGGTAGGAGGGATAACACCATAAGTGTAATGACGCCAAACCCCCACAGGAAATAAGCAAGACGGTAATTAATTTGGAACTTAGTAATATTCACAGACATTAGTGTTCCGGTCATGTGCAGTTTATAAAAAATTAACGATAATCAATGTAGGTTGTTATCAATAGATTCATGGTTTGTAGTATTTTCTGTAGGCGCCGTCGAGATAAGCTTTATCAGCCGAAGTATGACATTAGGTTTTTAAGCAGAGTGGCAATGGCGCCTGTTATCGGAGTAATTCATTGAACAAGATACCGGAGAAGGGACTGAGCGGCGGAAAGACCGTAGCCGAGGATGGACCCGTTTACGCTGGTGGATATCCCCTGTCTTCACGTGTCTTGTCGCGCATTTTCAATGTCCTGGATATACTCTGGCTGTTTTCGGCAGGATATGTCACCTATTATGTGGTTATCGGTGGGAACCTGCTCACTCACGACAAGTATCTATACGCCGTTGTTCTGACCCTGTTCATCTTTTTCTTTCTGGGGCGCTATGGCGGCATCTACTCCTTTTCAACGCTTCTTGCGCCGCTGACCAACCTGCCAAACCTCGCGATTGTCTGCATGACAACCTTTATGCTGCTGCTGGCAGTTGGCTTTTCGCTCAAAGTATCGGACGACTATTCGCGTATCTGGGTTTACAGCTTCGGATTGGCGTCTTTCGCCGTGATCCTGATCTACCGGCTGGTTGCTTTCTTTATCATTAATTATCTTGCAAGCCGCGGATTATGTACACGAAAAGTCGTTGTCCTGGGCGGTGGTAAACAGACAGAACAGTTGCTGCGGCAATTGGCGGATGAAAAACCTGTGGTGAACAAGGTTGTCGGCATTTTTGATGATCGCATCGGACGTGTTGCCCCGACGATTGCGGGCTATCCGTTGCTGGGGAACATTGATGCTCTGATCCAGTTCGTCCGCAAAAACCATGTTGATGACATCATTGTCGCGCTGCCCTGGAATGCAGATGAACGGCAGCTCGAAATCGTCAGCCGTCTTCGCCAGTTGCCAGCCCATGTGCATCTGGTCTCGGACTTGGTCGGTTTCCGTTTTCCCTATCGCCCGTCACCCAACCATTTTGGCGGTATCCCGATGATTGAGGTGGTAGATTCACCCCTGTCCGGTTTCAAGATTGTTGTAAAGGCTCTGGAAGATCGTATTCTTGGATCGCTGGCGCTGCTGGTCTTCTCGCCGGTCTTGCTGATAATTGCGCTGGCCATCCGGCTGGAGAGCAAGGGCCCGGTTTTATTTAAGCAAAAGCGTTATGGCTATAACAACAAGATATTTGAGATCTATAAATTCCGCTCTATGTACCATGACGGCGAAGAGCGCAAAAGGACGGTTCAGGCATCGAAGGATGATCCCCGTATTACGCGGGTTGGAAAATTTATCCGCCGGACCAGCCTGGATGAGTTGCCGCAGCTTTTTAATGTCGTCAATGGCACGATGTCGCTTGTTGGACCGCGACCGCATGCCATTGATCATAATGAGGAGTATTCGACCCTGATCGACGGCTATTTTGCCCGCCATAAGGTGAAGCCTGGCATTACCGGATGGGCGCAGGTAAAGGGCTATCGCGGCGAGACGGATACGCTGGAAAAAATGGAAGCCCGGGTGAATTATGATACTTACTATGTCGAGAACTGGTCGCTGTTTTTCGACCTTCAGATACTGGTTATGACGGTGTTCGTCGGATTTATAAATAAAAACGCCTATTAACCATATCATTACTTGACAATTGCACCGCCGATGCGGACAAAGGGACGGTTGAAAGTATGGTTTCTCCCGGTTTCCGAAGTCTTACAGATTTTATTCTGGACTGTCGGAACTGCCCAGGAGAACGTAAAAATTAGTATAATGTTGCTAATTTATATCATTTACCAACCATTCCTTAACTCTTTGAGCCTAAAAGGGCCTATGGTGTTTGTTGATCGACTTGAGGGGTTGTAAAATAATTAACCATAAGGATGAGCGGATAAAGCGCTGGACGAAAATTATTTACGTTGATTTAGTTGAACGGACTCGAGCAATAAAATGAGCCAGGATTTTGCAATACAGGAAGAAGAATCATCGCCGATAAATCTCGGGTCGATCATTAATGCGGCAAAGAGACGGTTTCTGTTTTTTCTGATTCCATTTGTTCTTATTATGATTGGAAGTGTGGTTGTCGGGCTTATTCTGCCGCCGACATATTCGTCGGAAGGCACCATTCTGGTTGAAACACAGCAAATCTCCACCGATCTTGTTGAATCGACTGTCAACACAGACCCTAATCAGCGCATCAAGATGATTGAGCAGCGGGTTATGACGCGGGAAAATTTGCTCAAGATCATCGACAAGTACAATGTTTACGGAAATGATCGCCGGGTCATGACAGTGTCCAGCCTTGTGGAAAGAATGCAGGCTAACATCTGGATTGATGTTATCACGTCGTCCATGGGCGCGGGTCGCCGGGGGGAGACGACAATTGCTTTCACCGTATCGTTCAATCATGAGAATCCCCAAATTGCAACGGATGTGGCGAATGAGCTGGTAACTCTCTTTCTGAGTGAAAATGTTCGCACGCGGACGGAACGGGCGACAGAAGCAACCGCTTTCCTTTCGGAAGAGGCTGAAAAAGTCCGCCGCCAGCTGGCGAAGGTTGAAAGCGAGATTGTTGCCTATAAGCAGAAAAACAAGGATGCCTTGCCGGAGCATCTCGGGTTGCGGCAAAATATGCTGGAACGCACTGAAGGCGAAATCCGGGATATGCGCCGGGATATTCGGGCGCTGGAAGAAGAAAAACGATATCTGCAGATTGAACTGACATCAGCTCGAACGGGCCGCTCGGCCGATGGCGGCCTGGAGCAATCCGAACTTGCGCGGAATCTGGCGACTCTTAAGGATAATCTGTTGGATGCGTCTACCCGTCTGACCGATTCACATCCCGACATTATTGCGCTGAAGAAACGTATTGCCGTTCTTGAAGCACAGGTGGAAGCGGAAACGGCAGAGGCTTTGGCCGCAGCAACCCAGGGGCAGTCAGCATCGAATAGTGCTTATAATCCGGTTGTTGAAACCCTTCAGGTCCGTATTGCTGCAACGGATGAGAAAATCGCCGAAATGCGTCAGCAGATAAATCAGGCGAGCAAGAGAGTTAAGGACCTTGAAGGGATTATACTGGAAATACCGCAGGTTGAGCGCGGGTTTGCAAGTCTGAACCGGACCTATGAAGACCTTCTGGACAAGTTGAATTCATTTGAATCCAAGCAGGCCCAGGCCCAGCTCTCCCAGAATCTTGAAGAAGAGAAAAAGGCCGAGCGCTTTGTGCTGCTTGAACCGCCTGTCGTGCCAACCGAGCCATGGTCACCGGATCGTCCGAAAATCATGGGCGTCGGCAGCTTGTTTGCGCTGGCCGTCGGGATTGGCGTTGTCTTCCTGATCGAGTTTTTTGATAAAAGAATTCGCAGTGCCTCGGAGCTGGAGGCTGTGCTGAAGCATCCGCCGATCGTTTCCATTCCTTATATTCACACCCAGGAAGAAGCGAGCAAGCAGCGGCTGAAAATTATTTTTTATGCACTCATACCTATTGCCGCGATCGCGCTGATACTTGTGGCGGTGCATTTTCTGTACGAGCCGCTGGATGAAATATTCTATAACCTCTGGGCGGCATTCGATAGACTCAGAGTCAGATTGTTTTAGGGGATTGACGTGGAACGCATTAAAGAAGCAATCGCCAAGGCGAGAGAAAAGCAGGGTGGCAGTGACCATCATGGGAGTGTGGCAAAGAAGATTGTCCAGAATCCCGAAATTGTTGATGGCCCGATTGTTTATAATCAGACGCGGGTGGTTGATCTTGATGTGTCGCATATGGAGAACCACCGGATCATCACGCTGGACAATGAGGATCCGAACTCAATCAGCTTTGATATTCTGAGAACACAGGTTCTGGCGAAGATGGAAGCGAACAACTGGCGGACCCTGGCGATCACATCGCCAACTCCGGGGTGCGGCAAGACGGTTGTGGCGATCAATCTGGCGCTGAGCATTGCGAAGCAGACGGATTACACGGCGCTTCTTGTTGATTTTGATTTGCGTCGTCCACGTGTTGCTTCGTATCTCGGGTTGCCGAAGGAAAATAGCTTTGCGGATTACCTTGATGGCAAGATCGAGTTTAATGATGCGTTGGTGAATCCGGGTATTCCGCGGTTTGTCGTGTTGCCGAACCGGCGTCCGGTGAAGAATTCGACGGAAGTTCTGACCTCGCGGAAGGTCAAGGCGATTGTTGACGATCTGCGGGAGCGGTATGAAAAGCGCATCTGTATTTTTGATCTACCACCGCTAAAGACAACGGATGATGCGATTGCCTTTATTCCGCAGGTCGATTGTGTGCTGATGGTGGTTTCAAGCGGGGAAACCAAGCCCGCCGAGGTTAAGGACTGCCGCCGGCAGCTTCAGTCGAGCAACCTGCTGGGTGTTGTTCTGAATAAATCCGAAGAAGTCGCCAAAACCTACTATTACTAGGTACTGGCAGAAACACATCTTCCTCTCCCATGCCTCCACCGCGTGACAGGCTCCATGGAACGGTAGCGAAAGTAGTCATATGGAATTGGCACTGCAACGCGTTGACTGGACCCGGTTCCTGCTGCCAATCTTTCTGTGTCTTGTCCTTGTTAGTTATATTCCGGACGGTTTGCTGCTGTGGGATGACTGGATAAATATAGAAGAGTTCAGCCATGGCCCGCTAATGCTGGCCGTCGCGCTCTATCTTCTATGGGCACGCCGCAGCCTTCTTGAGGCGAGCGATCGCCGCGGTAACTGGATCGGCGTTGCTCTCTGTGTTGTTGCCGTCGCCGTCTACGGTCTTGCGATAAAGGCAGGCGTCGAGAATATCCGCCATCTTAGCCTGCTTCTCATGATCTTTGGCCTGTTCATTACATTTGGCGGGGTGACGTATGGACGTTATGTGTTTCCGTCCCTGTTGCTGATCCCCTTCGTTGTGCCGCCCCCGGCCTTCCTGACCGCGAATCTGACATATGGCCTGCAGCTTCTGTCCACCGACATGAGCGTCGGAATGCTTCGTTTCGTCGGCATTTCCGTATTTCAGGACGGCAATATTATCGATATGGGAACGGTAAAGCTCGCGGTGGTCGAGGCATGCGCCGGTCTTCGTTATCTTTACCCGATGATCGGTCTCGGGGTGCTGCTGGCGATGCTGTTTGATATTCCGCTTTGGAAAAGGGGGCTTTTTATCGTTCTCGCCGCGATCGTGTCCGTGATCATGAACAGTGTCCGCATCTTTCTGACCGGCGCTTTTTCCGAATGGACCGATACGGCCATCTCGGACGGCTTTTTCCATCTGTTTGAAGGATGGGTCTTCTTTCTCGTTTCCTTCATGATCATGCTGGCCACCTGTTATCTGACGCTTAACCGGGGTGAAAAGGCAACAATCGGCGGCGGCGTGCTGAAGACCTCCCTACCGGACGAGGTGATTGCGGACAAGCCAGTCCGGATGGGTCCGGTAATCAGTGTTATGTTACCGTGTGCAGCATTCGTCCTCGCATCCCTGATTCTCAGGAGTATTGAGCCCGAAATACCCGATCGCCGCTCCTTTACCAGTTTTCCGCTGGTCTTAGATGGTATGATTGCGGAGGAGGATGTGTTGCCCGGCGTCGAGCAAACCATCCTGAATATGAGCGACTATTTCCTGGGTCATTATCGGAGTGAGGCAGCGGCGCCGATTACGCTTTTCATCGGATATTATGATCAGCAGTCCGCCGGTAGTACACCGCATTCACCCCGCGTCTGCATCCCGTCGGGAGGCTGGGAGATTGAGGAAATAACGGAGGTTACCCTGCAGAACGAGGGGCACTCTGTGGCGGTCAACCGGGTGCTGGTTACCCATGGGGAAGAAAAGCTGCTGGTTTACTATTGGTTCAAACAGCGCGGTGAGTATATGGCGAACGAATATATCGCGAAACTCAACCTGCTTTGGGGCGGGCTGTCTTCCGCCCGCACCGATGGTGCGTTGATCCGTTTGTCGGTGCCGATTGAGTCAACCAAATCGGAAGTGGCCGCGGAACAGGAGCTTAAATCATTTTCGCGCGCGCTTCTCGGAGTGCTTCCTGCCTATGTTCCTGATTGATGATGAAGTATATTGATCGCAAATATGTCCGCATCGGCGGGCTAAAATGTTATTTCCGTAATAGGAAAACAAGACGGGGTTTGCAAATTCACTCGTCAACAAGGAGAACGATATGCGAAGGCAAATAGGACTTTCCAGATATACAAGAACAGTTATTTGCTTCTTGGGTATTCTGCTGACCCAGATCGCCTGCGCCCAGAGTGGGGGATCCAGTATCCGACCTTCAGGTGAGGATGCAATGGTCATTGCCCATTGGAATGTGGTTGCGTTCCAGGCGATAGACGGTCCGTTTCAGTTCGGAATAGTTGCTTTCCATATCAACGGAGTTGATCGGGTTGACTATCAGATCAATGGTGGAGACGTACTTTCTGTCACCGACATGACCCTGAACAAGCGAACGAATACCTATGAATACTGGACGACAATTGATCCGGCAAAAATCGGTCCCCTTAATCCGGAAAATCCGATTGTTGAAATCAAGGCTACTGTCTTTCCTAAGACAGCAGGGATCCCGCGTGAGATGGATCCGATGTATTTCAATGTAAAACCGGCAGACGGAAGTCAGGATGCAATCGTCTGGGTGTCGGGCAAGGGGGATGATAAAAGGGGAGACGGCACAAAGGAAAACCCCTTCCGCCAGCCGGGACGGGCGCTTGAAGCGCTTGAGGACATAGAAGACGACCGGGATGAAGCCGTTTTCGGGGTCGTTTATCTTATGGAGGGTGAGTATATCTGGGGATCATCAGGTTATTCCGCGCCTGACACAGATTCGAGATGGGTCGAGATTGCGGCAGCGCCCGGTGTTGACAAGAGCAAGGCTGTGTTCAATGAAGATGACGGGGGCGGGTTCTTGCCGTTATTGTTGAAAGTAAAAGGCGTTACGATCAAGAATGTCTATTTCATTCCGGAAGGGGGCGAATATAGCAACCTGTGGCTGGAGGACAGCGATATGATTGGCCCCGGCGCAACCACAGGGGGCGGCTTTTACCATTCGCCGAGTTGGGATGAAGTTTTTTTCATTAATGTTCATCTTTCCGACTTCCCTAACGGAGCGACAGACCTTGCTATCGCCAGGAACGTCAAACTTACAAATATAGGATCTGACGCTTTCAGCGGGTCGCGATTGATCGTCAATAGTGAAGTAAACGGGATTGATCGTGGAGATACTCAGTTCCATCCGGACGTTTTCCAGATTTATTGCGGCAATGACGACATGGAAAATTTCATTATTTTCGGGCTCGTTGCGCGGGATGCCGAAGCACAGGGTATATTTGCAGGTGGGTGTTCTTCCCTCGACAATGTGGCCATTGTAAACGCTCTGCTGATTAGACCGCTGTTTTCGCGAGTCCCGTTTTTCTCGCAGTGGCATGTCCCTTCAAACCATTTGATCTTTTCGGGCATTACCATGCCGAACTCGACATTTCTCTGGCGTAATAATGAAGTGCGAAATGTGTTAATTGACAGCTCCGTCTTCTATGCCATGGGCGCGCCGTTCAAGGGTTATGGGTTTGACGATGACGCAATCGCCTACCAGAATACCCATTTGCTGCGACCGAGAGACGGGAGCATGCCGGTTGACGGGATCGATATCACTTCCGGTGATGCGGGCTTTCTCGATGAGGGCAAGGGCGATTTTACTCCTTCCGGAAAATCGGGTTTGCGCGGCCGTGTAAAAGCACCGTTCAGTAATGTTGATGTATATGGCAACCCCCGGAAAGGTCCGTCGACCATTGGGGCCATTGAATGACGAAAGAGAGTAGCGTGGAAAATCCGACAGTATCGATTATTGTAATCAGCTATAACACCCGCGATCTGACCCTTGACTGCATCCGATCGGTTTTTGAGCAGGCGAAGGATGTGACCTTTGAGGTTATTGTCCTCGACAATGCATCGACAGACGGTTCGGCGGAAGCAATTGCGGCGGAATTCCCGGATATAAACCTGATTGCCTCGAAAGAGAATGTCGGCTTTGCCAACGGCAATAATCTGGCGGCAAAACAGGCGACGGGGGAGTATATACTGCTGCTCAACCCCGACACTGTCGTGCTCGATCACGCCATCGACAATATTGTCCAGTTTGCGAATGCACATCCCAAGGCGGCCGTCTGGGGTGGCCGGACCCTGTTCGGGGATCGCAGCCTGAACGCGACCTCCTGCTGGCGGCGGATGACGGTCTGGTCCCTTTTTTGTTACGTTACCGGATTGAGCGGTATTTTCCCGTCGAGTGGCCTTTTCAATGCGGAAGGCTATGGCGGATGGAAGCGGGATACGGTTCGCGAAATCGATATTGTGACCGGCTGTTTCCTGCTGATGAAAAGAAATCTCTGGGAAGAGCTTGGCGGGTTTGATCGCCGGTTCTTCATGTATGGTGAGGATGCGGACCTTTGCCTGCGGGCAAAGAAGCGCGGCGGCCGACCGATGATCACGCCGGAGGCGACAATTGTCCACTACGGCGGGCAGTCGGAAAAAGTTGTTGCCGACAAGATGATCCGGCTGCTCACGGCAAAAGTGACGCTCATGCAGCAGCACTGGAATCCTGTCGCTAAAGTTTTCGGCTATATCCTGTTTTACTGCCTGCCGCTCAGCAAGATTTTGACTCATTGGCTCTATTCAACGCTCCTTCGCAAGAAGGACCGGAAAACCAACGCGGATACCTGGAAGGAAATCTGGACGAGACGGGGCGAGTGGCTGGCGGGCTTCAGCGCCTGAGCCGGAAATCTGATCTGGCACTCTGTATCATCAACAAAGAAGGGCCTCTTTTCTATCGGAAAGAGGCCCTTATAGTTTTTGGCTTTATGATGACGGGTCATCTCTGACCCGCCCCTTATCATGTCATGAAATCGCTACCGTCCAGATCGCTTGCGGAAACACCGATCAGCTGAATTTCCATGTCGATGGTGAAATCGCCATCGAGGTCGATAGAGAGTACATCCGTATTGTCATTGAAGGAGAAGGCAAAATCATCTGTGGCAAAACCTTCAAAGGACAGCATGTCGCCGTTTGTCGCATCGAAATCCATGATGACATCGCGATTGCCGTTGCCAATACCTGAGTCGCCAATTTCCGTGTAGACGAATGTATCCCGCCCTGCACCGCCGGAGAGCGTGTCTGCGCCATCGCCACCGACAAGGATGTCAGAACCGCCGAACCCAAACAGTTCGTCATCGCCGTCGAAGCCGAAGAGCAGATCGTTAGCAGAAGTACCTTCAATGTAGTCATCGCCAACTGTCGGCTCGTTATCATCTATGCTTGCAACCGTGGTTGAGAAGGCACTCAGCGTTCCGCCCAGGATATCTCCCAGCAGATTACTGATGTCCGCGCCCGCATTGATCCCGGCTGACAATGCAAAATCATCTGCATGAACCGAATTGATATTCATGTCATTGACAAAAACCTGGTCATAGGAAGATGTCGGGTAGCTCCCGGCATTCCACGGAACCGATGAGTCATAAGCAACCAGGTTGCCGCTCTGGCTGACACTGCTGCCATTCAGGACGAAAGAGTTTGAAATATTATTTTCAAGAACGCCGTTTGTTACGCCGGTCATGGCAATCCAGACTTCAAATCCTGTTGCGCTGTCCGGCGGAGAAATTACCGTGTTATCGTTAATTTCGACGCCATTAGCGTTCGTAACGGAAATACCATGATAGCCGGACTGGTAAATGACGTTGTTCTCAATAACCACATTCTGCATCGGCTGACCGCTGGTTGCGGTCATGAAGATGCCTTGAGTGTCGTAGCCATTGCCCTGGGTCATAAGGTTGTTGGTAATGACGATATCTACGTTTGACTGAAGGCCGGCTGTTACCCAGAACTGGACATAGTCAGAATGGTCACCAGTTGTATGGTAGAAATCATGGAAGTAGTTCCCGTCAATCTCCACACCTTGCACGCCTGAGAAGGTTACGCCATCAACACGAATGTCGTGGAACTCGTTATTAAAGATATTGATATTGTTCGAGCTGATAAAACCGGCACCGCCGGACATATTTGTAAATTCGCTATCTTCTACAGTAATGCCGTTTGAGTTCTTGACGATCAAGCCGGTAAAGCCTTCCGCCATTCCGGTGCTGCGAGATGTACTGACGAAGCTGTCAGAAATAACGATGTCAGAGCTGTTATCAATTGTGATGAGATATTCACCCCATGAACCGGACGGAGCATCATTGGAGACAACGTCCAGGCTGTTAAACTCGATGTTTGAAGAGTTCCGGACCGAAATTGACTCAAAATGAGCGGGATTATTCGGGCTTGCCGATGTAATGACGACAGGGGAAGAGAAGTTATAGTTATTCAAGTTGATCGTGCCATAGTCCCCGGGCGCCAGTTCAATCGTATATCCGGCAACATTCCCTGAAAGTGCCTGAATAAGTCCAGCTGTGCTGCTGACCTCAATCACGCCAAGTGTCGGTGTTGAACCGCCGCCTGTATTTCCGCCGGTTCCGCCACCGGTATTCGGGGTCGTCGGTTCGTTTCGCCCATTGATATCGACGGTAACTTCGGAAGTTGTGCCATCGATTGTACGGACGGTAAAGGTTTCCGTTACGACTTCACCCGTGTCGAGCCAGTCCAGATCATCGGAATCAGTTAGCGTATAGGTCCAATTGCCATCTTCGGAGATTGTGAAGCTGCCATAATCTCCGTTTTCGGTATCTTCCTGAAAACCGCTTTCACCTGCATCCGCATCCGCAGCGTTGAGTTTGCCGCTGGTTGTCAGATCGACATCTTCCGTGACTTCGCCATTTGATGTACCGGTAACAACAGCTTCACTGTTGTCTGCGTCATCCGGCTCGTCAGGAACGTTCGGGATATTCGGAATGGTAACGTCATCCGGAGTATCGACGACCTGGTCTCCGCCTGTAGCAGGCCGGCCGGACGATCCCGTGCCATCAGCCTGTCCGTCAATATAGAACATGCGCTCTACGATGGTGGAGTTCGGATCTATTGTGACCGCTTTGTCAATAACGGTGACAGCGGCGATCTCGCCATTGAATGTGCTGCCCCAAGGCGTGCCGCCCGCGGTGACATCCCAAAATGCGGCTTCATCAATCACGACGCCTTCGTTCGGGCCGGTATAAACTTCATTTCCGTTGTGCCAGACTTGAATCTCGTCGTTGGATACGATGACCTGGATGTCCTGCCAGCCCGTCTCCGTAATGAGGTTGTCAAACGTCAGCCTCAGGTCCTGCCCGCCCTCTTTATTAAGCTCGACAGTGAGGGTGCTTCCCCGAACCAGCAAGGCATACTGGCCGAAGTTGTTGAGAAGAACCTGCCGGTCATTACTGATCTCCGTAACGTTGAATACGGTATTCAGGGTCATGTTTGACATCGAGAAGTAATCCGCACTCCGACCCAGGTTCTGGTAACCGGAACCGAAGTCGGCGGCGGCGGATTGTAGAATTTCTTCGTCCGACTGTCCGACATTCGTCGAAGGAGCTTCTTCTTCGGGCTGCTCTACTGGCGTTTCGTCAACGACCTCTTCGGGTGTTTCCTCTTCGGGCTGCTCTACCGGGGTCTCATCCACAACCTCATCGGGAGGGGTTGTCGGTTCATTGTTGTTATTTTCATCCCAGACGTAACCGTCGCTATCAAGATTTTCCATTCTTGCGACAAGGGAGTCCTCTGGATCGACCGAAACCGGATAATCCAGTACAGTCACGTCGGCTATTTGCCCGTTAAACGCGGCCCCCCATGGAGTTCCGCCTGCAGTAACGTCCCAAAAAGACGCGTTTTCAACAACAAGGCCTTCGCTGGATCCTGAATGAAGTGTTTCGCCATTAAGCAAAATATCAAGCGTACCGGTTTCGTCATTGACGATCACATGTACGTCTTGCCAGCCGTTATCGGTAATTGCGTCTCTGAAAGTGAGTGTACGATCCTGACCATTCTCGGTATTGAGTTGGATAATAAGATCGTCATTTCTTAAAGATATGGAATATTGACCAAAGTTATTAAGCAGTACCTGATAGCCACTTGCCAGGTCGGCCGGTTTGAAAGTGACCCCCAACGTGTAGCTTGTCATTGAGAAATAATCGGCGCTGCGTCCAAGATTTTGATATCCCGCGCCGAAGGCACCTGCGGCGGACTCTAGCTTATTAAGATCAGTTTGTGATAATTCTATTGCCATAATGGTATGCGCTCCAAGCGTCACGTATTAATGTCGTAAAGCGTATTAAAAAAGGAAAAATTTAAAATCTGGTTACAAACTACGGAAAACTTTCGCTTTTTCTGCATTATGGGGACCCGAAAATAGCTCTGCCATATATGCGGATTTTCTTTTCCCGAAGTAAGTAATAAATTTTTAACCTTAAAGTAAAACATCCATACGTCGCTTAAAAATTTGTTGTTCCAAAATTTATTTTCGAAAAAATTCAAAAATAAAGGCTGATTTCAAAATTTAATATAAAATTTATGAAATGGTTTTCGTTTAAAGGCGCATTCTACGTCTTCAGTATGATCGCATTATCTTGATTAATTTGGGCAACAATGTGACTGATTAAACGGGTTGCGATAAAAAATGCAACTTTTATCCCGGTCGGAAAATAGTATAAAATACAGAATGTATTGAATATGGAAATTTTGCAATATAATAAGTAAAATATAAATATATTATTATATTTTATTGAATAAAATATTAAATAAATGGTTATTACTTTGAATAATTTAATGAAAATAAACTTCAATAACCCATGTATATTTATGCTTATTGTAAATATTGATGTAAGTATTTAATATCTATGTATTATATGGCTTGATATATCATTTAAATAGTCTCACCGGGTTACCTCACCATCAAAGTGCTTTTCAGGCGTCAAAAATTTTTTTCAACATGCGTTGCAATAATGAATCTCTGACGCGGATTTTATGGCCAAATCGGGCACGCGGCCACTTTTTTGACACAATTCACTGCAGATCAAATCGCCTTTTCAGGCATTGGTCCAGTACTTGTTCGGGTCTATCTTTTCTTGCCCGCTCAAATAAAAGCCTGTCATTATTTTAGCGCGAAAAAGCCGACACCAGAAAAGCACCAAAATGGATTTTAGCCGGTCAGATAAAAAGGGAAATTTATCGCTACGCAGCGCCTTCAGACTGTGGGGAATTGCAGACAAGGCTGTGGCCGCGCAAAGGGCTGGCCATTTGATGGAAAAGAGAGGCTTCTTTTTCCAGACATTAAATGTCATGGCGGATTGGCGTCGCCATTTCGCGCGTAATTCTTCCAGTGTGGCGCGGGCCGGATGATTCACGATGCAGTCATCCCCGAATTGGAACGTCGCTCCCGCGGCGAAGGCCCTTCGACACCAGTCAGTATCCTCCGCAATATCTGCTACAAAAGGACCGACTTCATTAAACAGAGCGCGGCTTGTCCATAGATTTCCGGTTGCGGCGTCACCTTTTACAGCGTGGGATTCCTGATCCATCGCATAAATGATATCGAATGATTCCACATAGTTTGGATGGGCGTTCTTCGGATAATAGGCGATCTTGCCGGCAAGGACGCTTCTCTCGCCGTTTTGTGTCATGTGGGCGAGGCCGGTTTTCACAAAGTCCGGATCAAGCAGGCAGTCACAGTCAGTGAACGCAATATACTCTCCGCGGGCCTCTGCCACTCCGGCATTACGTGCGGGTCCCGCACCGCGTTTCGTCTCGACAACCAGCTTGAGATTGAGGTCAAACGCCTCCAGCCCGGTGGGCGGAAAATCAGAGTTATTGTCGCAAATAATGATTTCGACCTTTTGCATATCAAAGTGCTGCTTTTGCAGTGACGCCAGGCAGGCGGACAGTCCTACCGGATCGTTGAAATGCGGAATAACGACACTAAGCTCAAAATCACTCATAGAGGTTTTGCTCGCCTACTAAATTATCTGTGGTTATTTAATCTCGGCCCATCCGGCCGGGCACGGGATAGCGGCTCAGTATTAAGGACGACGCCACGTTCCGGCGAGGGAGCGGCGGCGGGGGTGTCCTCGCTTTTCAAATGCTCCCGGATCTTCGCGCGCCGGGTTTCAATGGCCGTTGTCGCGAGAGATACGGAAGTCCCCAGGAACAGGAAGAAGGCAACCTCCGTCTGGCCAAAATAGGATACGGCGAAAAATCCCGCGACATTGGCAAAGAGCATCGTACCCGAGGCCCACAATATGATCAGCTCAGTTTTGGAATTAGCGCCCCGCATTGCCTTTCCGAGAATCCAGAAGATCGAGCCCAGCAGGAATACATACAAACCGAGCCCCAGAATACCGGCGCGAACGCCTTCCAGCACATACTGATTGGTTACATCTTCAAGGCCCATTCCCCAATGTGCGGTGGACTCCGTTCCAATTGCCCACCATTCCCAGAAATTGGCCACCGCTTTGTCCATGAGATGATAGCGATGCCAACCGGTAGAGCCACCGACCACATTCATGCGGGCAATAAGGTGCCATACCGGCTTGTCCATGATCATATGAAGCGAGAGAACAAGCGCTACCAAACCCCATCTGGCATAGCTCATATATCGGCGCAGGTAGTAAAAAGAAAATCCGATGACCGCAAAAATCAGCGCCATGACAGGCGTGCTGGATGCCGTATTCATAATAATGCCGAGAATACAGATAATGTAAACGGCAAGAGCGGTCCGCGGTATTGCCTTTGTGAACCACATGGCCCCGAGCCACGGAACAACATTAGCCCAGAATACGCCCGCCATGATCGGGTGTGTAAACGGCCCTTGGCAGCGCAGTCTGCCATTACGAATAAGTGTGCGCTCCGGGACGCCGCCAAATTCGGCAAATATGTTTCTTCCGTTAAACCTCTCAAAAAGGAAAACGCCGACCATGGGGATCGATGCAATGCCCAGCAGGCCGATCAGTCGCCTGAGGTCAAACATGTCTTTCAGATAAATTCGGGCGAGGAAATAGCAGCCAACGACTTCAAACATGTAGCCGGTTCGTGTAATGAGGCCCGAGAACCCATCCCTAAGCATTGTATAGGCGATGATTGCCCATATTGCCCAGAGAATGATGACCTTGTCTGGAAGCTGGAAGGTAAAGTCTGTATATTCCCTCCGGATAAAAACACGGAGGAACCCGGTCAGGACAACAAGCCGGATAAAAGTTAAATCAAGATCGGCGACGATAAAACGCTGAGCGCTTGGAATGGCCATTAATAAAATGACAAGCGGGAAAATCGCCCAGTTGCGGCGAACGACCAGGGTCAGGATCACGCAGCAGATCAGAATCGCGACACCTGCCGGCTGGACAGTCGATATGCCATACCATTTAGCTGCTAAAGTAGGATCCATAGGTGATGTCTCGTTCTGTCTTCTGGGCCTGAGTGTGCTATGCGTTCAGGTAAATTGATTTTGCTATTCAATCGGGATTTACTCTATCCTTGAATTTAATCCCCCAAGGCCGGAACCGTTGGACTGAACAGTAGTTATAAGATGTCCAAGTTTACTCTATGGCGTCTAAAGATAATATTAACTACCATTACATAGTTGTGAAAAATGTATCGCCCAATCTAGACCAAAATGATCAAACTAGCCAGTCAACAGACATCAATTTTTCGAATGCTGTCGCCCTGCCGCGCCCCCTAAACAGGCGCTTTCCTGACATCAAGGCGCTTCTTTAGGGAAAGAGCGCGACTTTCGACCAGATGCCATGAAAGAATGGCGAAAATAAGGGTTATGGGGAATGCAATCAGCATGTTCATCTGTGGCGTCATGGGGCCAAAATAATATACCGCCAGCTGTTGCATGGGAAAGGCGTATATATAAACCCCGTATGAGTAATCTCCGAGCTTGTTGTATTGCTCAAATCGCAAACTCTCCAAAAAGCCGACACTCACCAGAAAATACCCGATTGTAAGGTAAAACACTTCGTTGAAAATGAACGTGTCAACGAACAGGAAGGAGGATGCAAACAGGATGAGAGAGACCGGGAGGAAGACCGGAATTCTCTCCCGATAATTGAAAAACACGATACCAACCATGAATGGGAAGCCAAGGTCGGCGAGGAGAATAATTCTCGTAGGCAGCATATGTTCATAAACATTCACGGCGACATAGAACGCCATAAATGCGGCAAGCGACGCGAGAAATAATCTTTGCGACCGGAACGCCCCCAACAGACCAATGACGGCCACTCCAAAATAGCAGGCAACTTCGTAAAACAACGTCCAGAGCGATCCGTTAATCGCCTGGCCAACGGGGTTTTGATCAAAAACTCCGGGCAGGTCATACTGCATAAACGCCAGAGACATATTGCCGGGTATGTATGTCAGGGTCGCTGGTGACAATAAGTATGCGTCAAGGGGTAACTGCGTTACGAGCGGCCCAAGCAGCAGAGCGGTTAAGGTAAGCACAACGAAAAGCGCCGGAAAAATCCGGACGGCGCGCGCTATGAAAAAACCTGCGAGCGATTTGCTGCGGGTGAAGCTCATGGAAACGAGAAACCCGGACAGAATAAAAAATATTCCAACGGCAATTTCACCAAGCGTCATCCCAAGCTGGGTTTCAAATGGTTCGACGGCGTCGGAGCCGGATGTAATCGGAAAGGCGTGCGAGATGAGGACCGCGGACGCGGCCACCATGCGTATCAAATTGAGATTGTTATTCCGGCCGGCGGATATCTCGCTTAATCTGGGAATTTGGCTCATTTAATCCGGCTCATCTGCCTTTTCACATACGACCCTGCTGTCATCTTACAGCAATGTGTCTGAAGAACATTTATATATGTTTAAGCCGTGAAAGGTCTAATTTGTTCTTTGGCAATTGGTAAATCTCGGGATTCCGGGCGGATGCCTCTATTTCCTGTATCTTGCCTTGAGCTCCGCAAAAAAAACCGACACTTGTGCATCCATTCCGGTAATTTTCAGTATTTTCTGCAGGCTGTACAGGCCGAAGGCAACGCCGATAACGCCGCTGACAATGGCAGTTAGAAGTTCGGAATGAAGCGTCGCCGCAAAAATACCGAACATCGAGACAGAGGTAATCGTGAACAGAATCAGAACCAGGCGCGTCCACAGGAAGCCGGTCAGCCGACCAACGAGCAGCAACATAACCGCGAGGTACAGGACGTAGCTGGCAAAAAACATTAACCCCGTTGCTTCCAGTCCGACGATCGGCAGGCCATAATATATCAGACCAAGATATGAGCTGACCCACATTAACTCGGTGACAAAGAATAACCGGGAGTGCCCGCGGGCTATTAACACATATCCAAGCGGCCAGCTTGCAACCTTGAATAAATCTCCGCACAGCTGCCAGCGCAGCAATGGCACGGATTCCACAAATTCTGCGGAATAGAGCAGGTTGATAACAATGGGAGTCCAGCCCAGCATGATGATCAACGGCGGACCTGCCATCATCAACGCCATCTCGGTCTGATCATTGACCAGTGAGTTGGATGTCTTAACATCCTTGATGTTGGCGGCGAGCTTTGGATAATAATCTGCTGCCATGGCGCTCAGGATCAACCCGATATAGGTGACCGAGATTGCCCAGGATGCCTGGAAATAACCCGTAGCCTCGAGGCCGAAATCCTGCGTTACCCATATCCTGACAGCGAGCTGGGAAATCGCCTGCATAACGCCGGAACTCATCATCACAATGCCGAGCAGGAACATGCCGCGCCATTCGTGGTAAATTCTTTTCAGGCTAAAAACCATATGGCCCGGACGAGGTAGCTTGGCAGCGTAGTATGAGCCAATAACGATTGTTGCCAGAGGTCCGACAATGACAAAAATGATAATGCCCTGCTCTTTCCAGAGCACCACGGCGCCAACGCCGATAACCGCGGAGACAACCGAGCTGATAATTGTTGCCCGCGCAAGATCTCCGATACGGCGCATGCCTTGCAACAAGGCATATTGAGCCCCACACAGAACGGATAGAAAGACACCTATTCCAAGAAGGCTGATCAGGGTCGCGTTTTCCGTACTGTCAAACAGCAACTCCGAAATCTGATTTCGAAAAACCCAGAAGACAAGACCACCAAGTATCCCGAGAAACAGATTTGCATACCAAAGGGCACGGCGGACATAGGGAAGCTTTTCTTCATCATCCGTCGAAGCGGCAATCTGGCGGACGCCACTTGAATTCAGGCCCATGCCGGCGACGGATGCGCCCATGGTCATGGCGCTGGTCAGGACTCCGATCAGACCGACGCCTGTCGGGCCAAGAACCACGGCCAGCACTTTTATTCGAACCACGCCAATAAGGATTTTGAGGAAGCTTGCGCCTCCCATGATGAAAGTTGAGCGCAGAATTTCCTTATAGGAGGTGCGGCTTTCGCTCATTTTTTATTTAGGGAATTGGCGCATTCGCAAACATATTTCACTTCTTCTTCGGTGATATGTGGTCCGATGGGGATGCTCATGACTTCTTTTGCCATGGCTTCCGCAATCGGAAAGTCGCCAACGCCGTAGTTCAGTTCGGAATATGCATCCTGCAGATGCGGGGGAATCGGATAGTGGATGAATGTCGCGACACCCTGTTCCTGCAATGCACTCATGGTGGCTTCCCGCTGAGAAGTGCGAACAATATACTGATGCCATACAGGTTTCGCCCAGTTAGGCGCGAACGGAAGTCGCCAATCGGAATTTTGCAAATGCTTTGAATAGTAGGCGGCAACTTTGCTCCGCCGGTCATTCCACTCATCCAGATATTTCAGCTTAACATCAAGAACAGCGGCGTGAATGGGGTCGAGGCGGCTGTTATACCCTTTGACCTCGTTAACATATTTCTGCCCGCTGCCATAATTGCGGAGAATTTTGACCTTGTTAAAAAGCTCTGCATTATCTGTCGTAACAGCACCGCCATCTCCAAAGGCACCCAGATTTTTACCGGGATAAAAACTCCAGGCGACCGCATCGCCATGTGCGCCGACCTTTTTCTCGCGATATCGCGCGCCGTGGCTTTGCGCGGCATCTTCCAGAACATACAATCCGTGCTTTCTGGCGATGGCAATAATCGGATCCATGTCTGCCGGTTGTCCGTATAGATGCGTCGGCAGGATGACCTTTGTATTCGGAGTTATCGCGGCTTCTATTTTGTTCGGGTCAAGATTATAGGTTTGCTCGTCCGGTTCCACGATAATCGGCTTTGCGCCGCATTGCGTCACGGCTAGCCATGTCGCGATATAGGTGTTGGAGGCGACGATAACCTCGTCTCCCGGACCGACCGACATGGCACGCAGCGCAAGATGAAGGGCGTCAAGGCCGTTTCCAACGCCTGCGCAATAGTTAGCCTCACAATAGGCCGCGTAATTCTCTTCGAATTTTTCGACTTCTTCGCCAAGGATGAACCAGCCCGATGCGCAAACTCTGGCGACGGCTTCATCGATTTCGTCCTTGAGCTCCAGATAGGGCGATTTCATATCCAGGAAGGGAATATTCATGACTGTCTACTCTGTAATTTCCGTGCAGGGTTGCCAACAACAACCTCTCCATCGTCTATATTCCGCGTTACTACGGCGCCGGCGCCGATCATGGCATGGCGGCCGATGCGAATTCCGGGCAGGATGGTTGCATTGGCGCCGATACTTGCGCCGGCACAAACAGTTGTGCGCAGAAACGCTTCCGGAATCTGCCGGGACCGGGGGGTCAGGTCATTTGTAAAGGTTGCATTCGGCCCGAGGAAGACGTCATTCTCGATCGTAATGCCATCCCAAAGAAAGACACCGTTCTTGATCGTTACCCGATCGCCGATCGTCACATCATTTTCTATAAAGGTATGCGAACATATATTGCAATCGCGTCCGATAACCGCCTCAGGCAGGACGACAGAAAATTGCCATATGCGAGTGCCGTCCCCGATTGAACTTGACTGAACATCGGCCAGCTTATGTATCATTGTTCCCATAATCGACTTCTATACTTCAGGATTTGATACTAAATTCTTAAAGTCGTCGTAATTTCGGATGTAGTCGGCTTCATCGTAATGGTCATTTGCGAGCACCATCAGAACACAGTCATCCGAGAATTCTGACATTTCATGCCATACCATTGGGGGGATCAGGAGCCCGACATCGGGGCGATCCAGAACGATCACTTCCCGGTTTGCTCCATCGTCCATGAGGAAGTGACATTTTCCTCTCAGACATATGGCCATTTGCTCCAGTTCATGATGCGCATGCAATCCACGGACGACGCCGCTTACAGTACCATAAATATAATAAACGCGCTTGATTTCAAAGGGGACAGACTGTCCGCTCTCTACGGCGATAAGACTGCCTCTTTCATCGCCCAGAACAGAAAAATTTACCAATGCATTCTTCATCTCGCCCCTAAATCTTTACAGCTCGTTTTCTGCGCAACGTTCGTGCTTGTCCTTACCGGTCATACAATCGATAGCATATTTTGGAAAGCATTTTGAAGTATCCTGACTTCATGCCGGGCCATTTCTCGATGACAGATTAAAGCGAGATTACCGTTGTAACGAAAGTACCTTCTTCAATTGCAGTTACCAGTTTCCTAGTATGTTTGTATCAACTAATGAAGCAATCTACGTCTCATTCGTTATTAAAAATCTAATTTTAGTAAAAAAGATAATGCCCATGGTTTTTATGAATGAGGCAAGCACGGCCGGTTGCCAGTTCAGCAGCTTGATGGCGTCGGCATATTGTCCTGAATAAATCGCGGTCTTGATCTTTGTCTGGATAAGGGCAGTTTCAAGTTGAGCGACATCCGTTCGCCCTATTTTTCGGGCGTCCCGAAGCCTTTGGCCGTAAACCGCGGCGACAATATGGGCGGTTTTGAGTCTTGTGTTAACGGCGCCCGCGAAATTTTTCGGCAGCTTCTTATAAGCCGACATGCCAGATCCGACCCGATAATAAACAAGAGGAGCATTTACATAGGAAATTGGGCCAAGTAAAGCGCTGCGAAAAGCAATCACGAGGTCTTCATAACTTCCTTTCTCCTTTATCGGGCCAAATTTCTCAAACATGTTCTTTGTCCAAGCATGGGTCGCGCCAATAAGCAGTTGTGTGCTTAGGCTGATATCTATCAAGTCCATTTTATTCTTGATGATACGCGGCTCAAGCAGTCCGAGTTCCTTGCCTGTTTCATCCACCATTATTACAGATGAATGGATTGAGTTTGCCTTACGATCGCTTTTTAAATAGGCATCGACCAACTGCTCTGTCCGGCTGGGAATTGAAATATCATCCCCGGCAGCAACGACAATTAATTCACCCGTTGCTATTTCGCAAAGCAAGTTGATATGTTCGATAAGTCCAATGTTTTCGGGATTCTGTCTGACTTGTACAGGCCGGTCTGCAGCCCTGCTCTCATTCACTGTGGACTGCATTAACTCAAATGTTCTATCGCTGGATTTGTCATCCGAAAAAATAAACTCGATATTTTCGTATGTTTGCGAAAGCGCCGATAGACAGGCTTCCTCTATAAACGCTTCTTGGTTAAAGGCCAGCAGAATAAAAGTTACACGGACGGAATTATGATCGTTAATGTTCATGTAGTTTCTGTCCACGCTTAAACTATTGTGCTCATTGGCTGCCGATATTTTAGAAGTCGCTCTTCAAGAGTAAAAAAGTGTCAATAAATACCTTGTATAGGTCAGAAAATGTACAAGGAAAGCCGGAAATTCGGGATCATGTTGACACACATTGTTGCGATATTGCACCTATTAGCCAAGCCGTTGCTTCCAGAAAGTTAATAGCCATTGTTTGTTTAGGCCACCAATTAAATCTCCTTGATCATTGATTGTTTAAAATGTTCAGTAAACCATTAACAAAATGGTAAGATAGCGGGATTATTTTTCAAAATTAAGGCTTATTTTCGGTATTTTTACAGCCCGAATTCAAAATACCTTTGTTGAACATGGAACGGGCCGTTTTAAACGGAAACATTATGTCATATGCAGAACCATCTTTGCCGCACTGCGGCGGGACAATGGGCTCAAGGATTAAAAATGTCAAGAAGACCAAAGATTATGGCGATTTCCTCCGCCGGTGGACATTGGGTCCAGCTGCAACGGCTTCGGTGTGCGTGGGATGACTGTGATGCCGTTTATGTGACAACGAAGGAAGGGTATCGAGATGATCTGATTGCGGATGCCAAGCTCAGGGGACAGCCTATACCGAAATTCTATCGTGTAGTAGATGCAAACAGGTGGCAGAAATTCCGCCTTTTTCGACAGTTGGTCGGCATTGTCTCCATTCTGATCCGGGAGCGGCCGGATGTGATCGTCTCAACCGGTGCCGCCGCCGGGTTCTTCGCCCTCAAGGTTGGGAAACTCATGGGCGCCCGGACCATTTGGCTGGATAGTATCGCCAATGCTGGCGCGCTGTCGCTTTCTGGACAGAAAGCAGGTGGATGCGCCGATCTGTGGCTCACCCAATGGGAACATCTTGCTGGCGGGGATGGCACGAAGCGATCACCGGAATACAGAGGGTCAGTCGTATGATTTTTGTAACTGTTGGCCATGAATTGCGGTTTGACCGGTTGATCAAGGGTCTTGATGACTGGGCGCTCGCCTCTGGCAACGATGACATTTTCGCACAGGTCGCGGAGCTCGGAGATAGTGGCTACAAGCCTCGGAACTTCAAATGGCAGAGCTTCCTGGATCCGGATACATTCAAAAGCAGCTTTGAAAAGGCCAACCTGATTGTCGCTCATGCCGGTATGGGAACAATCATTACGGCGCTGACGATGAAAAAGCCGCTGCTTATCATGCCGCGCAAGGGTGACCTTAAGGAAACCCGAAACGATCATCAGATAGCAACAGCAGAACAGTTTGCCAAACGGAGCGGCATTTATGTTGCGGAAGATGAGGTGGCGCTGGGCCCCCTGCTGGACAAACTGATGGCAAATCCAGCCCCGGCAATTACTGAAGCCGCCAGCCACTTTGCGGAGCCGGAGTTGATTAAGACGATCCGGAACTTCATATATAACGGTAAAGTGAACGAAAACTTGTGATGCCCGATGAAAATTGGCGACTGAATTAAGCATATATTGATAAATTAGGGTTAATGTATCCTCGCCCATGTTAGGGCTGCTAGTTCGTTGTTTTTTGCGGCTTTTCGGATTTCTTGGTATATGCAGGAATTCAGAAGCGATAACAAAATTCAGTAAATTGCTTTGCATAGACGAAACTGACGTTTTTATAGCCCGCGAAAAACGAGGGTAAGGGTTTAGAGAATGACCGTTGGAAGAAGTTTTGCGGAAATGAAATCATGGCTCGCTGGTCTGGCACTGGTGATAGTGATGTTTTCTGTGGCGGCCTGTGATACGCCGGAAGAAAAGGCTCAGGCTCATTATGAAGCCGGTATGGCTTTTGTCGCAGAGGAAAATTTTGCCAAGGCCGGTGTCGAATTTCGCAATGCATTGCAAATAAACGAGAATTTTGCCGACGGTTGGTATGGCCTCGCCCTCGTGGAGGAAAACGACGGAAACTGGAGAAAATATGCCGGCAATATTCTGAAGGCGATTGAAGTAGATCCGAAGCATTTCAAAGCACAGATACGGTATGGGAAGATCATGTTGCTTTCCGGCAAGTTGCAAAAAGCGCTGGAAACCAGCGAACTGGTGAATGAGCTTGCGCCGCGAAGTCCGGATGCCCTGGCGCTTAAGGCGGCGGTCCTGTTCCGTCTGGGAGATAAAACGGGCGCAATAGAGGCTGCAAATGCCGCATTGACTCTTGATCCGGCAAATGTTGATTCAGTCCTGATTCTGGCGGCGGAAAAACTGTCAAAGAAAGATCCGGAGGCGGCAATTGATATTCTGGACAGGGGCCTCGGCCATAGCAAGGGGAATGCCCAGCTTCAGGTTATCAAGATACGAGCTCTCGAAACGTTGGGAAAGGCGGAGGAGGTTATTCAGGTCTTTCAGGAACTGATTGCGGATAATCCTGATAACAGCGCTTTTCGGAAAAGCCTTGTCCGGTTTTATCTGAAGAACGGCCAGCGAGATGAGGCGGAAAAGGAAATTCGCACCATAGCGGTGGAGAATCCGGAAGATGTAACAGCAAACCTGGATGTGGTCCGGTTCGTCAAAACGCTTAAAGGAGACGAGGCCGCAACGATCGAACTGGAACAGCTCATCGAGACTCATCCAGATGTGGTTGATTACCGATTTGCGCTTGCAACACTCGCCGAGGCGGCCGGGCAAGATGAAAAGGCGATGGTCATCCTCGGAACCATCATAGACAAGGCAAGTGCGATCGAGGATGAGATAACTGCAATAAACAAACTGGCGCAGCTTCATTTCGTCAGAGGAGAGTACGACGAGGCCTGGGCATATGCGGAAGATGCTCTCGAAATTGACTGGACAAGCACAGACGCCCTTGTCCTTATAGGCGCCATGCAGATTGATAAGGGCGAGATCGATGCTGCAATATCGACCCTGAGATCATCAATGCGTCAACAGCCGGAATCCGTGCGAGCGGCGCTGCTTCTGGCAAAGGCGCATGAAATAAACGGCAGCCATGAATTGGCTGAAGACCGCTTCGCCGCCGCCTACAGATTTAGCAAACAATCGCCACGAGTCGGTCTGGCCTATGCCCAGTTTTTCATTCGCCAGGGTAACTATAGCCGGGCAGAGAGGTTGCTGGAGAATATCGCCAAGATGAAGCCGACAGAAATAAATGCGCTTAAGTTGTTGGCGGATGTTAAGTTAAAAGAAGAAGACTGGATGGCGGCGGAAAAAATCGCTGACAGGATTCGTGCTGTCGACAGTATGAACGCGGCGGCATATCAGATTAGCGGAGCCGCGCTTGCCGGGATGCGAAACCCCGAAGAGAGTCAGGAAGCCTATAAAAAAGCATATGAGGCCACTCCGGAGACCGGACAGGCGATGGCTGCTTTGGTTCAATCTTATCTAAGGGGAGGGAATATTGCCGAAGCAGAGAGGTTTCTGGATGACGCTCTTGGCAAGAGTGAAAACAAATACCTCGCCCGGACATTGATGGCACAAATCCAGACTCATAAGAACAATCTGGGAGAGGCGGAAAGACTGTTGAAGGAAGCCATTTCCAGTGACCCTGCGGAAGCCTCCGGCTATGTTATGCTGGCGCGGCATTATTTGTCGCTGAACCGTCAGAAAGAGGCGCAGGATATTCTGGCAGAAGGTATGGAGTCGGCCGAAGACGGGTTTATGCTGAGAATTACGCAAGCGGAGATTTATGAATCTTCCGGCGCCAATTCGGATGCCATTAAAATCTATGAAGATCTGCTGGAAGAGCGTCCGAATTCTGAAATCGTCGCCAACAATCTGGCCAGCCTGATTACCGAGGAAGCCCAGAGCGACGCGGAGCTGCAACGTGCATATGCGCTTGCAAAGCGGTTTCGCAGCTCAAAAGTGCCATATTTCATGGATACATTGGGATGGATACACTACCGACTTGGAGAATATGAAATGGCAACACCGCTTTTACGATCGGCGGTGGAAAAGGCGCCGGATATAGCAATTCTTCGTTATCATCTCGGCATGGCCTACAAGGCGGAGAATAATCGCGATAAAGCCTTGAAAGAGCTGGAACAAGCTGTGACACTTGCGGACAGCCAGCCTTTTGCGGCGCGGGATAAGGCAGAGAAGGCTATCGCGGAGCTTCGTTCAGAGCCAAAAACAAACTAGAAGACCTAAATTGTGAAAATTACACCATTGATTACCCCTAAATTACGGGCGAAGGCAGACATATATGTATAGAGAGTTTTACGGACTGACGCAGAAACCTTTTTCGATTTTGCCTGACCCCAATTACCTGTATTGGGGTCACAGTCATTCTCTGGCCTATTCCATGCTCGAATATGGCGTTATGAACCGGGCCGGCTTTACCGTCGTGACGGGCGAAATTGGCTGCGGCAAGACAACGCTTATCCGTCATCTTCTTGACAGGCTTGATGAAGAGTTCACCGTTGGTTTGGTTTCCAATATTCAGGATGGTGACCTGTTACAGTGGGTACTCATGGCTTTTGGCCAACCTTATGAAGGAAAGTCCCATGTCGGGTTGCATGATGAATTGCAGCAATTCCTTATTCGTGAATACGCGGAAGGGCGACGAACCATCCTGATTGTGGACGAAGCGCAGAACCTGGGCCCGAAACTGCTGGAACAGTTAAGGCTTCTTTCCAATATCAATGCGGACAATGATCAGCTCTTGCAGCTTATTCTCGTTGGGCAGCCACAGTTGAAAGGCTTGTTGCAGGCGCCGGAGTTAATCCAGTTTGCGCAACGCATTGCCTCCGATTTCCATCTGGCGCCGCTGACGGCAGAGGACATTCACAGCTATATCGGCCATCGTCTTTCCATCGCCGGGCGTGAGGAACCTTTGTTCACCATGGAAGCCTGCGAAAAGCTGTTTGAGGCAAGCCGGGGCATCCCCCGTATCATCAATATTCTGTGTGATACCTGTCTCGTGTACGGTTTTGCGCGAATGGCGCCGGAAATTGATGCGGCGATCGTCAGCGAAGTCATTCGCGACAAGCAAACACATGGCATATTCGACGTCGGAGCGCCGAAAGGCGTGGAAGATACACGGCGCTTGCCGGTACAGACGAAGGAAGAAGTCGATGAAGATCAACCTTCTCTCGTTATTCACGATAAGGATCTTGCACAGCAGATTTTTATGAAGCTAAAGGCGCACGGCTAAAAAAACAGCCCGGAATTATCTGGCCAATAACTACGGCGAGATAATTTCGAGCGGTTTTCCGGTATCTGTGTTTATATCCTAGAAATCTTTCCGGATATAAACCGATATGACATTTTCCCGGTAATCATCCACGCCGTTATCACTATTGCGATTGAAATGACTATAAGAAAAATCGCCACTTAATGTTGGAGTGAATTGATAATTGATTCCGGTTTGACCATAGTATGTCGCAGACTCGTCACCGGCCATTTGCGGGTTTAGAACCTTTGAATATCCGCCGAGAATTGACCATTCAAGCTGGCGGGAGAGCTGTCGTGCATAGCGACCATCAATGGAAGCAACCTCTTCATCCGTACCGTCAGCAAGAAAGTCACGGACAATATAACTGCCTGCTGCAGAATAGCTGTTACGGCCTTTCTCACCTGCCAGACCCATCGAAAATGTTTTGGTCTTGGTAATGGCGTCCACATAACCGCCCGGGAAATAGTTGGGATTAACCAGACGTCCATTCTGGTCCAAGACACGCGTGTCGGCCAGCGCCTCTCCGGATCCCGCAACATCGACATGGTAACCAGCCACAAAGCTGGCTTCGCTGGAAATAAGGTAGGTAAAATCAGCGTCGACAATTCCGCCACCAAAACGATGTCCGATCTGAACGCTCAAATCTGTCCGGGGACCTGGTGTCAGACGAAACCCGCCACCATAGAAGGCGCCGCTGATTTTTTCGTTATTGATATTCTCTCCATCAAACTCGTCCCAGCCGGCAATTCCAAGGAGAGCCACATACCGATTAATGGGCATTTGCCCAGAACCTTCAAATGTGGCTCGCTTCAGATCATCGCCGCCTGAAACCTGATTATCCAGAGCAAAGGCTTCAAGGCCCCATTTTGTCCGGGCGAACTCCCGCCCGCTTTGCAGGGCGAGATCAACCCTATTCGTCTGGGAGTTTCCGGGCTCAGAAGAGGATATATCCGAACTTGTGTCGGAAAAATTGGTCATCAAGTGAGTATAGCGGGCGGTCGCAGTCGCAAATCCACCAAAATCATGAACATAATAGGGGCTGATACGGGTGTTGAGAACGCGCGTGGTATCGCTTGTCGTTGTACGATCGGAAAACGATGTGTCGCCATCGCTGGAAAACCGCTCTTCCGTAAGAGCGATTTCCGTATCCAGGAACAGATGCTCCGAGACCAGCTCGGTATTGGCGGAGGCAAGCAGGTTGTGGGTAAAACCGTCTAACTCCGAATACCTGGCATATTTATCGTACCCGAGTTCATATGCCGCCGTAAGCTGAAGACGCCGTCCCACGCCTTCAATGGTGAATCCGGCAGACAGGCTTGTGATAAAATCATCTTTTCTGTCTGTTGAATCGCCAAAGGCGTTATCCGTGTATGTTTCGCCCACGCCGACATAGGGATTGAACATCCATTCGGCGGCAAGGGCGTTTCCGGCCATTGCAAGCACGCTGCTGGCGACAACACATCCTATCGCCAGCGAAGTGCGAGACCTTTTTCCATGAACTAGCTGGTTGGCATTTAACACAATGCGACTACCTTCTATTTGATTCCACCCTCAACTCTAACGGCAACCGAAGTTGCCGCACTCACTAGAACCAGCTTTGTGGAATGATGATAATATCGCCCGGCAGCAGCGGCACGTTGGCCGATACGTCGCCATCCACGATCAGATCATCAAGACGCACATTGTAGGATTGCTGCCCTCCGTCTTCATTCCGGACAATCACAGCGCGGTTCCCGGCTGCAAATTCGGTCATGCCGCCAACTGCAATAATTGCATCAAGGACGGTCATATCGTTGCGATAAGGGATAGCTTTGGGCTCAGCTGCCTGTCCAACAATACGAATCTGTTGATTATAAGGACCGTTAAAAGACCGGACAGTCACTGTCACCAGCGGGTCTTTCACATATTTTGTGAGAACTTTTTCAATATCGCGCGCCAGTTCCTGCGATGTTTTCGTAGCCGCCATCATGTCATCGACCAGCGGAGTAGAAATACGCCCATCTGGGCGGACTGGTACAGTCACCGAAAGATCCGGATTCTGCCATACGAACACATCTAGCTCGTCCTGTGGGCCGATTATGTACTGAGGCGCAGTCGCCAAAGAAGCAGGCGCTGTCGTCGCTGCCTGATTTTGTGCGGCACAAGCCGAGACAAACAGTGCCAGTGAAACCAAGATGGTCCGGGTGGCAGCGGACTTTATCTTTTGAAGTGTAAACACGTAAGTGCCTCCCCCTATCTAAAAAATCTGATACAATCATCAGTAATGGTTAATATCGATAATGACGCTTTGTAGCACAGCATATGCGCTATTTCTAAGGGTATCGCCATATTTTTTTCTAGTATTTCCCTAAAAATGGCCATAATGCAACAATAGTTTACAGGGCTCGACCGGCGCGGGCTTTACGATATTCCTGTCCCGGACGTTTTATCGGCAAAAATTTAATCCAATTTTCAGCGTATTTTATGTACGATGACCGGCATCGGGCATTGGCAAATATGCTTACAATCAATATGATCCAGCCATGGCTGGTTTCGACTTATAGAGGGAAGCGTGAACAAACAGAAAAACCCGCTTCTGAAGGAAACTTTAGACAAATGCTCCCGGGTATTCATTATCATAGCGGTGTTTGGTCTTGCCATTAACCTGCTTATGCTAACAGCCCCGCTGTTCATGATGCAGGTATTTGACAGGGTTATCACCAGCCGTAATACGGATACCCTGATGTTGCTGATGCTCATTGCGGCATTGGCGCTGTTGACTATGGCCATGCTGGAGGGTGTCCGGTCGTTCATTCTTGTGCGAATGAGCAGATGGCTGGACGGTCAGGTTGGTGGTGCTGCGCTGACAGCGAGCATCATGTCGACGTTAACAACAGGGCGGGAAGCCAGCATCCAGGCACTTCGCGATCTGAATAGCTTCCGTTCATTTCTGACGGGTGCCGGTATTTTCCCAATACTTGATGCGCCCTTCGCACCGATTTTTCTGGGTGTCATGTTTCTGTTGCATCCACTGCTGGGCTGGATTGCCCTGCTCGGGGCTATCGTTCTGCTGGTCCTCGGCGTTGTGAATGAGAGAGCTACCCGGAAATTGCTCGCAGAATCAAGTGATCAGCAAATGGTTGCGATGAAGCAGGCGGAAACCGCCTCACGCAATGCCGATGTCATTGAGGCCATGGGCATGATGCCGCAGCTGATAAAGCGCTGGAACACCCGGCAATCGGACTCTCTGGCGTTGCAGGCCCAGGCGAGTGATCGCGGCGGCATTCTCTCCGCGGCCTCAAAATTTGTCCGGGTGATGCTACAGATCGGGGTGACAGGAGCGGGGGCATGGCTGGTCATTCAGGCAGAAATGAGCCCTGGCGCCATGATTGCTGGCTCCATCATCATGGGCCGCGCCCTGGCGCCGGTTGAGCAGGCGATCGGCTCATGGAACGGTTTTGTAACTGCTCGCGCCGCTTATGGCCGTCTGAAAGCCCAATTGGACAGCAGCCCGCCCGGAACAGATATCATGCCGCTTCCCCGGCCGAAGGGTGCTGTTTCAGTTGAGGGCTTGAGTTATTCTCATTTCAATTCGAAGGAGCCAATCCTCCGGAATATTAATTTCCGGATTGGCGCGGGAGAAATTCTCGGAATCATCGGCCCGACAGCAGCGGGGAAAACAACTCTGGTACGGCTGCTGGTCGGTAATCTTAAGCCGCGTTTTGGACATGCGCGTCTTGACGAGATGGATGTCGCTGAATGGAGCGCGGACGATCGCGGACAGTATATCGGATATCTACCACAGGATATCGAACTATTCTCCGGCACGATCCGAGAGAATATTGCCCGCATGAACGATGGTGATCCGGCAGAGGTAATTGCGGCGGCAAAAAAAGCCGGCATTCACGACATGGTGCTGCGTATGGACAAGGGCTATGAGACAGAGATCGGGGAGGGAGGCGCTGCGCTCTCCGGCGGCCAGCGCCAACGTATCGCGCTTGCCCGCGCGCTTTACGGGAATCCAAGCTTACTTGTCCTAGATGAGCCAAACGCCAACCTTGATAATGTGGGCGAATCGGCCCTGATGCGGGCGATGGAAAATCTGCGGCTGGAAGGAATGACGATTATCGTCATCGCCCATCGTCCCAACATCTTGAAGCATGTCGACAAGATACTTGTTCTGAAGGATGGGATTGTGCAGGAATTCGGCGAGCGTGATGAGGTGCTGGCAAAACTTCAGGGGGTCCAGAAGGCTCTGCCGAAGCCGGGAGCACAGACGATCGAGGTGAATGAACGACCCGGCAAGTCAGATGCACGCCCGGCATCTGGGGGCATGGCGCCCGGTCAGGAACAGCAATCGAATATCAAGACCACGAAGAAATATGCGGCCACGCAGCGGGCGACGGCATCAGCAGCGGCTCCAGGGCATCTGAACGGCACACATGTTAACGGTAAAGCCAAGACGATGAAAAAAGCGGCCGTGCTGACCATGGGACCAAGTGAAAAGATCAAGGCCAAGATACAATCGCTCTCCTCCCAGCCGCTGACGGATGCCGATATATCCAAGATATACTCACTCTTTGTCAAAGGGGATCAGGCGGGCGCTTTGAAATATATTGAGGAAATCAAGAGATGATGAATGTGCGCGGACCGGTGCTTTTCGGTCTGGTAATTATTTTCCTTTTTTTTGGTGCCTTTGTCGGTTGGGCGGCTTTCGCCCCGCTCGGGAGCGCGGCCATTGCGCAAGGCGTTGTCAGTGTTGAGGGAAACCGCAAGTCGGTTCAGCATCTTGAGGGCGGTATCGTCTCTGAAATCAAGGTTAAGGACGGTGATGTTGTAAAACAGGGCGATGTTCTGATTGTTCTGGATGAACTGCAATCAAAGGCGTCGACCGAGATTGTCCGCAGCCGTTATGCTATTGCGCTTGCCCAGAAGGCGCGGCTGATTGCCGAACGGGATGAACTTGATGAAATCAAGTTTTCCGACTGGTTGATCGAGCGCGAGGATGAGCCCAATGTCAAAGAAGCCATGCAGGGACAACAGAATATTTTTGACTCCCGTCGCACCTCCCGCGAGGGACAGGTGACTATTCTCCAGCAGAAGGCTTCGCAGTTGGAAGAGGAGATTAAGGGGCTGGAAGGACAGGTTGCGTCTTCTGACCGCCAGATTGTTCTAATTAGCGATGAAATCAAGGATGTGGAGACCCTCATCGAGAAAAACCTCGCCAAGCGCCCGAGACTTCGGGCATTGCAGCGTAGCTTGGCGGAGCTGAAAGGCAATCGCAGTCAGAATGTGTCGAAGATTGCCCAAACCCGTCAGGCAATAGGAGAGGTTGAGCTTCAGATCAACGAGCTATCAAATAATATGATGGACGAGGTGGTTGCAGAACTCCGTGATGTGCAAGCCCAGATTTTTGATTTGGAAGAACAGACCCGCGCGTCCGAGGATGTGTTGGACAGAACCGAAATCAGGGCGCCTTCTGACGGATATGTAGTTAATTTAAAAGTCCACACGGCGGGCGGCGTCATAAAGCCGGGGGAAACCGTCCTTGATATTGTCCCGGACAATGTACAGCTTATCGTAGAGGCACAAGTTAACACGAAAGATATTGACTCGGTATATATCGGAGCCTTGGCGCGCATCCGTTTTCCGGCGTTCAGTCAGCGTTTCTCGCTTCCGGCCGAAGGAACGGTGATCAGCGTGTCGGCCGACAGTATAGAGGATGAACGGACAGGCAATTTCTATTACCTGGCGCGTGTTCAGATCGACAATCTTGAAAATGCCGAAATCAAGGTTACGCAATTGCGTCCCGGCATGCAGGCGGATGTCATGATCTCGACAGGTGAGCGAACGGCGTTGGATTACTTTATCAACCCGATTATCCTCAGTTTTAATCGCGCACTAAGAGAAGATTGAGAATTATTTGCAAGCTATAATATTTATAGGCAAGATCGGGTTGGCTTCAAATTCTTGATATGACGCAAATCCATTAGTATAAATTGAATTGATATTGCCGCAGGCTTGGCGGTGCCGGATTTCAGCCAGACTTTGTATTTTCGCGTTTTATGCGTCGTTTTAATGTGCGTGTGGGACAGGTCCCTGCATATTGTGTAGCTTAAACCCCTGAAATATTGAATAGGAAGGGAACGAGGATAAATTTTTACCATTTTTAAACTTAAAATCTCTAGGTTAGGAAATAATAAATCCGGACTTGAAAGTGTCAGTAATGAAAATCGCTATTGTTTCGCGTCATGACCCGGCGGATGTAAGCGCATGGTCAGGGACACCATATTTTATCACCCGTGAAATAAAGAAAATTTCCGGTGATGTCGTGGTTGTTCGTGCGCAAAAAACGGCGTGGCTGTTAATGCTGACGAAGGCCTTCCGCTACCTGTTCAGGAAGTTCGGATCCAGCTTGGACCTGTCGGTTACCGACACTTACAGCAAGACAGTTGGCAAGGAAATACAGAAGCAAATTGATGAGGTTGATCCCGAAATTATCGTCGGAATTGCCGCCTCGCCGGAACTTGCCCATATTCACACCAATGCCCCCATCCTGCATATCTCCGATGCGACCTATGCCATTATGACGGATTATTACCCGGAGCAAAGCCGCATTCCCAACTGGCTTTGGCGGGAAGGGAACGAGATTGAACGCAAGGTGATCGGAAAATCATTCTATTCCATTTTTCCATCGCAATGGGCCATGAATTCGGCGCAAAAGGATTATGATGCTGATCCGAACAAGCTAAAATTCATCCGCCTTGGAGCAAACGTTGGCTCACTGCCCACCATTTCTGACGCATATCTGGACAAAAAATTTGGCGGAAAATGCAATCTTCTTTTCATGGGAAAAGACTGGGAGCGCAAGGGAGGGAATATTATTCTCTCTGCATTCGAGCATATTCGGGCCGCTGGCATTGATGCCCAGCTCACCATTGTCGGGTGCAACCCATTTTCAGGAAATCCGCCTAAAGACGTCACGGTTTACGAGAATCTCAAAAAAAGTGAACCGAAGCAATTTGAACTTTATAACAAACTGTTTTCGGAGGCATCCCTTTTCGTCCTGCCGACCCGTGCCGAGGCATACGGGCTCGTCTTCGCGGAGGCCGCGGCATTTGCAACCCCGGCTGTTGCTCCGACAACGGGCGGTGTTCCCTCCGTTGTCGATGATGGGAAATCCGGTGTTCTGCTGCCGTCTTCTGCGGATGGCAAAGACTATGCGGATGCTATTGTCAAGCTATGGCAGGATAAAACCAAACTGACCAAGATGGCGATCTATGCCCATGAAAAATATATGAGCGAGCTTAACTGGGACAGGTGGCGGGATGACTTTGTTGTTTTACTCAATGACCTGCAGGATGTTCGCCCATTTAAAGAGGAAAGCTCCTTAGGAACTTGATCTTCTCCCAAAAGGGCCTGTGGTTGCTCGCGTCCAGTGGGACGCGAAAACTTAAGGTCTTCAATACCCACTTATTCAAAAAACACCGGATGAGCAAGGCATGACAAAAAAGCGTATTTCCGTCGTTATGCCGGCATATAACTGCGATGCGACAATTTGCGTAACCCTTGATAGCCTTATGGGGCAGCGCCGCAAGCCCGATGAAATTATCGTTGTTGACGACCACAGCGACAATCCGGTCATCCAGATTCTCGGGGATCGTTATCCGGGCGTTCAGATATTGCGTCACGAGGTAAACAAGGGTGTTCAGCACGCCCGCAACACCGGATTTTTACATGCAACCGGAGACTATCTCTATTTTCTGGATGCGGATGATATCCTGTGTCCGGAGTTCCTGTCCGTCATGTTTGCAGCACTTGAAAAAAATGAAACTGCTGCTGCCTGTTTTGGCAGTTTCTATCAGTGCTTTGATGGAAATGCGGCTCCCCTTCTCGAAAGCCACAGGGAGCGGGAGCCAGACGTTGCCATGCTGCCACGAAGCGAGGGACTGACATTTTACCTGAATAATACTGGTGCCTTCATTCCCTCTTTCAGCATTTTTCGAAAGGCCGCGCTCGAAGAGATATGTGCGGACGGCAATCTCTTTCTGCCTGACCTCAAGAATAACGAGGATTTTCATATGTTCGCCCGGATACTGGCGAAATTCGACGTTCTCCATGTTAAAAATCCGATGGGCATATATTTTCTGCGTCCCGACAGCATCTCGCGTAATCTTGTGAAGGTATGGTCTTCGCGCGCGGTCGCGGTTGACTCACTGATTGCGCAGGCGGATGCTTTGGCGCTCTCTGATTATCATCTTGCGTTCCTGAAGCGGATGCGGGCAACGGCCGCGCGGCAACATGCCCGGGTTCTCGCAAATGGTGGAGAGCGTAAAGAAGCCTCCAGGCGGCTGTTCGAGGAATTTAAACGATTGCCGGATATAAAGACATTTATCCTGCTCGTTCTCGTGACGCTTGGGCTTCAGAAAAAGAAGATTGAGTATGGTGGTGCAGAGTATTAGGGCCTACGGATGAATCAGGAAACAATTACCGTTGTTATACCGGCGTACAACTCATCGCAAACCATTTGCGAGACGGTCGATTCAGTCTTGAACCAGACCCGCCCGCCCGATGAGATCATCATCGTCGATGATTGTGGACCCGATGATGTTAAGGCGGCGCTTGGTGAACGTCTGGATCGCGTCAAGCTGATACGCCATGAAGCGAATAAAGGGGTGAGCTGTGCCCGGAACACCGGATTTAGCGCCTCGACAAGCAGCCTGATTTCCTTCCTGGACGGGGATGACATTTTCTTTCCGCAGTTTCTTGAAACAGCCGAGCGGATATTCAAGGAAAATTTGGATGTTTCCCTGTGTTTCGGCGCGTTCCACAGCGCCTTCGAAAGCCAGTTTTCCGCGATCAAGGATCGCAGCATTCCTGCCGACCCCGAAATCAGCTTTTATGATCCGGAAACTATTCTGGGCCAGTATCTGCATGATTCCACGTCACCGCTGATCAATTTCGGACTGGTCCGGCGGTCCGCAATAGACACCATCTTGAAAGATGGGAATGTATTCGACCCTCACAGTAACCTGACCGGGGACTTTAACTATCTTCTTGAACTTCTTTTATTGTTCAAGCTGGCCTATATCGAAAGTCCATGCGGAATTTGGCGGTTGCGCTCCGGAAGCATGTCACAAAACCGGTTCGCGCTCTGGCATAGCCGTTTTGACAGCCTGACAGCGGTTCTCAAGGAGAGCTCTCTCACATCAATCAGTGCGAAAAGCCGGGAGATGCTTGAGGAAAACAAGCGAGCGACATCGAGGTATTGCGGGAAAATACTGGCCTGGGAAGGACGCCGCATGGCGGCCACAACTCATTTATTGAAGGAACTTGTTCGCGCCCCCAGCCTGAAGACGGCCGGACTGCTGGTTCTGATCGCGCTCAATTTGAAGTTCAAGACGAACAAAAATCAGTCTGCAGACTGGCGTGGCAGCAATGTTCAATAAAATTTTCTCATAAATATCATTATAAACGTCGCGGATTTTCAGAAAAATTCGGTTTTTATCGCAGTATCCCTCATATGAGGGATGCATGATTATCGACACCGTCTTAGAAACATAGACAGTCGACAGAATCCTGCTTGGAAGTAGGGGTTTTGTCAAAAAGTTCTCAAGGAGTCAGAAGCGTGCGGTTTAGTGATCTTATAGCGGCGACTTTAATACTGTTGCTTACCGGGGCAACTATTTCTGTGGCTTCGCCAGCGACAGGTGAGCATACCGCAGTCAGCTCAGTAAATACAATGACGGCACAGGAAGTTGCGTTGGAAAAAGCAGGGAGCAGTAGCGTTGCTGATGCTGATCACGTTCTTGCCTTGGTCAAGAAGGCACAGCCTACCGGCCTCTCTGAAGGCCTTTCAAATGGCCAAACAGGGAACTCCATTTCTTTACCGCCGGCAGTTCTGCTTTTTGGCGGGGCGATTGGTGCAATTTTTTGGCTTGGTCGGCGTCGCAGGCAAGAGAACGCAAACTGGGAATAAACTTGATTTTAATACAGACGGCATTTGATAAAATAAATTTTTTAATAGAAGCAGGGCCATGTCGGCTGACGCTTCAAAAGTAGCATATCAGTAACTATATAAAGTGGTGGTCTTAAGACCGCCACTTTTTTGTTGTATATGCAATCACGTAGTTGTTGGTAGAAAGCATCTATTATTGACGTTACCATAACACGATCAATAATATCAGATGCCGTATTCGATCGGTAATTGTGGGAATTGGAAGACTAGATAGAATGCCTTTAGCTCGGCTCAACAAGTTTATCTCAAGGCGTTCGCCAGCAGTGCCCGAGGGTCCTGTCTCGTCGGCGACGGCAACAATGCCTGAAGGACAACGCGCCTATGTTATCGGTGATATCCATGGTCGAGAAGATTTGCTGACTCCCCTGCTTGGGCGGATAGATGAAGAAGAAACCCGCCGCGAAAGCGCCGATACGCACCTTGTTTTTCTTGGGGATTACGTTGACCGTGGGCCCATGAGCTCTGAGGTAATTGACAAACTGCTTACCCTTGACAGGTTGGACAAAAAAGTCGTTACCCTCAAAGGCAACCATGAAGCATCAATGCTCTCGTTTTTACAGGACCCGGTTAAGGGAAAACGGTGGCTTCATTACGGTGGTGATGCGACGCTTAGAAGTTATGGCGTGGATCTGAAGCTTTCAGAGATTACTGAAGACGGTGTCCGAAAAGCGGCACGGGCCTTGAAAAAGACCCTTCCTGATTCCCATTTGCAGTTTCTGGGGACTCTTAAAACCAGCCATATTATGGGAGATTATTTCTTTACGCATGCAGGGATAGACCCGTCCCGATCGCTTGAGGACCAGGTAGAGACAGATCTTCTCTGGATACGTGATACCTTCCTGTGTCATGAAGGGCTTTTCGATAAGGTGGTTGTTCATGGGCATAGTATTATCCCCGAGCCTGAGATCAAGAAAAACAGAATTGGCATCGATACAGGCGCATTTTATTCAAATGTTCTGACCTGTCTCGTTCTGGAAGGGAATACCAAGGAAATCCTATGAACTTCCGCCCCGGTCTCGTTTGTTTTGCTGCCCTTTTCTTTTCCCTTTTATCTTTTTCACCCTCTATTTCCTTTTCCCAGCGATCTGATCCTGCCCCAGCAGACATCATCGCAGGAGAGGATATTTTTCCAATTGGCGTCTGGCTTCAGGACCCCGGCAATGCGCGGTCATTCAAGGCTCTCGGCATAAACTTTTTTGCAGGCCTTTGGAAAGGCCCGACGGAAAGGCAGCTTTCGCAGCTTCAGGCCGCAGGAATGCCCGTCTTCGCAGCCCAGAATGATCTCGCGTTGATGCCCCGGTATAAGGATGTAATCATTGGCTGGATGATGCCTGATGAGCCTGATAATACCCAGACAGGGGCTGATGGCAGCAAAAAGCCGCCTGTTATGCCAGAGGCATTGATTGCGCAATATCATCAAATGAAGGAGCGTGATCCGGTCCGGCCCATCCTCCTTAACCTCGGGCAGGGCGTTGCCTGGGATCAATGGCACGGGCGCGGAACACGCACCAATCATCAGGAAGACTACGAGCTTTATGTCAAGGCGGCCGATATCGTCTCCTTCGATATTTATCCGATCACGCATCGGGATAGCGGGATTCGTGGTCGGCTGGATTACGTGGCGCGAGGGGTCGATCGTCTCGTTAACTGGACGGATAGATCAAAACCGGTCTGGAGCCTGATCGAGACGAGCCGTGTTTCGACCGCGGAGATTATGCCAACGGGAGATCAGATCCGCAGCCTCGTATGGCTCAGTATCATTCATGGCGCACGCGGGATTATTTATTTTGTCCATCAGTTTAGCCCTTATTTTGTCGAGGCATCGCTACTTGAAAACGAGGCGTTAAGCCAGGAGGTGGCGACTATAAATGCGCGATTACAAAGTCTGGCGCCAATTCTCAATAACGAGAATGTCGCGCGGGTCGACATCGATGTAACGGCTCCTTACGGCAGTGTTTCGATACTTACCCGGCAGGATGGCTGTCATCTTTATGTCTTCTCCGGGTCTGTCAGTAAATTCGCGACGGACGCACAAATTACCATCGATGGCGATATTGCAAAGGCCAATGTGGACGTCTTGGATGAGTCGCGTCAGATTGAGCTTCGGGGAGGAAGATTTCAAGACAGCTTCGCGCCCTATGCCATACATCTTTATAGAATTGCCCTAAAAGGAGACGGTTGCGGCTAACCCGGGAGCATTCCTGGATTGCGCCGGGAATAGACCGACTGTTCGGTTGATTCAAAATGATCGGATCCGGGTAATTACAAATAGCAAACGTTCGTTTTTCTTTTAAAACAATTCTCTTATGTAAGGGTTTTTCCGTAATTACATTTTTCTCGCCATAAGTAAAAATAGAGACAGTCTACGGAGTTGACTTCATTTAATTAATTTGACTGAGACTCCTTTATTTTTTGCCAGAAGCGGAATGTCATGTAAATAACGCTTTGAAAGAAATACGTTTTTTATTCGGATAGTTCTTTTCAAATTAACCGTTAGAAGATAATTTATGAGTACATTCTGCATGCTGGAATATGTAACTGCAAAACCTGAAGGGGTGAGATTCAGAACATGGTCGCAAAGGCACAAGATCTAAAATTAGAGCAGATAAATAAAGTTCTCGCAATAGTTGAAAACCGGCTTGATAAAAAGACGGCGACAGATGCGATAAAATTTATTCGTCAGTTTTATGAACGTCCGGCGCCAGAGGATGTTCTGGGCATCTCGCCGGAATATCTCTATGGATCTGCCCTGTCACTATATAAGTTTGGCGCGACGCGGGTTCCGAAGACGCCGAAGCTTCGGGTTTTCACTCCGAACCTGGAGGAGCATGGATGGAAAACCACCCATTCGGTTGTCGAAATCGTCAATGATGATATGCCCTTTTTGGTTGATAGCGTTACCGCGGCGTTAAACCGTCGCGGTGTCACTGTTCATCAGGTTATTCATCCGGTTGTTTACGTTGAACGCGATGAAAAAGGGAGCCGCATTCAGACTTTTGAGAGTAAACCCGGACCCAAGCAGAAATGCATGCTTGAGAGTGTTATGCATTTCGAGATTGATGAGCAGTCTGACCCGGAAGTTCTCCTGGAGATTGAGAAAAGCCTGCGCGAAACATTGGATGATGTGCGCGTTTCAGTCGCCGATTGGAAACCCATTCTTTCTCATGTTGAATCGATCAGTGAAAAACTGAAAAGGAATCCGCCACCTTTGGACAAAGCGGAAATTGACGAGGCGCTGGCGCTGTTGCAGTGGATGTCTGACAATCATTTCACCTTCCTTGGCTATCGTGAATTTGAGTTCAGCGCGGACAGCAAGGGAAAATCTGACAATTGGGGCCAGGTTGAAGGCTCCGGCCTTGGCATCTTGCGCGACCCGACCCGCCGGATTATGTCGGGCGGCAAGGAAATGTCGCCGGAGGTCAAGGATTTCCTGCGCCGACGTGAGTTGATCATCGTCACCAAGGCCAATGTCCGTTCGACGGTTCACCGGGCTGTACACCTTGATTATGTCGGGGTGAAAAAATTCAATGATAAGGGAGAGGTAATTGGCGAATGCCGCTTTACCGGCCTGTTCACCTCCGCGGCCTATAACCGTATTCCCCGGGATATCCCGTATTTGCGGCGGAAAGTAAGCCAGACACTCGAGTTGTCGGGTCTTCAGAAAAACAGCCATGATGAAAAAGCGCTGGCTCATATTCTTGAGAGCTATCCGCGCGATGAGCTGTTCCAGATTACGGTTGAGGATCTTCTCGAAAACGCGACGAAAATCCTTTCTTTGCAGGAACGCCCGCGCATCGGCGTTTTGCTAAGGCGGGACCGGTTCGAACGTTTCGTGTCCGCGATCGTTTATATTCCGCGAGAAAAGTTCAATACGGATATTCGACAGAAATTCGGAGCTCTGCTTGCTGAAGTGCACAACGGCTCCCTGTCGTCCCATTATGCCCTTGTTGGCGATGATGTTCTTGCGCGAATTCACTATATCATTTCTCTCAAAAGCAAGCATAAGCCGAAAGTCGACGAAGCAGAGCTGGAGCGGCGGCTGATTGACGCCTCCCGCAGCTGGACGGATGATCTGAACGATGCGTTGCTGGAAAAATGGGGTGAGGAAAAAGGGCTGCGCCTCCGGTTCCGGTACGGCAATGCCTTTCCTGCCGGATATAAAGAGCGCTTCAATGCCGAACTGGCGCTTTACGACATCGATAAAATCGAGGCGGTCTTCAAGGCGAAGGAGCTTGGCCTCAACCTCTACCGCTGGGTGGAGGATCCGGAGAATATTGTGCGGTTCAAGGTATATAGCCAGGAAACACCGCTCACACTGTCGGATTGTTTGCCGATGCTTGAGAATATGGGCCTGAAGGTCCTGTCGGAGAACCCCTATCTGGTCACGTCCGACGACCTTCCGGGGAAAATGTGGATCCATGATTTCGAACTGATAGAACCCGGCGGTCATGCGCTCGACCTGCATGATCTGAAGGCAAAGTTTGAAGAGACATTCCGGCGTGTCTGGACCGGCAATATGGAAAATGACGGGTTCAACCGTCTTGTACTTCGCGCCGGTCTGGAATGGTCGAATATCGTGGTGCTGCGCGCCTATGCGAAATATCTGCGTCAGGCGGGAATCACGTTCAGCCAGACCTATATGATGAACACATTGTCCAGCAATCCGAAAATTGCCGAATGCCTGATAGACCTGTTTTATGCCAGGTTTGATCCGGCGTTCGAAGGGGACCGTGTTGCAAAGGTTGCCGGCATTCTGGACGGCATCTGGGATCAGCTTGATGAAGTGGCCAGCCTCGATGAAGACCGGATTTTGCGCCGGTTCGTCAATCTCATCATTAACACATTGAGGACAAACGCCTTTCAGGGCTGTGTCGATGAACAAGGTAGACCGTATTATTCCTTCAAGCTGGATAGCCAGAAGCTGGACGAACTTCCCTTACCGAAGCCGTTCGTGGAAATCTTTGTTTACAGCCCGCGAGTGGAAGGTGTGCATTTGCGCGGCGGCAAGGTTGCGCGGGGCGGACTACGCTGGTCGGATCGCCGTGAAGATTTCAGGACGGAAGTGCTCGGCCTGATGAAGGCTCAGATGGTGAAAAACACGGTTATCGTGCCGGTTGGCTCGAAGGGCGGATTTTATCCGAAAAATCTGGCCAGCACCGGGAATCGGGAGGAATTTCTGGCGGAAGGCATTAATTGCTACAAGATTTTTATCTCCGGCCTGCTCGACATCACGGACAATTATGTAGGCAACATGGTTGTGCCGCCGGAGAATGTCGTCCGGCATGACGAGGATGATCCATATCTCGTTGTCGCGGCGGACAAGGGAACGGCCACCTTCTCCGATATTGCCAATGAAGTGGCGATTTCCTATGGCTTCTGGCTTGGCGATGCTTTCGCTTCCGGCGGTGCGGCTGGCTATGACCATAAGAAAATGGCGATTACCGCCCGTGGCGCCTGGGAATCGGTTAAACGGCACTTCCGCGAGATGGGGCATGATACCCAAACAGAGGAATTTACTGTGGCCGGTATCGGGGATATGTCCGGTGATGTGTTCGGAAACGGCATGTTGCTCTCCGAAAAGATCAGGCTGGTCGCGGCGTTCGATCATCGCAATATCTTTATTGATCCATCACCGGATGCCGCAAAAAGCTTCAAGGAGCGGGAGCGGATGTTCAAGCTGCCGCGTTCATCGTGGGAGGATTATAATGCAAAGCTTATTTCGGCCGGAGGCGGAATATTTGATCGCAAGGCGAAGTCAATTACCCTGACGCCGGAGATTAAAACCCTCCTCGGCATCAAGACCGATCAGCTCACCCCGAATGAAATGATCACTGCGATCCTGAAAATGCAGGTGGATCTCTTATGGTTTGGCGGCATTGGCACCTATATCAAGGCGGTCCATCAAAGTAACGGGGAAGTCGGGGATCGCGCCAATGACGGGATACGCGTCAATGGCTGTGATGTAAGCGCAAAAGTTATTGGCGAGGGCGGCAACCTCGGTGTGACCCAGCTCGGCCGTATTGAATATGCTCTGACCGGCGGTCGCCTCAATACGGATGCCATTGATAACTCTGCCGGTGTGGATTGCTCGGACCATGAGGTCAATATCAAAATCCTTCTGCGCGCCGTGCTTGATGACGGGGAGATGACGGAAAAGCAGCGTGACCGTCTGCTCGTCGATATGACGGAAGATGTGGCAGAGCATGTATTGATAGACAACTATCTGCAAACACAGGCGTTGACGACCGCGGAACGTCAAAGCGTGGATAATTTCAATGAAAATGTCCTGTTCATGCGCAACCTGGAGAAGGCAGGGCGTCTTGACCGGGCCGTGGAGAACCTGCCGGATGATGAGGAAATTGCGCGGCGTCAGTCAGCGAACACAGGACTGACCCGTCCGGAGATGTCTGTGCTCCTCGCCTATTCGAAATTGACTCTTTATGCCGATATTCTGGAGACCAGCCTGCCGGACGATCCCTACTATGATCTCTGGTTGAGCCAGTATTTCCCGCCGCAGCTCCGTGAAAAATATGCGCCTTACGTGTCGGACCATCGGCTGCGCCGCGAGATTGTCACGACGATTATTGTTAATCAGGTTGTCAACCGCGCGGGCCCCACCTTCGTCGCCCAGATGATGGAAGAACAGGGATGTCAGGTGCAGGATGTGACGCGCGCCTTCGCCCTTGTCTGTGCGGTCTTTGATCTGGAAAAGCTGTGGTCGGGAATCGAAGCTCTCGACAATAAAGTCAGCACGGATGTCCAAGGGCGTATGATCGACGTGACGCAGAAGCTGGCGCGCCGGGCAACGCTCTGGTGTCTGCGCCATCTTTCCCGCGCCGATGATATTGCTGCCGAGGTCAAGCGGCTCTCTGCTGATATGCGCAAACTTGAAAAGGGCCTTGAGGACCTGTTGAGTGAAGAAGGCCGCACGCGGTTTGTCGGCCGAGCCGAGCAGCTTGTCTCCGAGGGTGTTCCGGAGCCGCTGGCCCGCCGGGTGGCGGCGCTGGGTCCGCTCAGATCTTCACTGGATGTGGTTCAGGCCGGAAAGGCAGTCGGGCGGCCCATCACCGAAGTCGGCGAGGTTTACTTCGCCGTTGGCGCCGATCTCAATATCGACTGGTTGCGGGGCGCAGCGGAAACGATCGAGCCGGACAACAACTGGGATCGCCTTGCCATCACCGCTATTGTTGATGATCTTTATGGTCAGCAGCGGGCAATTACCACGTCCGTCTTTGGCGGCGCCAATGGACATAAGGGCCGTGACGCCTTCAAGCATTGGGCGGGGAATAATAGGATGACAATCAAGCGTACGGGCGATTTGATAAAGGAATTCAAGTCGACCGGTACCCTCGATATCGCCAAGCTCGCCTTTGCAAACCGGCAATTCCGCTCGATGATTACCTGATAGCTAGGATTCCTGCGACTTGCGAAAAATTGCCGCATTAGTTTTTCCCGGATTCGAGCTTTTGGATCTTTTTGGACCCTTGCAAATGTTCGGGATGATGAAGAATGACTTTCGAATGCAGATAGTTGCGCAAAGCAAGTCTGCGGTTGAAAGTAATGCGGGACCTCAGGTTTTTGCGGAGGCGGATTTTGAAGATGCGATCGATTATGATCTCATCCTTATTCCCGGAGGGATGGGAGCACGGCAGGAAATAAATAATATTCGGTTGATCGACTGGATTGTGACGGCGGCAGGTCGCGCGGAACTCACTATGAGTGTGTGCACGGGAAGCGCCCTTCTTGCCAAGTCCGGTGTTTTGGATGGCCGCCGCGCTACAACCAATAAGATGGCGTTCGACTGGGTAAGTTCGCAATCAACCGCTGTAGACTGGCAGAAACAGGCGCGGTGGGTAGAAGATGGTACCTTCTATACTTCTTCAGGTGTTTCTGCGGGGGTGGACATGTCATTGGCAGTCATTGCGCGGCTTCACGGAAAGGATCAGGCAAGAAAAGTTGCCACCTGGTCGGAATATGAATGGCATGAAGAAGCTGGTAGGGACCCTTTTGCCCAAATTCATGGGTTGGTTTGAAAATAGACATCAAACGTGATTGTCTAAATCCTATCATTGTCGTAGCGTAAATCCTTCAGGGGAGCGGAAAAGGTGGGAATGACATGACCGCAATCAGTGAGGGGATGCCGCGCGAAGCAGGGCGGCTTGGAAAATTTTCCTGGGCCCTGTTCGACTGGGCGAACCAGCCCTTCTTCACCGTTGTCACGACTTTCATTTTTGCCCCTTATTTTACGTCCTTCGTGGCGGCAACCCCGGCGGAGGGGCAGGCCTATTGGGGTTATACCCAGGCAATAGCGGGTGCCTTGATTGCCATTCTAAGCCCGGTGTTCGGATCGATCGCGGATGCTGGCGGTGCGCGCAAGCCTTGGATACTGTTTTTTAGTGTTCTCTGTGCTATCGGTGCCTTCTCGCTCTGGTGGGCGGTTCCCGGATTGGAGAGCGGCATATTCTGGATACTTGCGGGGATCGTGGTCGGTACCATCGGGGTCGAGTTCAGCATTGTCTTCAATAATGCCATGTTGCCAAGCCTTGTTCCCGCCGGAAGTATGGGTCGATTGAGCGGGTTCGGCTGGGGGCTTGGTTACATTGGCGGACTGATCGCACTTTTTATCGTACTTTTTGGCTTTTCCCTGCCGGAGGTCCCGCTGTTCGGGCTGAGTAAGGTTACCCATGAGCCGGACCGGGTTACCGGACCCATGTCAGCCATCTGGTTGCTTGTCTTTATCATTCCGATGCTGCTCTTTACGCCGGACAGGCCCGCAAATGATCTGCCGAAATCGGCGGCGGTGCGTCAGGGACTTAAATCCCTGATGACGACACTCCGCTCGCTAAAGGCTCATCGCAATATCGTCTTCTTTCTCATTGCCCGGATGTTCTATAATGATGGTATTCTGGCCCTTATTGGCTTTTCGGGAATCTATGCTGCCGGGCTGTTCAACTGGGGGACGACGGAGCTTGGCATCTTCGGAATCCTGATCAATTTCTTCGCGATTGCCGGCTGTTTTATTGGCGGCTATCTGGATGACAGGCTCGGCTCCAAACCGACAATTGTTATTTCTGTACTAGGGCTCGCCTTTGCTTCCGTCGGGGTTCTCTCCATCAGCGATGGTCAGGTGCTGTTCGGATTGCCCGCTGCCATGCCGGTGGAGGAGGGTGCCTTGTTCGCAAGTCCGGCGGAAATGGTCTTTATGGTTTTCGCCTTCATCATGGGGCTGTTTTTCGGCCCGGCGCAGGCCGCCAGCCGGACGCTGATCGCACGGATGGCGCCGCCGGAAAAAGCCGGGGAATTTTTCGGGCTTTTTGCGCTGTCCGGAAAAGCAACGGCATTTGTCGCTCCGCTCATGATCGGTATTGTCACATCGGCGACCGGACAGCAACGCCCGGCCATGATTGTGATATTCATCTTGCTGATGATTGGTGCGGCACTGATGAGTTTCGTACGCGAGCCCGCACACAAATGATTGTCAGGTCAGCTTTACGGCGGTCCCCGAGACGGTCACCATCAACATGCTGTCGCCGATAACCTCTACATCAACGCTGATCCCGACGATGGCGTCCGCACCGATATCGGCGGCCTCATCCTTCATATCTGAAAGCGCATGAGCACGGGCATTGCGGATTTCCTTCTGGTAAGCATCGGACCGTCCGCCAAGCGTGTCCGTGACGCGGGCGAAAAAGTCGCGGATGAAGTTGGAGCCCATAACGGCCTCTCCGCCGACAACGCCCATATATGCGGAAATCGTTCTGCCCTCGACGGACCCGGTTGTCGTGATTATCATTTGCCCTTCCCCTGTTTTTATCAGTGACGGAAATGTCGCATGCCGGTGAAGACCATGGCAAGCCCCGCCTCATCGGCGGCGGCGATTACTTCATCGTCCCGCATGGAGCCTCCGGGTTGAATGATGGCGGTGGCGCCTGCGTCTGCGGCCGCAAGGAGACCATCGGCGAAGGGAAAGAAGGCATCGGAGGCGACAACCGAGCCTTTCGCCCAGGCCGTCGTCTCACCCGCATTCTGTGCGGCTTCCAGCGATTTGCTGGCGGCGATTTTGGATGAGTCAACCCGGCTCATCTGCCCTGCACCAACGCCGACCGTGGCGCCATTCCGGACATAGACAATTGCGTTGGATTTCACATGCTTGGCAACGGTAAAGGCGAATTTGAGGTCCTTCATCTCCTGCTCGCTCGGTGCGCGCTTGGTGACGACTTTCAGCTCGGGAGTTGCAGTCAGGGCATTGTCCCGATCCTGAATGAGATAGCCGCTTGCCAGCGATTTGACGAGACGGCCCGGCACGGTCGGATCGGGCAGGCCGCCAGTAAGCAACAGGCGAAGGTTTTTCTTCGCCGCAATGATATCCTTCGCGGCCTCATCCGCCTCCGGCGCGATAATCACCTCGGTAAAGATTTTCACGATTTCCTCGGCGGTCGCCGCATCCAGTGTCTGGTTTAGGGCAATGATCCCGCCGAAGGCAGACGTGGTATCGCAGGCAAAGGCGGTCTTATAGGCTTCCGCAAGGGTTGGCGCCATGGCGACACCGCACGGATTGGCGTGCTTGATAATGGCACAGGCCGGGCCGCTCACCTTCGGGTCGAACTCCGCGACCAGCTCGAACGCGGCGTCGGTATCATTGAAATTATTATAGGAAAGTTCCTTCCCCTGGACCTGCGTGGCCGTGGCGACACCGATACGCTTTTCATCATTGGCGTAAAAGGCCGCGGACTGGTGCGGATTTTCGCCATATCGAAGTGTTTGCTGTCGTGCTCCCGCAAGAACGAGACGGTCCGGATAGACATCCCCCAGCTGCGCCGCATACCAGTTTGAGATTGCCGCATCATAGGCGCCGGTTCGGGCATAGGCCTTGGCGGCGAGTTTCTTGCGTGTTTCAATGCTCGTCTTGCCGCCAGTCTCGGTCAGCTCGTCGATCACCATCTGATAATCGCTGGCATCAACGATAACATTAACGAAACCGTAGTTTTTGGCGGCCGAGCGGATCATTGCCGGTCCGCCGATATCGATATTCTCGATGCAGGTATGAAAATCGGCTCCCTTGGTGACGGTCTCTTCGAAGGGGTAAAGATTGACGACAACCAGGTCGATGCCACCGATCTGATGATCTTTCATTGCCTTCACATGATCCGGATTGTCGCGAAGGGCGAGAATTCCGCCGTGAATTGTCGGATGCAGGGTTTTGACCCGTCCGTCCATCATTTCCGGAAAGCCCGTATGGTCGGCCACTTCGGTGACCTTCAGACCCGCGTCCATCAGCATTTTGGCGCTACCGCCGGTAGAGAGAATTTCAATGCTTAGAGCGGAGAGAGCCTTGCCAAGTTCGACAAGGCCGGATTTATCGGAAACGGAAATTAGGGCGCGGGAAACAGGTTGCAAATCGGTGCGGGACATCGATGGAATACATCCTCTGAATCAGGTGTTGCGGGAGTATGCGCCCTATAGCACGCAAGACGGATTTGCGGAACCTTTTAACGAAAAAAAAACTTGGACAAACTATTATCTCGGCGTTACCAACGTCACACATATATATTACGGAACAGAGTATCCCATGGCGAAAACAAAACCGTCGGCCCTCAAAGGTCACGACAAGGTCAGCAGCAAAACCAAAATTTCTATTGTCGGTCTTGGCTATGTCGGGCTTCCCCTTGCGGTCGCGCTGGCCCGAAGCTTTGATGTCATTGGCTTTGATGTCAACAAGGAGCGGGTAAGAGAGCTTCGTCAGGGTTTTGACCGGACGATGGAAATTGATACGCCGAACCTTCGTGCCAGCAGTATGCGCTTTAGCACCGACATCAATGACACGCGCGATGCGGATATCCATATTGTGACGGTTCCGACGCCTGTCGATGAGAATGATAAACCCGACCTTACACCACTCAAAGGTGCCTGCTCGGCGGTAGGCCCTGTGCTGAAACAAGGCGCCATTGTCGTCGTGGAAAGCACGGTCTATCCGGGCGTCACCGAAGACGTATGCGGGCCGCTTCTGGAAGAAACCTCCGGCATGACATCAGGAGAAGATTTTTATCTTGGCTATTCGCCGGAGCGGATTAACCCCGGTGACAAGGTCCATACAGTCGATAAAATCATCAAGGTTGTCTCGGCGCAGACGGACGAAGTGACGGATATTCTGGCGGATGTATATGGGTCCGCAACAACGGGCGGAACCTATCGTGCGCGTAACATCAAGACCGCCGAGGCGGCGAAAGTGATCGAGAATGCGCAGCGTGACATCAATATCGCCTTTGTGAACGAAGCCACGATGATTTTCCAGAAACTAGGCATTTCTGCCTATGATGTGCTGGAAACAGCGGGCACGAAATGGAACTTCCTGAATTTCACCCCCGGTCTTGTGGGCGGGCATTGCATCGGTGTCGATCCTTTTTACCTCGCCCACCGGGCCAATGAGGTCGGCCATTTCGCCGACCTTATCCTGACCGGCCGTCGGATCAACGAGAATATGGGTAAGTTCATTGCCGACAGTGTGCATGACAATCTCGACGGCAAAAGCAAGATTCTCGTTCTTGGCGTGACGTTCAAGGAGAACGTTCCCGACATTCGCAATACCAAGGTTGTTGATATCATCCGTGTCCTGCGGGAGCATGGCCATGATGTTGATGTGCATGACCCGCTTGCAGACAAGGATGAGGCGCAGCAGTTCCTCGATATTGATATTATTGAAAGCCTGTCCGATCTGCATGGCTATGATGCGATTGTGGCTGCGGTTGCCCATTCGGTCTATCGCGATCTTTCGACTTCGGCGATTGAGGAAATGCTGGGCGGTAAGGGATTGCTTGCCGATGTGAAGGGTATTTGGCGTGAAACCGAGTTTTCACCCTCGATCAAGCGCTGGCAGCTCTGATAACCTCATTCTGAAAGCCGGGTAAGGGCCCATTTAATCAGGATCGGTTCCTGATCGATCAGCTGTCCGCTGATGACAATTTGCTGGTTATGGCGGCGCTCTCCCGGCATGCTGCAATATACGCTTTCTTCCAATGCAAGGCGCGGGGCGGCAGTCAGGAATTTCCAGCCTGTCCCGCTCGGGGTGCGGATCAGGATATTCTTGCCGCTGGCGCTTCTGGAAATACTTAAATCCGGGTGCAGATGGAAGCGCAGGCTGAAATGGGAGCGGCCGGATGGCGGCATTCTTTCCGGGATGATCTGGTCTTCGCCACGCAGTGCCTGTCCGCTTGCATCCAGGTAAAGCCGACGTCGATGCAGGACACCGACGGAGTCGCGATAGCCGGTGCTTTCCAGATCCAGCCAGATATTGCCTTCATCCTCATTGCGGGTGACATGTTCCGGGGGTTCACTCGAAGATCCCCGCGGCGGAAATACAGCGTTGATGTTATCGAATCCAAGTGTTGAATAGGCGGCGGTTGCGGCAAGTGCCTTGCCCCAGGCCGAGTCAGGGTCACGGACGGCGCCGCAATTTACAATCAGCCTCTCTCGTCCGTAGCTGAACTCGAAGCTTAAAAGCCCCGCATCGCGCTGGATTTGCGCATCCCGTCCGCCTTCTCCGCTTTCAAGGATGAGCAGGGCCCGCCCCGCCTTCAACCGCTCGAACCCGCCTTGCGGAAAGCGCTGGGGCGGCCGACCGGTGGCATCCGAGAGGGTCAATATATTATCGCAAAGACCATCCGGCAGCCGCAGGCCGCCGTTGAAGAGAGCGAGACTGCCATCACCATGCTGGAAAAAGCGGATGGCCGGCGCCAGGCGGTCAATTGTATTGTTGATGGCAACCGGCACCATTTCATTGGCCGACATCAGGGTGTTGCGAATACCGATCAGATCCCCGAGGAGACCCAAATGCCGTTCGGGGTTGCGGGAAATGTGGCAGCCGTCCGCCAGTACAACGCGCCCAAGCTCCGTTTCAAGGGATGCCAGAATCTTTGCGCATTGCTTGCTCATATCAGGAAAGGCAAGCGCGCCGTAAAGCAACGCCTGCCACGTTGATATTCGGTCCGGGTCTTTCGTTTTACTTCTCGCGAGACGGCTGAGGTGAATATACTGACGGCGCAAAGAGCGCAGGAATTTATAATTGAAGTCGCTTTCTTCTGCCGCCAGAAGAAACGGGCTGTGGCAAAACCAGGCAATAAGACGCTTTGAGAGAACATCCTCATCCCAGACATAGGGGCGAAAAGTGCCAAACTCCGTGATCCAGGAAGTGATCAGGGCGCGCGCGTGGCGTTTGGCCGCCTCACTGCCATTTGCAACAAAATCCCGTAGCCAGGCAAATTCATGTAACTCTTTATGCCACGCGAGGGGCATTCCCTCGACATGCCAGGGTTCCTGATCATCCTGCTCAAGGCTGAAGCCCCCAAACTTGAAATGTCCCTGAAAAATACTGTCGGCGCGCTCGCCGTCTCCGGGAAAAATATCCACGGGCGCATGGACAAGGCGCTTGGGAACGCGGCTTTTCAACAGGGCCTGATAGGCCCCGCTTGCATATATTACATCGGAAATCAGTCGCCGCGATGGAAGGCCTCCTTTCGCAGGCGTTATCGCGGTTTTGATCATGTGCGTCCCAATACCGACTTGATATTGGCGGCATACTGTTCGGCGCCGCCCTTGAACACGGCACTGCCCGCAACGAGGAGGTCCGCTCCGGCCTCAATGACCCTGGGCGCTGTTTCCGCATTGATGCCGCCATCCACTTCGAGGTCGATATCGCGCCCTGATGCATCAATCATTGCGCGGATGGTCTTGATTTTTTCAAGCTGCGAGGGGATGAATTTCTGTCCGCCAAAGCCGGGGTTGACACTCATCACCAGAATGAGATCCACGTCATCCATGATATGCTCCAGTGTGGAGGCGGGGGTGGACGGATTGAGCGAGACACCTGCCTTGACCCCGTGAGATTTGATCAGTTGCAGGCTGCGGTGCAGATGCACGCCCGCTTCCTGATGCACGGTAATGATATTGGCGCCCGCATCGACAAATTCTTCGATATAGGGATCGACCGGAGAAATCATCAGATGACAGTCAAACGGCAGATCGGTATAGCCGCGCACGGATTTGGTTACGGCCGGTCCGAAACTGATATTGGGGACAAAGTGACCGTCCATGACATCGACATGGATGAAATCCGCCCCGGCGTTGGTGATGGCGGAAATTTCCTCACCGAGCTTTGCGAAATCAGCGGCGAGGATGGACGGGGCTATTCTGACCGGTTTACGCATGGAAATTCCTTAATACGGGCGCCTTATCTGTTCAAACGGCAGATTCAGCATTTCTTTACCATGACAAATTGGGGGGCTCAAGCTATGCCGGTATATATTTTACGAAGGCGGGCGGCGTAAAAGCCGTCCATGCCGCCCATATGACAGGGCAGGGATCGTAGATCCCCTTGTGGATTTATGAGCTCCGAGACCCCTCCGGTCTCCGCCGGTTGGATCGGTTCACGTTCCAGGCTTGGATCGCGCTCAATCAGGGTAGCGATCTGGGCTTCTCCTTCTTCAGGCTGAAGAGAGCAAACGCTATAGACAAGCAGGCCGCCTGGTTCGAGCATTAGCGACGCTGCATCCAGAAGGCGGCTTTGCAAGTCCGTGAGTTTGTCGACATCGGCCTGAGATTTCAGATAAGCGACATCCGGATGACGGCGCAGCGTTCCGGTGCTTGAACAAGGGGCGTCGAGCAGAATGGCATCCGGAGCCTTTTCTGGCATGAAAGTGGCTGCATCACCGACGATGGTTGTCACGGGCAGGTTTAGCCGAGCCATATTCTCCTGAAGTCGTTTGAGCCGGTTCTTCGAGCGGTCGAGGGCAATGACATCCGCCCCGGCCGCCGCGAGCTGTGCCGTCTTGCCGCCAGGCGCGGCGCAAAGGTCAAGCACTGGCTTTCCCGTAACATCCCCGAGCAGTCTGGCAGGCAGGGCAGCAGCGGCATCCTGCACCCACCATTCTCCCGTATCGAAGCCCTGAAGCTCTTTCAGCGACGACATCGTTGAGCGTCGGAGTGTGCCGGTCGGCAACAGGGTTGCCTCAAGTTCCGCCGCCCACTTTTCCGGATTGCCTTTTACGGAAAGATCGAGCTCTGCCTCGGTCAGATGTGCTGTCGCGATCTCGCGGGTGATCTCCTCACCATAATGTCCTACCCAGGTCTTCCAGAGCCACTCAGGCGTATTGGCGCGCGGCATATCCATTTGCGCCAGAAGTTTCCGACCCTGACGATCTGAGCGTCGGAGAAGGGCATTGACAAGCCCTTTGTGTTTGCTGCGCTCGGGCACCAGTGAGACTGTGTCATGCACGGCGGCGTGCGAGGGAATTTCCATGAACAGAATCTGGGCAATGCCGATCCGGAGGATATGACGTATGTCGTGCGCTTTCTCCGGCAGCGGGCGATCCAGCATTTTATTGATTAGCTGATCAATGATTCCGAGATGACGTATACTGGTTGAGGCAATCGCGCGTGCCAGCGCCCTGTCCCGCGGGCTGAGTCCCTGCAATACAGGATCAAGAGCCTCTTCAAGTGGCTGGTGTTTTTGTAGGACACAGCCAAGAAGACGGACAGCGGCACTACGGGAATTGATTGACGGAGCGTTCATGCGCGGCTTCTATCTGAATTTCGCCTTGCGGTCTATAGAGGCTTCGGAAATACTTGCACCCAATTTAATGAGAGCACCCATTGGATAGGACAAACGGAAACAGATGACGGAAAAAAAGACGGAGAATAAACCCGAATCTCAGGAAAACAAATCGGCTGCCATTAAGCAGAAGCAGGCAAAAGGCGAGATTGGCGGCCCCAAAGGATTGGAGCCAACCCGCTATGGCGATTGGGAACGTAAAGGAATTGTCAGCGATTTTTGAGCGTTGAGCCCTTCAGGAGGGCTTTCCCTTTTCAGATAGCCAAATTCCGAACAGGACGAGCGCGAGCGCGGCCCCCTGGAACATCTCAAACGGTTCATCCAAGACGGTGACGGCGAAGATCGACGCAAAGATTGGAACCAGATTGACAAAGACGCTGGCCCGGCCGGGTCCCAATATGCCGACGCCGACGATAAAGGATATCTGGGCGATCGAGGAGGGGAACAATGCCACAATGGCAATAATTATCCAGCCGTTGATCGTGGGGGCCTGAAAATAACCGAGGCCGGTTTCGATGAAGACGAAGGGGATGGATGTCAGAAATGCCGCAAATGCCATCATTGAAATGAAAGAGAGCGCAGATACTTCCGGCCGAGTGCGTAGTGCTACGGTATATCCGGAATAAAGGACGCAGGCGAGGAGCATCAATGCATCGCCGAGATTAATCTCCAGGCTGGCGAGGCGCGCAAAGGACCCCCCGGACGCGACGATTGTAACCCCGATAATTGTCAGGGAAACGCCAACGGATTGAAGGAGGGTTACTTTGTTCCGGAAAACCAAAAACGCCCCGATCAATACAAAAACCGGCATTGATCCCTGCAGAATGCCGATATTTACGGCGGTTGTCGAATGCGCCGCCAGATAAAACAGCATGTTAAACCCGGTGAAGCCAAATGCGCCCATGACCATAAAATAAAAGATACAATGCTTCAGAACAGGCCAGTCGCGACGAAGATGGCGATAGGATATCATCGACAGGATCACCACCACCAGCAGCCAGCGAAGGCAGACAAGAGCCATCGGTGACACCTCCCCAACAGCGAGCCGACCCAGCACGGCATTCATCGCCCAACAGGTCGTTGTCAGGGTCAGAAGCATATAGGCGCGAATGTTAGAGGCTTGCGCTGCCGTTGGATCAGTTGGGGGCATGATGACTTCCGGCGGATATCAAAGAATGGAATGCGACCTTACGCGATCAGGCTGTGATCGCCAAACGCTTTTATTGTGGTCGTCTAAAGGATATGCGAGCCGGAAAGATCGTCTTGTTCGGCTTTTTTGGCTGGTTCTTCGGACTTCTTCGCGGCAAATCTGATACTTGGTTTCATTGGGCCTCCACCAAGCTGAACAGTCGCCTGCGGCATCTGAATTCCACCGGGTGGAGCACCAAATGCAGGTCCGCCAAAGCCGCCAAAGGAAATGCCGCTTTGCGGCACCTGAGCGTCATCTTCGCCCCGGATTTTCCGAAGCAGCTGATAATGATTTGGCAATCCGGCGAGCTTCTTTTGCTCATACTTTAGAAAATCAGCAATCCGTTGATCCCAGTCTTCACGGACAATGAATCTTTCCGCAGGATAGCGAATTCCACCCAGGTATCCTTTTGAGAAAAGAATGGTGTTATAGCTGAAGTAATTGAAAAGATAGACGCCATCAAAATCGGTATTTACCGGAAGTGTGTGACGATATTCCTCCAAAAGATTCTCAACGCTTTCAGGAAGCTCCATTTCCTCGCGCGCCACTCGCCAGTATTCGCTGTCCTCACGATTATTTGTGCAGTAATGCAAGATAATGAAATCCCGGATGGATTGCATCATTTTCTCGGTTTTCTCATTGAAACGTTGCGACAGGATCGGGGGAAAGCTCTTATCTGGGAAATTAATGAGCAGCAGCTTCACAAAATTCTCAATCATATAGATTGCAGTTGATTCCAAAGGTTCGATAAAGCCGGCAGAAAGTCCGATCGCGATACAGTTTTTCTCCCACGCCCGTTCCATGCGGCCGATGCGAACCGGGATAACCCGGGGCTCGGCTTTTTTCCCATCGTCACCGAGATGGGCGAGAAATTCATCTCGTGCTTCATCATCGCTACGGAAATTGCTGGAGAAGACATATCCCGTTCCGATGCGGTTATAGAGGGGAACACGCCAGACCCATCCGGCGCCAAGCGCTGTCGAGTTTGTGCAAGGTTCAATCTTACTTACATCGCGATGGGGAATCTGGACGGCCATGGCACGATTGTTTAGTAGATATTTGCTGTAATCCCGGAAGGGAACCCCCAGCACCTGATTGATGATAACGCCCTTAAATCCGGTGCAATCAATAACCAGCTCGACCGGATGGCGGCCTTGTCGCTGCAGCTTGAGGGCGGAAATATAGCCACGTTCATCCTGCTCGATTTCTTCCACATCGTCGAGCACGTGATTGACGCCCCGTCCGATCGAAATTTCCCTGAGGAATTCAGCGAATTTTCCAGCGTCCAAATGATAAGCATAATTTAGCTGACTTTCGTAGTCGCCATGCGTCAGCAGTTTCGGCCCTACTTTTGCGGCAATTGCGGCACCACTGACAGCCAAGCAATCGTCAATATTATCGCGACCCGGCGGACCGCCAAATTTATGAAAATGATAAGCGGGGTTTTGTCCCCCCAACTGTGTGGAAATACCGTCGAAGGGATGGATAAAGGAGGTACCGCGCCCTTGCCGGTCATGATTCCAATTGGAGAATCGCACACCTAGCTTGAAGGAGGCATTACACCTGATGAAGAATTCCTTCTCCGAAATACCAAGGCTTCTCAACAGGCCCGGCATGGTTGGCACCGTTGCTTCCCCGACGCCAATCGTAGGAACATTTGGTGATTCGATAAGTGTGATTATTACAGGGTTTTGCTTGTTGCGCAGGTTCATAAAGCGGACGAGAAAAGCCGCCGTCAGCCAGCCAGCTGTCCCCCCGCCAACAATCGTTACTTCGTTGATCTGATTATCCATGCCAGTCCCCCAACCCATGAATTCAGCCTGAAAATATTAGGGTTTGGTTCTAAGGCCGTCAAGCACGGGAAAGAAAGCCGCCATGAGCTTTGGGGTTATAGCCCGCCCATCTTGCTGATCAGCTTCCAGGATGGCTCATCCACCGGTACAACGGAGAGACGGCTCTGACGCACGAGTGCCAGCTCTTCAAGGCGTGGTTCGGCCTTGATATCCGCCAGAGTTACCGGATTTGGCATGGATTTGACGGCCTTGACGTCCACCATGCCGAAACGGCCCTTTTTATCGGTGTGATCGGGATAATATTTCTTGATCACCTCGACGATGCCGACAATCTGTTTCTCGGAAACCGAATGATAGAAGAAGCACAGATCACCGATCTTCATCTCCTTCATATTGTTCGATGCCTGATAATTCCGGACACCATCCCAGAAGGTGCCTTTCTCTCCTGCGTCGAGTTGATCCTGCCAGGACCAGGTGCCCGGTTCCGATTTTACAAGCCAGTACTTCATCAAGGCTCCTATTTTTTGCGTTTGCCCGGAAATATTCCCATCTGCTTGGCGACGATTTCGAGCATGATCTCGTTCGCGCCGCCACCGACGGAAGACAGTCGAAGATCGCGATATCCCCGGGAAATCCAGTTCTCCGACATAAAGCCCTGTCCGCCCCAATATTGCAAGCATTCGCTCGGAACTTTGTTACAGAGCGTGCCGACAAGATATTTTGTCATCGATGCAAGTTTGGTGACGTCATTGCCGTTGATATATTCCTCGATCGAGCGGTAAAGCAATGATCGGGCGGACTCGACCAGTGTCTGCAGCTCCGCCATTTTGTGATAGACGACCTGCTTGTCGAGGAGCGTGTCGCCAAACACCTTGCGCTGGCTTGTGTATTCGATGGTATCTTCGATCGCCATTTCACAGCCGCGCAACGCGCGCGCCGCCACATACATTCTCTCTTCCTGGAACTGCCGCATCTGATATGTGAAGCCCATATTCTCCTCGCCGATCAGGTTGCGGACGGGCACGCGGACATCATCGAAGAATATCTGTGCCGTATCGGAACAGCGCAGCGCCATCTTGTCTAGCTTGCGGGCAACGGTGACGCCCCTTGTTTTAAGTGGCACAATAATCAGGGATTTATTCCGGTGCGGGCCACCTTCTTCTGAGGTATTCACCAGCAGGCAGATCCAGTCGCCCTGAACCCCATTTGTGATCCACATCTTTGAACCGTTGATGACATAGTCGTCGCCGTCGCGCTTGGCATATGTTCGCGTATTGGCAACATCCGATCCGGCCGCTTCCTCGCTGACGCCAATGCAACCCACCATTTCACCGGCAATCGTCGGCACTAGAAACTCCTGCTTCAGTTCCTCGCTACCATAGTTGGTGAGAGCGGGGGTGCACATGGTTGTCTGAACACCGATGGCCGTGGAGACACCATTTGCGCGAATACTGCCGAGTGCCTCCGCGAAAACCATCTCATATGAGAAATCGAGATCCAGCCCCCCATATTGCACTGGCTTGCCGATACCGAGAAGGCCCGCATCCGCCATTAGCTTCATGACATCATGGGCGGGGAAGATCCCCTCTTCTTCCCACGAATCGACATTCGGATTGATATGCTCGTCGATAATCCGGCTAACGGTATCCTTGAGCGCGATATGCTCCTGCGAAAACAGCATGTGACCACCTATTGCTTTTTATTATTATTAGATGGTCACTACATCATAATATCAGTTGAATGGCAATCGTCGGGCTGTCCCTTTAGAGACCTCCGCCAATGGCATGTTTCCATGGCTTTACGATAACACTATCGAACAGTCCTGCCGTGCCATATGGATCACCGGCAACCCAGGCTTTCGCAGCTTCAAGGTCTGCATCCTCAAAAATCAGGAGGCTGCCATTCGGGGTTTCTTCATCGGCTTCCGTCGTCGGACCTGCCAGCTTCAGGGCATCGCCTTTCGCTTTCAGAAAGGCAAGATGATCCGGGCGTGTGTCAAGACGGACCTGCAGATGTCCCGGTTTGTCCGTGCAATGAGCGATAAACAGCATTTTCTTTCTCCTATTTCATTCTTCAAAAACCGGCGAGCTTTTCGTCGCGAAACGGTCGGGCTAGCAATTCTTCAACGGCGCTAGAAACGGCGATCCCTCCGTTCAGAATCTCATCGACAGCAAAACAGATCGGCATTTCGATATTGAATTTCTCCGCAAGGCGGCAGATGGCGGAGGCGGTATAGACGCCCTCCGTTACAGCAGTGCGTTGCTGCAGAATTTCTCCAAGAATATCCCCCTGACCCAACGCCGCCCCGAGGGAGAAGTTCCGCGAGGCGGTTGAGCTGCATGTCAAAACGACATCCCCGAGCCCGGACAGGCCCATCAGAGTCTCAGCACGGGCCCCCAGTTTGTCACCGAGTCGCAGGATTTCCGCCATGCCGCGGGTGATCAAGGCGGCACGGGCATTCTCTCCCAGGCGCCCGCCGGATACAACACCGCAGGCGATGGCCAGCACATTCTTGACGGCGCCGCCGATTTGCGCGCCGATAATGTCGTCAGAGAGATACGGGCGGAATGTCGGCAAACCAATTGCTTTCACCAATGCGGCTCCGATATCCGCATCCCGGATTGCCAGCGTCGCGGCGGCGGGCAGTCCTTGCGCAATTTCTCGGGCGAAATTCGGTCCTGAAAGTATGGCGAGGGTATTCTCCGGTGCGATCTCTTCGATCACTTCACTCATCAGTGAGCTTGTATCCTGTTCAATTCCCTTTGCGCACATGACAAGCACGGTGTCGGGAGATAAATCCGGTTTCAATTGGATGAGTGCGTCCCTTACATGCTGCGCCGGCACCACCAGCAGAAGGATGTCCGCATCGGCCGCGCGGGCAAGATCATCGGTCGCCTCAATCCCTGACGGAAGCGGGATATTGTCTAGATACTTGCGATTGGTTCTGTCGCGGTTGAGCGCGCTTGCATGCTCTGCCTGTCGCGTCCAGAGGAGGACGTCGTTCCCGCAGTTGCGTGCTGTGATCGCCAGCGCCGTTCCCCAGGCTCCTGCACCAATAACATTGATCTTTGTCATCCGCTCTGCATGTTCCGTTCCGTCAGAGTTCAAGATTGTGATTGAGTAACATGAACCATAGCTGCCACGAAGTGGAGAAATAACATTGCTTTATGACGCAATTAAATCTCGATCACCTCGATACCGTTGTCCGTTCCGATGATAACAGTATCTGCAAAGCCGATGAACAGTCCATGCTCGACGATACCCGGCATGGTACTCAGTGTAAGAGCAAGGGATTCCGCATCGTCAATTTTCCCGAAATCACAGTCGTAGATATAATTTCCTTCATCGGTCACGAAGGGCGTTCCGTCTTTGGCCAGTCTGAGTTCAGGATCGCAGCCTAGAGCTTCCAGCCGTGGTTTCAGGGCCGGTGCGACGAACTGGACAACCTCGACAGGCAGTTTGAAGGCGCCAAGCTGATCCACTTTCTTCTTTGCTTCCGCGATGACGATCATTTTATCGGAAAGGGAGGCAACGATTTTCTCGCGCAGATGAGCGCCGCCGCCGCCCTTTATCAGGCGACCTTGTGGATCGACCTCGTCGGTGCCGTCAATGGTGAGGTCGATGATGCTGACTTTGTCCAGACCAACAATGGGAATACCAAGGTTTCGGGCCTGCGTCGCCGTCGCCTCCGATGTGGGAACGCCAGTGATCTTGAGGCCCGCCGCTACTTTCTCTCCAACCAGATCGACCATTTTCGCCGCCGTTGACCCGGTGCCAAGCCCGACAACCATTCCGTCTTTTATATAGGTCACCGCTTTTGCGGCTGCTGCCTGTTTCTGTTCGTCTTCTGTCATTTTCAAGTCCTGCTTGTTAAGCCTTATAGCCCGCAAAAGGGGCGGGTTCCGCGTTAGGATCCAGTGGCCAGCGTGCACGCGCCGCCAAATCGAATGTGTCGGTAAAACCTGCGTTCAGCCGCTCAATGCCGGCCCAGGCAATCATGGCGCCGTTGTCGGTGCACAGCTTTGGGGGCGGCACAACCAGACGGATGCCGGCGGCGTCCGCCAGGGTTTGAAGGGCGGCTTTCAAATATTGGTTGGCGGCGACGCCGCCAGCGACGACGAGACTCCCCTCCAACCCATAATCCCGGATGAAGGTTTCAAGGGCCTTGCCGAGGCGGTCTATAAGGCTTTCAACGGCCGCTTTCTGGAAACTGGCCGCGAGATCGGAAATGTCCGTCTCGGTCGCCGTGGCGCCCAGTGTTTCACGCGCCTGTCGAACGGCGGTCTTAAGGCCGGAGAAGGAGAAATTGCATCCTTCCCGTCCTTTCATGGGCCGGGGAAAATCAAAGCGGTTCGGATTACCCGTCCTCGCGGCACGCTCAACGGCGGGTCCGCCCGGAAAGCCGAGTTCTAGCATCTTTGCCGTTTTATCAAAGGCCTCTCCCACTGCGTCGTCGATGGTGGTGCCGATGCGACGGTACCGGCCGACGCCTTCCACGACCAGAATCTGTGAATGGCCGCCGGAGACCAGCAATAGGAGATAGGGAAAGGAGACGCCATCGCTCAGCCGTGCGGTGAGGGCATGACCTTCCAGATGATTGACGCCGATCAGCGGAACACCCGCGACAGACGCGATCGCTTTTGCCGTCATGAGCCCGACAAGAACGCCGCCGATCAGGCCGGGTCCGGCCGTTGCCGCCACGGCAGACAGGTCAGAATAATCTACACCCGCCCCCGTCATCGCCTGGTCCACAAGCCGGTCCATTTCCGTGACATGGGCCCGGGCGGCGATTTCCGGCACCACACCGCCGAACGGGGCGTGGGCATCATTTTGCGAGAGAACGACATTGGCGAGAACTTCCTTATCCGCCGTTACCACCGCCGCGGCCGTTTCATCGCAGCTGCTTTCCAGCCCGAGGACTATCACTTGTTTGTTTGGCATTTGTTTTCTATTACAAAGCGGTGCACATTGCATAAGGCTCTAACACTTGAGGAAATATCCCGCAATATGACCTTTGTCAAAACATACAAGATCGGAACTCGCGGAAGCCCGCTGGCGTTGGCCCAGGCGGAGGAGACGCGAACGCGGCTTCTCGCCGCCCATGAAGGCGCGCTTGAGCCGGAGCAGCTTGAAATCAGGGTGATCAAAACAACGGGTGACCGTATTCAGGACCGCGCCCTCAGCGAAGTGGGCGGAAAGGGTTTATTCGTCAAGGAGATCGAGGAAGCGCTGATATCCGGCGAGATCGATTTTGCCGTGCACTCCATGAAAGATATGGAAACGGAGCTGTCGCCTGAACTTATCATCGACTGTATTTTGCCGCGCGAAGATGCCCGCGATGCCTTTATCTCTGCGAGTGGTAAGAGCCTTGCCGATCTTCCCTCCGGTTCGCTAGTCGGCACTGCCAGCCTTCGCCGTCAGGCGCAAATCCTGAACCGCCGACCGGATTTGAAGGTCGATATCCTGCGTGGTAGTGTGGAGACGCGGCTTCGCAAGCTTGCGGAAGGGAAGGCCGACGCAACGCTGCTGGCTCTTGCCGGGCTTAAACGCCTCGGCAAGGAAGATGTGATCACGGAGTTGATGCATGTCGATGATATGCTTCCCGCCGTAGCCCAGGGCGCTATCGGGATCGAACGGCGTCTGGAGGATGAGGAAATCGCGGCCCTGCTCGCGCCAATCAATGATTCGGTCAGTTATGCGCGGATTTCCTGCGAACGGGCCATGCTTGCGGTTCTGGACGGTTCCTGCCGGACCCCGATTGCCGGATATGCCGAACTGGTGGACGGCAACATGTTGGACTTTCGGGCCAGCGTCCTGGCAACGGACGGTTCTCTTCGCTTCGATGCCAGCGGTCAAGCGGATATTTCCGAGGCGATCGCCCTCGGGGAGCGTCTCGGTAAGGAACTAAAAGTTCAGGCAGAGGATGCCAATTTGACTTTCGTCCTGTAAAGTAGGTCATGATGACGATACTGATTACCAGACCCGAGCCGGATGGTTCCCGACTTGCGCGAATTCTGAAAAAGATGGGATATGAATCCCGCCTTGCGTCGATGATGGCGATTGAAAACCTGCCGAATAAAACCGTGGATGTGGATGGGGTGCAGGCGTTACTGGTGACCAGCGCGAATGGTGCGCGAGCCCTCGGGCAGGCCCTGAAACCACGCAATATTCTTGTTTTCGCGGTCGGAGAAGCGACGGCCGAGGCGCTTCACAATGAAGGGTTTTCAAACGTCAAGGCTGCAGGAGGCGATGTTACTACCCTTGCGGAGAGAGTAAAATCGGAGTGCGATCCGAAAGCGGGGAAACTTGTCCATATTGCCGGATCGCATGTTGCCGGGGATCTTTCCGGCCTGTTGGCCGAAGCGGGCTTTCAATGTGACCGCACTGTTCTTTATGAAGCGAAAGCCGCAACATCCCTTGATCCGAAAGTGATAAAAGAGATTAAGGACGGTAATATTGAGGCGGTTCTGTTTTATTCGCCGCGGACCGGCGCGATATTTGCTGATCTTGCTAAATCAGTGGAATTGGTGCCTCACCTGGCGTCAGTGACGGCATTTTGCCTCAGCAGGGCAGTGGCGGATAAAATCAGCGATCTGGAATGGCAGTCTGTCGAGGTTGCCACAGAACCCAGCCAGGAAAACCTGCTTGCCTTGCTGGCGGCTGTCAGCCAATCTAGGCAGCAGGAAGGTAAACCCGGCAAGCCAAGGGAGCGAGAGATGTCCGATAAAGAATCCGGCAAAAGCAAGGTCGAGGGTAAAACCGCCGTGCCCTCTGTCGGTGCGGAAGACAAGAGTAGCGCGTCCGCTGATCCGGCGGATGGTAAAGCGTCCGGTTCTGAAACAGCGAAGCCGAAATCTCGGGCCGGGCTTGTTCTGGTCGCGCTGATCTTTGTTTTCTGCCTTGGACTGGCGGCATGGCCGCTTCTCTATCCACGGCTCGCGCCCTATCTGCCGGCGGAGTCAGCCGCGATCATAGCGGGTCAGTTCGGCACGCAGGAAACAGCCGATACTCCGGATATGACTGCGGCAATCAAAGAGGTTGAGACGGCGCTTAAATCGGACTACACCGCCCTTTCGGACCGAATCCGGAAACTGGAGGACAGGCCGGAAACAACCTCGGCAGCGCCCGCAGCGGATGATGGCAGAATAGCGGATCTGTCGTCGCAGCTTGATGCGCAGGAGCAGAAGCTGACCACGGTGCTCGCGGAGCTCTCAGAGCAGAAGGAGGCGATATCCGGCATCGAGAATGCGGAGCCTGCGACAGCAGCGCCAAGCCCGGAAGTCCAGAATCAGATCGTTGATCTGAAAACTACATTGCTTGATCTCAAAACCCAGATCAGCAACCTCCAATCGGATCTGGCAAATGAACGGGAGGAAGTGAAGTCCCAGTCCACGCAGATTTTCTCGCTGGAAACGGCGCTGAAGTCCGAAATTGCTGATAAATCCAAGGAAGCGGCAGAAAACCAGCGTACGCTGATGTTGCTGGCAATTGGTCAACTGCAACGGGAAACACGAAGCGATGAGCCGTTTGAGAACGGCCTGCAACAGGTTTCCGCGGTCAGCGGCGATAAATTCGCTGATGCGATAGACAAGCTGAAACCGATTGCCGAGGTCGGGGCGCCGACTATGACAACTTTGCAGAAGGATTTTACCGCCATTGCAACGGATATCAGCCAATCCGCCCGGCTTCCCTCCGAAGAGACATGGTATGGTCAGGCGCTTCACCGGATTGCTTCCGCCGTGAAATTTCGCCGTGTAGATGAGACGGACGGGGACGATGCGGATGCAGTGGTTGCCCGGGCGGAACAGGCCCTTGATGACAATGACCTGAATAAAGCCGTTACGGAAATAGAGAAGCTGTCCGGATCGGCGGCGGAAGTCGCGTCTCCCTGGCTTGAAAAAGCAAAAACCCGCCTGACAGTCGAGCAATCCATTGCCGGGTTGCTGCAGGAAGCAACAGCGACAGCAGTGGCCGCACCGGCATCAAACTAGAGGGTCAGACATGTTACGAACCATCATCGTTTTCGCTCTGATTGTCCTTATTGCGACGGCCGCTGTCTGGCTCTCGGACTATCCGGGTGATGTTCGCCTGACCTGGGGCGGATATGTCGTTGAAACCTCTATTGTCATTGTCGGCGCCTTGGCGCTCGTCTTTGCGGTTGTCGTAGCCCTTTTGTATCGTTTCTGGATCTGGATCAAACATGGTCCGGGGCGCCTTGGCGCGATCTTTTCCGACCGCAGGCGGAACAAGGGACTTGAAGCCATTTCAAACGGCATGGTCGCGATCGCAGCCGGCGATGCCGTGGAGGCCCGGCGGCAGGCGGTTGCGGCGGAGAAGCATCTTTCCGGCGAGCCAATGACGCTTCTGCTGGCGGCACAGGCAGCAGAGCTGAATGATGATAATCGTGCGGCCAGCATTTATTACGACCGAATGATGAAACGTGAGGATACGGAATTCCTGGGCTTACGGGGACTCATCAACCGGGCCATTACCGAGGGGGACCTCAAGAAGGCGCAGGCGCTTACTAAACGGGCGGATGAGCTGCGTCCCGGCACAGCCTGGGTTCTGAAGGAGCAATATGAACTTGCCCTGAAACTGCGGGACTGGGAAACAGCGGACCAGACGCTCTCGCGGATGACGCGCGGCAAGGCGGCGAAGGGAGAGGCCGTCCGGCGGGCAAAGGCGGTTATTACCTATGAACAGGCCCTCATTGCGGTTAAGGAGAAGCGGGATGCAGACGCTCTCTCTCTTGCAGAGCAAGCGCATGAGTTGGATCGGAGTTTCGTACCAGCAGCTGCGCTTGTCGTTAAACTGACGGCGGACAAAGGGGCCTCGCGCAAGCTTCATAAGCTGATTGCGGAGACATGGGAGCATGCAGCGCATCGCGATCTCGCCGAGGTAATCCGAAAGACAGTTGCCGGGGAACAGCCGCGGGACTGGTTCCGCCGGGCGAAGGAGACGGTCGCGCCGCATAATCCGGATCACACGGAAACCCATCTGATGCTGGCCAAGGCGGCCCTGGCGTCAAATGACTGGGGCCCGGCGCGGGAGCATCTGATGAAAGCTGGCGGCGACAACCCTCCGGCCAGTATTTTCCGGATGCTGGCAGAACTCGAAGAAAAGGCCAATGCAGACGCATTTGCCGCGCGTGAATGGATCGTAAAAAGCTCTCTCGCACCGCAGGACCCGCTCTGGATTTGCGATTCCTGCGGGCGGCAGGAAGAGAAATGGCACGCCCATTGTCCCGCTTGTGACAGCTTTGACAGTTTCACCTGGCGCAATGTTGATCGTGGTTCTCCTGACCCTGAAGTAATCGAGGCAGAGATTGTGCGCGAGATCGCGCCGACGAACTAGCCAAAAAACAATCTTGCGCGAGTTCACGAAACGCTTGCTCTTCTTTTCGCGACAGACTATATGTTGCCGAAATTTACGATGTGCCGCTGTAGCTCAGTTGGTAGAGCACCGCATTCGTAATGCGTAGGTCGGGTGTTCGAGTCACCCCAGCGGCACCACTTCCTTTTCAAATTGATGTCGGTTCTGACTATTTGCCTGTCCTATAACTAGGTGAGAGGAACGGTCAGCCCCACTTTTGTACGGTTCATGACTACAGATGTCCGAAACCGCTTCACGTTTGCATCGGCAAAGAACAGACGCTTTGTCAGGCTTTCGAAATCCTGCATATCTTTTGCGAGGGCGATCAGGGCAAAATCGGCATCGCCCGTAATGTAGTAACATTGCTGGATGTAGGGTTCCGCTTTCACCTTGCGCTTGAAGGCGTCAACCTGGTCAATGCGCTCGCGTTCCAGCTCGACAAGAATGAGAAAAGTCATCAGATAACCGATAGAGTCTGGCGCCACCAGAGCGGTTTCCCCCATAATAATGCCGGCCTTTTTCAAGTATTTGATGCGCCTTTGTATTGTTGCAACTGAAAGCCCGGTCTCATATGCCATTGTTTCCAGCTTTTCGCGCGCATTTTCCTGTAGAAGTTGCAGAATAATATAGTCATTTTCTGTCAATTCACTCATATTTCCCCCAAATTTATTCAGATTTACACGCTAATCGCGCTTTAATTCCTGTTTTTAGACAATTTTTTAAAATGAACAAAAATACCTGATTTTTTTTGCACGTTTCGCGAGATTTTTAGCCCCATTAATCCAATTTCAGGGAATATAATAAGCTAAATCCCATTATATTGTGAAAATAACAGATCAAATATCACATTAAAATGATAAATTATATCAAAAATTGAGCAATTTTGAATAAATTAATAAAATTATGCCGATAAGCTTATTATTTGAAAGTATCATTTATTGAATGTGCCTAAAAACAGGAATTAACATTTTGGAATTTAAATATTTTTCTCAGGAATCATGCTTTTGTCTATATGAAGAGAGTTTTTATATATTTTCGATATTTCATGCACCCCAAATATCATCAAACATTACCACGGGATAGCAAAATATGAGCCGGATTATTGAATTCCAGAATGTATCGAAAGCCTATGGCGATCTACAGGTTCTCCGACATCTGGATATGCATGTCGAAGCCGGAGAAAAGCTGGCTCTTATCGGACCGAGCGGCTCAGGAAAAACAACAATTTTGCGGATATTGATGACACTGGAAACAATCAACAGTGGCCATGTCATGGTTGAGGGAGATTATCTTTGGCATCAGAAGGTGAATGATGAGCTGGTGCCGGCCAGCGAAAGACACCTGCGTAAAATGCGCGAGAATATCGGGATGGTATTCCAGCAGTTTAATCTTTTTCCTCATTTAACGGCGATTGCAAATATCGAACAGCCGCAGATTCTGATCAAGGGCGTCGACAAGTCAGACGCGACGAACAAGGCAAGGGAGTTGCTGGCGCTCGTTGGTCTGGAGGAAAAGCAGAATCATTATCCCCATCAGCTTTCCGGCGGACAGCAGCAGCGTGTTGCGATCGCGCGGGCTCTGGCGATGGACCCCAAAATCATGCTCTTTGATGAGGTGACTTCGGCGCTTGATCCGGAGCTGGTGGAGGAGGTCCTCAACGTGCTGAGGCTGCTGGCGGAAACCTCGGACACGACCATGCTGACAGTGACGCATGAGATGAATTTCGCCCGGGACTTTGCTGATCGCGTCCTGTTTTTCGAAAAGGGGCAAATCGTCGAATCCGGCCCGCCAAATGAAATATTCAAAAATCCGAAAGAAGAGAGAACCCGAAATTTCCTCAGGCAGATTATCGGGGAAATTCCATAAAAAGGACGTCAATTTACTGAGTGAGGAATCAACAGAGAAAGGGATAAGTGTCATGATGAGACTGGTAACAAAAACAATGGGACTCGCGGCGATCGGCGCGATAGCACTAACGGCAACAGCGACTATCGGAGTTGCCGGGACATTGGATGACTTGCGTGCGCAAGGATATGCAACGGTCGCCGTTGCGAATGAGCCACCCTACAGTGACATTAAGGGCGATGGCTATGTGACAGGGGCGGCGCCGGACGTCGCCCGCGCCGTGATGGCAAAACTCGGCGTGCCTGAACTCAGAGCAAAACTCGTTGCCTATGGATCAATGATCCCCGCATTGATGGCCCGCCGCGTGGATATGGCGACCTCAGGGCTTTACATCAAACCCAAGCGCTGTGAATCTATCATTTACTCTGAACCCGATCTCTGCGGAGCGGAGGCTTTCGCCGTTCCCAAGGGCAACCCGCATAACCTTCTGACTTATGAAGACATTGCCGCCAACCCTGAACTGACTATGACGACCTGCGCGGGTTGTGCCGAGGAGGCCTATGCGCTGGAACGGGGTGTCAAGAAAGAGCAGATCAAGGTTTTCACTGATCCGCCCAGTGGCATCAAGATGCTGCAGCAGGGTCGTGTGGATGTTTTCGCTCTTTCGGGGTTGGGGACAGCCGATCTGTTGAAGAAAACCAACGATCCGAACCTGGAGCTGGTCATGCCTGTTAAAGGCGTTCCCATGGGCTGCGCCGGTGCGGCCTTTAATCCCGATGATGCGGAATTCAGGGATGCCTATGACTCCGCCTTGGCTGAGCTGAAGGAAAGTGGTGAGTTCGCAAAGATTATCGAACCATATGGCTTTTCTACAGAAGCAACCCTGAGCGTGAAGCGGGATGATTTCTGTCCCGGAAACTGATTGTCGATTTATTTGGCTTAATGTTCAGATGAATGCTGCTCCTAACAAAGGGGCAGCATTCCGAAAGCAGCAAAAATGGATCAGGTCCTAGAATATACGCCGATTATCATTAGTGGGACGATTACGACAATTGAATTGACAGTTGCCAGTGCGATTGTTGCCTTGATTATCGCTTTCACTGTTGGTTTGTCGCGCTTTTCCCGATTTGCAGCCGTTCGTGTAGCCGCAGTCATTTATCTGGAGTTCTTCCGGGGCACATCTGCCATCGTACAGATGTTTTTTATGTTTTATGTATTGCCGTTGCTCGGGATTCATTTGTCCCCTCTCCTTGCCGGGATTATTGCCTGTGGCTTTAACTTAGGCAGCTATGGTTCAGAGGTTGTGCGCGGCGCTATTCAGGCCGTTCCGCGGACACAGCATGAGGCTGCAACGGCGCTGAATTACACGAGTTACCAGAAGTTCCGCTATATCCTGTTGCCGCAGGCGATCCCGGTCATGATTCCAACGTTTGGAAACTTGCTGATCGAGCTTCTGAAGCTGACGGCTGTTGCCTCTCTGATTACAATTTCCGATCTTACCTTTATGGCGCAGATAATTCGCGTCCAAACCGCCCTTACATTGGAGCCTTTCCTGGTAATCATGGTGATTTACTTCGTTATCGCTTCCTGCCTGGTGGCAATAACGGATTTTATTGCGAACAAGATTGCCAAGGGCCGGAACTTGACCATCAGGAAGGGGATCTAGCCTATGAACTGGAGCTGGAAAGTTGTCTATGACGTCCTGCCGCAAATGCTGGAAGGTCTTGTTATCACGGTTCAGGCGACAATCATAGGCGCGCTGGTTGCCTATGCTCTCGGGTTGATCCTTGCCATTCTGAGAATGTCTAATTCCAGGATTATTTCTCTAAGCACCTACTGGATTTCAGAGTTTATCCGCCGCACCCCCTTGCTTGTTCAGCTTTACTTCCTTTTTTACGTGTTGCCGGATTTTGGCATTTTCCTTGAACCGCTTGAGGCCGGTATTATCGGGCTCGGTCTGCATTTCAGTACCTATACGTCTGAGGTCTTCCGTGCCGGTATCGAGAATGTACCGACTGGTCAGTGGGAGGCGGCGAAGTCATTGAACTATCGTCCCTATCAAACCATGCGATATGTAATCCTGCCTCAGGCTATCCCGCCGATGATACCGCCGCTCGCGAACTATCTGATTACGATGTTCAAGGAAACGCCCTTGTTGTCGGCGATCACCGTGGTGGAGCTTTTCAATGCCGCAAACATTTATAGTAACAGTCACTACAAATATCTTGAACCGATGACGCTGGTCGGCTTGTTCTTCCTGATTGTCTCCGTTCCGTCGGCGTATATTGCCATTTGGCTTGAGCGAAAGTATCAAAGACGATACGCCCGCAACAACTGACTTTTTGCAAGACGGACGTGTGAGGGGCCTGTTTAATAGCAGTTTCCGCCAATGAAATCCGATATGTTAGTGATCGGTCAAAATATGTTCTGCTGCTGATAAATTTAGTCAACTATTATCTTTTAGTGACATTTCCAGCGTCGAAAAACTTTATAATCTGCAATGACTATGAGTTCAAAAAAATCCCCAGAGGCAAAAGCTGTTCTGCGTGCGTTCAGAACAGCGTCAGAACGTCCGATGGCATTGTTACAGCAATGTCCGGTGTACAAGCCGACACCGCTGTACGAGCATGCCGAGTTAGCCAGCCATTTCGTCGTTGCACAGCTTATTATAAAAGATGAGTCCCATCGCATGCGGCTGGGCAGCTTCAAGGCGCTGGGCGGTGCGTTTGCCGTTGCGCAGATGATTTCTGATGTTGCGGGAACTTCAGATCTGGAAAGTGAGGTTGCACGTCGTCAGGCGGAGAAGATGACCTTTATTACCGCGAGTGCCGGTAATCATGGCCTTTCCGTTGCCGCCGGAGCGCGGATATTCGGTGCCCATGCCGTTATCTATCTCGCCGCCGCGGTTCCGGAAGAATTCGCCAATCGTATCCGGGCGCTTGATGCAAAAGTGGTGCGCACCTCCGGTTCCTATGAAGACAGCGTCAAGGCGGCCATGGATGCCGCGAATGAAAATGGTTGGCTGCTGCTCGCGGATGGTTCCTGGGAAGGTTATACGGAGCGGCCGGCCCTCGTAATGGAAGGGTACACGGTTCTGGCTGAGGAATGTCGGAAAGAGTTTGTAAAAACCGGTCACTGGCCGACCCATGTCTTTCTGCAGGCCGGTGTCGGAGGTCTTGCTGCCGCTGTCGCCGGACATATTCGCGATTATTGGACGGAACAGCCGGAGATATTTATTGTTGAGCCGGAGGCGGCCCCCTGTCTTATGATGAGCGTCAGGAACAAACAGCTGACGCGGGTTGAAGGGCCGGAATCAAACATGGGTCGACTGGATTGCAAAGATGCCTCTCTTATCGCGTTTCAATCGCTGAAGCATGATGCAAACGGATTTCTTCAGGTCTCGGACGCGGCGGCGATCGCGGCTGTTGATATGCTGGCGCATCATCATATACATACGACGCCGAGCGGAGCGGCAACCACCGCTGCATTGGAGAACCTCTCGCTTCCGCCGGACAGCCGTTGCCTGATTTTTATTACGGAAGGGCCGGAGGCGGGATAACCGGATGCCAAGCCCACTTACATCGTCGCATTGGGGAACCTACCGGGTTGAAATGAAAGATGGCGAGCCTGTCTCACTGACGGCATTTGAGGAAGACCCCGCGGCGTCTCCTATCGGCAGTGCCATAATTGATACCCGAACCGGCCCTTGTCGCATTCCCCAGCCGATGGTCCGGCGGGGTTTCCTTGAAAAGGGGGTGCAAAGCGACCGGACATTGCGCGGACAGGACGCTTTTGTTCCGGTTGATTGGGAGACGGCACTGGATTTGGTCTCGGCGGAGCTTGATCGGGTTCGCGATAATTTTGGCCATGAATCGATTTACGCTGGATCTTATGGTTGGGCAAGCGCTGGTCGGTTCCATCATGCCCAGAGCCAGCTTCGGCGGTTCATGAACATGTATGGCGGTTGCACGACGTCGCGCGATTCATACAGCTATGCGGCGGCTGAGGTTATCCTGCCTCATATCGTCGGCCCAATGGCGGAGTTGCTGGAGACGCATACCTCCTGGCGGTCTATTGCGGAATCGGGGTCTTTGGTCGTTGCCTTTGGTGGGATGGCATCCAGGAATTCGCAGATGAACGCCGGCGGTGCCGGGCGTCATAGCCAGCCCGGCGATATGCGGGCCGCACGGGCTGCGGGTATCGAGTTCATCAATATAGGCCCCTGCCAATCCGATGTGAGCGACGAATTGGGCGCGGAATGGATGCCCACCCGTCCGAACACGGATGTTGCGCTAATGCTGGCGATTGCCCATACGCTCGTCAATGAGGGGTTGCAGGATCAGGAGTTTCTTGACCGGTATTGCGTCGGCTTTGAGCGCTTCCTTTCGTATTTGATAGGGGAGACGGATGGCCAGCCTAAATCGGCATCCTGGGCGGCGCCTATCGTGGAGCTTGAGGCGGATCGTATTGTGTTTCTCGCTCGGAAAATGGCCACAAGGCCGACCTTTCTGAATGCGAGTTGGTCCCTGACACGTCAGCAGAATGGAGAGCAGCCGATCTGGATGGCTGTTGTGCTGGCCTGCATGCTGGGCGGGATCGGCAAGCCCGGAACCGGATTTGGACTTGGTCTTGGCGCTGTAAATGGAGTTGGTAGTGACAGGGCATATCTTCCCTGGGCGGCTTTGCCTGCGGGGAAAAATCCGGTTGGCAGTTTTATTCCCGTGGCCCGGATCGCGGATATGCTTCTAAATCCGGGAGAGAAATTTCACTACAATGGCGGCACCTATCGCTATCCTGATGTCCGGCTGGTGTATTGGGCTGGTGGTAATCCGTATCATCATCATCAGGACCTCAATCGCTTAAGGCGCGCCTGGCGGCAAATTGAAACCGTGGTGGTCCATGATCCATTCTGGACGGCCACGGCCCGTCATGCTGATATCGTCCTGCCGACAACCATTGCGCTGGAACGGAATGACCTTGCGGCTTCAACCCGGGACAGCTATCTGGTTGTAATGAATAAAGTGGCGGAGCCATACGCCATGTCCCGGAATGACCATGATATCTTTGCGGGGCTGGCTAGCCGTCTGAGCGCATGGGCCAATACGGAAAAGGGCTTTGAGTCGGAATTTCGCGGCGGCTTGGATGAGGCGAGCTGGATAAGAAAGCTTTATGATGAAAGCCGGGAGCGGGGAAAAAAGTTCAATCACGATCTGCCGGAATTTGAGGAGTTTCTGGAACGCGGCAGCCTTTGTCTTAAACCCCCGCGAGATGCTCGGGTGATGCTCCGGGATTTTCGTAACGACCCCGTGTCTGCGCCCCTCAAGACCCCGTCCGGACGGATCGAGATTTTCAGTGAGGCAATCTCGGGATTTGGCCTGCGAGATAACCCCGGCCATCCGGTCTGGCAGGAACCGCAAGAATGGCTTGGGGCCGAAAGTACTGACCGATATCCGTTGCATCTGATCACTCACCAGCCGGAGCGACGGCTTCACAGCCAGCTTGATCCGAGCGCCCATAGCCGCGCGGGTAAGGTTAAGGAGCGGGAGCCTTGCCGACTTAATCCGGAGGATGCGGCTGCCCGTGGCATTAACGATGGAGACATTGTGCGCCTGTTTAATGGGCGGGGGCGCTGCATCAGCGCGGCCAAACTTGATAAGAATGTGCGGTCGGGGGTTATAATGATGGCGACGGGCGCCTGGTATGATCCGGATTGGGAAAATGATCCCGAATGCTGCCGCCATGGAAATCCGAATGTTTTAACACGGGATTTTCCGACATCCGGTATTGCGTGTGGCCCATCCGCCTTGAGCTGTCTGGTTGAGATTGAACGGCTGGGCAGCGATCCGCCGGATGTGAAAATCCACATGCCGCCGCGTCTTGAAAGTTCGGGTTAGGGAGTTTGTGCCATGATGCCAAAACCGACACGCGGGTTTGACTCGTCGGAATTCGAAATGAGGCTGCAGAAGGCTCAGGCCCGGATGCATGCGGCAAAACTGGATGCGATCCTGTTGACGACGGAGCCAGATGTTCGCTATTTCACCGGCTTCTTGACGCAATTCTGGGAAAGCCCCACACGTCCCTGGTTTGTTGTCATCCCTGCGGCAGGCAAGCCGATTGCCGTTATTCCCGAAATCGGCGCAGCGGGAATGGCAAGTACCTGGATAGACGATATTCATACCTGGCCGGCACCGCGACCGGCGGATGACGGAATTACCCTGCTTCGCGATGTCATCCTTCAGCTTCCCCGAAAATTTGGCCGTTTGGGTGTGCCGCTCGGCCATGAGAGCCATTTAAGAATGCCCGCCGGAGACTACGCAAAACTTTTGGCGGACCTCAACGCCTTCGAGGTGGCCGATGCGTCGATGTTGCTACATCGTCTTCGATATGTGAAATCCCCTGCCGAGATCGAAAAGATCCATTACATCTGCGATCTTGCATCGGATGTGTTTGAAAACCTTCCCAACAGCCTTAAATCAGGCGAGAGTGAAAGGCAGAACTGCCACCGAATGCGCATTGACCTTCTGGAAAGGGGAGCGGACACAATTCCCTATCTGATTTCAGGGTCGGGCCCCGGTGGATATGACAGTATTATCATGGGACCGACAGATAGAATTATTGAGACGGGGGATGTGCTAATTATTGATACCGGCGCTACCTTTGACGGTTATTTTTGTGACTTTGACCGCAACTATGCTTTTGGCTCTGCCGATGATGATGTCCGCCGTGCCTATGACGTGGTTTTTGCGGCAACGGAAGCCGGGTTTGTCGCCGCGCGTCCCGGTGCAACGACCAGCGATGTCTGGGCGGCGATGTGGGCGGTCATGGAAAAGGGCGGTGCGCTTGGAAACTCGGTTGGCAGGCTCGGCCATGGGCTCGGTATGGAGCTGACGGAATGGCCCTCCAATACGCCGGAAGACCAGACGGAGCTGGAACCGGGTGTTGTCCTGACGCTGGAGCCGGGAATGGAGTTTGCCCCCGGTAAGCAGATGGTGCATGAAGAGAATATTGTCATTACCGAGGATGGCGCCCGGATGCTAAGCCGCCGCGCGGACCCGGCTCTTCCGGTTATAGGGTGACGCAAATGGATATAGAATATGTGTTTGATGACATTGCGCCCGGCGGTCGCGTTGGACTGGTCGCACTTGCAACGGATTATAACAGCGAGACGGATTTGCGGCGCATCTTTCCGGCAGGGGTGGACCTTTTCACCAACCGTGTGATGAATGCAAATCCGGTTACCATTGAAAACCTGCGTGGGATGAGCGGAGACATTACCCGCGCCGCAAAAGGCATCCTGCCCGGACTGGGGGTTGATGTCATGATTTATGGCTGTACGTCCGGCACGGCCGCGATCGGTGAGGCGGAGCTAGAACGGCTTATCCAGATTGCACAGCCGGGCATTCCCTGCACCAATCCCATTGCTGCGGCAAGCGCCGCCTTGCGGGCGCTTAAAGCCAAAAAAATCTCAATTCTCACGCCTTATACCGAGGATGTAAACGAGGCCATTGTCGCCTGTTTCGCTGCGGAAGGGTTTAACATACTCGATATCGACGGCTTTGGCCTTGGAGATGACATCGAGATGACGGGGATTCCCTTGAGCGCTATTTCCGAGGCGGCGATGCAGGTCTGTGATGCGGATGCCGATGCGCTTTTTATTTCCTGCACGGCGCTTCGGTCGGCTCTTGTAGTCGAGGAACTGGAGCAAAAACTTGGAAAGCCCGTTGTGACAAGCAATCAGGCACTTGTCTGGCATTCCCTGCAACTCATGAAGAACCGGAGCAAGGTGACCGGGTTCGGTCAGCTATTCGATCGCGACCTCGCGAATTCCTGAAAGTCGGCGCTCAGCCCATCCGCTCAGAAGCGTAGCTGCCGGGGCTTGCCGGGAAAACGACGGTTTTGTTACCATTGAGAAAAACCCGTCTGTGGATATGGGCATGTACCGCGCGGGAGAGGACCTGGCTTTCCACATCCCGGCCGAGGCTGACGTAATCCGCCGGGCTTTGCGCATGGCTGACGCGGACAGTATCCTGATCGATAATCGGACCTTCATCGAGGTCGGCAGTCACATAATGCGATGTTGCACCGATCAGTTTTACCCCGCGTTCAAATGCCTGCTTATACGGGTTGGTGCCTTTGAAACTCGGCAGGAAAGAATGGTGGATATTGATGATCCGGCCTGACATCTTCCGGCACATCTCGTCAGAGAGAACCTGCATATAACGGGCAAGCACGATCAGTTCCGCGCCGGTTTCCTCAATAATGGCCATCTGCCGCGCTTCAGCTTCTTTCTTATTTTCCTTCGTCACCTTTATATGGTGAAAGGGAATATCGTGATTGACGACGATCTTCTGGTAATCGAAATGATTGGAAATGACAGCGACGATATCGATGGGCAAAGCCCCGATCCGCCAGCGATAGAGCAGATCATTCAGACAATGCCCGAAGCGGGAGACCATGATGACGACCTTCATTTTCTCGGCTTCGTCATGGAAGTTGTATTCCATCCCCAGACGCTTACCAATATCTGAAAATTCTTCCGACAGCGATGCCAGGTCCCTTCCCTCTTCACTCAGGAAACTGATCCGCATAAAGAAGTTACCGGTCTCCTGATCGTCGAACTGGGCGCTATCGGTGATATTGCAGCCATTCACCGCCAGGAAGGCTGAAATAGCCGCGACAATCCCGCGGGTGGATTTACATTTTACGGTAAGCGCAAATGTCTGCATGGTCGGAGTACTTTCGTGACTGAATAACCGTCAGGCGATGCTCTTTGCTGCCGTGACGAGTGAATGATGTAAGGAGGCCGCCGAGGAACGGGGGCCGAGGATTGTAAGTTCCCTACCCGATTCACGACAAATGATCAAGCAACCGAGATGTTCGATCAGACATCTCGTTGCATCTCCTGCCGAGAGGGATTTGCTGTTCAGATTACAAAGCCGTTCCAACAGGGGGATAAGATTATTTCCTGCAATGTCAAATACGACCCAGCCATCTGTTTGCTCGGTCACACTTGCGCTGTTCGCGACGACAGTTTTTACCTCCGCTGCATAGTCCGGATGACTGGATATCGGCGCCAACAGGAGCCATTGATCAACCCCCGTCCAGATGGTCGTCACATCGTCTGCGAATATCGCGTGTCCGGGATCCGGCAAATGGACGCCTGCATCTGATTTTAGCTTTGAGTAAAGTTCCGCGCCGCGATCTTTGCGGGCGGCCAGTGAGGCAATGGCAAGATCGGGGTTTTCGCGGATGGTGATGCTACCGATTGTCTCGACAACCGGTGTGTCATTGCCAAGGGCGGTCAATGGGGCGAGGAATTGTTCAGACACGGAGCCGCTCTCCTTCCGGATCGATGAAATGGGGGCCGGTGACCTCTCCCTCGATATCGAGGTTATCAAGCGGGCTGACGATGCGGATCACCTCGCCATGACGCGCCTCGCCCTTTTTAAGGAAAGCAAGCGCGATGGAGGAGCCGATATGCGGGGAATAGGCGGCGGAGGTAACCCATCCCTGATCATTCGCTGCGTTGACAGTATCGCCTGCCGTCATCAGATGTGCGCCCGCAAGAATAATTTCCTTGGAATTTACAGACTTCAGCCCGACGAGGCGGTAATCATCCTCGCGCTGAAGATAGGGACGGCCTGCAAGCACCCGCCCGATACTGTCTTTCTTCTGCGAAACCATTCGGCCCATGCCGAGCATGGCGGCGGTACTCTGGCCGTTCAACTCGTTCCCGGCTGCATGGCCCTTCTCGATCCGGAGCACGCCCATGGCCTCTGTGCCATAGGGCGTGATATCGAATTCCTTGCCTGCTTCCATAAGCCGTCGGATGAGGGCGTCGCCATATCTTGTGGGCACGGCAATCTCAAAGGCCAACTCCCCGGAGAAGGAAATCCTGAACAGCCGCGCGCGCAGGTCGTCGCAGACGGTAATTTCTCCGCAGGCCATATAGGGAAAGGCATCGTTCGAGATGTCATAGGCGGGATCAATAACTTTCTGCAGCAGCTTGCGGGCGTTTGGTCCAGCGATGGCGAACTGCGCCCAGGCCTCTGTCGTTGAGATAAGCTGGACATCCAGCCCCGGCCAGAGGCATTGGCGGCAAAACTCCATATGCTGGAAAACGGGAACCGCATTTGCGGTGGTTGTAGTGACGACAAAATGATCCTTGGCAAGGCGAGCGGCGGTGCCGTCATCCATGGCAAAACCATCCTCGCGCAGCATCAGGCCATAGCGAACCTTGCCGACGGGTAGCTTCGCGAAGCCGTTGCAATAGATATGGTTCAGGAACTCCGCCGCATCCGCGCCTTGTACATCGATTTTGCCAAGCGTTGTCACATCGCAAACACCAACAGACTTCCGGACCGCAAGCACCTCCCGATCAACGGATTGCCGCCAGTGAGTCTCCCCTTGGGTCGGAAACCACTGCGCGCGAAGCCAGTTGCCCGCCTCGACAAAGACCGCACCCTGTTCCATCGCCCATTTATGGCTTGGGGTGAGGCGGTAGGGGCGAAAATCCTTGCCCCGAGACCGTCCGGCGAACGTTCCCATGGAAACCGGCGTGTAGGGCGGGCGAAAGATGGTGGTGCCGACTTCGGAGATGGTTTTTTCTTCGAGTTCAGCTAAAAGGGCAAGTGCGCCGACATTGGCGGTCTTTCCCTGATCCGTCGCCATGCCGAGTGTGGTGTAACGCTTCATATGCTCGACGGACCGGAACCCTTCCTGATGAGCGAGCTTGACGTCCTTGACCGTGACGTCATTCTGAAGGTCCAGCCAGGCCCGTCCTTTGCCGCTCTTCACATGCCAGAAGGGTTCAATATTGACAGGCGTATCTTCCGCCTCCGGAAGCTTTGGCAATTGGGCAGAAACATCCAAATCTTTAAGTGCATTGATGGCTTCTTCTGCGCCGGAGTGAAGGGCGCCATGGGTTGAGAATATACCTGCCGCTGCGCCTGCAACACGCAAAAGTCGATCGTCGCTCGGAGCCGGGACAAAGGCAGAAATAGTCTCATTCCAGCCGGGTCTGTCTCGCTTGTGACAGGTGAGATGCACATTCGGGCTCCATCCACCTGCAAGCCCAAGAGCGCCGCAGGCAATCTCCTTCGTCGATCCATTCTTTAAGCGGACTTTCACGGACTTAAGGCTGAGCCGACCACGGCTATTAATTATTTGCCCGCCTGAAAGAACATCGAACTCGATGGAGGAGGGAGCGTCATTGCGGCTATCGATGACGGCGGCGATATTGACCCCCTTGGCGGCAAGGTCCTTCGCGGTGCGGTGCCCATCATCGTTATTGGTAAAGATGGTAATGTTAGTTGAGGCCGTCACGGCCCATCGGTTGGCGTAGGCCCGCATGGCGCCCGCCAGCATAACGCCCGGCCGGTCATTATTCTCAAAAGTGATAGGCCGCTCCGTCGCCCCGGCGGCGAGCAGCGCGCGCTTCGCATATATGCGCCAGAGAATCTGGCGCGGCCTGTCCGTGGATGGTTCCGGAAGGTGATCCGATACCCGCTCCACCGCGCCGAAAATACCGTGATCATATTGCCCGAAAACGGTTGTCCGCGGCATCAAACGCACATTTGGCATGGATGACAATTCGCCGGTGACATCCGATATCCAGTCATTTCCCGGCTGATCCACCAGAAGATTTTGCTCCGCCAGCAATCGCCCGCCGAAGGCGAAGTCTTCTTCTGCGAGGATAACCTCTGTTCCCGCTCGTCCTGCTGTCAAAGCGGCCGCAAGCCCGCTCGGCCCCGACCCGATGATGAGAAGGTCGCAATGCAAAAAGCCTTTGTCATAGCTGTCCGGGTCTTCCTTTCCAGACAGACGGCCAAGTCCTGCGGCGCGCCGGATGGCCGGTTCATAAAGCTTCTCCCAGAAGGCAGATGGCCACATGAAGGTTTTGTAGTAAAACCCGGCCGAGAGGAAGGAGGAGAGCATGTCGTTAAAGGCGAGCGCATCGAACCGGAGGGAAAGAAACCGGTTCTGGCTCATCGCGGTCAGACCATCATAAAGCTCCACCCCGGTCGCGCGCGTATTTGGCTCCTGCCGTGTGCCGCCGCGCAATTCAACAAGGGCGTTCGGCTCCTCTGACCCCGAGGAAAAAACGCCACGTGGACGATGATATTTGAAACTTCGTCCCATCAGCCGGACATCATTGGCCAGCAATGCGGATGCCAGCGTATCACCGGCATAGCCTTCATAACTCTTTCCATCGAAAGAGAAGGAGAGGGGGCGCTTGCGATCGATCTGGCCGCCGTCCAAGCGGTTTTTCTGGCTCATCTATCCCGCCCCCGCCGTTTTGCGTAAGCGGAGGCCAGCTCGACATGGGTAATCTCATGCGTTGTCACATCGCGTGTCACTACCAGCCAGGAGCGGTCCCCCTGCTCATGAAACCAGAGTTCCTGATGGCTGCCCGCCGGGTTATCCCGAAGATAAAGATAGTCGTGAAACTCATCGAGGGCGGTTTCAGCCATGGCATCCGGGCGGTCGATCAGGCGGGCATCGCCAAGATAGACAAATTCCTGTGAATCGCGCGGGCCGAGGAGGGGGTGGTTGATAATCATGCGCGCCTCAATGCAGGTTCGGCTGGGCGCCCGCGCCCTTCTCATCAATCAGGGCACCGGTCCGGAATCGGTCCAGTCGCAACCGGGTCGCCGTTTCATGCGGCGTATCGGTTGCCAGCAGATGCGCAAAGGCATAGCCGGAGGCGGGCGTTGCCTTGAACCCGCCATAGCACCATCCGCCATTGAAATAGAGCCCATCAATCGGCGTTTTATCGATAAAGGGGGACCCATCCATCGACATATCCATGATACCGCCCCACATCCGCAAGAGCCGGGCCCGGCCGATCATCGGCATCAGTGCCATACCGCCCTCCAGCACATCTTCCACCACCAGCAAATTGCCGCGCTGGGCATAGCTGTTGTAGCCATCGATATCGCCGCCGAAGACGAGCCCGCCCTTATCCGACTGGCTGATATAGAAATGCCCCGCGCCAAAGGTGATGACCCCGGGGATCAATGGCTTCAGCCCTTCGGAGACAAAAGCCTGTAGGACATGGCTTTCAATCGGCAAGCGGAGCCCTGCCATCGCCATCACACGGGATGAACTGCCCGCTACCGCAACGCCGACCTTTTTCGCGCGGATATATCCGCGACCGGTTTCCACTCCTCTAATTGCCCCATTTTCGATCCGGAAGCCGGTGACCTCGCAATTCTGGATAATGTCCACCCCATGGCTATCGGCGGAGCGGGCATAACCCCAGGCGACGGCATCATGACGCACTGTGCCGCCGCGCCGCTGTAACAGTCCGCCCTTGATCGGAAAACGCGCATTCTTAAAATCCAGAAAGGGCGCCATCCCGCGAACTTGATTTTGATCAATAAGTTCCGCGTCCGCGCCATTCAGGATCATCGCGTTGCCGCGCCGCCGATAAGCATCGCGCTGCGCATCGCTGTGGCAGAGGTTGAGAATGCCGCGCTGGCTGACCATGGCGTTATAGTTGAGATCCTGTTCCAGCCCCTCCCAGAGTTTGAGGGAGAATTCATACAATGGCTCGTTACCGTCAAGCAGGTAGTTGGAGCGGATAATCGTCGTGTTCCGCCCGACATTGCCGCCGCCAATCCAGCCCTTTTCCAGAACGGCGATGCGCACCTTTTTATACACCTTTGCGAGATAATGCGCGGTCGCCAGACCATGACCGCCGCCGCCGACAATCACATAGTCATAGCTGGCTTGCGGCGCGGGATCGCGCCACACCGGCTTCCATCCGGTTTGGCCCCGCAATCCTTCCACCAACAGCCTGAACGCGGAATAACGCAATCTCGGTTCCTTTCATGAATGCTTCAACAATCGCATAATGCCGCAAATTTAATTGTTCTGACAGGGGCATGATTGACGCCAAAAAAGACATGCATGGCGGGATTCAAAAATTTAAAGAGAAATGGGATTCTGGTAAGGGAATTTTCTCCCTAATCTCTGACAGCGTTGACAATTTTATTTTACGATGCCTACTTATAAGAGAATGTCCTAAGTAGATTACAACATGAATGAGATATTGAAGTATGGACTCAAAGACGACTGGTCAGCCTCTCAAATCCGCCAAAGCCGTATTTTATCGGGAAGAACAACATATTCCCATTGTGCTGTCCTTTATTGCCGCTTTTGTCGATGTGGTTTGTTACATTGCACTTTTTCGCACATTTACAGCCTTCGTGACGGGCACATTGATTATCCTCGCAGCAGAAATCATTCATCCGGATGAGTTGTGGATAATGAAAGTAATAGTGGTTTTCGCGTTCATCTTAAGCTTGTTTTTCTGGCTTATATTTATGAGACAATTTAAGCAATGGAAATATTTACGCGTTGTGGTGCTCACAATGGAAGCCGTTCTGCTGGGCGTATTTATGCTATCGGGTTTTTTATTGTCTCCGCTAAGCGGAGCAGATTCGCCAGAGACTATTCTGGTCGCGCTGTTCGCCGTCTTTGCAATGGCCTTTCAGAATGCGGCGATGGTGCAGATTTTCCATCAGCATGTTCCAACGACTGTGATGACGGGTAATTTCGTGCGCTTTGCGATCAGTGTAATAGATATATTTGGCTCCGGACAGGCATATGCAGAGAAGGACAAGGATGCGGTTTTCAAAACCCGAAGTCAGCTGCGTCATTATTGCTATGTTTTGGCCGCCTTTTCCGCAGGCGCCCTGATGGGCGCGATTGCCTATGATGTCGGCGGATTTTTTGCACTTATCTGTCCGGTCCTCATCCTGACTGCGCTCGCGCTGTATCTATGGCCCCGTTGGCATGATTCGGACGAATGACCTATGATTTTGGAAGTTACGGTCGAATTGTGATGTTTACAACGTTTATATCATTCTGGAAGAACGCGTCAAATTCGTATTTCGCGAGAGCGCTTGGGCTGCGTCAGTAATAGCTGGCACTAACTCAGACATGATGCGATCGTTACTCCATTCCTGAATACGGCTTATCGCTCCAATAGCTCCAATCGGCTTTCCCGTACTGTCAAAAACAGGAGCGGAAGTATTAAACTCCCCCTGATTTAGTTCATTTTTAATCATTGCGTACCCTTGCGAGCGGACGACGGCAACTTCTTCCATAATTTTTTTCGGATCGATGATTGTGTTTTCCGTCCTTTTCACCAGGTTCGATCGGCTGAGTATATCCCAGGCCTGGTCTTCCGGCATAAATGCCAAAATGCAACGTCCTGAGGAAGTACAGTAGACTGGAATGCGATAGCCGGGATGAGCCGTTGCATGCACAGTCCGGTTGCTTTGCAGAGCAATCAGATACATCAGTTCTGTGTCGTCGTGATAAACAAAGCCGACGCGACTTCCAAACTGTCTTCTTAATTCCGCAACCAAGGGGGTTGCCGCTTCGACCAATCGGCTGGAGCTAAGAAAGGCGAAGGCCGGACCGAGAACAGTGTAGGAAACAGAGTAACGCCTGCTACGGGGGTTTTTCTTGAGATATCCAAGTTGATGGAGAGTGTGTGTAAAGCGCTGCGCTGCGCTTTTACTATACCCTGTCAGCTTGATAATTTCAGTGAGCCCGAGCTCTGACTGGCCTGCTGTGAAGGCTTCCAGAACTTTGAATCCCTTCTCCAATGATTTGACGAACAGGCGGTCGTCCCGGCTGTCGTCTCCATGAGGATAATCTTCCGATTTTGTTTCTGAGCCGGTGTTCTTGATTTCTAACATTTCTTCCTCGTTATAAAAGCGCAGATTCGCGAGTACATGCTTTTCTCATTGACAAGATGCAACAATAAAAACATACTTGGTACGTAATTACAAGACTTAGTATTGCAATAAAATACTAAATTCGACTTTCTAACAGGAGTGTGGAATGAAAACATTTTATCTTTCCGCCGCGATTGCGGCAGCAGTTGTCTTGGGCGGTGGCACAACGTCACAGGCTGGTAAGGCTAATGACACGTTGATTTTTGCAACAGAGACGGATCTTGAAAATATTGATGCGTACTACAATAGCGCCCGGGTTGGCGTTATTGTTGCGCGTCATGTGTGGGACAATCTGCTGTATCGGGACCCGTCCGATTTCAGTTATAAGCCGGCACTCGCTACGTCTTATAAATGGATAGATGACGTCACGCTTGAATTTGACTTGCGGCAAGGCGTTGAGTTCCACAACGGCGAAGCCTTTACCGCCGATGATGTGGTTTATACGTTGAATTTCATCTCAAATCCGGAAAACAAAGTAGTCAGCAAGCGAAATGGTGCCTGGATTAAAAACGCGGAGAAGGTGGATGAATTCAAGGTTCGTATTAATCTTAAGGAGCCCTTTCCTGCCGCACTTGACTTTTTAGCAGGCCCTCTGCCGATTTACCCGAATGAGTATTATGCAGAAGTCGGTCCGGACGGGATGAATAAACAGCCGATAGGAACTGGGCCTTATAAAATAACTGCTGTTGAGCAGGGTAAGTCCATTAAATTTGAGCGCAACGAAAACTATTACAAGGACAGTCCAAAAGGCCAGCCAAAAATTGGCAACATGGAAATGCGGACAATCCCGGATGACAATACTGCCGCTGCGGAATTGCTGACCGGTGGTATCGACTGGTTGTGGCAGGTGACCAAGGATCAGGCTGCTTTTCTGGAAAATGAGCCGAAACTGGACGTCGTTGGCGGAGAGACGATGCGAATTGGCTTTCTCTCCATGGATGCCTTGGGCCGTGGCGGAGATCATCCTTTAAAAGATGCAAGGGTTCGTAAGGCGGTTGCCCATGCTATTAATCGGCAGGGAATAACAGAAAGTTTGATGCCGGCCGGCTCGCGTCCGGTTCATGCCGCCTGTTATCCGAAGCAGTTTGGCTGTACGGATGATGTTCAAAAGTACGCATACGATCCTGATAAGGCCAAGGAATTACTAGCTGAAGCGGGCTATCCTGACGGTTTCATTGTTGTATTGGATGCCTATCGCGATCGCGATTTGGCAGAGGCAATGATTAGTGATTTGCGTGCCGTCGGCATCATTGCGGACTTGAGCTATAACAAATACGCCGCCGCCCGTGAAAAAGTACGTACCGGACAGACGATTCTGAATTTTTCAACATGGGGTTCTTATTCGATCAATGATGCTTCGGCGATCACCAGCAACTTTTTCCGGGGCGGCCCGGATGATATGGCCGGTGACACGGAGGTGGCGGAAATGCTGGAGCAGGCAGACACGACTGTAGATTCAGAGCTGCGTAAAAAGCTGTATTCGGAAGCGCTGATGAAGATTTCGGATCAGGCATATTGGTTGCCGCTGTTCACTTATTCATATCTCTATGCCTTCAATAGTGATTTGAATTTCGAGCCAACAGCCGATGAGATCCCCCGGTTCTTTAACTCGTCCTGGAAGTAAATTCTTGACCTGTGTTTGGTCCCTTATGGGGGAGTGTGTGTAAGCTCCCCCATTTTTCCCCGGGAGGATTGTATGTTTAGATACGCGCTGAAGCGGTTGGGACTGGCCATACTGGTCATGGTAACAGTTTCAATTATCAGCTTCGCTCTGGTTCGGGCATCAGGTGACATCGCGATTGCGGTTGCCGGAGAAGGGGCAACAAATGCAGATATCGAGGCCATTCGCCACGAATATGGATTTGATCGTCCACTTGTCATTCAGTACCTCGATTGGGCTAGCGACATTGCTGTCGGAAATTTTGGTCAATCTCTTTTCTTCAAAAGACCTGTTATCGAGGTGCTGTTCGATAGAATGCCGGTGACGTTGATGTTGGGGTTCATTTCTCTGGGGTTTGCCATGCTGTTGGCAATTCCGTTAGGGACGGCTGCTGCCCTTCGGCCCAACAGCATAATTGACAGACTTTGCCTTGGTATAGCTGTCCTTGGACAGGCAACTCCATCGTTCTGGTTCGCATTGCTTATGATACTTGTGTTCGGTGTTATGTGGCGTATTTTGCCAGTCTCCGGGACAGAGACCTGGAAGCATTTTGTTTTGCCGGTAGTTGTCCTAGGGTATTATGTCATTCCGGCAATTATGCGGCTAACGCGCGCCGGAATGATAGAAGTTCTCGAGGCCGACTATATTCGGACAGCCAAGGCCAAGGGGCTGAATATAGGCACCGTTGTGTTTAAGCACGGATTGCGGAACGCAATTATTCCGGTTGTTTCTCTTTTGGCGGTGCAACTCGGATTTATGCTGGGCGGCTCCGTTGTTGTTGAGACGATTTTCTCTATTAACGGTGTTGGCCATCTGGCATTGGTGAGCATTGAGCGGTCAGATTTTCCAATGATTCAAGGAATCGTCCTGATCTTGGCCATCTTGTACATTCTGCTCACCTTGTTTGCCGACCTTCTCAATGGTTGGCTTGATCCACGTATCCGTGTTTCTTGAGGGGTAAGCTCAAATGTCAGAAGTAACGGATAGAAAAACACCGACAGTTGGTGAAGTTTCCGTGGAGGCCGCACCAGAAAGATTATCACCGCGCCGACTCCTTTATTATAGGATGCAACGGCATTTCGGGTTTAAAGTTGGGCTGGGAATGTTGGTCTTTGTCATTCTCATAGCGATATTTGCGCCCTTGCTGGCGCCATACGATCCCTATACCCAGGATCTCCCGAACAGACTCATCCAGCCGGTTTGGAGTGATAGCGGAAGCTGGGCGCATGTTCTGGGAACCGATGCTCTCGGTCGGGATTATCTCAGTCGTCTTATATATGGAGCGCAGATATCCCTCGTCATCGGCTTTTCCGCAATGATTATTTCCGGTGTCATTGGCACGGCCATGGGGATCGCTGCCGGTTATTTCGGCGGCCGGGTGGATATGGTTATCAGTTTCATTATCCTAAACCGTCTGTCGATGCCGGTCGTTCTCGTGGCGCTGGCGGTGGTTTCGATCTTTGGAAATTCACTGTTTATCATGATTATGGTACTGGGCCTTCTGCTCTGGGACAGATTTGCCGTTGTTTTGCGAAGTGCGACTTTGCAGGTGAGATCAATCGAGTATGTTGCAGCCGCGGAAGTGCTGGGTTCTTCCGTTCCACGCATTCTCTTTCGCGATATCCTTCCTAATATTTCGGGCCATTTGCTGGTGGTGGCGTCTATCGAGATGGCGCACGCTATTCTGCTGGAGGCGTCACTCAGCTTTCTGGGGCTCGGAGTTCAACCACCTTTGCCCTCCTGGGGACTGATGGTTTCGGAAGCCCGCCAGTTCATGTTTTTCATGCCCTGGATGATCACAATTCCAGGAGCTGCAATATTTGCCGTTGTGTTGGCCATCAATCTTCTTGGTGATGGATTGCGAGATGTAACCTCACCGGAGGGAAGAAATTGATCACTTATTCTGGCACCAGCTTGCTGTTTGGAACAGAATGGCGAAAGGGGAGAGGAAATGGCTGATATTGAACCAGTTCTGAGAATTGAAAATCTTTCTATTCCTTTACCAATCAATGCCGACAGAAAATATGCCGTCGAGAATTTGAATTTTGAAATAATGCCGGATGAAATCCTCTGCGTTGTTGGTGAGTCTGGATCTGGAAAATCTGTCACGTCATTTTCTATGATGGGCCTTCTGCCCAAGGTTCTGACGCCAAGTGAAGGCCGCATAATATTTGGGGGCAAAGATCTTTTGTCGCTGCCAGAAGGTGAAAAGCGCGCTCTTCGCGGCGCCCAAATGGCGATGATTTTCCAGGAGCCGATGTCGGCGCTTAATCCATGCTACACCGTTGGTCATCAGATTGAGGAAGTCTTCAAACAGCATAGCAATATGTCGTCAGAGGAGAGAAAATCACGGACGTTGGATCTATTGAAAGAGGTCAAACTCCCCAATCCCGAGGGAATTCAGACCTCCTATCCGCATCAGCTATCCGGGGGCCAGCGGCAGAGAATTGTTATTGCCATGGCATTGGCAATGGAGCCGAATTTGCTGATTGCAGATGAGCCGACAACCGCACTCGATGTCACAACGCAGGCTCAAATCCTTAAACTTATCAAGGAACTGAAAACCCGGCACAATGCGGGTATTATGTTTATTACCCATGACTTTGGCGTGGTGGCAGAGATTGCAGATCGCATCATCGTTATGCAGGATGGGAAGATCGTAGAGGAGGGTACAGCCGACGATATTTTGTATCATCCTAAACATCCCTATACGCAATCACTGATTATGGCGGTGCCGCGCAAACCGGATGTAACGGTGCCACGGGATCCAAACAAACCGATTGTCCTGACGGCTGAAAACATTCGCAAGACATTTACGACGCCTGCAACACTTCTAAAAAAGGAACGTGTTGTGCATGCCGTTAAAGATATCAATTTTACGGTAAGAGAAGGTGAAACACTCGGCATCGTCGGTGAATCTGGATCGGGGAAGACAACATTGGTCCGATGCCTGATCCGACTGATTGATCCTGACAGCGGGTCGATTTACATAAATGATATAGATTATGCAGCGCTCAAGGCATCGGAATTACGTAAACATCGAAAAGATGCTCAAATCGTTTTTCAGGATCCATATGGCTCGCTGAATCCCCGGCGCACGGTGGGCAGTATCATCACCGAAGGACCGATGAATTTTGGGGTTTCAAGAGCCGCAGCCATGAAGAAGGCCAAAGAGCTTCTGAAAATCGTTCGTCTAGATCCAAATTGTGTTGATCGATATCCCTCCCAGTTCTCGGGGGGACAAAGGCAACGCATCTGTATTGCGCGGGCACTTGCGATGGAACCCAAGGTCCTGATTGCAGATGAATCCGTTTCTGCGCTTGATGTTTCTGTGCAGAAGGAAGTGCTCAACCTGCTGGGCGATATTCGAGATGAATTTGGCCTGACCATGCTGTTTATCACGCATGATTTGCGTGTCGCCGCCCAAATTTGCGACAATCTGATTGTCATGAAAGACGGCGAGATCGCTGAGCAGGGCACCGTGGATGATGTATTCGGTAATCCTCAAAACGCCTATACGCAGATGCTGCTGGCGGCAGAGCCCGGCAAAGACTGGGTTATCCCGACACATTTTGAAAACGCGTAAAGAATGAAGGAATAGACCATTATGTCCAGCGTCCGAGATTTAGCCGTTCAGCGTGGTTATGAGCATTTCGATTCTGGAAATTTCATCGCCGGTTTGTCGAAAAACATATGCGTGGAAACAGAGAGTCAAAATCCAGAAAAACATGTCACAATGCTGGATTATTACAATGATATCCTTATACCTGCTTTTCAGGAAATGGGGTTTCAATGTCAGATACTGGATAATCCGGTAACGGGCAGTCTGCCGTTCCTGTTTGCCGAGCGAATTGAGGATGAGAGTTTCAATACTGTCCTCGGCTATGGCCACGCGGATGTTGTTTTGGGGATGGCGGACAAATGGAGCGACGGAAGATCTCCATGGAAACTTGAAACGACTGAGGATTTTATATATGGCCGCGGCACTGCTGATAACAAAGGACAGCATGCGATTAATCTGGCGGCGCTCGATATTGTTCTGAAACTGAAGGGTAGTTTGGGCTTTAACGCGAAATATTTGATCGAATGTGCCGAAGAAGTTGGTTCTCCGGGCCTTTATGAAGTATGTGAGCAGAACAGGGAATTGCTCAGCGCGGATTTACTGGTCGCCTCTGACGGGCCACGACAACAAGCAGATAAACCGACTGTCTATCTAGGGTCAAGAGGCTCCAGATCGTTTGATCTTGTCGTCAACCTGAGGGATAAGGCACATCATTCCGGCAACTGGGGCGGCGTGATCGCAGATCCGGGGACGATATTGGCGCAAGCAATTGCCAGCATCACGGACAAGAAAGGCGCTGTTGCCATACCGGAATGGTGCCCTAAAGGAATCCCGGATGACGTTCGCGCTGTTTTGTCTGAAATTACATTTGACGAAAATAATGATGAAGAACCCAAGATTGATGCGGATTGGGGAGAGCCAGGCTTGTCGGCAGCCGAGAAATTATATGCCTGGAGCTCATTTGCGGTGCTTGCATTCACGACAGGAAATCCGGCCAAACCGGTTGGGGCGATTCCGCCTCGCGCTTGGGCTCGCTGCGGGCTTAGGTTTCCGCCAGGGTTAGATATGACACATTGGGTTGAACATCTCCGCCGACATTTGGACAAAGCCGGATTTGAGAATGTGGAAATTGTGGCCTCGACTAAACATTTGGATGCGACACGCACGGAATTGGATAATCCGTGGGTCAAGCTAGCCTGCAAATCACTTTATGAAACGACTGGCACAAAACCTGTTTTGCTGCCAAATCTTGCCGGATCACTGCCAAATGGCTGTTTTACGGATGTCCTGGGGATGCCCACAGTCTGGGTGCCGCATTCTTATCCCGGCTGCTCACAGCACGCCCCTGATGAACATATGCTGGCATCCGTTGCCCGAGAAGCTTTAGGGATAATGGCCGGTCTATACTGTGATATTGGAGACGCTCCAAGAGCTAAACTGTCATAGCCGAAGATATCGGCATTAGTGGCCGGAGAGTTTGTCCGCCATCGCATGCCAGCGCAGTATAAGGGGCATAAACCAAGGATTGCCGGTATAAAACGGTCTGGTTTTAAATTCCAGGTCATCATGAGCTGTCTCACTGTCGGGTTGCCCTAGCATTTTCCGGCTAAGTTGGCGTGCAAAATACAACGACCGGGTCACGCCTGAACCGCAATAACCCATCGCATAATGAATACCGTCAATTTCGCCGAGATGAGGTGCGTGATCAAAAGTATAGGCGATATTGCCATGCCAGCAATATTCAACCTTAGCTTCTTCAAGTTGAGGGAATACCCGTCGAGCCAATGACATTATATCTGATGAAATATTCTCGGGGCGTTTTTTGCTGTCCATAACCCGCCCGCCAAAAATCATCCGCCGACCGTCCGGGGTAGGTCGATACCAGAACACCAGCCTGTGGGTGCCTCCATGCATCCGAAGCTTCGGCGTCATTTCAAGAATTTTCTCAGGACCAAGATCTTCAGTTGCAACAACACCAGCGGAAACAGGGATAATCCTTCGCCGGAAGGATTGCAGGCTCGGACCCGTATACCCATTTGTCGTCACGACCACATTGTGTGCACGAACTTCATGCGTTCCAACGCGCACTTTTTTGCCGCCATTATCATCCCGTACTAAGTTGACGGTTTGATGTTCAAATATGCGGGCGCCAGCAGCGGACGCGCGGGCCGCGAGACCTGTGACCAGCTTATAGGGATTAATGCCGGCATCGCGCTCGTAAACGACGCCACCATGATATAAATCCGTGCCAATTTCGCCATGCTGCTCGTGACGTTCAACGGGATGGAATTGCAGCCCGATCTTTTCCTTGAGCCTATTTGATTCAGCGACAAGAGTTCGAAATTCGTCTTCGGTCGCCGCGCCGCGAAAGCGCCCGACAAGCCGCAGATCACAGTCGATTTGCTCATCACGCAAGAAAGAAAGGAAATATTCTAGGGACGCAAGCCCTTCAGCCAGAATGTCCCATGTTTTTGCTTCACCATACTGACTAACGAGGCCTTTATATCCGAGCTGATGAAAACTCGGCCCGCACATGCCGCCGGACCGGCTGGAACCGCCATGGCCGATCTCATTGGCGTCAAGGACAACCACCGAGCGCCCGGCGCGGGCCAGATGTAGAGCTACGGACAGACCGGTGAAGCCGGCGCCGATTACAACGGCGTCGCAGGATGGGGGAAGCGGTCCGGAGTCTGCAGTGGCGGGATTTACGCCCTGTTTCCAGTATGATTTGGTGATGATTTCCCTATTTGCTAGCATCATCTGATTTCTTCCAACATCTGTTCCACTATTTCAGGTTCCGCCGTTTCCAAACCATTGCGACAGGGTATCTGGCACGCCACCGTGATCAATCTGTTCAGCCTGCGATGGATAATATCGTGCCACTGCTTTTCTTGCGTTTGCCCGCCGTGACCCATAGGTCCGTCCTGATTTTATTTCGGAAACTAAAAATCGAATTTGACGCCTTGCGCCAAGGGTAACTCGACCGAGTAATTGATCGTGTTGGTTTGACGGCGCATGTATGATTTCCATGCGTCAGAACCACTTTCGCGCCCACCACCTGTTTCTTTCTCGCCTCCAAAGGCACCGCCAATTTCGGCACCGGATGGCCCGATATTGACGTTGGCAATGCCGCAATCCGATCCGGTTGCGGATAAGAAAGCCTCTGCCTCGCGCATGTTTAACGTGAAGACACAGGACGACAGCCCCTGAGGGACATCATTTTGCAGGGCAATTGCATCCTCAAAATTGTCATAACCCACTACATATAAGATCGGGGCAAAGGTTTCAGAGCGCACGATGTCCGTTTGGCGTGGCATTTCCACAAGCGCGGGCGTGACATAAGCACCCCCTTGGGGTGCTGATTTGACGACCTCGCCGCCGTGGACAATCCCACCGTCGGCCCGGGCTTGTTCAAGCGCGGCAAACATCCGGTCCCGGGTGGCGATGTCGATCAGGGGTCCGACAAGTGTGCCGTCAATGCGGGGGTCACCCACGGGCAGTTTCGAATAAGCATTGGCGAGTTTGCTCACCAATTCGCTAAGGATCGACTTATGTGTAATCAGGCGCCGCAATGTTGTGCATCGCTGGCCGGCAGTACCAACGGCAGAAAACACAATGGCGCGTACAGCCATATCCAGATCAGCAGAGGGCGTAACGATCATGGCGTTATTTCCGCCAAGCTCCAGGATTGAACGACCGAAACGCTCGGCGACTTTCGGGCCGACTATCTGACCCATGCGGGTGGAACCTGTTGCTGATAAAACGGGCACGTCACGGGAGTTTACCAATGCCTCGCCGATGCTTGCGCCGCCAATAACTAACTGCACAAGATTCTCCGGTGCATCATCAAATTTTTGCAGCGCGCGATGCAATGTTTTCATTGTGGTCATTGCCGTCAGCGGGGTTTTCTCGGATGGCTTCCAGATAACAGGATTGCCGCACACCAGTGCCAGCGCCGTATTCCATGCAAAAACGGCGACCGGAAAATTGAAAGCGCTGATGACACCTGTCGGGCCCATCGGGTGCCATGTTTCCATCATTCGATGGCCGGGGCGTTCTGACGCGATGGTCAGGCCATATAATTGTCGCGACAGACCGACGGCGAAATCGCAGATATCGATCATTTCCTGCACTTCACCGAGACCCTCGGAAGTGATTTTACCAGCTTCCAGGGTTACGACAGCGCCGAGCGCCTCTTTGGCGGCGCGCAATTCTTCGCCCCATAGCCGCACCAGCTCGCCACGCCGCGGCGCCGGCACTTTCCGCCATACCTTAAATGCTTCCTGGGAGGCGGCCACGATATCCGGCATATTTGCAGCGGGAGTTTCGGAGACATTGGCGATTTCAGCGCCATCAATGGGAGATATTACCTTGAGTGTCCCCCCCGTCAGTTCTGCTTCAGTCAGACTTGCTGCTGCCAGAATTTGTGCATGTGTCATAATATATCCTTTGCTTAAGTGACAAGACCGCGCTGATCATCCCGTCCCATGGAGATAAGGAACGGTGTGTCGGTTTGCAGCGATTGAAAATCTGTCTTGCTGCCCATTCCGCGCCAATTGGCCTGTATGAGGGATTGCGCAACGGCCCCGCCCAACGTCGTACCAGGACCGGTGATAATAAACAGATCAGGGGCGAATTCTCGGGCTGCGACAGTAATGGCCCTTGTGAAATCATAGCTTTCTGTAACTTGGTGCCCAAACGTATAGTCCCACAGAGCATTTGTGTCTGTCGCCGCTCCCGGCCACCAGATCGTGCCGCGACCGTCGACTAACGGTATTTCCGGCTGTGTGAACAGTTCCACCGATAGTTCCCGTCTGCCTCGCGTTGAGACCGGCGCCTGTAATGCCGTATGAAAGGCGGCATGATTGGCAAGCCGTAATGGAAACTGATCGATGGGAGCGGCAACTTTTGTAAAATCGTCCAACCCTTCTGCATTTCCGGCCAGTACGAGCATACCACCGAGATCAATCGAGAGTCCGAGTTCGCGCCCCGGGCGGCTATTGATATCAGCTATTAAATCCTCTACAGCGGCTCGCTTGGTCGTATCCGATCGCCAGTCATTATCAACGACCGGATAGACAAGCTGACCCCCGATCAAGGCTTCTTGCATGAGCGTGCCCATCGTATTGACGACTGTGAAACCGTTCTCCGCACTGAGCGCGCCGCCGCAGGCAAGCGCCGTGTACCAACCCATGGAGTTACCTGTTACGGCGATAATCTCCAGGTCTTTAAGCGATAAGAAATCCGCATAGCTGGCCGCATAGATAAGGGCTGAGGCATTGTCTCCGCGAGTATGCCGGGCAATGGAGTAATGTTCTGCAGCATCGAGATTAACCAGCTTTTCCTGACCGGCCCGGGCACGAATTTCATCGAACCGGGCAAACATGGATGCTTTGTCTCTATGCTGGCGGGACAGGACACCCAATTCGGTCTTGTTATAGGTCCCCCGGCCAGGGCAAATGACAACTGCACGGGTCATTTTACGGCCTCCAGCGCTGCATCTATGATCTGTTCAGTGCTGGGCATGGTCACTCCATAGGCCGGACCGGTGGCGATAAAACTGTCTTCGGCCGTAAGACGGCTTACGCGGCGATGACCGGCTTCCGTGAAGAGCGCCATCAATCCTTCGGCCTGCCCGCCAGTTCGACGACATTCATCAACGATCAGAATGCTTTTGCAGCCACGTGTTGCATCCAGCAGTGCTTTCTCCGGTAAGGGAGCAAGCCATCGAAGATCAATGATCCGCAGATCAATATTTTTCTCTTGCAGCTGCTTTTCAGCCTGCCGTGATAAATAGTGGCCATTGCCATAGGTAACGATCGCCAGTTCCTTGCCCTGTCCATGAACGCCGACTTCACCCAACCGGATAGTTTGATCAGGTGAGGGATAATGCGTCATCCATCCGCTATCCTTATCCGTCAGTAAATCGCGCATTGGGTACAAGGCAATGGGTTCCAGAAATACCACCACGCGCTGTTCTTCGCGCGCCAATCGCACACATTCTCGCAGCATTTTTGCCGCGTCCGCGCCGGTCGACGGACAGGCAATGATAACCCCCGGAATGTCGCGTAATACGGCAATGGAATTATCGTTATGGAAATGTCCACCAAAGCCTTTCTGGTATCCCAGCCCGGCAATTCGCAACACCATTGGATTGGTAAACTGGCCATTCGAGAAAAACGATAATGTCGCGGCCTCTCCTCTTATCTGGTCCTCGGCATTATGCAGATAGGCGAGAAACTGGATCTCGGGAATAGGGATAAATCCGTTGCTGGCAACGCCAATGGCAAATCCCAGAATTGCCTGCTCATCCAGCAGAGTATCAACGACACGATCCGGACCAAAACGCTTCTGCAATCGCTGCGTCACACCGTAAACGCCACCTTTCCTTCCGATATCTTCACCCATGCAGATGATCTCACGATGTTGCAGCATCAAGTCCGTCAAGGCCCAATTTATCAGCCGTGACATCGGCTGCGGCTGCTCCATTGCTTTGATATCGTTTCCAAAGATTTCGAGGCGGGCTTGCGGACTTGGGCCATTGCTGATCTTGCAATTACGCTTTGGCGGTATCAATGATGCCATGACATCACTTGCCGTTTTCAGACGGGGACGTGTGACGGCCTGTTTGGCGACATGCATAACGCGATCCTGTGTGTCCAGATATATTTTCAGGGCATCTTCACGCGCAAGAGCGCCCGCTTCTTCAAGGAGGCGCACCGAATGCAGAAGCGGGTCATTTGCCTCATCGGCTTCAACAGCGTGGCTTGACATATAAGTTGTCGGAACATCCGCGCCGGCATGGCCATAGAGCCGAACCGTACGCAGATGCAAGACCGCAGGCCTTTTGCGTTTGCGTACAAATTCCGCTGCTCTGCAGGCAACATCAAATGTGTTGTAGATATCCAGTCCGTCGGCTGTAAAATATTCCAGCCCGGGGCGGTTCTGAAAATTCGCCGCAATCCAGCCTTTTGGGGTATTGGTTGAAATACCGATACCATTGTCTTCGCACACAAACAGCAGCGGTAGCGGTATCGATTGATACGCGGTCCATCCTGCCGCATTGAATGCGCCTTGCGCCGTGGAGTGGTTGACTGACGCGTCACCGAAAGAACACAGGATCAGCCCGTCATTGGCGAGACGCCGATGCTCAGGTGGATGGCGCCGGGCCAGCCCGATTCCGTAAGCGGCTCCAACAGCTTTTGGAAGGTGGCTGGCAATCGTCGATGTTTGCGGCGGGATACAAAGAGAATGGGAACCCAGCACCTTGTGCCGCCCACCGGAAATCGGATCTTCTCTGGAGCATGCAAAGGACAACAGCATGTCCCAAAGAGCGGTTTGTCCGGGCACCTGTTCTGCGCGAGATAGTTGAAACGCGGCATCGCGATAATGCAGAAACGCCATGTCTGTCGGGCGCAATGCTGCCGCGACCGCCGCCATTCCTTCGTGCCCTGACGAACCGATCGTATAAAACCCCTGTCCCGCTTTTTGCATCTCGCGGCTTGTTCTGTCCAGCGCGCGGCTCAAGCACTGTGTGTAAAACAGCCGCACCGCCTGCGGTCCGTTCAGACCGGTAGTGGGGGATTGTCCGGAAGGTAAATCCCCTTCAGCGACGCGGCGCTGGAAATTTTCATGTACAATCTGTGCGCGATCCATCATGCCATCCTAGAAAAATGCCTGCAGTCCGGTTTGTGCACGGCCCAGGATCAGGGCGTGAACATCATGGGTGCCTTCATAGGTGTTGACGGTTTCCAGATTTGCCATATGGCGAAAGACATCAAATTCTTCGTGAATGCCGTTTCCGCCGTGCATATCACGGGCATGACGAGCGACTTCAAGCGCTTTGCCACAGTTATTACGCTTCACCAGAGAAATCATTTCTGGCGCGGCGCACCCGGTATCCAACATCCGACCAACCTGCAGGGATGCAAATAGGCCTAAAGTAATTTCTGTCTGCATATCGGCCAGCTTTTTTTGAAATAGCTGGGTGCCGGCAAGTGGTTTCTTGAACTGATGACGGTCAAGGCCATATTGCCGCGCCGCATGCCAGCAGGCTTCGGCGGCGCCCATGACGCCCCAGCTAATGCCATAGCGCGCCCTGTTCAGACAACCGAACGGTCCTTTCAGACCCTCGATATCAGGTAAAAGCGCGTCTTCTCCGACCTCAACACCGTCCATAACGATTTCACCCGTCACGGAAGTTCTCAGGCTAAGCTTTCCTTTGATTTTTGCGGCTGATAAGCCGACCGTGCCTTTTTCCAATATGAAACCACGGATTTTACCTTCATGGGCGCTGGATTTGGCCCAGACGACAAAAACATCTGCAATCGGGCTATTGGATATCCACATTTTAGCGCCCGTCAGGCGGTAGCCTGTTGCGGTTTTTTCCGCACGGGTTTTCATACCGCCCGGATCAGAGCCCGCGTCCGGCTCGGTCAGACCGAAGCAACCGATTAATGTTCCGTTCGCGAGACCCGGAAGATATTTCTGCCGTTGCTCGTCACTGCCATAGGCATGGATCGGATACATCACCAGAGAGGATTGAACCGACATCATGCTTCGATATCCGCTGTCCACTCTTTCGATTTCGCGCGCGACGAGCCCATATGAAACGTAGCTGGAGCCAAGTCCCCCGTAGTCTTCAGGAATTGTCGTTCCGAGTAATCCCATTTCGCCCATTTCACGGAAAATCTCAGGCTCGACCCGCTCCTCGCGATACGCGTCACGGACACGAGGTACCAGTTTGTCGGTTGCATATGCGGCGGCGGCGGCGGCCAGCATGCGCTCTTCTTCCGTTAATTGATCGGCAAGCCGCAGCGGATCGGACCAGTTGAACGGCCCAAGTTCGGGACCTGAATTGGTTTTCAGCATATGATCATTCATTCTCTCAGTTTCCATTAGGGCCGTACAAAGCATCGGTCGCAGATCTCAGGCGCGATAAGCCGTTGCTAAGTTCAGCATCTGAATAGGCGTAGGAAAGGCGAAAGTAATCGGGCATCGAAAAAGCCCTTCCCGGGATGAGCGCCAATCCCGCAGATTTCAAGACATAGGCGCAGAAGGCCATATCATCGGTAATTCGGGTTCCATCCGGCGTCATTTTTCCGAGTGTCTTTTCACAGGAAATGAACAGATAGAATGCGCCTTCAGGAAGGATGCAGTCCAACAAGGGATTATCGTTGATGGATTGCACGACATAATCCCGTCGTGCTTCGAATGCTGCCCGTCGCGACGTGATCAGAGCCTGATCTCCTGTCAACGCTGCGACCGCGGCTGCTTGTGATATGGAACAGGCGCCCGATGTACTTTGTCCCTGAACCGCAGACATTGCCTTGATCACCGACTCAGGGCCGATCGCCCAACCGATACGCCAGCCCGTCATGGAGTATGCTTTGGACACACCATTAATGATGACGATCCGGTCCACGAGATCGGGCATGACGGCGCGAACGGATGTGAAGGGCGCATAGGAAATATGTTCATATATCTCATCAGACGCGATCCAGACGTTCGGGTGGGCGCGTAATACTTCCGCTAAGGCTTTCAGTTCACCATGCGAATAGAGGGCCCCAGATGGATTGGAAGGAGTGTTGAGCAAAAGCCAGCGCGTGGCAGGTGTAATCGCCGCTTCCAGTTGCTGAGGCGTGATCTTGAAACCTTGTTCAGACGGGCAGGGAACCTCAACGAGCCTGCCGCCGGAAAATTTTACAATGTCGCGATAACTCGTCCAAAAAGGAGCAGGAGAGATCACTTCGTCGCCGGGATTGAGTGACGCCAGAAACAAGTTTGACAAGACTTGCTTGGCCCCTGTCGAGACGATCACATTCTGCGGTTTAACGCCTGCTTTTGCTGCAATAGCAAGGCGTAAGTCCGCAGTCCCGACGGTGGGCGTATATCGGGTTTGACCTGCCTTCATGGCCGCCGTTGCTGCCGCACAAACATGGTCGGGGGTCGGGAAATCAGGCTCGCCTGTTCCCAACGAGATAATGTCCTGTCCTGCAGCGGCCATCGCCGCTGCTGATTCTGAAATCTGAACAATTTCAGAAACCTCGATATTTGCGATGCGGTCAGCGCGGCGAAATGGGCGGGCTGATAATGTAGTTGTCAGCTCTGTCATGGCTTTTGATCCTCGAAGGCTTTTCCCGCTTTGGTTTGAAGAAACATGTCGAGCGGGATCTCTTCCTGTTTCAGGAAGCCGGAATTTTGCAGCTTTCCATCCCTCACCATTTCCATGATGGCGACGACGGACGAGGCCGTCGTCCAGGCGATTGCCGTACGCCGTTTGCCGAGCAGATTGACAGGTTTATATTCCCGCACGAATTCGCTCCGGGCCAGGGCACCGTCCTTTTTGCCTTCCGCTGATACATGGACATAGACGATATCATCGTCCACAGGCGGCTTTGCGTTTACCAGAATCTCGCCGGCTTCCTTGCGGCGATCCCGCATCAATAACTCATGAAAAAAGAAATTCATTAGCTGGGCATGGCCGGGGTAGCGCATTGTCTTATAGTCAATATTTGGAACTTGGCCGAGATAGGTCTCGCACATCGTGCCCAAGCCACCGGATGTGGTGAATGCTTCTAGCTCGGTTCCGTTGATATAGAGCTTTTCGATCCACTCCATCGACGACAACCGCTTGATTTCGCCGTCTTCAAGCACTTCACAGTCATTGAGATATTCATTCACCACGCCCTCGGGGGACCAGTTAAAGGAATATCCCATCAGCCCCGTTGGGTTCTGCGGCAAAGCACCAACCCGCATCTTGCAGCTGCGGCATGTGTCAAACTGATTTATCAGGCTGGCCCCGACAATACCGATGAAACCCGGAGCCAATCCGCATTGCGGCGCCATAATACCTTTTGAGGTGGTCGCAAGCTTCATAATAGCCTTCGTAGTCGGGACATCCTCGGTCAGATCAAAATAGTGAATGCCTGCGCCATGGGCTATTTCCGCAATTGCTGTGTTAAGGTGATAGGGTAGGCAGGACAAGACAGCGTCCATCTGCCGAAATTCTTCAGCCAGTATCGAAACATCCGATAAATCAAGGGCTTTGATATCAAACGGCATGCTCTGGGATTTGAGCTGCATGTCAATGCCGGTTACACGAAAACCCGCTCCGTCCAGTAACTCGGCGGCCAATGTTCCGACTTTACCCAAGCCCAATACAGCAACTTTCTCCATCGCGAGCCCTCTAGCTTTACTGCAATATGTTACTCCTCTAACACCTCATAAAAAATCATTATTAACTCATACATAAATGACTTATAGTAATGATAAAATCAGGAGGATTAGGCGGATGAACCGTCATATCGCCATACCGTCTTTGTCTGCCTTGCGTAGCTTTGAAGCCGCCGCCCGCCACCAAAGCTTTACCCTTGCGGCGGCCGAACTGAATGTGACGCAAGGGGCCATCAGCAGGCAGGTAAAAGATCTGGAATATATTATCGGGGCGCCGTTATTCCGGCGTCTTGGCCGAAATGTCCGGCTGACCAACGCCGGACTTTCACTGGCAGCAGATTTGGCGTCAGATTTGAGCGGTTTGGCGAATACCATTGCACGTGCGGTATCTGCGGGCCAGGATGATACCGTTATCCGGCTGGCTGTCCTGCCAACCTTCGGAAATCGCTGGCTTGTGCCTCGACTTGGTGATTTTCAGGCAGAGCATCCGAAAATCAAACTCAGCATTGCCACCCGTGATCGTCCGTTTGATTTAATGGGCGAGCGGTTCGATCTTGCAATTCATTTCGGTCAGGAAGACTGGCCCGACGCACGCCTGACACGCTTGTGCAGTGAAACTCTTGTTGCTGTTGCTACCCCGGAATTTTGCGACAAGTATAACCTGCAAACGGTGCCGGATCTGATTAATGCGCCTCTGTTGAACCTGGAAACTCGACCGACGGCCTGGGATGACTGGTTTGCAAGTCACGGGCTTGTCGGCACCAGAGTGGCCCCCAAAATACAATTTGATCAGTTTTCAATGATTATTACGAGCGCAATTCATTCCTTTGGAGCAGCTTTATTGCCAACATATCTGATTGAAAATGAAATCAGGGAAAGGTCTCTCATACAGCTTTGGGATACCAGCCTGAAAACAGATAATAGCTATTACATTGTGTCATCGCTGGGCGATCAAACCGCAAGCATAAAAATTTTTACCGACTGGCTGATAAAGTCTGTCGATGGCGGTGGTAAAGAAAAGTCTCTGGGCTAGAAGCTGGACTGAAAGTTATGAAAGAGCATCCCCCAAGTCATGGAATGGCAGCTGTTACATATTGTTGATCCATCGGTATCGGGGAAGGGGCTGCCCCCTTCCCGTCAAATCGTGCAGGTGGGGATTATTTGACCTGCTTTAACCCGAACGTAATTTTGGAGACGAAACTGCGCCAATTGGACCCCGTCCACTTCGACGGCAGATATTGTGCAGACCATGGAACTAGCTGGTTCTGCGTAAAGACAATTGGCTGAGCCGGCTGAAGCCTCAAAAGACTGTTCGGCATGGCGTTCACAAATTGCCTGTTCTGGGTATAGATAAATAGTGGCCTGCCATATGTAACATTCGGCTGGGTTCCTGTCGGCAACATCCTTGGTCTGGTAAAATTCATGTTTCCGCGGAAGGCAAGTGTCCTGTATTGGCGAAATTGAGTATAATTTCCCAAGTATCGAAAATAGGTCGCAAAAGGAGACCATAAAGACCTTTGCCTTTCCAGCGCGCCATTCCCTGCAAGTTCAGAATCAATATTTTCAGGGAGCTTCGGTATATCGAAATAATCAATAGTGCCTGTAAAATCGATCTTATCTATAGTCGGGCTTTCACGATATCTGTTTTCCAGAACCCTTAACAAACCGGGACCCATGTTACCCAAATTTGTATAATTCAGCTCGCGTATGACCTTGCTGTTCTTAAACGCCTTCTCATCCAGGTAAGCGAACCCGTCTTCCGAGAAGGAATCATTATTGGTAATGGTAAGAACTTCCAGCGTCGGATTTGACGTTTCGCCATCGGCAAGCGCTTTAATGGATATGTCCGAAATATTTTTCTCATCAATATACAGGTAGACAATCGATGACTGGCCCACCGCTTTTAGTAATCGCGCAGCATCCTTATCCACGATGCCACTTGTAGTCAAATTAAAACTGGATATATATTTATTTTCACTAAAATATATAATCATATTATCCAACACTTTTTGATCAAAATCAACATCAGATCTATCAATCATTTTAAAATTATTTGTATAAATTTTTGTAATGGATTTATTTTTATTTAAATTTTTAAAAAGTTTCCTCATAAATATTTTAGTTTTATTTAAATTACTCTTTACTTCTTCTGTCATATAAAAATTTTGGGCTGGGGATTTTGTTGATATATATATTGTATGCAAATATTTGTTATTCCCTGCATTGTCGGCAATCGCATCAAGATAAAGGAACCAATCGGAGGTGAATTTTTCATTCAAAACATCTGGCAACTTGATTTTTTGCCTGGTGTCCATGCGGATATCAAGTTTTGAGACATATCTCGATATAATTGAATATTTGCTTTTGTCGCCATTTTTTATCGCGAATATGGCGGTATCAGATATGACGTTGTCAAATTCGACAGCTCGCGACAAGATAAAATTGAGTAGCTTGAGATTTTGTGCGTTCAGCCCATTAATTGTTTCTTTTAGTTCCAGTTCTGAATGAAAGTCTATGAAATATAGAAGATGGGGAGTCGTGTTTAGTTGACTCGCGACTTTTTGGGAAAACCTTTCAATCTTTGAAGCCATAGCTCCCAACTCGAGCCATTTCAGATTTTGGCTTTCATTGATTGCATGTGGGTTGGCGGCGGCTTCGGCAAATGCATTGGAATTTTCATAAAGACGCTGCCAGGTTATCTCTGGTCTGTCTGCATTCGATTGAATCATATGTATTGGAAAATATTCGACTGAAAAATGATTCTGGAACATTGAGTAGTAGAATTTTTCTCCTAACATGGAAAAATCCACTGATCCAAACCCGTCTTCATCCAAATGCTCCTCTACGGTAGCATTCGGATCGATAGCTTTGGCTAGTTCGTCCCAGCTTTTCGGCTTGACATCGGCGTTTTCAAATAATAGCTGGACAAGGGCCGTAAAAATATTTTTTGATCCGGCGCTAATTTCGCCAGCGGCTTTTCCATCAGATCCAGTTTTATAGGTGACGCCGCTTATACCGGCCTGAATTTCCGCCCAAGCGTAGCTGGCTTTTTCCAGCCCTTGCAGTTCGCGCGTTCCATATTCGGTAAAGAACCTGATCACCTTTTCAGAAGCGCCAATATCTTCCAATTTTTGTATGTCATATGAAGGGTTAAATTGGCTGGTTGAATTCGGGTCTATAAAATTAAATATTATAAAGGTTCTCAAGGACGCACCGCAACAATCAGGCCATCCACCTTGGGGCTCAATCTGAGTAGGACTTATCTTAAGTTGCCGTGGTTTCGGGCCAGAGAGCAATTTCGCGATATATTGGGAAAATGCTTTATCGTCTAGTTTCACGGCCGTCGTAGATTTAATTTCCGGATACTTCAGATTTTTAAGCTCAGAAGTAGGCCATGCGGCATCCAGCCATGCCTGCTTTTCATTGGGTAAAAATTTGACACCATAATCTTTAAGGCGGGTTTCGATGGCTTCATAATAGTCCCAAAAACCCTCCTTGCTGGTTGTTTTCAACCAGAGCCAGGTTTGAAGATATCGGAGAGCCATCAAATCCGGCTCAGCAGTGGAGAAAATACTTACTGTGCTATAGATATTTGTTTTAAATATATCACTCAAAGCCGACCATAAAACATCCCCGGGAACGGTGTTTATATCTGTTGACTTGCATAGTTCGTTGCTACTGTCGACATTGAAGACAAGTTGCTTTTTTTGGGGTTCATTGCAGAATGCAACCTTCAAAGGTGTAAGGCTTGTCCGAAAATCTTTGTGATTTATGAAAAACTTTATGGCGAGTTCTTCTTTACGCTTTTGGGCAACTGATTCCGAAACCGTTTCGGAAACTTTCAGACTGTAGTTCTCGTTTTGCAGCAAGTACTCCGCCAGAAAGGTCCCGAGCATTGCCGGTGACATATGGCTGGAAAGGCTGTGGTCCAATATTGATGGTTCAATTGGCACCGGATTGCTGGGATCAAATGGCCGAAAGAGTGAGTATATTCCGTTGCGTACGACAGCATCTTGAGGTGCTATCGGGGGTAAATCCATATAGTTCTGGATTAAACTGTAAAAGGGAATGCCTAGAACAGGATTGAGAACACCGAGATCAATGGTTTGCTTTGAAGCAGTGGTTCCCGATCCGATTTGCAACTCGAAACTTTTGTCATTGATGACATCGAACCCCTTCAGGCGCTCGACGGGGATTTTTGCATAGGCAATAAAAGACGGAAGTAATAAGGCTGCAGATAGTACTAACAGCAGCAGAGGGGTGCGAAGATATTGCATTGTTTATTTCCCCCCGTTGATGCTATCGATTATTTGCGCGGTGATATCCGTTGTATTTTTTTCGTCGGTGGTACTCGTCGCTCCCTCCTGTATGACAGTCAGGTTTTGGGAAGTCATGATTTTAGTTATGGCGTCGTTGATTTTCTCATCCAGAGCCAGAAATTCATTGTCATATTTAAGATTGATTTCGGTCAGGCCGGAAAGCCACTCTTTAACAAGATCTGCCTCCTTATTAGAGATTTCCTTCACCAAAGCGTCCCGGGATTGTTGGGTAAGCTGGTCATTTACACTCTGTGTTCGTTGATCATCCAGGCCATTATACTCAGCAAGAATATCCGCTTTCAGGGTCTCTACCGCCTTCTGATACTCAGCCACGATACCGACACTGCGGAGTATCCTGTCATAGTCTATCAGGGCGACACCATTTGCAAATGATGTCGCAGTAATGAAATTTGATATAAATATTACAATGACAATAATATATTTGTAATTATTCATAATAAAATCCTTTGGTTATTAATTTTATGTGGTTTTTTATTTAAAAAATCCCATTTGTCATGTATAGTATTTAATAAATAATTAATAATATAAAAAATATATTACAAATATTTTAATATATAAAGTAAATATTAAAAATAATAAATATAGGAGAAGATGATGTCTGGAATTTTTTTTAATTTTACTAGAAAGCAAATAGTTACTTTTTTTCGAAATATAAAACTGGCTAAAAAGGGCCTGGCAGGAGTAAATGATTTGGATGACGACTTCCCAATGGGGGTGGAGTCAAAATCAGTGAGGGAAGAACGGGAGAAACAAGATGCAAAGACACTCTATAATCTGATCTACTCTGTCGATAATATGTCTGCTCATGCATTCGGCCTCAAGATGCTGGGAAGTACCATGGACCATGCATTTGGCAATGCAACAGAAGACGAGGTGAAGAGCATACTAAATGATAAGGAGCTCATGCCAACGCCAGAATACCCGACGCCTTATGCCTATCAGGAGTTTCAGGCGGTTAATGTGAGAACAAATGTTCTGGCCGAAACAATGCAGGATCTGAACTTTCGATATCAGAGGCTCTTGGGTAAAAACAGTTTGAATGGCTTCCAGCCGCTTGCAAACTATCGATGCCTGGCGGATGCCCTGGCTGCAAACAATGGTCTTTCACTGACGGAGATTGACAAGATACAGAAAAAAGTAGCCATGCCTAAAGGTCCTACGACAATCACCCTTAGGGCATACCATCTGGCCAGTGGTCCGAATGAAATAGCTATTTCGCGACACTATGATCTCCTGGTAGAACCGGGCGATATGAAAGTAAAACCGTTTCTACTGGAGTCTATTATCTATAAGGACGGTGTTACTGATAGTGTCGGTACTGACGGGAAGAAAGGCACACCAAAATTGCCCGAACCCAGATACACCAAGAGCGAAATTGAAATGCTGCTCGCCGGAGAAAAACAATCTGCTGATTTCGCCGACCTTAGTATCCTCAATGTAACGGAGGATCTAGATAAAAAAGAATCCACATTCAAGACACAGGCCGTATTAAGTGGTGATGAGTATGTTTTGGATTATTCGGTTGTTTTGAAAATTAATGCCTCTTCCCTGCACTCTCTTTTAAAGCATAAAGCAATCGTTGATCATATTAACCAGAACGAAAAAAAGCATGCGTCTTTGGGCGTTTATACCAATGCCACAAGCTGCGGAAACTATATTATGTCCTTACTGGAGGAGGCAAATGTTATGCCTCGTCCGTTGGTTTATGATGCGCGGACCGCACCCGCTTCCGTCATGCCTCTTGACTCGTTGGAAGAGAACTTCCTGTTTAACTGCCATCTCATATATGGGAAGCAGGTCAAAGTCCTGGACGGCAAAAATAAAGAAGTTAATTGGGAAAATCCGGATTCTATCTGGCATACCACCAAAGAGTTGATCGGTACTATGGATAAGTCGGGGTTGTATATCGCGACACCGGCGAAGAACAGTTTTTTCCATACTTATTGCGCGGCGAGCGCCGGCTACCTGTATGTAAAGGACGACCAGTTGACAGATGAGGCCCATACCCCTCAACAGCTATCTGCGGCGGCCGTACAGGCTCTCTTGACGCGTGAGATTAGAAATGCACAACAAAAAATACAAAAGGAAGAAGAATACATCACTCAAAACCTGCCATTAGAAATTGAGGATATGAGTAAAATGGAAGACGTTGAGTAATGAGAGGTTTCTTTTTCAAGGGTTGCGCTAGGTAAGCTTACATTCGTCATATCAAGCTTTCAGAATGAAAATAGAAATATTCACTGCTTTTCTCGTAAATTGAAGAAAGATGGCGCGTAAAACGCGGGCTTGGTAATTGTCAAATGTGCATGCGGACGGTGATCTGCAGGCATATTTTCCGGTTGTTAGCCGTCCGGCATATTGCGCGAACGGAAATAAAAAATTTTCCATATAAATTAAATATTTATTTTTAAATTTATATTGAAATATATTTAATTATTACTATTTATTTGTATTTTTTTATTAACTTATAAACAAATTTTTTTAGGAATTATTAAAATGTCTCAAAAATTTTTTCAAGGAACAGTAAAAAATATACCTCGAATATTGACCAGGAGTCTCAATAAGTCCTTCGGAAGTGGGCTTTCAGGCATACTGCCTTATATGAACTCTCAATCCTTGTGTTTTCCCAAGACCATTCTCCGCGGCTACCGAACGGCATATATCTATACTGATTCTGACAAGGGTAATAATGCCATCCGTTCTTATGAAAATCTTTCAGAAGAAGAGAAGGAGAGCCTGATCAATCTTATTAAAGAATCCACGGCGCTGGACAGCAATTTAGGTAATTTCGATGATTTCAAGGCCCCAATAGCGAAATCTGGTGAAGAGCTGGTGCCGCTTAGCTATGAAAACACAGAAGAAAACACGAAACAGTTTTGGGGGGAGCTTGCGGAACCCCAGAAGAAAAGACTGCAAAACGATATTCCGGAAGACGACTATGCTGCCCTTAAGCACCCTGATAAAGAGGAAGATCCTTTAAAACAAACTTTCGAAATTGGTAAGGTTAATACGCCACACGGGTTTGATTCGCCCCTGCAGATGATCCTTGATAACAATTCCGTAAACCGAATAAAAAAAATATGGAGTATGCGAAGTCTTTTAAGGAAGCCCTGAAAGGCAAGCCGGGCAAGGTGACCGTCCTTCATCAGCTATTCTATAATGTAATGGGTGTTATCACTCCAAGAATGGTTGCAATTAAGGATCCCGAATATAAGCAAGGGAAGGATGAGAAAGACGCCGATTACGAATTGCGCATCGAAAATTATTTGAAGGGTGTATTCGGACAAGGCCGCGTTTCAAAGAATAAAGGTGGAGAAGGCTTCGCAATAAAAGGATGCATCTCACAACATTCCTCAATCATTATCACCGTTAATATCGGAACAGAGAAGGATCCCAAATGGGTTCAGTACGGTTATGAAACCGGCACTCCACAGGATGGAATTGGGGAGGACGGAGTGGTTCGGACAATATTAAATCAACGTAAGGGTCCGCGCTCTTCGACAACGCGCATCATGTACAAAGATCAACCCAAAAAGCCTGAAGACCTGAAGGTTGTCGAAGATCCAAATGTTGCACAAATGCAAAACCTTTACTCAGAAAATGTTTTTAATAAAGATTTTAGGTCGAGGGGAACTCCAAGTGTAACATTTACCGTAGATGCGCCATATGCTGGCAATGCCTTGCTTAATATGCTGAGTTTGACGGGCGAAGAATTTAACCACATGCTGGCAACCACACGTTATGAAGCACATGGTGAATTTCCGGGTCAGCGTGCGTCGTGCACGCTACTCCTTCCTCAAGTTTTTAATGATGCTGGTGTCGACATACGCAAAATATTTGCCGGATATCAATTCCGCCCATGGGATGCGACTGACGACGCTCAATATGAACATTATGGAAACATATTTGACGGCTTGGTCGCGGCGCTTCAGGTGAAAGATGAAACCGGATCCGTCGAAAAATTCAATGAACTTACTCCAAGGGCGTGGAGTAAAGAAACAATGCAGGAGCTTTTCGGAAGTTTTACTGCCACTCATCTCTATCTTCGAATGATGGAGGAGATTGAAAGTGCAGCCTTGGCTTCGGACGAAACCGATGATCAGTTGCTGGAAGATGTGGAAAAAATGAAAGAAGATGTCTATATGACGCCGCACGCAATGGCTGAGTACGCGCCAATTACCTGTGCGCTATATAAACTTTTTCATGAGCATTCAGATTTTCCGGCATTGCAGGAGTTTGATCAGAAAAGTGTGACGAGTATGTTGCTCGCCGCACTCGAAAACACTCTGAAGCGGACAGAGCTATACGAAAAGCTTGCGAAGGAATCTGGTGCAGATCCGGCATTGCTAAAACATCTCAAGGGTCGGTATGATCTGATCGACGAGTTGCTTTCGAAATTGCCGCCTATTGAGGCGCCCTCCAAGCCGACAAAATAGCTTGAGGGAATATTCTGGAGGATAAATGTGTATTCGACACTCCAGATGTTCACTGAATTGACGCACGAGCGGCGATCATTGTCGCTCGTGCTCATATGGCATAAATCATTTCTTATATTTCGCGTTGAAGCGTAAAGATTATACTTCTGAGCGCAATTAGTCTCTGATTGCCTTTCGCATGGCAATCAAACTCAAACCCGGAAGGGTCTAAGTGAGCAAAAAATCGCCACACAATTGTTTTTAATTGAAAAAATTGGCGCACCCGACACGATTCGAACGTGTGACCTCTGCCTTCGGAGGGCAGCGCTCTATCCAGCTGAGCTACGGGTGCTGAGATGAGGTCTCTGCTATAGCCCAAGCCTGCCCATGTTGCAACGATTTTAGGTTGCTGCGGTTTTCAAATAGCGTTGACAGTCAGCGGTTGCGTTTCAACTGATCGATTGACGCTTTATGCGCGGCCTTTTCTCGGTTCGCAGTCACGGTTGTCGCGAGATCACTGCCATGTGGTTCGGAGGTCCCTCTCTTGAGGGCTTTTTCCCCCTCCACACGTTGATGTTGCCGCTTCTTGATATTCTTCAGGCGTTCAATATCCGATTGCATTGGCATGAAACTCTCCTTTCTGAACATTATGCTTCAGTAATACATAATGTAGTTCGGAGCCGATCACATGCCAACCCGGCGATCTTAAAAAATCTGTAAACACTGCTGGTTACCTTTACGGGAATTCTACTTTCCGGCCGTTCTTGACAACCATTCTGTGATTTTTCTTCGCTGCTGCCATCAGGATATCGTCGACCGGATTTCCGCTCACGATAAGCAAATCGGCTTTAAAGCCCGGCTTTACCTGACCGCGATCGTCAAGCTCCATAAGGCCGTGTGCGACAGATGTTGCGCTTTTGAGGGCGTCAATTGGCGTCATGCCACAGTCGACCATATAGGCCATCTCCATCGCATTCTCGCCATGGAGATTAAAGGGTGTACCGGCATCTGTACCCATGGCAATCTTGCCACCGGCTTTATAGAACATCTTGAAACTCTCTTTGTGCTTTTCAAAGACACGCCGAGATTTCTCAACAACATAATCGGCAATGCCATTGTCTGCATTGTTGAGAATGTTCTGTACCGCCGCGAGGGTTGGTACGAGATAGGTTCCGCGCTCCATCATCGCATCGAGGCATTCCTGATCCATAAAAATACCATGTTCAATCGAGGTAATGCCGGCTTTCACCGCGTTCATAATTCCCTCGGCTCCTTGTGCATGGCTCGCAGATGTTTTGTGAAAGCGCCTGGCCTCATTCACACCGGCATGCATTTCTTCGGCGGAATAATGCGCATCTTCCGGGTTGACGCGCGGCGTCATGACGCCACCAGTGGCCATGATTTTGATAAGATCGCTGCCGGCATGAATCTGTTCGCGCACGGCCTTGATGACCTCGTCGCATCCATCCGCAATGCGCCCGTTCCTGTTTCCGTGGCCGCCCGTCATGCAGATCATTTTCCCAGAGGCCATAATATTGGGGCCAAAAAACCTGCCGCTATTGCAGGCATCGCGGACGGGAAACTCCAGATACTCCCGGCCGCCGCAATCGCGGACCGCCGTAATGCCGGACTTGAGGGAGAGCTGGGCGTTTTCTAGTACGCGCAGAGTAATCTCACCAGGATTCACGCCTTCAATGCTGCTGCGTGGATCCGCTTCGCCTTTATAGACCAGATGGACATGACAATCCGCAATTCCGGGCATCAGAGTGCCGTCACTGGTATCGACCCGTTCGCCCTGATAATCGGAAAACTTTTCCGCGGGCGCGACGTTCGTGATCGTATCACCTTCTACCAGGACGGCGTGATCTTTCAGCAGGTCACCGGTACCATCGAAGACGTCGCCGCCGCTGTATAAAATGGCTGTCATATCAGTCAGTCCTTGTTATTGTTTGCTTTCAATCAATTATGCCATGAATAGAGCCTGAAATTCCAATAAAAAATCAGGTGTCTGGTCCATCTGGCAGTTTATGACGTGCAAACGAAATCCGCGAGGAAGCTACTTTCCTGATGTCATTTGCAGGAATGCGTCTTCCAGATCGGGCTCTTCTGTTGTCAGGTCGACCACGTCCAGCTGGTCGTCTGTCACGGCTTTCAGAATCTTGGCCATTTCCGTTTCGCTGGGGCGAAAGGAAATATTGATCTTCCGGCCGTGTGACAGGGTTGCATTGAATTTTTTGAGGTTGTCCGGGACTTCGGTGATTTCATGACCGAGAAGAAGGCAGACATTCTTCATATCGAGTTTTCCAAGAAGGCTGCCCGTCGGTTCACATGCAACGACTTCGCCATGGTTGATAATGGCGATGGTATCGCAAAGCTCCTCTGCCTCCTCAAGGTAGTGGGTGGTGAGGATAATTGTTGTACCGTCTTCGTTCAGCTTCCTGATATAGGTCCAGAGCTGCTGGCGTAGTTCAATATCAACACCTGCAGTGGGTTCATCAAGAATGAGGACATCCGGACTATGGACCATGGCTTTCGCAACGAGAAGCCTTCGCCGCATGCCACCGGACAGGGTCCGTGCGTAGACATCGGCTTTATCACCCAGGCTCATGGCCTCCAGGATTTCGTCGGTCCGTCTTTTTGATTTTGGAACACCATAAAGACCTGCCTGGAATTCCATCACTTCCCGGGGTGTAAAGAAGGCATCGAGATTGAGCTCTTGTGGCACGACACCGACAGCACTCCTCGCGGCGCGCATGTCTTTTTCCGTATCGTAACCGCAAATGCGCACCTCTCCGCTTGTCTTGTTTACAAGGCCCGCGATGATATTGATCAGGGTCGATTTTCCGGCGCCGTTCGGCCCAAGAAGACCGAAGAAAGATCCCCGTGCAACATCAAGATTGATGCCTTTCAGGGCGACCTTGTCCGGAGCGGATCCTTTTATTTTATATGTTTTTTTCAGATCCCGCACCTGCAAGGCCGGAATTGTCGATGGAGATTCAATCATTCTGTTATATTCTTCAGCATACATTTAGTTATCGGCGTTGTTTTATATCCAGAAATCAGCGCGACCTGCATGGTCACGGTTGTCAGCGGCGTGTTCGTTCTTATAGCGCTTGACCCAGAGACAGGTTACGACGGGCGCTGGCATAAGGTGTACTGAGGTAAAGCGCTGCGCGTTGTGCTTTCGAAACCAAAGAACTCCATAATCATATAGGCGACACCGGATGCCATGGCAATATGGAAGACAGCGAGAGAGCTGCCAATGATGTTTTAAGCAAAACAAACTAAAGGCGATGCATAACTGAAGCAAATCATTCGTTCGCGTTGAGCCATTTCTCGGTTGCGTCCTTTTTCGCAATCGATATCATCCATGCGTTTGAAGGTGGCAGGAAATGATTGCCGCTGGTAAAATCGGTAATCGGCGTAATCAGACGAAGAAGTGAGACGGCTTATGCAAGCTATTGAGACAATTGAAGTAGATAGCCCTAAAGTTGCCTGCGATGGCGGCAAAGGCCCCCTTGGCCATCCACGTGTATTTCTGAATATGGGGGATAAAGGGGCGGTTGAATGCCCCTATTGCAGCCGTAACTATGTTTTGAAGGCTGGCGCGAAAGTATCGGGCGGACATTGATCCTCATCAATTCCGGCGACAACTAAACAATAAAGCAGAGAAGCGGCATGACCGAACCTGACGTCACGGGCGATCCAAATCAGAAGCACAGGATATATCTGGTCGATGGATCGGGGTATATTTTCCGCGCTTACTTTGCGATGATTCGCGGACGTCAGCCGATGTCACGATCCGACGGTACTCCGACCGGGGCGGTTCTCGGATTTTCGAATATGCTGTTCAAGCTTATTCAGGATACGCAGGCGGATGGACGTGTCAGTCATCTTGCCGTGATTTTCGATACCAGCCGGAAGACATTCCGCTCCGATATTTTCTCAGATTATAAAGCCAATCGTGATGCGCCGCCCGAGGACCTGATCCCCCAGTTTCCATTGGTTAGGGACGCGACGCGTGCCTTTAATGTTCCGGCGATCGAGAAAGAGGGCTTCGAGGCAGATGATATCATCGCCACATATGCCGCGCAGGCCCGTGCCAAGGATATGGAATGTGTCATCGTTTCATCCGACAAGGATCTGATGCAACTTGTCGGGGGCGACGTCACCATGCTGGACCCGATGAAAAACAAGATGATTGGTCCGGATGAAGTGCTGGAGAAATTCGGTGTCGGGCCAGAGCGGGTGATAGACGTTCAATCCCTCGCCGGGGATAGCGTTGATAATGTTCCGGGCGTACCGGGTATTGGTATCAAGACTGCGGCTCTCCTGATCAATGAATTTGGGGACCTTGATACTCTGCTTGAAAGAGCCGGGGAAATTCCGCAAAAGGGTCGCCGCGAGAAACTGCTCGAAAATGCGGAAATGGCGCGGATCAGCCGTGATCTTGTAACGCTTAAAAATGACGTTGATCTTGATATCGATGTCATGGATTTGACCGTGCAGATGCCGAATGCCGCCGACCTGATCGCCTTCCTAAAGGAAAATGAATTCAAACAGCTTACCGGGCGGGCAATGGAGTTTTTCGGGGATTCGTTCAGGGAGGAAGCTGCCGCCCTTCCTGATGATGAACCGGAAGAAACCGGCGCTGGAGCGCCGAAGGTTGAGGATGTTAATTATACAACGATCCTCGATATGGAAACGCTCAATTTCTGGATGAAAGAGGCTGAGCGCGTCGGACAGGTAGCGGTGGATACGGAAACCACTTCGCTGAACGCCATGCAGGCATCGCTTGTCGGGATATCGCTCTGCATACATCCGGGGCGGGCCTGCTATATTCCTGTCGGCCATGTCGGGGCAAAAGAACAAACCGGCTTCGATTTTGATGGCGTCGCGGCGAAAGATAAGGGCGATATGCCACACCAACTCCCAAAAAAGGACGTGCTCGCGGCCTTGAAACCTCTTTTTGAAGATCCGGGCGTACTGAAAATCGGCCAGAATATCAAGTATGATATGGTTATCCTCTCCCAGGAGGGAATTAACGTCACCCCGATCGACGATACGATGCTGCTCTCCTATTGTCAGGAGGCGGGATTGCATGGCCATGGGATGGACGAGCTTTCGGAGTTGCACTTCAACATCAAGCCGATACCGTTCAAGGAAGTGGCGGGAAGCGGCAAATCGCAGATTACATTTGCTGAAGTGCCTATCGACAAGGCAACGGACTATGCCGCGGAAGATGCGGATATTACCCTGCGCCTACATCAGGTTCTGAAACGGAAACTTGTGCAGTCAAAATCCGTTGACTTGTATGAAACGATAGAGCGGCCGCTTGTTCCGGTCATTGCGAGAATGGAGCAGGAGGGTATCAAAGTAGACGCCAAGCTGCTCAGTACCCTCTCAACCGATTTTGGTGATCGCATGGAGGGGCTGGTAAAAGAGATTCATGATCTCGCAGGCGAGGAGTTTAACGTCGGTTCTCCAAAGCAGCTTGGTGAGATTCTGTTTGACAAGATGGGACTTTCCGGCGGCAAGAAAGGTAAAACCGGCGCCTATACGACGGATGTCAATGTCCTGGAAGGGCTTGCGGCAGAAGGGGTCGAACTGGCGCAGAAAGTGCTCGACTGGCGGCAGCTTTCAAAACTGAAAAGCACTTATACGGATGCCCTGCAAGGTCAGATAAACAGTAAAACCGGTCGTATCCACACATCTTTCTCGCTGGCGGCCGCTTCCACCGGGCGTCTGGCTTCAAGTGAGCCAAATGTGCAGAATATCCCGGTGCGAACGGAAGAGGGGCGTAAATTGCGTCAGGCCTTTATCGCGGAGTCCGGCAACAAGCTGTTAAGTGCCGACTATTCCCAGATTGAGCTTCGTTTGCTGGCCCATATTGCGGACATCAATTCGCTTAAAGAGGCCTTTGCCGAAGGGCTTGATATTCACGCCAAAACGGCATCGCAGGTATTTGGCGTGAAGATGGAAGGCATGGATCCGATGATGCGTAGATCCGCCAAAGCCATTAACTTCGGTATAATCTACGGAATCAGCGCTTTTGGTCTCGCCCGGCAACTCGGGGTGTCCCGCACGGAAGCGCAAGGCTATATCGACCAGTATTTTGTCCAGTATCCAGGTATCAAGGATTATATGGAAAGCACTAAGAGCTACTGCCGGGAGCATGGTTTTGTGCAAACCATTTTTGGCCGGAAAGTACATTTGCCGGGGATCAACGACAAGAATGGTGCCCGCCGCAGTTTTTCAGAGCGCGCGGCCATTAACGCACCCATTCAGGGGTCAGCCGCGGATATTATCAAGCGCGCCATGATCCATGTGCCCCATGCTCTGGATGAAGCAAAGCTCTCGGCCCGAATGCTCTTGCAGGTACATGACGAGCTTATTTTTGAAGTTGCGGAGGATCAGGTCGACGATACGATACCCTTGATTAAATCCGTGATGGAAAAGGCATCGCTTCCCACGATTGAGCTGTCCGTCCCGCTGATAGCCGACGCCGGTGTGGGCGATAACTGGGGCGAAGCGCATTAAGTCCCGATGAAGCAACGGCTTGCTCCGTCGTTCGTTGGCGGGTAGGGTGACGAAAGGTTATTCTCGTGGAAGTAAGCGCGTATGCTTGAAACGGCCCTCATTGCCTTTACAACCTTTTTTGCGACCATCGGGCCGCTGGATGTCGCGGCGTTGTTTGCAGCCCTGACAGCCAACGCGGCACCGCGCGAAAGACGCCAGATGGCCGTCAAGGGCACCTTGATTGGTGGTGGAATCCTTCTGTTTTTTGCGTTGTTCGGCAAGGCGGTTCTGACGAGCTTTGGCATAACCCTGCCGGCGCTGCAGGCCTCTGGCGGAATATTATTGTTGTTGATCGCCATTGATATGGTCTTCGCCCGAACGTCCGGCAGTACGACAACGACAGATGAGGAAAATGTCGAGGCTCAGGGGAAAACGGATGTGTCGGTGTTCCCGCTGGCAACGCCTTTGATCGCGGGTCCTGGTGCCATTGGTGCGGCCATCCTTCTGGTCGCCGAGGCAAAGGGAGATACGATTGAAACGTCGATTGTGATCGGTGTCCTGCTGGGCATGGTCTTGCTGACCCTGATATTAATGCTGCTTGCCTCGCAGGTTCAAAAGCTGCTGGGTGTGACAGGTCTCCATGTGATCTCCCGGGTTGTCGGGGTCTTACTTGCGGCGTTGGCCGTCCAGTTCATCTTCAACGGTATCCGAGATAGCGGACTTCTGGGTTGAGTAAACCATTCTGACTTTTTCTTTTATACCTATTAGTAATCATTTGCTTCTACAATCCGGCATATAATTGAAGATGCAACGTCAGTAGAGGTAAGATGATCATGCTCAAACTCGCCAAGGCATTTGCGACCGGAGTAGTCCTTGCATTTGTTTTTAATGCGCCGGCGCAATCTGCGTTCATGACCTGGACGACGGAATTACCAACGGTTGATAGCGGAGTTCTGTCACCGACAACTATCTTCGGCACCGTTTATGAAAATCTGACCAACTCTGTTGAAAATGAATATCGCTCTCCCTGGCAAGGAACTTTACTTGACGGGGCTGGTTCCTACACATCGGTTCAGAACGCTTCATACGCGACTTACAGATTTGATAAAGGCCATTCATCGATTGAGTTCATGTGGGGCTCGGTCGATGATTACAACGGACTTGAATTTTACTATCAGGGCAACTGGGTGGATGCGCTTTATGGGGACGATGCCGCACTCGATGTCGTCAACAAAGGCCTCGGTTTTATTGTCGCATCCGTTATCACCAACGGGGTCTTTGACGAGCTCCGTTTCACGTCGGGAAGCAATGCCTTTGAATACGCAAACCTGACAGTTTCGGCAGTCCCGCTTCCGGCGGCATTTCCGCTTTATGGCGCGGGACTTGCCCTGCTTGGTTATATCGGGTGGCGTAAACGCCGTAAGGCGACTGACACCGCTACTTGATCAAAGGAAAACGGGGTTGTTGAGACCGCTTTTCTGACTTTATCCAAATTTACTTATATATCCGACCGGCTCTTTGGTTGTATCGGGGTAGGGACCAGGCGAAAAGGATCGCGCCTGCACGCAGACCAAATCCAATGACAATACCTATAGAGGCTGCTATGAGCGGAGAAACGCCGAACGCGGTGATGGCAATAATATAGACCGAAGCACTCGCAAGGGCGGCGGTTGCATATATTTCCTGCTTTAGCAGCAACGGCGCCTCATCGGCGACCAAATCCCGGATCAGCCCTCCGAATGTTGCTGTCATCATGCCAAGGACAACGGCAACCAATGGGCTGGTTCCGCTGCTTCGTGCGATTTCGGCTCCCAATACGGCAAAGGCCACTAATCCGGCGGCGTCCGCCCAAATCAGAAGCACATATCGCCTTTGCACGCGCGAAGCGAAGAAATAAAGGGCAAGGGCGACCACCAGGCAGACGAGCAGGTATCTTTGGTCGGTAATCCAGAACACCGGGCGGTCCAGGATCAGGTCACGCAGGGTTCCGCCGCCGATGCCGGTAAAGGTCGCCATCATGCCAAACCCGATCAGGTCCATCTCCTTGCGGCTGGCCACCAGACCCCCGGTTGCCGCAAATACGGCAACACCGATCAAATCCAGAATGATAATAAAGTCAGCAAACATAGCGCCCCCCGATCAGAAAGGCGCATAGTCTGTCAGAACAGAAAAAAGCGCAAGTACGCGGGTTTGGAAAGCTTATAGCATTGCCTGCAGAACCCGGTCTGGCGGCGTGTGGCCGTCAATAAAGGTCTTGATATTGATCAGTACCTTTTCACCCATATCGATACGCCCTTCAACGGTCGCTGATCCCATATGCGGCAGCAGGATGACATTGTCGAGTTCCAGCAGGCGTGGATTGACGGCGGGCTCGTGCTCGAACACATCAAGTCCGGCCCCGGCAATCTTCCCATTGCGCAGCAAGCGGGTTAAGGCGTTTTCGTCGACGACTTCGCCGCGTGAGGTGTTAACCACATAGCAGCTTGGCTGTAACAGGGCCAGACGGCGGGCGTTCAGTAGATGAAATGTTGCCGGGGTATGCGGACAGTTGACTGAGACAATGTCCATCCGGGCGAGCATCTGATCGAGGCTCTCCCAATAAGTCGCTTCCAGTTCGTTCTCCACATAGTCAGGCAAACGGTTGCGATTATGATAGTGAATGGAAAGTCCGAAGGCGCGCGCGCGCCGGGCGACTGCCTGTCCGATCCGGCCCATGCCGATAATGCCAAGCCTTTTTCCCCAGATCCGGTGGCCGAGCATACCCGTGGGGGACCAGCCTTTCCAGCTGCCGGAGCGCATCAGCCGTTCTCCCTCCGTCAGGCGGCGCGGGACGGCCATAATCAGGGCCATGGTCATGTCGGCTGTATCCTCGGTCAGCACACCTGGTGTATTGGTGACAGTAATATTGCGCTGGCGGGCGGTCGCCAGATCAATGTGGTCGACGCCGGTGCCGAAACTTGCAATCAGTTTCAGGTTCGGGTTGGTCTGACTGAGGACGCCAAGGTCAATTTTATCGGTCACTGTTGGCACCAGAACATCCGCCGTCTTAACCGCTTCTATCAACTGACTTTGGGTCATCGGCGTATCGTCATGGTTCAGCCTGGTATCGAAAAGCTCCATCATGCGGGTTTCGATGACATCCGGAAGTCTTCTGGTAACGACGACGACTGGTTTCTTCTGCGGCATTGGGCGACTCACTTGTTTCTGGATTTTGGGTATGACCAACAGACTTTATCTAGCAGATAGCGGTGGCGGATACAATTGCGACCTTGGCGAAAAGGACATGGATTTTGCAGACTTGACCATCTACCCCCTTGCACGGCATAAGTTGGACGGCTTCCTGTTAATTCTGAGAGTAGTACCGTCGTGAAACGCAGCATTGTATTATTTGGGGTTATTATTTCCTTTTTTATCGCAGCCTCCGCCAGCGCAGGACCGACGGGTGCCGAGACAGGATTGCCCTTGCCCCGGTTTGTCTCTTTGTCTTCTGACAAGGTGAATGTTCGCGCCGGGCCCGGAACGCGGTATCCGATCAAGTGGGTTTTTGTTCGTCAGGGCTGGCCTGTAGAAGTTATCGAGGAATATGAGCTATGGCGCCAGATTCGCGATATCGAAGGGGCGATTGGTTGGGTTCATCGTAATCTCGTCAGTAACCGGCGAACGCTCATTATTACGGAAGATGTCCGCGCGGTTTATGAAGAGCCGGATGAAGGCAGCCCGGTCGTCCTGCTCGCTGAGCCCGGCGTTGTTGGCAAGCTGGATGAATGCGATGGCCGCTGGTGCGAAATAGAGATTGCCGGACTCACCGGCTGGCTTCTGGCCTCACATTTCTATGGCGTCTATGCCAATGAGAAAATCCGCTAGAATGTAGCTTGGTCAGTCGTCCAGATCCTCGGCGAGGGCTTCTCTGGTCGCTCCCTTAATCACTGCGATATGTCCGTAATTGTCGTGGGTCACGCCAATCTGGACGTCGAGTTCCGGGTTCTTGAATGCTTTTTTCTGAGCGTCCGTCATTGGAAAGTGAAGGAAATGTATGGATGACGCTTTGCCGTCGTCCGTCGTCCGTTCTACGTCATCTTCTGGGACTGCGGCGATTTTCTCTTCACCGATTGCAAGGTAAATCGTCTTTTCGATATGTCCGAGCTTGCGCAGCATGAAATCCCGGCGCACCGGATCGTCAATTTCAATCATGAAGGTGGCAACCAGCTCCGATCCGTTCGGGATCAGCGGGTTATAGGCGGACAGTTCGTCCTGAAGCTGTTCGTCGCCGCCCTGCTCGATATAGAGCATTTCCTGGATTTGCGACCACATCGTGTCGTAGTTTTCAAAGTACATCGTCGCAAAGGGACCGATTTCCAAGCGGCGGTTTTTCTTTATCGGGATAAGTTTCTGCTTATGTTCTTTCCGAATCTTCTTGTACTCCGCGACAGGCAGAATATCTTCCGGTGCGATCTCGCGCTTTTTCAAGGCAGTCATGATCCTTACTCCTCTCAGAGGCTGTAGGCTTTGGCCAGCAATTCAATAGGATGCAAAGCAGTTCTCGAATTCACTGCATCAGAATCGAGCTTTTCAATTCCCTGCATCAAATGTTCTGCCGCTAACGGGCATTCGGACGCGATATATTTTGCATTTGTTGTCATGGCCGTTCTTGCGGCGGGCTTTCCGACTTTCAGGGCAGTTTCGTAATTCCCTTTCATTATTCCCCAGGATCCCCCGTGTCCGGAACAGCGCTCGACGATCTTGACGTCGGCCTCAGGGATAAGGCGGAGAACTTCGGCGCCCTTTGCGCCCATGTTCTGCGCGCGGGCGTGACAGGCGAGATGGACCGCCATGCTGTCTCCGATAGGGGACATCCCTGGCGCAATGCCGTCCTTCTTGGCAAATTCCACCACATATTCGGATACGTCGAATGTGGCTTTTGACAGTCTCTCCACAGCGGGATTTCCAGGGGTGAGCAGGGGCCATTCAAATTTCAGCATCAGGGCGCAGGAAGAAACGAGGGCGATAACGTCGTATCCCTGATCAATCCAGCTTCCAAGCTCGGTCGACACTTTCTCCGCATTGGCAACCACGCCCGCCAGATCACCCTGTTCCATCAGGGGCATTCCGCAGCAGCCGGGATATACGACCTCCGTTTCAACGCCATTTTTGGCAAGAACTTTGCGCGTGGCCTCCCCGATATCCGGATTGTTATAGTTGCCAAAGCAGGTAGCGTAGATCACCGCCTTGCGACCGAATGCGGGTGCATCCTTGTTAATCTCCAGGGGGTTTTCCCGGGCATATTTTTCAAAAGATTTGGACTGGTACTTCGGTAAGGCCGCATGTTTATCGATACCGAGGGTTGCTTCCATGATACCGCGGGTCACGCCATTTGACGTTTTGGTCGCCCAGTTAGCAATCGGTGCGACGGGCGCTGCCAACTTTCCATTACGATCGGTTTTTGACAGTTCCCGGCTGATGAATTTGTCCTGACCCTTTTTCTTTTCCACCGCCCGGTATCGCAGCATTAGATGCGGGAAATCAAGGTTGAATTCATGAGGGGGCACGTAGGGGCATTTTGTCATGAAGCACATATCACAGAGCGTGCAGGCATCCACGACAGGCTTGAAATCCTCTGACGCGACAGAGTCCAACTCCTCGGTCTCGGAGGCGTCGATCAGGTCAAACAGTCTGGGGAAAGAATCGCAAAGGTTGAAGCAGCGGCGGCATCCATGGCAAATATCGAAGACGCGGCGCAGCTCTTCGTCCAGCTTCTGCTCGTCATAAAAGTCAGGATTATTCCAGTCGATAATGTGCCGTGTCGGCGCGTCCAAGCTTCCTTCGCGCATAATATTCCCCTGAATATAGCTGAGTGACGAAGGGGTAGCGAATATTTTAATCCGCTACCCCGGAATATGAATCCGAAAGCCGGATTAGTCGTCTAGATTATCGAGTGCTTTCTGGAAGCGGCCCGCATGGCTTTTTTCAGCCTTTGCAAGGGTTTCGAACCAATCCGCAATCTCGTCATGGCCTTCATCGCGGGCAGTCTTGGCCATGCCCGGGTACATATCGGTATATTCGTGGGTCTCTCCTGCAACAGCAGCCTTAAGGTTGTCAGCAGTGCCACCAATCGGCAGGCCGGTCGCCGGGTCGCCGACGGCTTCGAGATATTCCAGATGGCCATGCGCATGGCCAGTTTCACCTTCCGCAGTAGAGCGAAAAACCGTCGCTACATCATTATACCCTTCGACATCGGCTTTCTGCGCGAAATAGAGATAACGGCGATTGGCCTGGGATTCACCTGCAAAGGCATCTTTCAGATTTTGTTCAGTTTTGCTTCCCGCTAGAGACATGAAGTCCTCCTGGAATGAAATTTTGGAATGAATCTGTTCAAGCCGAACAGAATTACTCCAATAATATAGGTCCGGGAAAATAGGCTGTCAATAGATTAGAATTCTTCTAAAAAAGAAAATGAAGCAGGTTGCAGATTATCAATTACGCACCGAGTTCACTCGGACAATGACGTCCACGCTGCTAATCTCTGTTCCCTGGGGAAGGGCCGGGATATTATCGACTTTTAGATCGCTCTTTGCAATATCTTCCAGCGTCCCGCTTTCTTCATGGAAGAAATGGTGATGAGGTGCGATATTCGTGTCAAAATAAGAACGGCTTGAATCAACGACGACTTCCCGCAGCAGCCCGGCAGTCGTAAACTGATGCAGGTTGTTGTAGATCGTTGCAAGGGAAATAGAGACGCCAGCATCCATCGCTTCGCTATGCAAACGTTCAGCTGTTATATGCCGATTTCCTTGCGAATAAAGCAGCCGGGCAAGCGCCAGACGCTGCTTCGTCGGGCGCAACTGAGCGTCTCTTAACTTTTTCTCTAAAATGACCAGTTCCGATTGCGACATAATACAATACTCTATATTTGGCCTTCCCAGTGAAGGGCATCAAAAGGAATATATAGTACTTATTTTAATAATTCAAATCTGCAATAGTGGTTTTTGGCTATTTTCCGGTCATTATGCGGTCAATAAGCTGCTTTACAGTCGGAATGAAGCCATTTGCATAGAAAGGATCATTGGCAAACCGGTAGGCGCCATGTCCGGCGAACATCAGGTTATTTTCGATATTTGCTTCCGAATGGATAACATCCTGAAGGGTTTTCTGAATGCAGAAGCTTCTCGGGTCGGCTTTGCGTCCCGTGTTACCCTTTTCGCCCTCTGCCCAGTTCGAAAACTTGCAATGCGAAAGACAGCCCATGCAGTCAATCTGGTCTTTTCGAATTTCCGCCATTTTCTCTGGCGTTACGAAAACGAGGGTCGAATCCGGCGTTTTCAGCGCTTCTGTATAGCCTTCCGCAACCCAGCCTTCCGCCCGGCTTTTGTCTTCTGGCGTCAGATACACTTCGCGCTTGCGGGCGCCAATACCGAATGACGTATCATGCGCACCAATCGCTTCATTTGAAAAAGCAACCTGGCGCTCTGAACGGGCTTTAAGATCATCCAGGAAATCATTACGCACCGCGGAGGACCAGAAGCCTGTCGGGCTGAATTTATTCAGGAAAACATCGCCCTTTTTCAGGGTTCCCAGTTTTTTCTTCCAGGCGTCCGAAATGGGACTTTCCTTGGTAAGAAGTGGCCGTGTTCCGAATTGAAAGGCGATTGGCCCGATATCAGGGTTATCAAGCCAGTCTTCCCATTCTTCCACATGCCAGACACCGCCCGCCATGATGATCGGTACATTGTTAAGACCGATTTCATTCATCAGTTTGCGGAGTTCCACAACGCGGGGATATGGGTCCTCCGGTTTGAGCGGATCCTCAACATTGCTCAGGCCATTATGACCGCCAGCAAGCCATGGATCTTCATACACGACACCACCAAGCCAGCCAGAGAATTTGTGATAGGCCCGTTTCCACAACGCGCGAAACGCGCGTGCCGAGGAGATGATCGGATAATAATGGACTTTATAGTCTGCCGCGATCTGCGCAATCCGGTAAGGCATACCGGCACCGCAGGTTATTCCATGAATAAGGCCTTTCGTGCCTTCCAGTACGCCATGAAGAATACGCTCAGCACCGCCCATTTCCCAGAGGACATTCATATGGATGCGTCCGTTACCACCAGAAAGTTCATGCGCGATTTTGGCCTGGGTAATTCCGCCCTGGATACCATAGGCGACCAGCTCGTCATGCCGATCCCGTCGTGTTCGCCCGTGGTAGATTTGCGGGATAATATTTCCGTCTTCGTCAAAACTGTCAGCATTAACGCCGGAAAAAGTAGCGACCCCGCCCGCAGCGGCCCATGCGCCGGAGCTTTGTCCTGAAGACACAGCAATTCCTTTACCCCCTTCAATCAGGGGCAGGACTTCCTTGCCTGACAGCATTATCGGATTCAACGGCTTCAAAAGATTATTCCCACGTCTGCATACGAAAGCATTAACCTAACACTTAAGGCATGGAGGCCCAAGCATCAAGAGGCAACTAATATTGAGGGCGGTTGCGATATATTCGCAACCGCCCTCAAAATCTGGTTTTGCGGGAGGCAGCAAGCCTATTCTTTTGCGGCAGCTTTTCCCTCATCTGCGAGAACGGCCTTCATTGACAGTCTCACTTTGCCGCGACCATCAATTTCCAGCACTTTCACGCGGACTTCGTCCCCTTCATTGACAACGTCGGTTACCTTGCCGACGCGCTGTGGCGCGAGTTCAGAAATATGAACAAGGCCGTCACGGTTGCCAAAGAAGTTTACGAAAGCACCGAAATCGACGACTTTCACGACCTTACCTGTATAGGTAACGCCAACTTCGGGATCATCAACAATAGATTTGATCCAGTTGATGGCCGCATCGGCACTTTCGGTCGTGGTTGCAGCAACTTTGACGGTTCCATCATCTTCGATATCGATTTTGGCACCTGTCACTTCACATATTTCGCGAATGACTTTACCGCCCGTTCCGATGATATCACGGATTTTGTCCTTATGGACCTGCAGCTGCGTAATTCTCGGTGCACCATCACGAACGCCGTCACGGGCACTGTCAATCGCCTTACCCATTTCCTTCAGGATATGCAGACGTCCCTCAGTTGCCTGAGCAAGTGCGATCCGCATGATTTCCTCGGTAATTCCGGAAATCTTGATATCCATTTGCAGCGAGGTAATTCCCTTGTCGGTACCGGCAACCTTGAAGTCCATATCGCCCAAGTGATCTTCATCGCCCAGAATATCTGAAAGGACAGCAAACTGGCCGTCTTCTTCCATGATCAGCCCCATGGCAATGCCCGCGACCGGGCGATCAAGCGGGACGCCCGCATCCATCAGAGCAAGCGATGTACCACATACAGTTGCCATAGATGAGGAACCGTTCGATTCCGTTACTTCCGAAACAATGCGCAGTGTATAGGGAAATTTATCCTTTGCGGGCAACAGCGGATGGATAGCCCGCCATGCGAGTTTGCCGTGGCCGACTTCCCGACGACCGGTAAAGCCGATACGACCAACCTCACCGACAGAATAGGGCGGGAAGTTATAATGCAGCATGAAATTCTCGCGATATTCGCCCTCCAGCGCATCGACGATCTGTTCATCCTGTCCGGTGCCAAGCGTGGCGACGACCAATGCCTGCGTTTCACCGCGGGTGAAAAGGGCAGAACCATGGCTGCGGGGCAGGGTGCCGATTTCCGCAATGATCGGCCGGACCGTTTTTGTATCGCGGCCATCAATACGGCTTCCTGTTGCAATGATATTGCCGCGAACGATCTTTTTCTCGATCTTTTTAAGGAGTCCGGCTGCTTCTTCGCGTTCATCTTCTTCAAGATCCGCAATTGCGGCATCCTTCACCGCGGCTACTTTTTCCGTACGGGTTTGTTTTACTTGTTCCTTGTAAGCATCAGCAAGAGCGGTTTCAGCTGCGGCCTTCACCTTCGCTTCCAGATCCTTGTCTGTCTCTTCCGGCGCGAAATCCCATGGCTCCTTAGCACAGGCTTCTGCAAGCTCAATGATTGCGTCAAGGACGGTCTTCATTTCACGATGGCCGTACATAACTGCGCCCAGCATTTCTTCTTCGCTGAGTTCATGCGCTTCCGATTCGATCATCAGAACTGCTTCTTCCGTGCCTGCGATTACTAGATCAAGCTTGGTGTCGGTCATCTGCGCGGCAACTGGGTTGAGGACATATTCCCCATTGACGAAGCCAACACGTGCGGCACCCACTGGACCCAGGAACGGGATGCCGGAGATTGTCAGCGCGGCGGAGGCGCCAACAAGCGCAACGACATCTGGGTCGTTTTCCATGTCGTGAGCCAGCACGGTGCAGATAACCTGTGTTTCATTCTTGAACCCGTTTACAAAAGACGGGCGCAGTGGCCGGTCGATCAGGCGGGACGTCAGTGTTTCCTTTTCACTCGGACGGCCTTCGCGTTTAAAAAAACCGCCTGGAATCTTGCCAGCGGCAAATGCTTTTTCCTGATAGTTGACGGTAAGCGGGAAAAAATCCAGCCCCGGCTTTTTGGTTTTCTGGGCAACTGCCGTACAAAGAACCTGTGTTCCGCCATAGGTAATCATAACTGCGCCGTCAGCCTGACGTGCGACTTTTCCGGTTTCCAATACGAGCGGACGTCCGCCCCACATCACTTCCTTGCGATGTACTTCAAACATTTTTTTTCCTTCCAATGCAGGAACGACCCTATGCCGTCCTGCCAAATCTGAGACCCTATGCCTCAGCCATTTTCATATATTCACGTTACGTGCGTTTTGGTAAGCCGGGCTTCCAAAATGCGGCAAACGCCGATGTGCGATGGGACGAGCCCAGAGCAAGCACCGGCGTTTGTTGGGAATGCGGCTCGATTTTCGAGCCAATGCATTTTTTACTTACGAATACCAAGAGCCTTGATCGTTTTCTGGTAACGTGTTTCTTCAACTTTCCGAAGGTAATCGAGCAAACGGCGGCGACGGCTGACCATTTTCAGCAAACCGCGACGCGAATGCACATCGCCTTTATGTTCCTTGAAATGCTCTGTGAGATTGCCGATCCGTTCGGTAAGAATGGCAATCTGCACTTCCGGGGAGCCAGTGTCCCCTTCGTTTGTGGCATATTCCTTGATCAGTTCTGCTTTTCTTTCTGCAGTGATCGACATCGGGTTCTCCTAAGTTACAAATTAAAAATACGGACTGGATACAATCGCTCGGCGTCAATTTTTGCGATACCGATTGGAATGGATCCCTCCATGGCGCAGACAATTCCGTCTGCTTCATTCGGGACCGCCACGTCATTGCCGTGCCGCAAACGAAAAGCTTGCGGTTCCGTTACGGCCAGTGCCGGGATGTCGTCCAGCGCGGTCGTAAGGGGGTGCAAGTCCTCAAATTTGGCGGGACACTGCCACAGCTTTGTCAACTTATCCAGCGAAATCGCACCTGCCTCTGAAAAAGGACCGACACGAATACGGCGAAGGGCTGACAAATGTGCCACAGTTCCAAGCTTAAGGGCTATATCGCGCGCCAGAGCGCGAATATAGGTACCCTTGCCACACGAGACTTCGAAGACGGCATAGTCTTCATCAAGGATCTCGATCAGGATCAGACTTTCTATATGAACATCCCGTTCAGGCATATCAAGTTCGGTACCGGCGCGGGCCAGCTTATAGGCCCGTTCGCCGCTGATTTTTATGGCGGAAAAGGCGGGAGGTTGCTGCCGGACAGTTCCAATAAAGTCAGGCAGAAGCTTTTTTATCTCATCTTCTGTCGGCCGGACGTTAGACATTTCGATAACTTTGCCTTCGATGTCATCCGTATTGCGTGCTTCTCCCCAGCGGACTGTAAAGCGATATTCCTTTGTTTCATCGACGATATATCCGACGGTCTTGGTTGCTTCACCGAGAGCGATCGGCAGAATTCCGGTTGCAAAGGGATCCAGGGTCCCGGCATGGCCGACCTTTTGGGCATTGGTGATACGTTTAACCCGCCCGACAACCTGCGCAGAACTAAGTCGCGCATCCTTATCAATGTTCAACCATCCGTGTATGGGAGTGCCGCGCCGCTTCCTCGCCATCCGCGATTACTGCGACTCTTCTGGCGTTTTATTCTTGCGGATCAGCGCATCTATATGACTGCCGTAATCGAAGGAGTCATCCTTTTTGAAGGAAAGACGAGGGGTGAACTTCATCGTCAGCTGGCGCCCCATTTCTGCCTGGATAACGGCGCTGGTACGATTAAGTCCGGCGATGACCACATTCTCATTCACGCCACCGAGAGTCGTGACGTAAACCGTGGCATTCCGCATATCCGGACTTGGTTTGACTTCCGTAATGGTGACGGACGCGCCCGCAACATCCGGATCATGGATTAGGTCACGCGCCAGCACACCGGCGATAATATGGCGGAGCTCCTCCCCTACACGCAATTGCCTCTTGCTTGAGGGACGAGGCCCTCGTTTTGAATGTGCCATAGGAAGTTTCTCCCGCGGTTAAATGCGATGCCTATGGTTGATGGCTTTAAAGCTGACGGGCGACTTCTTCAACTTCGAAGCATTCAATGAAGTCGCCAACCTTCAGATCGTGATAATTTTCGAAAGCCATACCGCACTCCATTCCGGATTTGACCTCTTTAACCTCATCTTTGAAGCGTTTGAGGGTTGAAAGAGTTCCTTCATGGATGACGACATCATCGCGGAGCAGACGTACTTTTGCTCCTCGCTTGACGTTGCCTTCGGTCACCATACAGCCGCCGATTTTACCGACCTTCGAAATATTGAAAACTTCGCGGATTTCCGCATATCCGAGGAAGTTTTCGCGCAACGTCGGCGCCAGCATGCCGGAAAGCATCGCTTTCATATCGTCAATGACATTGTAGATCACGGAATAATATTGAATATCGATGCCTTGCTGTGCGGCTTCATCACGCGCCTGTTTATTGGCACGGGTGTTAAAGGCAATGATGATCGCCCGTGATGCCGCTGCAAGGGCAACATCTGATTCCGTAATACCACCAACGCCTGAGAAAAGTATCTTGACCGCAACTTCATCGGTCCCAAGACCCTCCAGGGCGCTTGTAATTGCCTCAGCAGAGCCCTGTACATCGGCTTTGATGACGACAGGAAGTTCGTCGGCTGTTCCTTCCTTGATTGCGGTGAACATCTGTTCGATTGTGCCGCGAGCCGTGGCAGTTACTTTCTTGTCTTTATCAAGCCGTTGACGATAGGTTGCAATTTCCTTGGCCTGACCTTCCGTCTCGGTGACGACAAAATCGTCGCCCGCTGCCGGGGTGCCTTGAATGCCCAACACTTCAACAGGGACGGAGGGGCCGGCTTCTTCAACGTTCTGTCCGCGGTAGTCGAGCAAGGCACGTACCTTACCCATCGCGGGACCCATTACGAAGTAGTCACCAACATGTAGCGTTCCACGATTGACAAGAACGGTACCAACCATGCCTCTGCCGGTTTCCAGTTTTGCTTCAACGACCGTTCCATGGGCGGAACGGTTGGGGTTAGCATTCAGTTCCAGCAGTTCCGCCTGTAGCAAGATCGCTTCCTGGAGTTTATCGAGGCCGTCACCGGTTTTTGCGGATACTTCCACATCAAGAACATCACCGCCCATATCTTCGACAAAAATTTCGTGCTGAAGCAATTCCTGGCGAACCTTGTTCGGATCAGCAGCAGGTTTGTCGCATTTGTTGATGGCGACGATAATCGGTACTTCTGCGGCCTTTGCGTGCTTAATTGCTTCAATCGTTTGCGGCATCACGCTGTCATCGGCGGCGACCACCAGAATAACAATATCGGTTACTTGCGCACCGCGCATCCGCATGGCCGTAAAGGCTTCATGACCTGGCGTGTCAAGGAAGGTAATGACCTCACCCGAGGCGAGTGTTACCTGATAAGCTCCGATATGCTGCGTAATGCCACCAGCTTCACCCGATACAACATCGGATTTTCTGAGCGCATCGAGCAGTGACGTCTTACCATGATCAACATGGCCCATGACTGCGACAACCGGTGCACGGGGCTTCAGATCTTCTGGTGCATCCTCGACTTCACCGCCAAGGCCAATTTCCACATCGGATGCAGCGATTCTGCGCGCTTTGTGACCGAGTTCTTCCACTACCAACTCTGCCGTATCCGCATCGATGGTCTGATTGGCTGTTGCCATGATGCCAAGTTTCATCAACGCCTTGATGACATCCACTGAGCGTTCCGTCATGCGGTTGGCAAGCTCTTGCACAGAGATGACTTCCGGAATAGTTACTTCGCGGAAAATTTTCTGCGGCGGTTCTGCGGTTTGCTGCTGCTTCTTGCGAGCACGACGTATAGAGGCAAGAGACCGTTGTTTCGGACCCCTGTCATCGAGCGCTTCTCCGATGGTCAAGCGGCCTGAGCGGCGCCTCTGCTCATCGGGCTTGCGAACGGGAGCTGATCTTTCATCACCACCACGCCCATGCCGGATTGTCTTCTTTCGGCCACCGGCTTGATCGTCGCCAGGCCGGTCATCGTCGTCGAGGGGCCGGAGATTTCTTGGAACCGGCGCACTTGCTTCGCGGCGAATTTCCTCATCGCGTGTGGATGATTTAACTTTCTCGCGATGAACAGCGACTTGGGCATTCTTGGTTGCGTCAGCCTCTTCCATCAGGCGGCGGGCTTCTTCTTCTTCCGCTTTCCGCCGTTCTTCAGGAGACCGGCGCTTGGCCGCCTTTGCAGGTTCTGCGGATGGAGGCGTTTCCTCTTTGGGCTCTTCCTTGGCTTTTTGCATCTCTGCTTTGGCTTTTGCCTCTTCCTGGGCCTTGCGCTCTTCCGCCTCGCGAATAGATTGCTCACGTGCACCTGCAAGTGCGGCGGCACGTGCAGCCTTTTCATCGTTCGTCAGGACAATCTTCGACTCTTTCTTGTCGTCGGCCTTCGGGGCTTTGGAAGCCGTGTCCTTACTACCTGTCGCAGGTTTTGCCACATGCAGGGTTTTCTTCGGCCCTGATGCTGGTGGAGGGGGGGCGGTAGAAGGTTTCTGTCCGCCCAGACCTAATGTGCTGCGCTTTTTGCGCACTTCAACCTGCACGGTCTTGGAGCGACCATGGGTAAAATTCTGACGGACCTGACTATTGCCGCCAGCAGACTTCTTCGCTTCCAACGGTTTATTCAGGCTAAGCGATTTACGCCCATCCTTGTCATTTGTCTCAGTCATTCTTACTCCGACACTTCGGTATTTAACCCGCTCCGGCCCCTGAATTGTGACAGTCGGGAGACCGCAGCTAAAATTTTCCTCTTCAGCGCACCATTCGCCAGACTGGCATGTATAACATTTTCACGTCCTAGCGCTTGACTTAATTCAGCGCCGCTGAATATATCTATTTCTGGCAGCGGCCCGGCAATCCGCTTGAGTTTCTGCCGACCATCTGCCGCACCGTCCGATGCCGCGACAAGCAATGCCGCCTTGCCCGATTTCAGCGCTTTTTCAACTTTGGCGAATCCGACTGTGACCTGTCCGCCCTTGCGTCCCAGTCCCAGCAACGCGAGGCATTGCCGGGTTAGCGAACGCTCAATCTCTGTGACAAGGTCCGCCGGAACATCAACCGCCTGCTTTGCCGCTTTCGCAAACAAGCGCTTCTTGATCGCCAATTCAACCGCCTCCACATCACAGCTAACCCACATGCCGCGGCCTGGTAAGTTCATGCCAACATCATGAACCAACCGTCCGTCAGGAGAAACCGCAAAACGAAGAAGCGCGCCTTTTTCCAGTATCTGCCCTGTGGCTATACACCGGCGCTGCGGATCACTCAAGTCTACTTCTCCGTATCGGGCCTCAATCCGCTGAAATTTCTTCCTCAGCTTCAGGGTCGGCCTCATTCTCCTCGTCTTCAAACCAATGCGCCCGCGCAGCCATGACAACTTGGTTCGCATCATCTGCGGAAAGGCCGAATTCGCGAAGAATGCCGTCTTCCGCGCTGATCAGTTCATCCCCGGAGAGATCGGCCAGATCATCAAGTTGTTTGACGCCAGCTTCACCCAGCGCAACGATCATCGCGGGCGTCAAAAGCTGCAAATTCACAATGTCATCGCTGACACCCAGTTCTTGCCGCTTTGCTTCAAGCTCGGAATTTGTCTGCTCAACATATTCCCGCGCCCGGCTGCTCAATTCCGCAGCGATCTCCTCATCAAACCCTTCGATTTCCGCAATCTCGCTGACATCCACATACATTATGTCTTCAACGGAAGTGAAGCCTTCCGATGCCAATAGTTGGGCAATCGTCTCGTCAACATCAAGGGCATTCATGAAGCTCTGTGTACGCTCTGTGAATTCAGCCTGGCGACGGTTGCTTTCCTCTTCCTCCGTCAGGATATCAATGTCCCAGCCCGAGAGCTGTGAGGCGAGGCGCACATTCTGACCACGCCGACCAATAGCAAGCGAGAGCTGGTCATCGGGCACGACAACCTCGATACGGTTGGCATCTTCGTCCAGAACAACCTTGGCGACTTCAGCCGGAGCCAAAGCGTTGACAATAAAACTTGCCTGATCCGGAGACCACTGAATGATGTCGATTTTCTCACCTTGCAGTTCGTTGACGACGGCCTGAACGCGCGATCCACGCATACCGACACAGGCGCCAACCGGATCAATGCTCGAATCATTCGAAATAACGGCGATCTTCGCACGGCTGCCGGGATCGCGGGCAACAGCTTTCACTTCAATGATGCCGTCATAAATTTCCGGCACTTCCTGTCCGAAAAGCTTGGCCATGAACTGAGGATGGCTGCGGGAGAGAAAAATCTGTGGTCCGCGCTGCTCTTGCCGTACATCATAGATGTAAGCCCGGATACGATCACCCTGACGGAATGTTTCCCGCGGGAGCATTTCATCGCGGCGGACAACGGCGTCCGCCTTGCCAAGATCAACCGTGACATTGCCATACTCAACGCGCTTGACGATCCCGTTGACGATTTCGCCCACACGATCTTTATATTCCTGATACTGACGCTCGCGCTCTGCTTCGCGAACCTTCTGCACAATAACCTGCTTTGCGGTCTGTGCGGCGATACGGCCAAAATCAATTGGCGGCAGCGGATCAACCAGCAAGTCGCCGACAACGGCGCCTTCTTTTTCATGCTGGGCGTCGGCAGGAGAAATCTGGGTCGATTCATTTTCAACCTCCTCGACAACCTCACGGATACGCGCAAGCCGGATTTCGCCTGTCCCCCGATCGATATTGGCGCGAATGTCGTTTTCATGACCGTATTTTGCGCGAGCTGCCTTCTGAATGGCCTCTTCCATGGCCTCCAGCACGATGTCGCGATCTATGACTTTCTCTCTTGCAACCGCATCTGCGACTTGCAGCAATTCCAGGCGGTTCAAACTAGCAGCGTTTTCCATGACCAAATGTCCGTCCAAAAAACATGGTTGTGAATTTAACCGCTGCGGGAGCTTGCGGCGATCAATTCATCTGTCAAAATTAACTTCGCCTTTCTCACATCGGAAAAAGGCAGTTCAAGTCGGTTGCCATCATCAGCCTGCAACAGGACATTTTCGTCCTTAAGACCCAACAGTTTCCCGCGATATCGGCGCTGGCCTTCAACAGCCTGCTCCAATTCCACTTTTGCTTCAAATCCGGCCCAGCGTTCAAAATCCTTGAGCCGAGTCAGCGGCCGGTCAATTCCCGGCGATGACACTTCCAGATCATACGCGCCTGAAATCGGATCCTCGACATCCAGAAGCGCCGAAACCATCTGGCTGACTTCTGTGCATCCCTCGATTGTCATCGTGCCATCGGCTTTTTCAGCCATGATTTGAAGCACTTTCTTGTCACTTCCCGTCAATCGAACACGCACCAGCTCATACCCCATATCAACAAGGGGCGGCGCAATAAGTGCTTCTATTCTGTCGACTGCGCTCAGAGTACTTCTCGCTTAACCAAACAAACCATAAAAAAACAGCGGACCAGAGGCCCACCGTTCAAAATGCTCATCCTGACGGTGAGCGAACAGTATGTATGAACTATATAATAGCCGAGATGCCAGCAAAGCCAAGCCTTTTCTTTCAGTATGGCTTATGAATATTGGCTTAGCGGCGGCGAAACCGATAATACACCGGGCGAAGCCCTTTTTCGATCGCTTTCATCTCATAACGGGTAGATGGCCAATCTGAACTTCGGAACTGCCAGTCTTCCGGCTTCTCGGCCTCCCAGATAAATTCCTTCGACTGGAGCATATGCCAAAGAATCCATGCACCATAATCCGCATGATCCGTCGCAATACGTAATTCGCTTCCTGTTTTCAGAACACGGGCGAGCGCGGCAATGTTCGACGTGGAGACGAATCGCCGTTTATTATGACTTGTTTTCGGCCATGGATCGGGAAACAGGATAAAAGCCCGGTTGAGACTTGCGTCCGGCAGCTTGTCAATCAACAGCTCCGCCGCCTCGTTGTGTAGCCGGACGTTTGTTGCCGATTGCTCTTCCAGTTTACTAAGCAGGGTTGCGACGCCATTCAGATAGGGCTCGCAGCCGATAATGCCGACATCGGGATTATTGTCTGCTTGCCGGGCAAGATGTTCGCCGCTGCCAAAACCGATTTCGAGCCAGTATTCCCGGCAATTTTCCGGAAATAAAGAGGACGATTCAAGCTGACCCCGGTCAAGCGGAATGGTGAGCTCAGGTAATCGAGTCTCGATCAGGCGCTGCTGGCCTTTACGAAGTGGCTTGCCACGGCGCCGTCCATAAAGGATACGCCCTTCCCTCCCATATCGGTCGGACATGAACTAATCGACTAAAAGGCCGCTTTCAGAGTATCAACCAGATCCGTCTTTTCCCATGAGAAGCCGCCATCCGCATCAGGCTTGCGGCCAAAATGACCATAGGCCGCGGTCCGCGCGTAGATAGGCTTGTTAAGTTCCAGATGTTCGCGAATGCCGCGCGGGCTCAAATCCATGGACTGCATCAACACCTTGGCGAGCCTGTCTTCATCGACATTCCCGGTTCCAAACAGGTCAACATAGAGCGATAGGGGTTTGGATATGCCGATTGCATAGGATACCTGAATACAGCAACGTTCTGCGAGGCCGGCGGCGACGACATTTTTCGCAAGATAGCGGGATGCATAAGCGGCGGAGCGGTCGACCTTTGTCGGATCCTTGCCAGAAAAAGCTCCGCCACCATGCGGGGCAGCGCCCCCATATGTATCGACGATAATTTTCCGTCCTGTCAGGCCGGCATCTCCGTCAGGTCCGCCAATTACAAACTTGCCCGTCGGGTTGACGTAGAATTCATCTTCCGGGCACATCCAGCCTTCTGGCAGCACGTCCATAACATACTTCCGGACAATTTCGCGGACAGCATCCGTGTCCAGGTCCGGTGTATGTTGCGTCGATACGACAACAGAAGTCGCCCGTACCGGTTTGCCATTTTCATATGCCAGAGTGACCTGGCTCTTGGAGTCAGGGCCGAGGCCTTTTTCTGCGCCACTGTGGCGGGCATCAGCAAGTGCCTTCAGGATATTATGCGAATAATAAATCGGTGCCGGCATCAGGACGTCCGTCTCGTTCACCGCAAAGCCGAACATAATTCCCTGGTCACCGGCTCCTTCATCTTTATTGCCCGCTGCGTCCACACCTTGCGCAATGTCGACGGACTGTTCATGAAGATACACGTCAACCGCGGAGTTTTTCCAGTGAAAGCCATCCTGTTCATAACCAATATCTTTTACAGCAGTCCGCGCCGTTTCCTCGATCATGGATTTAGTGATGCTGGCGGGCCCTCGTACTTCACCTGCCAGGACAATCCTGTTGGTTGTTGTCAGCGTTTCGCAGGCCACGCGGGAATAAGGGTCTTCTGAGAGATATAGATCGACGATGCTGTCTGAAATGCGATCGCAAACCTTGTCTGGATGTCCTTCAGATACCGATTCACTGGTGAAAAGATAGTTTTTGGCTGGCACGGGAACATCCCTTTATTTCAATTGTTGGCATGCGATAAGTTGCCCTTGAGAAGCGGCAATTACTTGGTTTGAAAACTGCCGCACTCTAGCAAAATAGGTTGGGGGGTCAAGAAAATCCGCGTTGTAATATTTATTTCTGCGAAGAAACCTCATTTTCCAGTTCTTCGGTTGCCAATGCCTTAATAACGTCAAAGACCCTTTTCCGGACTTCAAGGTTGTCAATCTTATAGTATGCGCGAACGAGTTCCAGTGTTTCACGTTTGCCCAAGAATTCATGTTCAAATTCATCGACCGGTTCCTGAAGGCCAATTGCCTTCAATAAACTTCCAGTCGGCATTTCTTCAAAGAAAAAAGCGGGTTTAACATCCAGAATGCGGCTGAGCTCAAAGAGCCTGCTTGCACCAATCCTGTTCGCGCCGCGTTCATATTTCTGTATTTGCTGGAATGTCAGGTTAAGTTTTTCGCCAAGCTTTTGCTGGCTAAGCCCCAATAACGTCCGACGCATCCGGAGTCGGCTTCCCACATGCACATCCACCGGATGATTTGGCATCAAATTCCCTCGTATATTATAGCTGTCCAGATCAACTGTAACTGAACCGCAGTTAAGTCAGTCCAAACCCTCTGGTTGATTAAACAAGTATCGCCAAAGAATGGCGTTAGTCAAGGAATCATACTTATGTTTTCGACCTGCGTCTTGCAAGAAAAACGCCTGTAAAGATAAATATCAACACCACCAACACAGGTATTGTTTCTCCATATCGGGAATAGATAGTTCTCTCGGCGAGTGGCAGCGGTAATTGTCCATCTATTATGCCCGTTTCGTTGAGCGCAAGCTGTTGTTCGACGCGGCCAAAAGGATCTATTATTGCCGAAATTCCAGTATTCGCAGCGCGGACGACCGGTACTCCCTGTTCAATGGCGCGGGTTTGAGTGATGGCGAAATGCTGGTATGGCCCGGAGGTGTTGCCGAACCACCCGTCATTTGTGACATTGATTATCCATGAGAAAGCGGTTTGTGGGGCAACTTCCCATGGGAACGCTATTTCGTAACAGATCATCACGCGTGCCGGAGGTAATCCCGGTACGGACACGACTTTTCGGGCAGATTTGTCCGGCGTCGCGAAATCAGACATTTTGTCGAGGGCGGGAATAATGCCAGTAAGCCCTGTTGCGACCATAACGGATCGGAGCGGCATATATTCCCCATATGGGACGAGATGCTGTTTGTCATAAATATCCAGAATATTGCCTTGATCCCCCAATACCTGCAGGCTGTTCCAGTATCGGCTTTTTTCCGGATCGCGGCGTGGTGCGCCGGTTATTAAGGCACCGCCCGGGGGGACAATCCTGGCCAGTTCTTTCTGTAAGGCTGGAGCCGTCGTTAAATAATAAGGAACAGCAGTTTCCGGCCAGATGAGATAGCGCGGTTTTTCTCCTTCCTCAATCAAGCTGAGGGCGACCAGCTTTTGAAGGTGAGCCAGAAGCAGGTCGGGCTTCCATTTGTCGACTTGCTGAATATTGGGTTGAACGAGCCGGATCGGCGCATTCTCGAAATAGGTAACTGAGGAATTGTGAAGGCGGACAGCGCCGACACCATAAAAAGAGAGCAGAATTCCGATGCACGCAATTAAAGAAATTCCAGCCGTCCGCCTGGGCGTTTCCGTCTCACCGAACAGAGCGGGCAGGCTCGCGAGAAAAACAGTGAATAGGGTTAATCCATATATTCCGAAATAGGCCGTTGACTGGAGAACGGGAAGAAATGCACTCCAGCTGTAGCCAATTAGGTTCCAGGGAAAGCCCGTGAAGATAACGCCGCGGATATATTCGAAAAGGAGCCAGCAACCGCTAAAGATAAAAATTCGGGCAAGAGATTGCGCACGGGTAAGATAGGTTGCAAGTGTCGCCAAACCGGAGAGGATTGCCAGAAAAGCCGGAAGAACGAGAACCGGTAACGGGAGTAAAAGTGCGTGGGTTTGCGCATCAATTGTAAAGGCGACACCAATCCAGTACAGGCCGGCAATAAACTGGCCCCACGCAAACCACCAGCCGACGAAGAAGGCCTGCTTGCGGTTATCGACGGAACTTAATATCCAGATGAGTCCGGTAAAGCTTACGGGCAGGAGAAATATCAAATGGAGAGGCGGTAGCGCCGCGGCGACGGCTAGGCCCAGCAGGAATGCGAGAAGTGATTTCTTAAGAAACGAAAGCTCTGAAATCCATCTACTGACAGCTTTCATTCATCCTTGTCCAAGTCGGGGGAGCGTCGATGAATTCGAACCTTTTTCACCTTTCTTGGGTCGGCATCCATAATCTCGAAATCAAGACCGTCGGAATGGGAAATGATTTCTCCGCGTGCTGGAATTTGACCGGCTAGCTGGAAAACGAGCCCTCCGACAGTATCCACTTCCTCATCCTCGTCTTCGGGCAGCAGGTCGACTTCGAGCAGCGCTTCCAGCTCTTCAATCGAAGCGCGGGCATCGACTTCAATCATCCCATTGGGCGCGACAACAATCAGCGGACCTTCCTGTTCGTCATGCTCATCTTCAATATCGCCGACAATTTCCTCGACAAGGTCTTCGATCGTCACCAGACCATCAATGCCACCATATTCATCCACGACAGTTGCCATATGAATATGCGTTGCACGCATTTTTAGTAAAAGATCGGGAACGGACATGGAAGGCGGAACAAAAAGGACTTCGCGGCGGAATTTCTGCCAGTCGCCCTGATCCTTCTCGCCCCAGAAATTAATCAGGTCCTTGATGTGAAACATGCCGGTAACGTTGTCCAGTGTCTCGCTGAAGACCGGCATGCGGGAGTGGCTTGTTTCCTTGAAGCGTTCCACCACCTGATCCAGCGTTGAACTTGCAGAAATCGCCTCAATATCGGCGCGCGGGACCATCACGTCACTAATACTGAGTTCACTGAAACTCAGAATGTTGGTCAGCATCAGCTTTTCTGACGCATTGATGGATTGTTCCGGATCGTTATGTTCTTCGATCAGCTCTTCCAGAGTTGAACGAACGCTTCCTTCTGATTGTTGCCCAATACCCAAAACTCGCTTAAGGACATGTAAAACGCCGTTTGAAGGCTTTTGAGTTGTCTGTTCTTCCGGAGTTTCGGAAAGAACGTCACTCGACACATTATCGGTCATAGTCAGTCAAGGGTCTCCTGTCGCGGCGGGTCAGAAACTTCATAAGGATTAGCGATATGTAGGCTTTTCAATATCATGATTTCAAGATTTTCCATCTCTTCCGCTTCATTTTCTTCCATATGGTCAAATCCGGCAAGATGTAAAACGCCATGGGCAATCAAATGCGCAGTATGGTTCCATACGTCCTTGTTTTGGAATCTCGCCTCTTGAACCATTGTTTCCTGCGCCAGGACAATGTCACCCAATAACAATGGCTCCGACATCCTCATGGCGTCAGCAAGTTCAGTTTGATCGAGCGGCGTGTCGGGAAAAGACAACACATTTGTGGGCTGGTTCTTGCCCCGATAATCCCGGTTCAATTCTCTAACCTGAGCGTCACCCGCAAAAAGAAGACTTATTTCGACAATTGGCGTAACGTCGCCATCAAGGAGAGGCAGGTTCAGCTTTTGGCATATTTTTTCCAACGCGCACAGGACGACCTCTTCTGCTTTCTGTTCGATATCGGAAACAAGGCTATGCCAAGAATCGTTCTGAAAGCTGATCGCCAGGTCAAGGGAGAAGGGTAGGTTGTTCATTAACAGGTCATGATTTGCGGGTTTTAAGGGCGAGCTGCTTTTCCCTGTCATGTTCCCCATAGGCCCGGACAATGCGGGTGACCAGCGGATGCCGAACAACATCGGATTCCCCGAAATTGATAAAATCCACGCCCTTTACACCTTGCAAGATGTCAACGGCTTCATGCAAGCCGGACCGCATGCCAAGGGGTAAGTCGATCTGGCTCAAATCGCCTGTGACAGCCATACGGGAATTTTCACCCATCCGGGTCAGCAGCATTTTCATTTGTACCGGGGTTGTATTCTGGGCCTCATCCAGAATGATCGCTGCATTTGACAGCGTGCGCCCACGCATGAAGGCGAGAGCCGCGACCTCGATTTCTCCATTCTCCAGCCGTTTGACGACTTCCTCGGCCGGTAGCATGTCATAGAGGGCATCATAAAGCGGTCGCAGATATGGGTCGATCTTGTCGCGCATGTCGCCCGGCAGGAAGCCGAGCTTTTCACCGGCTTCCACGGCAGGGCGCGCCAGGATAAGCCGGTCGACTTTATTCTCAATCAGCATTGCAACGGCGTTGGCAACAGCAAGGTAGGTTTTACCAGTTCCTGCAGGTCCGAGACCGAAGACAAGTTCATGCGTCCGAAGTGATTTGACGTAAACGGCCTGATTAGTGGAACGGGGTGTAATCCGACGCCGCTTGGTGACAATCATATCTGCCCCGCCTGAGACAGATCCGCGGCTGCCGTCTTGCGCAGGCGCATCGCCCGCCATGCGAATGGCGCCGTCGACTTCGCCTTCCGTCACATCAAGTCCCTTCTTCAGCCGTTCGTATAAATCCATCAGAACGGTTTTGGCCGTCGCCTGTGCCGTTTTGGATCCTGAAACCGCCATTTTGTTTCCGCGAGATGCAACGGAAACACCCAGTGCCTGTTCAATGCGCGCAAGATAACGATCATGCTCCCCCACAAGCTGGGCTAGGAGATGATTGTCATCAAATTCGAGAATGATTGCGTTGTTCTTGTCTGTGTTGGGTTTCAGTATTTTAGAACTCGTTTGATTTTTAGCCACATTTGTTCCTATGCCGCATCGGCGACACTACCGGGTTTCAGTTCGCCACGCAGAGAGTTCGCATTTCCCTCTTGAACGATGACAGTTGCAATGCGCCCAATCCGATGCGCGGGAGAGGGCACGAAAACGGACTGCATATAGGGGCTGCGACCAACGATCTGCCCATCGCGTTTCCCCTCGCGTTCCAGCAAGACGTCGATTTCCCGTCCGACAAAGGATTGGTTATAAGCAAGCTGCTGTTCATTCAGCAATGCCTGTAGCCGCGCCAGCCTCTCGGATTTTACAGCTTCATCAATCATTTCGCTTTCCAGTGCCGCCGCGGGTGTTCCCGGACGTGGGCTGTATTTAAAGCTGTAGGCCTGCGCATATTTGACATCCCGGACGAGTTGAAGGGTATCTTCGAAGTCCTGATCCGTTTCCCCGGGGAAACCGACAATAAAATCTCCGGAAAGTGCCAGATCCGGCTGATAATGCCGTAATTTGTCAATAATACGCCGATATTCATCGGCCGTATGGCGCCGGTTCATCGCCGCCAGAATACGATCGGAGCCCGCCTGAACGGGCAAATGGAGATATGGCATCAGACTATCGACATCGCGATGCGCCTTGCACAGTTCTTCTGTCATTTCCAGGGGATGGGATGTTGTATACCGCAGGCGCTCCAGCCCCTCGATCTCTGCAAGCTGATATATTAATCCTGCGAGGCTGACCGGCTTTCCATCGGCGCCTTCGCCGTGATATGCATTCACATTCTGACCCAGCAGCGTGATCTCCCGTGTGCCGCCGGCGATCATGCGTTTCGCTTCCGTGACAATCGAGGCAACGGGACGGGAGAATTCAGCGCCGCGTGTGTATGGCACAACGCAGAAGGCGCAGAACTTGTCACATCCTTCCTGCACCGTCAGGAACGCGCTCAGGCTGGTGTCGATTGCTTCTTTGGGTAAATGATCGAACTTCGGCTCCACCGGAAAATCAGTATCCAGAATATGGCCTACTCCCCGGTTTGCTTCGGCCACCATTTGAGGCAGGTTATGATAGGACTGCGGTCCGAAAACCATGTCGACAAAAGGGGCACGCTTCATGATCTCCGCCCCTTCGGCCTGTGCCACACAACCGGCGACGGCGATGATCATATCGCCTTCGTTGCGGGATTGCCGTCCTTCGCGTGTTTTGCGCAACCGTCCCAGCTCCGAAAAAGTTTTCTCGGAGGCTTTCTCGCGAATATGACAGGTGTTCAAGATCGCCATGTCGGCGCTCGCGGGTTCATCTGTCAGGGTATAGCCAAGGGGTGCCATCAGGTCTGCCATACGGGCCGAGTCATACACATTCATCTGGCAGCCATATGTTGAAATATAGAGTTTTTTGCTCACGCTTTCTCGTCAACCTCGTCGAAATCCCGGGGCATACCCCGTAGATATGAAAACCGTTCCATATCATGATTAAATTAGCAGTTATATGACAAATAGAGAAGCCCGGGATGTAATTCACGGGAAAAATGGAGAAAACGGTCTGAATCGGCGGATTCGTTTGGATTAAGGCTCTTCCCGCCCGGTCAGAGCGCGGCTCAGGCTCTTGGCAATGGTGAGCTGGCAGTCGCTCGCCATGGTTTTCCGAGAATCATAATCATCGATTGTTACGGGCTTATGGAACCGTAATTCCGCTGTAATCGTTCCGCGTTTCAGAAGGGACCAAACATGACCGAGCAGTTCTTCATCCCCGACCCAGGCGACAATACCCATGGTGCCACGGGTAAGCGGAATTCCATTTAACCGGCTGTAGGCGATCGTTACCGGTTGGACCATCAGGTGACGGCCGTTTATTTCCCGCTCCGCCAGCCCAAAGTAGGCGCTTTTGAAATTCTGGATGATGATGCCGTTCGAAGATGTACCCTCGGGAAAAAGGAACAGGTTGTCCCCATTCTCCAGATGCTCTTGCATTTCCCCTTTGTGCCCCTTGATCGCGGGCCGGGTACGCTCAATAAAGATGGTCTGCTGAAGCTTCGAAATGGCGCCGACGAGAGGGTATCCCTCGACTTCTTTCTTGGCAACGAAGCTTCCTTGCATGATTTTTCCGATCACCGGGATATCGAGCCAGGAAATGTGATTGATCACAAATAATGTGGGTCTCTGGGTCTCGATCTCTCCAGAAACGATAACCTTGACTCTCATGAGCCAGCAAAGGCCTGTGTGAAAAATCTGCGGGATACAATATCGATGCTGTTTGAAGAACAGAAGGATCGTAACTTGTACAGGCACCAGCATTGCCGTCCATAATAGAACGGCGATTACGGTGATAATGGGTCTGATGTTACTCATACACAATGCCGCACGTTACTGCGATCCATTCATCAACTTTTCTTGCTGTGAGCTGTGTGCTTTATGTTCACGACAGATTCTTCAGGCGGGACATCTGCCATCGCGGATTTTGACAACGGTTTCCCATACAGCTCAAGCCGATGATCAATTAACTCAAAGCCAAGCTCCTTGGCAATCTTTGTTTGCAGATCCTCGATCTGTTCACTGGTGAATTCAATCACCTGGCCGGTTTGAACATTGATCAGGTGATCATGATGCTCATCGGACACTTCTTCATAACGGGCCCGGCCATCGCCAAAATCATGCCGTTCCAGAATACCGTTTTCTTCAAACATGCGTACGGTGCGGTAAACCGTAGAAATACTGATGGTGTCGTCCAAGTCCGACGCTCGCTTATACACGAGTTCTACGTCCGGATGGTCTTGCGATTCAGATAACACGCGTGCAATAACACGGCGCTGTTCTGTCATTCGAAGGCCCTTGTCTAGGCAGATCTGTTCCAGGCGAGTAGGCATGCGATCCTCAATATAGTGTAATGGCTGCTGTCGCTCCCGTCAGCAGCCATGATTTTATACAAATAATTTTTCTTGGGCCAGCGAAAGTAAAAATTACTTGCTTTGCGCTTTCTTGCGGCGGGTTCCCAGGCCGATTTTTTTAGCCAGGTTTCGACGTTGTTCCGCATAATTCGGAGCGACCATCGGGTAATCCGCCGGAAGGTTCCAGCGCTCGCGATATTCCTCAGGTGTCATGTCATACGAGGTTTTGAGATGCCTTTTCAGCATTTTCAGCTTTTTCCCGTCTTCGAGACAGATTATATAATCCGGGTGGACGGATTTGCGGACCGCGACAACCGGTTCCGGCTTTTCCTCCTCTTCCGCCATTTCACCAACGGTAGAAAGAGTTGCGTATACATCTTTGATCAAGGTCGAAATTTCCCCGGCCCCGACAGGGTTGCGCGATAAATGGGACGTCACAATGTCCGTTGTCAGAGCGAGAAGTTCCAGCTTTTCAATTTTCTCAGACATTGTGAACAAACCTCCATAAAAATTGAATGTCATGTAGTGTATAGTCAATATATGTTCAGAAATGGAATGTAAAATAGAATAAATAAAAAAAAGTTCGCAAATTAACGATTATCTCGAAATTAACGTTTATTTGTCTTTTTATAGGTTAAAGCGATCGTTTCATCATAAGGGCGTCTTCATATGCTGCACCATGATTGTAATAATTTGGTCGCTGCCCGGTTTCTATAAACCCTTTTGATGTATAAAGGCGCTGTGCAGGAATATTTTCAACTCCAACTTCCAAATAAAGAAATGCTACCTTGTTGCGACGCAAATAGTGGAATCCTCTCTCCAGAAGCTGGCCAGCTAAACCTTTCTCGCGATAGGCAGGCATCGTTCCCAGAGTCAATATCTCCGCTTCATCGACGACCTGCCGGTAAAGGGCGATCGCTACGGGCTGGTCGGTGAGGCTAAGTACTTCAAGCACAGTTCCCGGAATCCCGAATGCCGAGACGAAATCCTTTTCGCTCCATCCAGACTTGAAGCACTGCCCATGTATGGCGGCGGCAAGGGGCGCGGCGGATGCTGTATCGAAAAAATCTGCTGAAATATCGCTTTCCTGCATTGGATCATCATTTGCCGATGGTTGGAGTTTGACCGCCAGGTAATTTCGCATCGGGCGCGCGCAGATAAAGAGGCGCGGGCGATGTAGAATTTGGGGGGGGCGCCCCGCGTTCGAGCGCTATGCGGGCAATATGTCGCGCATCCGGATCTTCGTCGAGATTAAGAAGCTGGTATCTTGTTTCATCAAATCCGGGTTGGCTACGGAGCAGGGCGCCGCCGGATCCGATGATAAAAGCCTTCTCTAGTCCCGTTGAGGCAAGTGCTGTCTCTATTTTACAGGCCTTCGGAGACGATAGCGGTGATATGATGTCATTATCGTTCTTCATATTGAAGCTTTGCAGGTAAACTTCCCCCCGCCTTGCATCCGCAGTTGCGATCACGGGGCAACCTTGGGCCATTCCCTGTGGTACGGCCGCTGCCAGAGCCTCAAGTGTTGTGATCCCGACAAGCGGTTTCCGTGCGGCGAGGGACATGCCGCGTGCTGCCGCCAACCCAATCCTTAGGCCCGTAAATGTTCCCGGGCCGACAGTTACCGCAATCAGGTCAATTTCCGTATAGGCAAGTCCAATGCCATCCATTAAATCCTCAATCATCGGGATTAATGCTTCTGCATGGCCCCGGCGCCGCTTTTCATGAGTATGCGCAAGGATATCACGATCGTCCATAATGGCGACAGAACAGGCATTGAGCGCTGTATCAAACGCCAGTATCCTCATAATATTGCCTTCCGTAGTTGCGCCATGTAGGGTCTCGGTGAGGTCAGAGTGTTACGCCCAATGTTGCGTGAATTCAAGTAAACAGGTTTGAAATGTCCCTGAATGAGAGTTTAACAGAAATTACTCCGGCAGATTTCAACGTCGAGCTTGATCTGCGATATGCGACGGCAAATAATTTTACCGGCGCGCCTGTCTATCAGAGGGGAGCTTGTTTTCTGCTTCAGGAGTCAGCCGAAAAACTGCAACGCGCGATAGATCTTGCTGCTGATATGGACTTGAAGTTCAAGCTTTTTGACGGATTTCGCCCGACAGAGGCCGTTCAGGCACTATGGGATCATACTCCGAATGCGGATTTTCTCTCTCATCCTTCCAATGGTTCCCCGCATTCACGCGGGGCGGCGATTGACCTGACACTTATTGACAGCGACGGACAGGAACTTGAAATGGGAACTGGCTTTGATGCGATGACCCCGACATCTTTTCATGGCGCGCGGGACATTTCGGCAGAAGCCCAGCGCAACCGTTCTATCCTGCTCGGCCTGATGACTGCGGCAGGTTGGGATTTTTATCAGAATGAATGGTGGCATTACCAATTGTTTAAACCGCGTCGATATCCTACTCTTTCAGACAAGGCGGCGGGAAGCCGGATGATGGACAAGCCCGGAGTATAAGAGGTGAGCTGAGGATCGATGAGATTGACTAAAGTACAAAAATTTCGGGCCGTTTCACTTGTAGCAATGACCATCATTTCACTGGCTTGGTACGGCGTGGCGTGGGCCGCCGACTGGGCGAGTGTGATCATGTATCACCGCTTTGGAGAAGACCAGCACACGTCCACCAATATCCGGATTGATCAGTTTAAGGAACATATTCAGGAACTGAAAAACGGCCAATATACCGTTTTGCCGCTAAATGAAATTGTTGACCGGCTAGAATCGGGGGAAACCCTGCCGGACAGGACGGTTGCAATTACGATAGATGATGCATACCAGTCCGTTTACAACATTGCATGGCCCTTGCTGAAAGAGGCCAATTTACCCTTCACTGTATTTGTGTCGGTTGAAGGGGTTGAAAAGCGACTTCCAGATTACATGAACTGGGACCAGATACGGGAGTTACGGGACGCTGGCGTTCATATCGGGCATCATACCTACAGTCATTCGCATCTGCCGTTGATGAGCGCAGAGGAAATCGAGATGGACATCTATCTGGCGAGTGAGCAGTTTCAGGCAGAGCTTGGCTTTGTTCCAGCTATCTTCGCCTATCCTTATGGCGAGTACGGCAGTGATGTAAAAGCGGTTGTTCGGAAAATTGGCTTCAAGGCGGCCTTTGGACAGCAGTCCGGTGTTTCCTATTCCGGCCATGACCGGCTGGAGCTTCCCCGTTTTGCCATGAGCGAGAATTATGGGGGGATCGGTCGTTTTCGTCTGGCAGCAAATGCCTTGCCCTTGCGGGTAACGGATGTAACGCCGTCTGATAATTTCCTAAAACGTAATCCGCCGAATTTTGGGTTCACCATTGCGGAGGATTACGGGGACTTGAACGGATTATCCTGTTTCTCCTCCAATCAGACGGGCGGAGCGGTCCCCATCGAGAAGATTGGTGACTCACGGATCGAGATACGCCTTGCCGCTGCCTTCAAGCCGGGTCGGGGTCGCATCAATTGCACGTTGCTTGGGCCGGATCGGCGATGGCGCTGGTTCGGATCACTTTTTTATATCGCGAAGTAAATTCGCATTCATAGGCAGGGAGCCATCATGTATCGTCCGAATAAATTAAAAGAAAAATTACAGGCGGGAGAAAAAGTGGCTGCCTGTTGGTTGTTTTCAAATTCTTCCGATATGGCGGAGATAGTCGCTGGCGCCGGGTTCGATGCCTTGATGATTGATCACGAGCATGGGTCGGGCAGCCTTCAAACAGCGATCGATCAGTATCGTGCCGCCCGCTCGGCCAGTGATGTAACGATACTGATGCGGGTGCCGTGGAACGATACAGTTTTAATCAAGCGGAGCCTCGATGCGGGAATGGATGGAATAATGATTCCGTCAGTTAATACAGCAGAAGAGGCGAGGGCCGCCGTTGCCGCCTGCCGTTTTCCGCCAACCGGAATCCGAAGCGCCGGGCTTGGAGCCGCTCGTGCCGGCGGATATGGCCGCATGGCACGTGAATACCGGGATAACCTTGATAAGGATCTGATGATCATCTGCCAGATTGAAACCAAGGAAGCGGTCGGCAACATTGAGAGTATTGCTGCCGTCGACGGGATAGATATGCTATTCATCGGACCGAATGATCTTTCCGGCAGCATCAACAAACTAGGCGAGTTTGATGATCCGGAAGTAAAGGCACTTTTCGAGGAGGCACGGGATAAGATCAAGGCTAGCCCAGCTTTTCTTGGCTGTATTTCCAAAGGGGCGCAGGAAACAAATGACCTGTTTGCGCAAGGGTTCGATTTTCTGCTTTGTGCAGGCGACACGGGGCTGGTGGCGAGTGCTGCTGGAAGTTTGTTGAAAAATCTTAAAAAATAAAAGCTTAATGTTATATATAACACACCAAGCTCCTATTAATATTAGGGCCTGACGCCGAACTCTTCCGCTTCTTCAGTAATCTGCCGCCAGGTTTCGTTATCGATCTCGATACCTTGCGCACGGCGCAATAGCCGCTGTTCACGTTCCGGATCACCTGGCATGATGACATTGTCATGGCCTTCGCGCGGGGGTGATTGCCGGACATAATCACACATCGCTTTCATCTCACTGCCAATATAATCAGTGTCTGTCAGGCGTGTGGGATCGATCAGAATAGTGAGCATGCTGTTGATGATGCGGGTATCGCGATGGTTGCCGGGCTGAATCGTGCCGCCACCGCCAATTGCTCCGCTCAGAAGCTCGCACATCAGCGCGAGGCCATAGCCCTTATGTTCACCGATGGGCAAAAGCGCGCCAACTTTTTCTTCCCACATGACCCCGGGGTCCGTCGTCGGATTGCCATGCTTGTCAATGACCAGACCCTCTGCGACTTTCTTGCCGCTGTTGTTCGCAACGCGCAGTTTGCCGAGGGCCACCTTGCTGGTGGCAAAATCGAGAATGATGCGCGGTTCTTCCGCTGTATCCGGCAGGGAAATACAGATCGGGTTCGTGCCGTAGCGGGCATCCGAACCACGATGCGGCGCTACTAATGGACGATGTCCCGTCACATTGACAAAGTGCAGTGAGACCAATCCGGCATCAACGCATTGTTCCCCATAGGTCCCGACCCGCCCGATATGATGGGCATTGCGCAGCGCAGAAAGAGCAAGGCCGGTTTCCTGCGCCACTTTGATGGTATGTTCCATCGCTTCCCGGGCAACAACCTGACCATATCCGGCTCTGCCGTCGAAAACCAGCATTGACCCATTTTGCTGTACCGTCTCGACATGCTGGTTCGGATGCAGCAACCCGGCCTTCAAATTCGTCATATAAGCTGGAATCATGCCGACCCCATGGCTGTCATGACCGGAAAGATTGGCCAGGACCAGATGATCGGTGACGATTTTTGCTTCCGTTGGTGAACTGCCTGCTGCAGTTAAAAGGGCTTCGATGAATTCATGCAGTTTGTTATGATCAATTTGCATCGATCGTTTCCTCCCAAGACTTTTATTTGAAGTTAGATGGCGGTAAGGCCGCCATCTATGACGAGTTCCGACCCGGTTATATGGCGCGCTTCTTCGGAAGCGAGGAACAGAACGCCATTTGCGATATCAACAGGCTCGCTCGGCTTTTTGATCGGTATCCGGTCCGGAATGGCGTTCCAGCCAGCTTCAATGTCGCTGCCATACATCCCCATCAGTTCATCTCCCATATTTGTCCGCACAGGATCGGGATGGACCGAGTTGCAGCGAATAGCGTAACCGCGGTTTGCACAATGAATGGCGACCGACTTCGTCAGTTGCCGGACTGCTGCCTTTGAGGCGCCATAGGCCAGAAGATGCGGCGTCCCGATAATAGCGGCGACGGAGGAAAGATTGATGATGGCACCTCCTCTGCCTTTCATGGCCGTGACAGCGGACTGGCATCCGAGGAAAACCCCTTCCACATTCACTTTCTGAATAGCCTGCCAGTGAGAAAGGTCCGTATCCTCGATTGTCTGTCGGTCACCGATAGAGAGTATCCCGGCGTTATTGACGAGGATATCGAGGCCGGGTGACTCCGACAAAACGGTTTTCATAACCGCTTTCCAGTCTTCCTCATTGGCGACATCCTGAACCAGGAATTGTGCCCGGCTTTCGAATTCCTTCGCGGCCGCTTTCCCGGCGTCTTCATTAATGTCTGTCATGAAGACTTTTGCGCCTTCTTCAATGAAGCGGCGGGTCGTTGCCAAACCTATGCCGGTTGCAGCGCCGGTAATCAGCGCAAATTTGTTTTCTAGCCTTCCCATGGTCTCCCCCTGCTTTCTTTTTTATTGTGGGCGCGCCATTTCATGGGCGTACACTGTTTGTGAGAGTAGGTTGGAGACTATATTTTCATATCCCGCACTGTTTTGCGAGATAGAAAGTACCAATCAGATTTAGATGCAGGACTATACCGATTTTTAGGGACGGTTGTCTGCCAGCTGTTCAGGCGCTAGGAGTGCGTCTTCGAAATCCTGGAAATTATTTGTCTCAATCAGGGTTCGCAGATTATCCACATATTCCTGACCCTTTTCAGAGTAAACATGAAGTGTATCGATCAGCTGAAGACCATTTATCGTCATGTCAGATTCTGCCCTGCTCCAGGCGCGGGCCGCACGAAAATCTTCATAGGCAGGGTGCGCATTCAAATTATATGCATAGGATCGAATGGACTCGGCGATTGATTTAAAGGCCCTGACTTCGTGAGTTTCATCTTCACTTCTGTCTTCCGGAACAATTCCCTCACCAGTGGACCAGACCCGCTGACCGAAGAGGGCGTTGCCTTCACGGGCGAAACGTGACGTTCCCCAGCCTGATTCTTCAACAGCCTGCGCCAAAGCAATTGAAACCGGAATTTTATCCACCTTTTCCATAAGGGCCTTCGGATCAACGGTGTCTTCACGATAGCGTACTGCAATCTGTTGCAGCCATTTACGGTCATTCTCACTGAGAGTAGCGCCAGCGGCCTTTTTCTCCAGCAGCCCAGTTAGCCGCTCCCGCTGTACCTCGATGCCCTCATTGACGCGAAGCACCTGTGGCAAAACAAGCTTGATAAAGGTTTTCTTACGCTCCTCAACATCGTTTAGGTCGGGAATATCGGCAGGTATCCGGTCGACATAGAATCGCGGCACCGGCCCTCCGTCCCGTATGTCGTCCAGCTGGAAACTTACTTCTGAGAGAGCGGCGTCAAATGAAGCAAGGTCGAACTGGCCCTGCCTTGCTTTAATCTTTGTGGCTGTATTTCCGCTCGACGTGTCGGTTGCCGTCTGCTGGTTTAGTTTGCTGCCAATGAGCTCGGGCACCACATAGGCCGTCGCCAGAAGGATCACTGCCAAAGTCGCAATTCTGTTGGATTTTAAACTGGATTTGAGTAGCTGCATTCCGATGAACTGTGTTGTTCTCTATGCTCTAAAATCGCGCTTTCAAACAAATTATACAAAATATAGAAGGCTATATTTTAGAAGCCACTATATATAGCAATCAACAGGTAAAATTACTTTCCGGATCGGAGCTGGAATATGTCCCGCCCGTGAGACAAGATCAAGCAATGATTCTGGCGGTCAAATTTCTTCTGACATTTCAGATATTTAAGTAAGTATCTGCAATAAAGGTAAAATTTTTACCAAATTAAAATACTGCAAATGTCGAATCACCACGGAATTTGAAGAAAACCCGTGTCGATTCTCAGGTTACGGCATCCAGTTGCCGGGTTGTCAGATTCCCGGGCACGACAGTAATCGGAATCGCAAATGTTCCCGACATTTCTCCCACCAGACTTTTGATCAGTGGGCCGGGACCTCCGGATTCGGGGGAGGCCGCAAGAACAAGAATTCGGATATCTGAATCTTCTTCGATCAGGGCAAGAACTTCTTCTTTTTTGTATCCGTCACGGATGACGAATTCCGGCACAATGGTGGTTTCTTTCTGAATTTCCTCAGCGAGATTCTGCAGGAGTTCTTCCGCTGTTTCGCGGGCTTCCTCTCGCATCGCCTGCTCAACGCCCATCCAATGCTGGAATTCTGGCGGTTCAATAACATACAAAAGGATCACGCCCCCCCCGACATGCCAGGCACGACGGCTTGCGAAACGGATAGCGGATTTGCATTCCGGTGTTTCATCCACGACAACAAGGAACTTATTTCGCGCACCGCTTTGGGTCTCGTCAGACATATAGGCTCCGCCACTTGTTCAAGTTGAAAATTATCCTGCCACTATCGATGCAGTTATTTCAAGAGAATGTTGCTGATTTCCTGGAGCTGTGTACGCGCCCGCAAAACATAAAAGGCCTGTGCGGCCAAGTGATTGGGAAGAAACTGGGAATCAGGTGTCGCGTTGACCACAATAAACGGATCAAGATCAATCACGGATTTGAAGCTGGCAAGCATCTGCGCCCAGGCGTTGGTAAGCCCCCGCTCCTTGATCAGGCCCTCATAATCCTGAGCCAGTGCCTTCAACAGCATGTAATAACCGTAGCTTTGACCCTTGACGCCATAGAAAATATTATCCGCCTGAAAATCGATAAAAGCTCCAGCATTCTCATCGATATGTTTATCAATGGTGGCTGTGGAAGATCCAATATCAAGAGCAATCCGGTCCAGGGTCGCCAGAAGGTTGTCGGCGCGTCTTTCAAAGACGGCATTTCCCTCGGCAAGTCTCTTGTTATAATCAATCAGCGAGCTACGGGCCTTCTCATACTGTTCTTCGGATGCGGCCGTCGGCAACAGGGAAACGGTTGGATCCCATGCCCATTTCGTTCCCGAATACTGCAAAAGGCCAGCTGCTTCCTGCAAGTCCGGGTCCGTCTGGCTCGATCCTCGCGTACGCCCTATCTGATCTGTCAGCTCGAAACCAAATCGCGCAAGCGCGGAAATGATGCCCTGTTGGTAGTTTGGCATATTGTCAAGGGCAGCCGAGGGCATGAAAAACGGGTCGTTCGCCGTCCAGCGATTAACATTGATTTCCCGGTCAATCAGGCCGGCCATCATATTGACCGCATGGCTGCCGCCCGCGACAACATTTTTACCTGTGGGTACGAACGATGTATCGTCCTCAATATTATTGATCGTGATCATACCGATCGGATAGTAAAGGATCAAAAACAGCAAAACCAGAAGAGCAAAGACTTTCCAGCTTCTCTTCGCTCCTTCTTTTATTGCATCGGTGCGCCGCCCAATTCGTTTGGTCTCTTTGCCGTCGTTCCCGATTTCGCTCATCTTCTCTGCCCTGTCACCAGATCATTCATCCGATCTCAATTCCAGATGTATGTCCTTTTGTCCGAACTTACAAGCAGAGCTAACGCGCCAGAAGGAAGCCGACGATGTCTTTAACTTCTGCCAGCACCGGCGCCGCAAGGGCGGAAGCACGTTCCGCACCATTTTTCAGGACGGCATCCACATGGCCCGGATCAGCCCGAAGTCGCTTCATTTCCTCTCCAATGGGGCCAAACTTCTCGACGGCCAAGTCAGTCAGCGCTGGTTTGAAGGTCGAGAAGGCGGCGCCGGAAAACTCATCCAATACCTGCTGCCTCGTCATATCCGCGAGGGCGGCATAAATTCCCACCAGATTGGCAGCCTCCGGACGGTTATCCAGCTCTTCCAGCTTTGCGGGAAGTGGATCGGGGTCTGTCCGTGCCTTACGGAGTTTCGTCGCAATACTGTCACGATCATCGGTAAATGTGATGCGTGAATAGTCACTCGGGTCGGATTTTGACATCTTCTTTGATCCGTCGCGCAAAGACATGACGCGTGTCGCTTCACCGAAGATAAGAGGCTCCACCAGCGGGAAAGTTTCCGTTCCATAGTCATTGTTGAACTTCTGCGCGATGTCGCGGGTGAGTTCCAGATGCTGCTTCTGATCCTCTCCCACAGGAACATGGGTTGCCTTATAGGCCAGAATATCCGCCGCCATCAGGTTGGGGTAGGCATAGAGCCCCACGGAGGCGTTCTCACGATTCTTGCCAGCCTTTTCCTTGAACTGGGTCATCCGGTTAAGCCATCCGAGACGGGCAACACAGTTGAAGATCCAGGCAAGTTCGGCATGGGCCGAAACACTGCTTTGTGCAAAGATGATGGAGCGTTTCGGATCGACCCCCGCCGCCAGATAGGCGGCGGCAACTTCCCGGGTGTTATTGCGGAGGTCTTCCGGATCCTGCCAGACCGTGATGGCATGCATATTCACAGCACAATAGATGCATTCATAATTGTCCTGCAGTCCGACAAAGTTGCGGATCGCACCGAGATAGTTGCCAAGATGAAGATTACCGGTCGGCTGAACGCCGGAGAAGATACGAGACATTTAATAAAGCTCCTCACGCTTTGGACACGAGCCCTAGATTGACGGGCTGACCATCAGAACCGTCGGGGCTGGGATGCGGCCTTATTGCAGGCACCACGCCCATCGTCAACAGATTTACGCGCTTGTCCGTCGTTTCAGCATGTTTTTAATATCCCGAAGCGGCGCTGCGCCTGTTATGAGAACGCCAATGACATATGTACCGCCGCCACCCGCGACGAGAGCGCCAAGCGCAAGAATTCGGTCTGTCACATCGCCGGCAAACAAACTGCTTAGAAAGTCGCGTGCAATATACAAGCTGCCGGTCATTGCAATCGTGGCAAGGAACATTCCAACAAGGCGGCGCAACAGTCTTTTGTCGGGCGTGTAGTGTCCGCGCCTGCGCAGAATGATGAACAGAAAAGTTACGTTGAACCAGGAAGAGAGGGACGTCGCAACCGCGATACCAACATGATCGATATAGCGGATCAGAACGAGACTTAGAACGACATTCAAGATCATGGCAAGAACGCCGACGACGACTGGTGTGGTTGTATCTTCCCGCGCAAAGTATGCTGGCGTCAGAATTTTTACCAGCACATAGGCGGGAAGGCCGGAGGCAAAGGCCAGCAGAGCCATAGCCGTTGCCATGCTTGCGGTTGCCGTAAATTCGCCATGTTGGAACAGGACGGTGATTATTTCTTCCGGTATGATCATGAGGGCGGCAGCAGCAGGCAGAGTCAGCAGCATGGAAAGTTCCATCGCGCGGTTCATGCTGTTAAGCGCAGTTTTCTCGTCCCCGCTTCTAAGCTGCCGCGAGAGCATCGGGAGAAGTGCTGTGCCGATAGCGATGCCGATCACGCCGAGAGGGAGCTGATATACCCGGTCGGCATAATAGAGATAGGAGATGGAGCCGGTTGCCAGCAAGGAAGCGATAATTGTACCGACAAGAATGTTGATCTGCATAACTCCCGCGCCGAGCATACCGGGGAGCATAAGCCGGAAAAGGCGTTTAATATCTTTGTTGATCACAGGGCTACCAAGGGGAACTTTGATGTCGGATCGCCAGCAGGCTATGGCGAGATAAACAATTTGCGCGAGCCCGGCGACGGTAACGCTCCAACACAAGACTAAGCCGACTGTCTCCTCCCGCTGGTAAAAGGCGAGGAGAAGGCTCCCGATCAATATGATATTAAGTAGGATTGGCGCCGCCGCCATTGCCGCAAACTTGTAAAATGCATTCAAGACCCCGCCCAGCAGGGCGACGATGGCCATGGCGGTCAGATAGGGGAATGTAATACGGGTATACTCGACGGCGAGTTCATACCGCATGCCGCCAACTTCAAACCCAGGCGCGAGAAACTGCATCATTACCGGCATGAAAATCATGAACAGGGCAGAGAAGATGATTAGAAATCCGGTGAGGACACTGAGGCTGTGTCCGGCAAACTCCAGGGCCATCTCTTTGCCCTCGCTTTCCAGCTTGCGGGCGAAAAGCGGAATAAAGGCCGCTGAGAAAGCGCCCTCCGCCACCAACCGACGAAACATATTCGGAATACGGAAGGCCACAAGGAAAACGTCCGCCACCGGTCCGGCTCCGAGCACAGATGCCATCAGGATGTCGCGCAAGAAACCAAGCACACGGCTTATCATGGTAAAGCCACCGACAGTGGCAACGGACTTAATCAGATTCATAACGCCCTATACCATAGCTAAGCCGCTACTGCCCATCAGCTTCCGCCGTTTGCTGTTTTTTTGACTTGGCTGCTTTTCTTTTCGGGGCCATGTCTTCCGAAAGTGCGACCAGTAATTTCTTTTCGATATTGGCAAGCTTGACCTTGTTGGTAATTTTCAGGCCAAAGCTGTCTTTCACATAGAAGACGTCAACCGCCCGCTCGCCATACGTCGCGATATGGGCAGAGGAGATAGAGAGGGACAAGTTGAACAGCGTCCGTGTCAGATTTGCAAGAAGGCCCGGACGGTCGCGACCTCTGACTTCGATCACTGTGTGGGTGTTTGATGCCTTGTTGTCCAGGATAACACTAGGCTGAACGGTGAAAACCTCCGTGCGGCTTGGCAGGCTTGATTCCCGGCGATCGACAATTTCCAGATGCGGCTTGCGAACACCTTGTAATGTATCTTCTATGGCCTGACGCAGCTTTTTCATCCGGCCGCGCTGGTCATAGGCCTGACCCTCGGAATCCTGGATATAAAAGGTATCCAGCGCCATGCCATCCGTTGTCGTATGAATTTTCGCATCGACAATATTGGCGCCGCTCACCGACATGGCGCCGGTAATGCGGGAAAATAATCCCGGATGATCGGCCGTATAGACGATCACCTCAGTAATTGCACGGAAGGGATCGCTTTTCGCTTCAACGGTAAAAAGCGATCCATCCTTATCTGCGGCTCGCATCAGTTCTGCGTGCACCACACGGTCTTCGTTGCTGGTTGCGATCCAGTAGGACTGGTAGAAACGCCCGATATGGCGTTCGACATCGTTCTTTTTCCATCCCGTCAGTTGTTCCCGCAATTCATTCTGACAATGCTTCGCCCGTTCGGTCCGCCCCTCAGATACATGGCCGCCAGTAAGGGCATTTTCGGCTACATAATAGAGTTCGCGAAGCAGCTGACCTTTCCAGCCATTCCAGACATTTGGGCCGACGGCCCGGATGTCGGCAACGGTTAGCACGAGCAGTAGTCTTAGCCGCTCGGGGCTCTGAACGATTTCCACAAAATCTTCAACGGTTTTGGGATCTGAAATATCACGCTTGAACGCAAAGCCACTGAAAGTAAGATGATATCGGACCAGCCAGGCAACCGTCTCGGTTTCGGAAGGGGAAAGTCCGAGACGAGGACAGAGTTTTTCGGCTACCTCGGCCCCTAAAATCGAATGATCGCCGCCGCGACCCTTGGCGATGTCATGAATTAGAACGGCACAATATAGAACATTTCGCGAGACGATTTTGGGCATGATCTTGTGAGAGAGCGGATGGTCTTCCGCGAGGGCGCCGGCCTCGATCTGCGAAATAATCCCGATGGCCCGGATTGTATGCTCATCCACCGTATAGACATGATACATGTCATGTTGCATCTGGGCGACGACGCGTCCGAAATCGGGAATGAAGCGGCCAAAAACGCCAGCCTCATTCAATCGTCGCAAGGTCGTTTCCGGGTCCTTACGGCTTGTCATCATTTCAAGGAAAAGCTCATTTGCCTTCAGGTCGCTGCGAAGGCTTCGGTTGACCAGTCTCAAATCCTGCCGGATCAGCCGCAGCGCGTTCGGATGTACGTCCAGACCCTTTTCCTGAGCCAGATGGAACATTTCCAGCATCTTGATCGGATCTTTTTTGAAATCGTCATCATCGCTTACATTGATGCGGCCGCTTTCAACAATATATCCCTTCAGCTTTCGTTTCCCGAGACCCAGGCGTGGAATTGGCAGGCGGCTCATCTTCTGCTGCTCGGCTTCAAGGCTGGCGCAGAAAATCCGGGTCAAATCACCGACATCCTTGGCGACAAGGAAATAATGCTTCATGAACCGTTCGACGCCTTTGGTTCCCGCATGATCTTTATATTGCAGGCGTTTCGCGAGCTCAGGCTGAACATCGAAGGTGATTCGCTCTTCGGGGCGGCGCGTCAGGTAATGCAAATGACAACGGACAGAGCGGAGAAAGTTGGACGCCTTCGTGAATTTTCTCCGCTCCTTTTCCGTGAAAACCCCAAGCTCGACCAGTTTAGAGATATCCGTCGTGCCATGCAGGAATTTTGCGATCCAGAACAGGGTCTGCAGGTCACGGAGGCCGCCCTTGCCTTCCTTTATGTTCGGCTCCACCACATAGCGCGAGTTGCCGAACCGTTCGTGGCGCTCCTTGCGCTCTTCAAGCTTGGCATCAATGAAATCACGGCTATGTCCGGCAACGACCTCCTTCATATATTTGCGATACATCTCCTTGAACATTTCCTGATCGCCCCAAAGATATCGGGCTTCCAGAATCGCGGTCTGAATGGTGGTGTCCTTTTTTGCGAGGCGGATACATTCATTAACGTTGCGAGTCGAATGACCAACTTTCAGCCCAAGATCCCAGAGCATATAGAGTACGAATTCGATCACCTGTTCACACCAGGAGGTCTGCTTATAGGGAAAGAGGAACAGGAGGTCGACATCTGAATAGGGCGCAAGCTCGCCGCGGCCATAACCACCGACAGCGACGAGGGAGAGCTTCTCCTCCGGCGTCGGGTTGCTCAATGGATAAACATGCTGTGTGGCGATATCGAAGATGGACCGGATGATCTGGTCAACCAGAAAACATTGAGCGTACATCATTGCGCGCCCCTTGTTTGACTGGAGAAAACGCTTCTCCACCACCTTGTTCCCCGCATCCAGATTTTTCTTTAGTAATTTCAAAGTGTCACGCCGGAACTCGAAACTGCTCGGGGCATGGCGTTCGGCAATTTCCGAGATCGCCAGAACAAGGGCCCGGCGGTTTATAATCTCTTTCCGATTTGGAATCTTTTCCATTTCACATCCGATTAGCTGGCCCGGCATGTTTTTTCACACGCGGCCTTTTTCCTTATTTGAGTTGCTGTTTAGCAAAAAACAGTCGCAAAAGCCTTAATTATCTAAGTTTTTGTTATAAGATAGCTTGAGATTTTGCGATGAGGGCAACTGTAATGAAGCAATTTGAGTTTGATGATCTGTCAGTTGCCGCAGTCTATAAATCTTATCCAGGGCCCGTCAGGGCTCGGCTTTTGGCCCTCCGGCAGCTAATTTTCGAATTAGCGGAACGCCTCGACGGGGTCGAAATTTCCGAAACATTGAAATGGGGCGTCCCAAGCTATCAGTCAAGCACTAAAACCGGGACGCCAATCCGTCTTGCTTCGGCAAAGGAAGCGGATAGCTATGGCCTATATGTTCATTGTCAGACTTCGTTGATCGATGATTTCAAAAAATCCCATCCTGATGCCTTCCGATATAGCGGAACGCGCGCCCTTCTCTTTGCGCTGGATGATAAACTGCCGGAAAAAGAGTTGGAAGAATTTATCCTGGCGGCGCTGACCTATCATCAGCGTAAATCGCATGCCCTGAAGGCCTGATACATGTTTCTGTGGGAGTTTATTGACGGCGCCTTGATCGGGGCCGCGCTCATTATCGCCATTGGCGCGCAAAATCTTTTTGTTCTGCGTCAGGGAATGGCCCGGGATCAGGTTTTCATTATCTGCCTTCTCTCGGCCTGCATTGACGCCTTTTTGATATTGCTTGGAGCCCTGGGGCTTGGCTCCGCCATTGCCGCCTTTCCATGGCTGGTTCCTTGGGCTAGCTGGGGCGGCGCGCTATTTCTGATTGCCTTTGCATTGATGTCTTTGCGCCGGGCCATATGGCCACCAGTAAAGCTGGCGAAGGAAAGCGAAGCTGTGACGTCATCAAAGCGCAAGGCCATTCTGCTGACGCTCGCATTTGGCTTTCTCAATCCACATGTTTATCTCGATACCGTTATTCTTCTGGGAGGGATCGCAGCGGGATATGAGTTTATCCCAAGGATTTATTTCGTTTCTGGGGCTATTACAGCGTCATTCGCCTGGTTTTTCAGTTTAGGATATGGCGCGCGCAGCCTTGCACCTTTGATGAGAACTCGTAATGGGACCCGCGTTCTGGATTTGAGTGTGGCAGGCATCATGCTCATTGTTGCTGCCAACTTGATAATCGACCGGTTGGCAGCAGCGTGATTGCATCTTTGTCAGGCGATCGTCTGTCCGCCGTCGATCACCAAAGTCTGCCCTGTCAGGAATGTCCCTGCATCGGATGCCATATAGATTGCAGCACCGGCAATTTCCTCAGGCTGTCCGATCCGCTGTAGCGGTGCCCGCGAGGTTGCCCTTTTCAGGATATCCGGGTTTTCCCAGAGCGCCCGCGCAAACTCCGTTTGTATCAGGCCTGGCGCGATGGCATTGACGCGGATATTGTCGGCTCCATGTTCCACAGCAAGGTTCCGGACAAGCTGCATATCGGCGGCCTTTGAGATGCTGTAAGCACCGAGGACTGATGATCCTCGAATACCGCCAATTGATGAGACAATGATAATTGCCCCGTCCTTGCGTGCCTTCATTTCCGGCAGCACCATATTGCAGAGCCAGTGGTTCGACTTGATATTTGCCGACATGATTTTGTCAAACGCATCATCCGGGATGTCCGTAGATGGTCCGAAATAAGGGTTTAATGCCGCATTACATACAAGGATATGGATATCGCCGAAGATCTTGTGGGTCTCATCCACCAGGTTCTGCAATGACTCCTTGGAGTTAATGTTGCACGGGATGGAAACAGCCTTGCCACTGCTTCCTTCAGGCAGGCTTGCATTGATTTCCGCGGCCACCTCCTCACAGATGTCCGGTTTGCGGCTGGAAATCGTAACCTTGGCGCCCGCCAATGCCATCTGGTGGGCGATCGCTTTACCGATACCCTTGCTGGATCCTGTAATGACAGCCGTTTTCCCTGATAGATCAAACATGAAATGTCTCCTGTTATTGTTGTTATTTCATTGCATCTTAGAATCGAAGTTAAAGATCAGTATATCCTTTGTTAATACCAGATGCATCCTTATCCATTAATTCCTTGAGTTTATATATGAGTGAAAGTGCATCACGAGGGGATAGCTCATCGGCGTTGATTGTCGCTACCCGTTCTTCAATTTCTGACGGTGCCTTTCGCTTTTCGCTCTCCTTTGTTTCCTGGATGACAGTCGCAAAAAGCGGCAGGTCATTGGCGAGCCGGGTCGCAGCGGACCCCTGATCCTTCTCCTCAAGTGCTTTCAAAACGGATTCTGCACGGTGAATAACGGCCTTTGGCAGACCCGCCAGTTTTGCGACCTGAATTCCGTAAGATCGGTCGGCCGAACCTTCGGCAACTTCATGAAGGAAGATGACGTCTCCCTTCCATTCGCGAACCCGCATGCTGTGATTTTGAAGGGCGGGCAGCTTTCCGGCGAGCGCCGTCAACTCATGATAATGTGTCGCGAAAAGTGCCCGGCACTGATTGGCTTCATGAAGGTTTTCGACTGTTGCCCATGCGATGGAGAGGCCATCAAAAGTTGCTGTTCCGCGCCCGATCTCATCGAGGATGACAAGGGAGCGGGGGCCCGCCTGATTAAGAATCGCCGCCGTTTCGACCATTTCGACCATGAAAGTCGAGCGGCCGCGCGCGAGATCATCAGCGGCGCCCACACGGCTGAACAGACGATCTACTATTCCAATATGCGCTTTTTCTGCGGGGACAAATGCGCCGATCTGGGCCAGAATGGTAATCAGGGCATTTTGACGGAGGAACGTGCTCTTGCCGGCCATATTCGGGCCGGTGAGCAACCAAAGCCGCTGTCCTTCATTCAGGCAGCAGTCATTGGCGACGAAATCTGCCTCCGCATCAGCTTTAAGGGCCGTTTCGACAACAGGGTGGCGACCCGCTGTAATCTCGAAACTGAGACTGTCATCGACAACGGGGCGGCAATAGGATTGCTCGACTGCCAGCTCCGCATGGCTGGCGGCAACGTCGATTTCCGCAATGGCGCTTGCGGCAGAAAGAATAGCCGCTCCTGTTTCTTTAACCTTCGCAACCAGTTCGTCGAATAGCGTCAATTCCAACGCAAGCGCCCGGTCGGCCGCACGGGAAATCTTGTCTTCCAACTCACCGAGAGCAACGGTCGAATATCGCACGGCATTGGCCATTGTCTGCCGATGGATAAAGTCTTCAGTCATTTTCTCGACGAATCGCGGGGTGATCTCGATAAAATAACCCAGGACATTATTGTGCTTTATCTTGAGCGAAGGGATATTCACTTCTTTTGCATAAGTAGCCTGCAAGTTGGCAATATGGCGTCGGCTCTCGTCGCGTAGGGTGCGAAATTCATCAAGGTCGGCGCGAAAGCCGCGGGCAATAAACCCTCCGTCGCGCGCCAGAAACGGCACATCGGGAGCAAGGGCCGCTCTCAAGGTCTCCACCAGTTCCGCATGATATCCCAGCTGCTCGCTTGCGGCAGTCAGTGCCTCAGGCAAGGTGTCGAGGTTTTTTCGCGTTAGAGCATCCCGGATATTGGCGGTTTCCCCGAGCCCGTCCCGGATCAAGACAAGGTCTCGCGGCCCGCCACGCCCTAACACCAAACGCGACAAAGCTCTTTCTGTGTCGGGGCATCGCCGTAAAATATCGCGAAGCCGCCCCCGACGCTCATGATCTCCGACGAAATAGCTGACCATGTCCAGACGTTTTAATATTTTGTCCGGTTGTGTAAGAGGGCTTGAAATATCCGCAGCCAGACGCCGCCCACCCCCTCCTGTCACGGTCCGATCAATGGTTGCCAGCAGGCTGCCGCTTCTTTCCCCGCTCATGGTGCGCGTCAATTCAAGGTTCCGCCGCGTTGCAGCATCAATCGACATAACATCATTCGTCGCCACCTGAACCGGCGGCTTGATCAGAGGGAATTTTCCTTTTTGCGTAAGTTCCACATAATCGACGAGGGCGCCGGCCGCGGCCAGTTCTGCGCGGCTGAAGGCGCCAAACGCATCGAGGGTGGCCACATCAAAGAGCTTTTCTAAACGTTTCTCACCATTCTGGCTGTCGAAACGAACGGAAGGAAGCGGTGTCAGGGCCTTGTCCCATTCAGATGCCAGTTCGGCAATTTCTGTATCCTCCAGCCATTTTTCGGAAATAAGTATTTCCCCCGGCTGAAGGCGGGACAGATTAGCACCGAAGTCTTCCGGGCAGGTTGCCGTAGCAAAAAACTCACCTGTTGAGATATCCAGCCATGCCATTGCATGATCCTTGCCGACGCGCGCCATTGCCAGGAGAAAGTTATGGCTGCACGCGTCCAGCAGGTTATCTTCGGTTATCGTTCCGGGCGTCACCAGCCGCACAACTTCACGCGCGACGACCGCCTTGTATCCTCTTTTCTTTGCTTCCGCGGGACTTTCAGTTTGTTCCGCAACCGCTACACGGTGTCCTTTGCGGATGAGCTTTTGCAAATACCCGTCTGCTGAATGAACCGGCACGCCGCACATCGGGATATCCTCTCCCGCGTGCTTTCCCCGCTTTGTGAGCGCAATATCAAGTGACGCTGCAGCTATCTCCGCGTCCTGGAAAAACAGCTCGTAAAAATCACCCATCCTGTAAAAAAGCAGGCTGTCGGGATGCTCTTCCTTGATGGCCAGATATTGCGCCATCATGGGAGTTGCCGATTTATTCAGTTGCGACTTGGTTTTGACTAGGGTAGGCATGAGGGAAAACTACCATAGCAGGCTATTTTTCCAACTGCTTTGTCAGAAATTTTTACGATTTATCTAGAGCACAGAATTAGGACAGGAACGCGGGTCGATGAGTGATAAACCGGATTTCAGCCAGTATGAAGAAGCCTTGCGATATCATGCGCAGGGCAAGCCCGGAAAACTTGAAATCGTGGCAACGAAAGCGGTCGCAACACAACGTGATTTATCGCTTGCTTATTCTCCCGGTGTGGCGGGCCCTTGTCTCGTCATCGCGGATGATCCGGAGCGGGTTTATGATTACACCACGAAGGGAAATCGTGTTGCTGTGATTTCTAACGGAACGGCCGTGTTGGGTCTTGGAAACCTCGGTGCATTGGGATCGAAGCCGGTAATGGAGGGAAAGGCCGTTCTATTCAAGCGGTTCGCTGATATCGACTGCTTTGACCTGGAGCTAGATAGTGAAGATGTCGATGAACTCGTGAATTGTATCCGCCTTATGGGGCCGAGTTTTGGGGGCATAAACCTAGAGGACATCAAGGCACCGGAATGTTTTATCATTGAGCAGCGCCTGCGCGAAATCATGGACATTCCGGTTTTTCACGATGACCAGCATGGCACCGCCATTATTTGCGCTGCAGGGATCATCAATGCGCTGGATCTGACAGGGCGTAACCTGAAAGATGCAAAGGTTGTGGTGAATGGCGCAGGGGCGGCGGCTATCGCTTGTCTGGAACTGATCAAGGCAATGGGACTCCCGCATGAAAACGCGACCTTGTGCGACACGAAAGGTGTCATATATCAAGGCCGCGAAGAAGGGATGAACCAGTGGAAGTCTGCGCATGCGGTGGCGACGGACGCGCGAACCCTTGAAGAGGCCATGATCGGTTCGGATATATTCCTTGGCTTGTCTGTGAAAGGGGCCGTCAGTAAGGAGATGGTCAAATCAATGGCGGATAAACCCATTATCTTCGCGATGGCGAACCCGGATCCAGAAATCAGACCGGAAGAAATCGCGGAAGTGCGAAAAGATGCGATCGTGGCGACGGGCCGGTCTGATTTTCCGAATCAGGTTAATAATGTCCTCGGCTTTCCGTATATATTCCGAGGCGCCCTCGATGTGCGGGCGACAACCATCAACGAGGAGATGAAAATCGCTGCGGCGGAAGCCCTCGCAGAACTGGCGCGTGAGGATGTGCCGGATGAAGTAGCGGCCGCCTATAAGGGCAAGCGTCCGATCTATGGGCCGGATTACATCATTCCTGTGCCGTTCGATCCGCGCCTGATAAGTCATGTGCCGACGGCAGTTGCCAAGGCCGCCATGGATAGCGGCGTAGCCCGACGGCCCATCATTGATGAACTTGGTTACCGGAATGAACTTCGGGCTCGCCTTGATCCGACAGCGGGCTCTCTGCAGCTTATTCTGGACGAGGTGCGCACTGCGCCGCGCCGTGTCGTGTTCGCTGAAGGGGAAGAAGAAAAGGTCATTCGGGCGGCTGTCGAGTTCCAGAAGGCAGGTTACGGGATACCGATTCTGCTTGGCCGGGAGAGCGAAGTTAGGAAAATCATGGCTGAAATCGGTATTGATGGTTCGGAAAATATCGAGATTTATAACGCCAGCGAGATGGAACATCGGGAAAAGTACTACAGTTTCCTGTATGAGCGGCTGCAACGGGAAGGCTACCTGTTCCGCGATTGCGCTCGTCTTGTCAATCGGGACCGGAATATTTTCGCGTCCTGCATGGTCGCGATGGGTGATGCGGACGCCGTGCTCACGGGTGTCACCCGTCGATTCTCTGTGGCGTTCAAGGAAATTCAGAAGGTCATCGATCCAAAACCGAACCAGCGTGTTATTGGAGTGTCGGTCATTGTCGGACGGGATCGCACAGTCTTTATGGCGGATACGACGGTGACGACCCTGCCAACGGCGGAAGAGCTGGTTTCAATCTCGAAGGAAGCGGCGGAAGTTGCCCGTCGTCTGGGGCATGAGCCACGTGTTGCCCTGTTATCCTATTCGAATTTCGGCAATCCGAAACATTACACCGCCGATAGTATTCGGGATGCGGTGGAGTTGCTGGATAAGGAAGAGCTCGACTTTGAATATGAAGGGGATATTTCGGCAGACGTTGCGCTTGACCCCGAGCTGATGGCGAGCTTCTATCCTTTCTGTCGTCTCTCCGGTCCGGCTAACGTGCTCGTCATGCCGGGCTTGCACTCTGCAAACATCGCCTCGAAGCTGATGCCGGTCCTCGGCGAGAGTAAAGTCATCGGTCCGCTTCTCGTCGGGCTGTCGAAGCCTGTCCAGATTGTGCCGATTGGCGCGACTGTTTCCGATCTTGTGAATATGGCGGCGCTTGCGGCCCATGAAGCCGGGCAATAAGCCTGGCCTCAAATCTCAGTCATAAAGCCGCTGCCGCAGTTTGCGATGGGCGATGACGAACGCTGCGGCGCTGAACACCACTATATAAACCGTATGCAACGCAATGAGAGCCGGGTCGATCGCCGTTCCGGCGATAAGCGGTCGTATGGCGGCGACCAGATGTGTCATCGGAAAGAACCAGGCGAAATACTGAACTGCGTCGGGGAAGCGGGATATTTCGAAGAAAACGCCACAGAATACAAACATGGGTGTTACCCAGAATGTAAAGAAATATGCGAAGAATTCATATCCCTTTGCATAGGCCGTTGCCACCAGTCCGGTACAGGCAAAGCAAACAGAGCCCAGGAAAACGATCGGCAAGGTTATCAGCGGTTCAAATATCACGGGAACACCGCCCCACATCCAGCCGACAATCAGAACGCAGACGGCAGAAAACAGGGCCTTTATCGAGGCCCAGAGAATTTCCCCCATCATCAATTCCGCAAGCGTGACAGGGGTCGAAAGAATGGCGTCCCAGTTCTTTTGCAGGAAATAGCGGGTAAAGGCACCGATTGACGTTTCAAAACTTGCGGCAAAGGCCGCAGAATAACCGACCATGCCGGCAACGACGAATGTCATATAGCTCATGCCCGCCATGGTATCGATGAAGGATCCCATGCCGAACCCGAAGGCAAAGAGGAACAGGATAGGGTTTGCAACGTTGGATACGAGGGCAGAGCCCAGCAGCTTTCGAAAGACACGATACTGCCGGTCGTAGACTGCGTGAATATAGGGAAGTTCAGGCATTTGCATCGGTATCAATTCTCTCTTAACTGCCGCCCGGTCAGGCGCAGGAATACATCTTCCAGATTGGCAGGGCGATGGAGATAAATCGCATCTTCCGGTAAATCGGCAATAAATTCTGCGGTGTCTTCGACGAAATACAGCACGGAATCGCCTATATCCTCCTGATCCCAGCGATCGGCGGAGGAGCCCGGAACATGCGGTTTCTGAACTTCGAACACGAAGCCCTTTACCCGGCGGGCAATCAGCTCTTCCGGTGTCCCATGATCGAGAATTCTACCACCGTCGATGATAACGATCTGATCGCAAAGCCGCTGTGCTTCATCCATGTAGTGTGTCGTCAGTAGCAATGTCCGCCCGTCTTTCTTGAGTTCCAGCAATTGCTTCCAGATAAGAACGCGCGCCTGAGGATCGAGACCCGTTGTCGGTTCATCGAGGATAACCATTTCAGGGTCGCCGATCAGCGCCCGCGCGATGGTCAAGCGGCGCTTCATGCCGCCCGAAAGGGCATTGACCGGGGCATGCTGCTTGTCGATGAGTTGCATGAATTCCAGAAGCTTTTTGGCACGCTCTTCAATCACATTCCGGGGCAGAGCAAAATAGCGGCCGAAAGCATATAAATTTTCAAGGACCGTGATATCCGGATCGAGATTGCTTTCCTGAGGTACAAGGCCGATTTTGGCCTTTACGTCCCGTGCCATTCCGCTTGCAGGTTTGCCAAAGACAGTGAGCGTACCGCCGGTTACCTCTGACAGCCCCATGATCATCCGCATGGTTGTTGATTTTCCCGCTCCGTTTGGACCGAGAAGGCCAAAACACTGTCCGGCGGGAACCGAGAAGTCGATGCCCTTGACGACTTCCAGTGCGCCATATTTTTTGATCAGGTTGGTGGCGGTGATGACAGATGAATTTTCCATATGGCTCTTTCGCGTCGAAATGAGTGGCCAAGGAAAATATTTCTCGCCCACGCAAACAGAGCAGGAGATTATGGAGTTTGCCGCCGAAGCGCAAGACCAGACGTTTTTTAGTGGATGCCGAGCCCGAGCACGGTACGGTTTACATAGGAAAAATAGGCAACGGCCTGATTGATTTCGAGAATTTCGCCATCTTCCAGACCGGTATTGCGTAGTTCTTCTATCATACTGACGGAGATTTTATCGGGGCGGGCTGTCAGTAGGTTGGCATATAACATCATGGCGAGGTCTGCACCGGCAAACACGCGCTCCGGCTCGCCCGCTTCCAGGGCAGCGCGGAGGCGGGCGGCGTCCTCCTCGACCTCAAGCAGGCCTTCCAGTGTCGCGAAATAATATTCGACGCAATAATCGCATCCATTCAGCAAGCTGACATAAATGCCGATTGCGTCCAGTTTCCATTTCGCCAGTGCGTTTTCGCTGTTGTTCAGGACATGCTCCCGCAAGTCCAGATGCCCTTCCATTAGATGCGGCCGCAAGGAATGGGCCATAAGAACATTGTCGATATGTCCGTCGGGATCCTTGATCCGGTCATAAAGGTTTTTAAGTGGTCCGTCGGCATCTTCCAACGGAACAGTTTTAATCCAGGTCATTTCATCCCCTCTGGCCTTGCTCCGGGCTGGAACACGATGGTGGCTGACACCAAAGTTTACTTAAATGCTTTTGTACTCCGAATAAATAGAGCCTATATTCGCTGATAGAGCCTTAACGAAGAATTAAGAAAATCCGACAAGTTGCTGGAGACCTAAAATGGCACATGATCATAAGCATGGCGATCCACTACCAGAGACTGTCCTGCGTGTAAAAAGTCTGGAATCCCTGCTGATTGAAAAAGGCTTGGTGGAGGCCGATGCCTTAGATGCCCTTGTTGACCGTTATGAAAACAAGGTGGGCCCAAAGAACGGCGCAAAGGTTGTTGCCCGGGCATGGGTGGATCCTGAATTTAGGAAACGGCTTTTCTCCGATGCGACGTCAGCGGTTGCTGAATTCGGCTTTTCCGGGGCGCAAGGGGAAGAATTGATTGCACTTGAGAATACCGATCGGGTTCATAATGTGGTCGTTTGCACGCTGTGTTCCTGCTATCCATGGCCGGTACTGGGTTTGCCACCAGTCTGGTACAAGTCGGCGCCCTATCGGGCCCGGGTCGTACGTGAACCAAGAAAGGTTCTAGAAGAATTCGGAACGACCCTTCCAGACGATATGGAGGTCCGGGTATGGGACAGTACGGCGGAAACCCGTTATCTCGTCGTGCCGACAAGGCCTTTAGGGTCAGAGCACCTTGATGAAGAGGCGCTGGCGGATCTGGTGAGCAGAGACAGCATGATCGGAACGAAGATGGCGGAAAGCCTGGCAAAGCCCTAGGAGGCTGAGATGGACAGCATACATGACATGGGTGGAATGCATGGTATGGGCCTGGTTGTCGTGGAGGATGCCGAGCCGGTATTTCACGCGGAATGGGAAAAACGGATGTTTGCGATGAACAATGCAATAACCGCGGTCGGTGTCCGGAACCTCGACGAATCCCGCCATGCCCGCGAACGCATGGATCCGGCAAAGTATCTTTCCAGCAGTTATTACGAAATATGGCTTGATGGATTAATTCGCATCCTTACGGAAAAGGGTTTTATCTCAGAGGAAGAACTGTCCGGCGCCGTGGCTCCAAGACCTGTATCACCCCCGCGACCCGCCATGAAAGCCGAAGATGTCGATGCCCTGATGGACAAGGGCGGTAACTATCTGGCGGAAGAAGGGAAGGCGGCCCGGTTTGTTATTGGCGATACCGTGTCGGCGCGGAATATTCACCCGGCAGGTCATACCCGCTTGCCACGTTATGTTCGGGGGCATCAGGGTGTGATCATGGATGATTACGGCCTGCATGTTTTTCCGGATGCGAATGCCCATGGGAAATGCGATCCCCAACACCTCTATAGTGTCCGGTTTGCTTCTACCGAGTTGTGGGGGCCGGAAGACGGAACCAAAGGGGATTATATCTATGTCGACCTCTGGGACGATTATCTTGAGGCAGCCCGTAATGCAGCTTGATCCGGAACTCGCAAAAATAAACATACCGCGCGATGAAGAAGGCCCGGTATTTGAGGAACCTTGGCAGGCGCAGGCGTTTGCGTTGACGGTCAAGCTTCATGAGGCGAAGCAGTTTACCTGGAGTGAATGGGCGGAAATCTTTGGTGCGGAGATTGCCGCGGACACCTCCGCAGGCAATGGGGTCGGAAACACAACCTATTATCTCTGCTGGCTCGCCGCGCTTGAGAAAATCGTTGCACAAAAAGAGCTGCTGACACCGGATCAACTCAAGCGACGGAAAGCCGAATGGCAGGACGCTGCCGACCACACACCGCATGGCCAGCCCATCACACTTGAAAAAACACCCGAATAAGTTTGCTCTTCGGATGTGAAAACCTTATGTCTTCGGGACGTAGCTTTTTAACAAATGGAAATCCAGTGTCTGATAATTTTAACTCTTCCCTGCCCGAAGCCGACGTGAAAGATAAACTCGACAAAGCAGCCGAGATTATTACCAGCCATCTCGATAAAGCCCTGGAGGATTGTATTTCCGCCGGGTTGGAGCGGGATCACTTTACGGCAGCAGTCATTGCGACAATGATGCAGGCGGTTGAGACCAGTCTCGGCGGTAATGCGGCAGGGGCATTGCAGGAAATGGCGCAGATGGCAAAGGACCGCGAAGAGGAAACGCCCGCCCAGTAGGCGGGCGCTAGCCTCAGTCCAGCGTATGAATTGGTAAATCCAGCAATGCCCGACGACGGAGCCATTGACTGGGCCGATAACGGTCTTCTCCGGTAATCGCTTGCAGGTTTTCAAGAATTTTCAGGCAATTGCGATTGCCCATATGTTCCGCAAGCTCTACCGAGCCAAACGGATAATTCAGCCCCAGCTTCATTCCCTTGTCGATATCTTCAGGGCTTGCCACGCCGATCTGGGCCATTTCACAGCCAAGATTGGCGATCATTGCGCGAATACGCTGCGCTACAAACCCTGGATTGTCCTTGATGCGAGTGACTCCACTGGAAACAGCGCTCAGCATTGCCATAACGGACTGAACTATCTCTTCGTTGGCGCCGGGTGCTGCCATAATGGTTGCGCGGGAGACAACGCCCGTGTGTGTGTCAATCGCAACCAGACGCTTCGGATCAACGCCAAGACGAACTGAAACAGCCGTGCAGTCCTCTCCGATCGGATCAGCGAGAATTGGGGACGTGCCATCATCCGATGGCAGTATCTTAACCCCGATCTCGCTCATCAGCTTTTCCAACGCTTCGGACGGCTCAGCGAGAACGACCTGTGTTGCCGCAGTAGCTGAGACTTCTTCCTCTACATCCGGGCGAATGATCGTTCCATCTTCCGAATAGGCATAGAATCCGGCCTTCGTTTTTTTTCCAAGCCGTCCTGCTTCCATCATGCTTTCATGCAAGGGGTAGGTAGACAGACGTTTGTCCTGGAAATAGCCGTTATAGATGATCTGGCTGACCGGAAAATTGACGTCAATACCGGTCAGATCCAGAAGCTCGAACGGGCCCATTCGAAAGCCGCAGGCCTCCCGCATGATCGCATCCACCTGAAATGGCGTTGCAACTCCCTCGGAAACGATCCGCAATGACTCTGTTGAATAGGCGCGTCCGCCAAGATTGACCAGAAAGCCTGGGGCATCTTTAACGACCACGGGAACCCGGCCCATGCGTTTGCCGATGACTTCAAGCGCCTCGGTTACTTCCTTGCTTGTATCCGTGCCGTTGATCACCTCCACCAGCTTCATGAGAGGGACCGGATTAAAGAAGTGCAGTCCGGCGATCCGCTCCCGGTGATTACAGGCGGAAGCAATTGAGGAAATGCGGATGCTGGAGGTATTGGAAGCAATGATCGTGTCCGGTCGGACAATTTCTTCCAGCTGCTGGAATACTTTCTGTTTGATATCAATGTTTTCGACAATCGCTTCGATGACAAGGTCGCAATCCGCTAGACCATCTATATTCTCTGCAACATGGATTCGGGTGATCGCAGCATCCCCTTCCTCTTTTTCCATGCGGCCTTTTTCCATAGAGCGACTAATCATCGATGTGATGAAATCCTTTGCCGCGCTGGCAGCGCCGTCCGCTGCATCAAAAATATAAACCGGCATTCCGCCCGTTGCGGATACCTGGGCGATACCGCGGCCCATAGCGCCCGCCCCGACGACGCCAATTTTAAAATCCTGCTTTTGTGGATCGATACTCATAGATTTTTCCATTCTTGTTCTTGATTACAGATTCGAGCCACTTATACCCCGCTCACGATATTTGTGAAACCCAACCTTGATGACAGCGTGCACAATCATTACATATTTTATTGATAGTGCCGTTATGGGCTGTCAGAGGTGTCGGATCGGCGCCGATTACAAGCTGTCTCGCTCGTCGGAGGAGGAAGTGTATGCCGCGCGCAACGTCGTTTAATCACCCGCTAATGCTGGGTTTTGATCATTTTGAGCAGATTCTTGACCAGCTCTCCAAATCTTCGAATGAGGGCTACCCTCCCTACAATATCGAGCAGATTGGCGAACGAGAATTGCGAATTACTCTCGCTGTGGCCGGATTTAAGGAAGAAGACCTTCAGATAACACTGGAACAAAACCAACTTATAATCCATGGTAAGCAACAGGAAGAGACGGATCGCGTGTTTCTGCATCGTGGAATAGCAGCCCGTCAGTTCCAGCGTAAATTTGTTCTGGCCGAAGGGCTTGAAATAATGGGCGCGGAAATGGAGAGTGGACTTTTGCATATCGGATTGCAGCTGCCATTTCCAAAAACAGAAAGTCGCCGGATCGAGATAAATACCAGCCGGTCAAAAAAAGAAATCAAGACAATTAATTCGTCTGAATTGATTGACTAGAACGAACACGGGTCGCGTTAAGGAGTTTTGAAAATGCAATATCAGGAATCCACTCTCCGCCATTTAAGTCCTGCGGCGTTTGGCATGCTCGGGTCGATGGATATGGCCTATGTGCGGGCTATCGAAGAAGATGGGGCTGTTAAATATCAAATTTTTGCCGCCAATGGTCAGCAGCTGGGAGAAGAGAAATCTGCCAATGCTGCACTGGTCGTTGCCCGTCAGAATGATTTCGAGGCATTTCTGGTAAATTAGTATTGCCGCCGCCGTTAGGCAGCGCAAATGACGCCTTAGTGAAACAACCCTTCTTTTGAGCGGTGTACCAAAAGAATATTTTCCCCTCTGGGATTGTCCGCTTCTAATGAAACCAATTAGAGCGCATTCAGGAAATGCTTAAGCGGCGGACTGTGCGCTTGGTTCTATGAGGATTGCATAGAGTGCATCGGCGTCATGGCTTCCGCGAAGCTTTTCGCATCGCCCCTTGTCCCGAAGGGTACGGGATACCCGCGCCAAAGCTTTCAAGTGATCAGCGCCCGCCGCTTCCGGAGCCAGCAACAGAAACAGCAGATCAACCGGCAGATTATCCATTGAATCGAAATCGACGCCTGTATTCAGCTTTGCGAAAATTCCATACACACGATTGATGCCGGGAAGTTTTCCATGCGGGATCGCAATGCCTTTACCGATGCCGGTCGTGCCAAGCCGTTCCCTTTCAATAAGGACATCGAGTATGTCCCGTTCGGAACATCCGGTAATAGTAGCGGCGCGGCGCGCCAGTTCCTGCAATGCCTGCTTCTTGCTGGTGGCTTTCAGATCCGCAAAGACTGTCTGCGGCTGAATGAGATCACTGATTTCCATGATACCTGATCTAGTTGGTCGTTATGGGGGCAAAAAGCAAATTTCTATGCAGATTTTTCGGTTTTCGCGACCTTAGGGTCAATCCAGCCTATATTACCGTCAGGACGACGGTACACGACATTCAATTCCTGTGTTCCAGAATTGTGGAACATCATTGCCGGGAGGTTTGCAAGATCCATGCGCATCACTGCTTCGCCAACGGAACAGTCCGGAATATCCGCGCTGCTTTCCGCGATAATCATTGGCTGCCAGTCATCTTGTGCTTCTGTCTCATCTGTATCGGTTTCTGGTTCAGGTGCCAACACATAGCTTTGGGCGGCAAACGCCATTTTGGCCTGATAACGTTCCTTGCCATGATGACTTTTCAGGCGCCGCTTGTAGCGTCGCAACTGTTTTTCGATACGCTCCAATGTTGAATCGAAACTGCTATACGCATCTGTGTGATCCGCAGAGGCCGTAACATCAATACCAGATCCGATATGGACGCTGCACTCGGTATGAAAGTTATGACTGATCCGGCTTAACGTAACTTGTGCATCAATCGCGTTATCAAAATATTTGGAAACGCCGCTTTCCAGACTCTCTTCAATATGCTCGCGAAGGGCATCGCCGACATCAATCTGCTTACCTTTTACAATCACATGCATCTTAATGATCCAATCCTAGAAGTGTGACCAATTTCCGCCAAAAAACAGCGCTCAATTCCATTTGAGGGCGGGACCATAGTTTTTGCGCGTTGTAATGTCAACACACGCTATTAGAAACGAAAAAATGCTGTGCCAGAGGCACCATTTTCTGGACCCCATTTATGAAGCAATCAACTGCTTCTTTAGTCTTCGTCGTTCTACGGAAGACGGAATATTCATAGCATCACGATACTTTGCAACGGTGCGCCGCGCAATATCTATCCCTTGAAGTTTCATCAATTCAACGATTTTATCGTCGGAAAGAATCTTGTTCGGTGCTTCATCGTTCACGAGTTGTTTCAACTTATGACGGACGGATGCTGCGGAGTGAGAATCGCCTCCCGAAGTTGCATTGATGGCGGACGTGAAGAAGTACTTCAGCTCAAAAACCCCGCGGGATGTTGCCAGGTATTTATTGGAGGTGACCCGGCTAACCGTGCTTTCATGCATCGAGATTGCCTCGGCGATGGTTTTGAGATTTAGCGGTCGCAAAAACTCGATGCCCTGGGTAAAAAACATTTCCTGCTCCTCAACCAGTGCAGAGGCTACTTTCAGGATTGTCTGGGCGCGCTGCTCGAGGGATTTAATCAGCCAGTTTGCTGAATTTATGCATTCGGAGAGATATTCTTTTTCCTCTTTGTGTCGGGACTTCGTATTGATGACTGAATAATAACGATTATTGACCAGAACTTTTGGCAGGGTTTCACTGTTCAACTCGACATGCCAGCCACCATCCGGGCGCCGGCGTACGAAAACATCCGGTACTACAGTCTGCGCAACTTCGCCACCGAACTGGAGGCCGGGTTTAGGGTCCAGTTCCTTGATTTCAGCAATCATGTCTGCGAGGTCTTCCTGATCTACCCCACAAATACCAAGGAGTTCCTTGAGGTTTCCCTCCGCGAGCAGATGAAGGTTCTCGAGAAGGGCGGCAATGGCAGGATCGTAACGGTTTTTCTCTTTCAGCTGTAGCGCCAGACAATCCGCCAGATCCAGCGCGAAGACACCTGTCGGTTCCAGTCCGCGTAATGTCTCCAGAACGTTGTTCAGCCGCTCATCTGTGCAGCCTAACGATTCTGCCGCCTCTTCCAAATCGCCAACAAGATAGCCCGTGTCACTTACAAGATCGATCAGATAGGATGCGATGAGCTTGTCCACAGGGGACAAGCCGAGAAGATTAAGCTGGGCCGCAAGATGATCCCGCAGCGATATATCATCGCTCAGCGTATTTTCCAGATTCATATCGGTCCCGGAAAAGGAACTGCTACCACCGGTGCTAGCGGCCAGAAAGCCGGTGCTTGCGGCATCGGCCCCGATCACATCCGATGGATTGTCCAAGGGCGCATCACTGGTATAGATATTGTCGTAATCGGTATCGATAGCGGCGTTTTCGGCGGCTGATAGCGGCGCGTTGTCGGAAATGCTGATTTCCTCCAGCGGGCCTGTGTCGCTTTCCCCCTCGAAATCCGAGCTATCGTCGGACGCGACATAATCATCCTCACCCGGTAAGGAATCATCGCGCTCAAGAAGTGGGTTCTTTTCCAATTCCTGCTCGACATAAGCGGCCAGATCCAGATTAGACATCTGCAACAGCTTGATCGCCTGTTGCAGCTGTGGAGTCATCACAAGCTGCTGGCTTTGTCTTAGATCAAGTCTGGGCGTTAGCGCCATTGTCACTCCTGATCCCTGTCAATCTCCAGCGGTCTAGAGATTGAAGCGATCCCCCAAGTAAACGCGTCTCACTCCTTCGTCGGACACAATCTCCGACGGGATCCCCTCTTTTATGACACGGCCTTCGTTAAGAATATATGCACGATCAATGATATCAAGCGTTTCGCGAACGTTATGTTCCGTGATCAGAACGCCAATACCGCGGTCTTTTAAGTGAGAAACCAGATCCCGTATATCGCCGACAGCGATCGGGTCAATTCCGGCCAAGGGTTCGTCCAGCATTATATAATTGGGCTTTCCGGCTAGTGCGCGAGCGATTTCAACCCGTCGCCGTTCTCCGCCGGACAGAGCGATTGCCGGTGTACGCCGAAGATGCGAGATGGAAAATTCCGCCAGAAGGCTCTCCAGCAGGTTCTCGCGCTTTTCATGTACAGGCTCAATCAGTTCGAGCACAGCACGGATATTCTGTTCGACATTCATGCCACGAAAGATAGAGGCTTCCTGAGGCAGGTAACCGATGCCGAGGCGGGCGCGGCGATACATCGGAAGCTCAGTTACATCGCGGCCATCGAGAATTATCGTGCCGTAGTCCGGGCGTAGCAGGCCGGAGATGATATAGAAGCTGGTGGTCTTGCCTGCGCCATTCGGACCGAGCAGGCCAACCGCTTCTCCCCGGTTAACAGTAATATCGACGCCACGAAGAATTGGCCGTTTTTTGAAGGATTTACCGATATTCTTTGCTTTCAGGCCGCTGTTCTCTGCTACCAGCCGCGGACGCTTATCCATCTCCTGAGTTCCTGTTGTCATAACCGTTCCATACTCTACTCGCCGGCTTTTTTCTCAGGAACAAATATTCCTTTTACACGGCCGTTATTGCCTTCGGTCGCGCCGCCGCCTTCAACCCGGCTCTTGCCTGAGACAAGATCAAGCGTCAAATTATTGCCGCGCAGCACGTTCTGTCCTTGCGTTAATACCACATTTCCCTGCAAATCGATCTGTTTATTCGTAACGTCATAAACGCCCTTGTCTCCTTGCGCGGTCTCACGTGGACTGGACAGGAAAACATCGCCAGTTGCATCGATTTGTCGGATATTGGCCGGGTCACCATTCCCGGATTGATTTTTCTCCGAATAATGAACAACCAATTTGTTTGAGCGCATTCGGATTTCACCTTGAACAACCTGCACGTTTCCCTCGAAGATTGCTTGCTGATTTGCTTGTTGTACTTCAAGGGAGTCGGCTGTGATTTCTATCGGCTGATTGGTGTCAAAGCCGCCACCGCCGGCTACGGACTGCGCAAATGCACCCGACAAACTTCCATATGCCACAAGGCTGAGGACAAAAAGCACGACTGTTATTTTCGAGAGGTGACTGGGCATTCGGGGATTTGTCCGTCGTCCGTTTAGGGGTTGATGATAAGCTTGACGTTACCGTCAAAGCGTATGTTACCAGTTATCTGGTCTGCGACAAGCCTGTCCGCCTCAATAATGCCAAGCGGTCCGTGGCCTTTCAGCGGTTTGTCGCTTCTTATCGTGTTCTTTTTAAGATTCACCGTGGCGGAATCAGCGGTCAGCTGGTTGCCGCTGTCACTGAAGACGTTAATCTCGCCAAAAAGATCGAGAATTCCGGTTTCTGTATCAAGCTCCCCTTCCGGCGCCGAGACTGAAATCCAGTCACCGCTATTCAAGGTGATGTCGGCTTGAAGGTTTTTAAGGGATACCAGCGATGCCGTTGCGGTTTTCTGGGTTGCGGTATCTGCCGTGACCACATAGTTGCGATCGCTTATGTCACTTGCAACATATTGCGGATTCTTCATGGTCAAGCCATCATCGGAAACGGTGACATCCGCATAATCAAGGGTAAACCCCTCGGGCTTATCAAGGTTGGGCAGAATAAACGCGAGACCGACGAGAAGGATTGCGAGCCCGAGAAGGATAAACTTTATAATCGCAACGAAATGGCTGTAGCGTGCGTTGAATTTCGTTTCCGCAAAGCCCGGAGCTCCAATAAAATCCTTTGCCCCGGCGAGAGTTTCGCCGGAAATCTTTTCTTCGGATGTAAGGGCATCGACAGGCTTCATTCTGCTACATCACCCCGCTGCGTAGGCAGTCATGAACGCTGATGATGCCGGTAGCTTTCTTGTTGTCCACGACGAACAGGCAGGTAATCCCGTTAAAACCGGTTGAATTCATCTGCGCCAGAGCCTCGCCTGCCAGGGCATGCGCCGATATCGTCTGTGGATTGCGGGTCATGACATCATTCACAGACTTCTCCAGCAGATCTGCGCCCATGTGGCGCCGCAAGTCCCCGTCCGTAATGATCCCCGCCAGAGATTGACCCTCCGCCAGAATACCGACACAGCCAAAGCTTTTGGCTGAAATTTCTATAAGCGCTTCGCTCATCGGGGTACCTTCCGGGACAAGCGGCATGGCATCGCCCGTATGCATGAGGTCTTCGACCTTGACCAGGGATCCGCCAAGCTTGCCACCTGGATGAAAAACCCGGTACTTCTCCGCATTGAAACCGCGACGGGCGAGAAGGGCAACAGCTAGTGCATCGCCCAACGCCAAGGTGGCGGTTGTCGAGGTTGTTGGCGCGAGGCCCATGGGGCAGGCTTCCGGTACCTCAGGCAGTAGCAATAGGGCATCGGCACGCCGGCCGAGAGTGCTGTTCGCTTTGCCCACGATTGCAATTAGCGGGATATGGAACCGGCGGGTATAAGCAATAATGTCGCTCAGCTCTTTCGTGCCGCCGGAATTGGAAAGACAAAGGACAACATCGTTGTTGGTGATCATACCAAGATCGCCATGGCTGGCTTCAGCAGGATGCACAAATTGAGCGGGTGTGCCCGTGGAGGCGAAGGTGGCAGCGATTTTGTTCCCGATATGACCGCTTTTTCCCATGCCGCTGACGATAACGCGACCTTTTGCGGCAAATATATAGTCGAGTGCCTTCACGAATTCCGCATCGAGGTCACCCTGAAGCTGCAGGAGGGCCTCCGCCTCCACTTTCAGGACTTTCCGGGCGGCAACGATATCCGGGTTTTCGTCAACCCTGGCTGTTACCGCTTCCTTCGAAATTGTCATCGATAAATCCGTTGTCTGCTTGTATTTTCCGTTTCGCTCTATGCTTGGCCTGCATACTGCTGTTAAACTCACTCAATATATAAGAAAATTATGTGTTTTTAACAAGGCAAATGGCCGCTGGCTGCTTTGTATCAGCTATGCGCGAATATGTCCGTGTCCATCCATCCCGACAGATCCAGTTTCGCCCGGACCGGCAAAAATTCGAAACAGCGATGCGCGAGCTCCTGTCGATCTTCCCGTTCCAACATTTCATCCAGGCAATTTTTCAAATCATGCAGATAAAGAACATCCGACGCGGCGTATTCCATCTGTGCGTCCGAAAGTTCCTCAGCGCCCCAGTCGGAGGATTGCTGCTGTTTGGAAATGTCGATGCCAAGCAATTCCTGGCAAAGATTCTTGAGGCCATGCCGGTCAGTATAGGTTCGCACAAGGCGGGAGGCAATTTTCGTGCAATATACCGGTGCGCAGGTCACACCGAGATAATGCTCAATGACCGCAATATCGAAGCGGCCAAAGTGAAACAGCTTGAGCCTGTCGGGGTCGCCGAGTTGACGGACAAGGTTGGGAGCTTCGTACTTTTTGCCGTCGAATTTCACCAGATGGGCGTTGCCGTCGCCGGAAGAAAGCTGGATGAGACAAAGGCGATCCCGATGCGGCAGCAAACCCATGGTTTCACTGTCCACGGCGATGATGGAGCCAAGGTCCACGTCGTCCGGCAGATCACCTTGATGTTGAAAAATTGCCATTCCATCCTCCGATAACGGCTAGCGCGATATGAAGGATAGAGGCATAACCGTAAAAATATGCTGAAGTATTGGTGCCCAGGAGAAGACTCGAACTTCCACTTCCATACAGAAACTAGCACCTGAAGCTAGCGCGTCTACCAATTCCGCCACCTGGGCAACTTATTGTCGCCTCTGATATAAAGCGCGTGATCGGATGTCAACTAACTTCGTCAATTCTTTTAAAGTATTTTTCGGTTTGCACTTGGCGCAAGTGGTTTAAGCAGGTAAATATTGGCCCAGTTCAGGGGTAAGCGGGCATTGTTTTGGTGCTGCTTTAGGACAGAGGAATATAAGGTATGTCGGCTAAATTGATTACCATTTTCGGCGGTTCCGGTTTCATCGGACGCCATCTGGTGGGGCGGCTTGCAGCGAAAGGACATCAAATTCGCATCGCGACACGTGATCCAGAGAGTGCGGCACAGCTGATGACCCAGGGCACCGTGGGACAGATAGTCGGCTTTAAAACCAACGTCCGAAACCAGCTCTCTGTCGAGAAAGCCGTTGCTGGCGCCGATGTTGTGATTAACCTGGTTGGCATTCTCTATGAGAAAGGGGCGCAGAACTTCGGGCGTTTGCATGTGGATGCGGCTGAGAGGATTGCAGCTGCCGCGAAGGCAGCAGGTGCAAAACAGCTTGTCCATATGTCTGCACTCGGCGCGAGTAAAGATCACGACTCCGCCTACGCCCGCAGCAAGGCGGTTGGCGAGGAACTGGCGGCGAAAGAATATCCCGGTGCTACAATTCTCCGTCCCTCTGTTGTTTTTGGACGGGATGATGATTTTTTCAATCGGTTTGCAAGTATCTTGTCGCTGGCTCCGGTATTTCCCCTGGCGGATGGCGGAGACAAGAAAATGCAGCCAATATGGGTGGAAGATCTCGTGGATGCAATTGATCTGATACTGGAGACCCCGGAACAGCAAGGTAAAATCTGGGAGTTGTCGGGACCCGATGCATACAGCTTCTGCGAACTGATGGAGAAGGTGCTGGAGTTTACCAATCGTAAATGCCTGCTGTTGCCCGTTCCCTCGGGCATGATGTCGCTGATGGCAACGTTTTTGGCGTTGGCGCCCGGACGACCGCAGTTGACCCCGGATCAGGTCAAACTCCTGCAATATGATAATGTTCCGAGCGGCGACTTTCCGAATTTGGGGGATCTCGGCATAAAACCCGCAACTATTGACGTTATCGTACCGGAGTATCTGAAACGGTATCGTCGTGGCGGCGGCATGAAGTCAGACATCGCCGAATAGGTCCGAATCGGAACTAAAATATCCTAGTGTTAAAAAATATCTGACCAGTTTTACTTAGACCCAACGATGGTTTTGTAATTTTAGGTCATTCTTGCTGACATAAAATTACATTTTCGCTGGTATTCCTGATATAATTAAGGTATTCAGGGTCGTTGGTTCGCAATTTCCGGCTGTCCTGCCCTGTCTGAGAGGGCCTGGGAATGCCGGGCGCTGTATGCCGAATCTGACTTTGTAATAAGTATTGATCTTAAATTTGAATGGCTGAGCCCGGCACGCCGGGCTCGGAACGGGAATAGCTGATGACTGGAAAAATGCTGAAATTTGTCTCGCTGGAAAAGAAAATGCCAACGAAGCGCGCTGCGGATACACGGCGCCAGGATTTCAGCGAGATTTATGACGAATTCAACAGCGACCGCGCAACGGAGCAGGCAAGCCGCTGCTCACAATGCGGAATTCCCTATTGTCAGGTTCATTGTCCGGTTCAGAACAACATCCCGGATTGGTTGATGATGACGGCTGCCGGCCGTCTGGAAGAGGCTTATGAAGTCAGTCAGGCAACGAATAACTTTCCGGAAATTTGCGGACGTATCTGCCCTCAGGACCGCCTTTGTGAAGGATCCTGCGTGATTGAGAAAGGCTTTGAGTCCGTCACAATTGGCGCCGTGGAAAAATACATCACCGATACGGCATGGGAGAAGGGCTGGGTCAAACCAACCGTCCCGCATCAGGAGCGGGACCAATCCATTGGTGTGATCGGCGCCGGGCCCGGCGGTCTTGCGGCGGCGGATCAACTCCGTAAAAAAGGATATCAGGTACATGTTTATGATCGCTATGATCGGGTTGGCGGATTGCTGATTTATGGTATTCCCAATTTCAAGCTCGAAAAGGAAGTGGTTGAGCGGCGGGCCAAATTGTTGAATGACAGCGGCGTTACCTTTCATCTGAATTTCGATATCGGTCGCGATGCGACTCTTGCCGAACTTCGTGCAAAACATGACGCCGTTATAATTGCGACAGGCGTTTATAAATCGCGGGACATTTCCGTGCCTGGCAGCGGGGTTGCCGGCATTGTTCCGGCGCTGGAGTATCTGACGGCCTCAAACCGCAAAGGACTGGGCGATTCTGTCCCGGAATTTGAGGATGGAACGCTCAATGCCGACGGCAAGAATGTCGTTGTCATTGGTGGTGGTGATACGGCGATGGACTGCGTTCGCACGGCCGTGCGCCAGGGTGCGAAGTCCGTCAAGTGCCTCTATCGGCGGGACCGGAAGAATATGCCGGGATCCCTGCGCGAAGTTGAAAATGCTGAAGAAGAGGGCGTTGAGTTTGTCTGGCTGTCGGCGCCCAAGGCCTTTCTCGGGGACGACACCGTCCGCGGCGTCAAGGCGATCAATATGCATTTGGGGATAGCGGATTCAACAGGACGTCAGGTGCCGGTGGAGATTGACGGATCGGAGCATGACATCCCATGCGACCTTGCCATCAAGGCGCTCGGCTTCGATGCCGAGGATATTCCACAACTGTTCGATGAACCGGGTCTTGAGGTGTCGCGTTGGGGCACGATTTCCGTCAATTTCAAGACGGCGATGACCAATCTTGAGGGTGTCTTTGCCATTGGTGACATCGTGCGCGGGGCGTCTCTTGTTGTCTGGGCCATTCGAGACGGACGGGATGCGGCGCAATCCGTGCATCAGTTCCTTATGGAAAAACAGAGAAACGAACAATCGGCGCTGGCCTCTTAACGGAGTGAGATGAAAATGAAAAAGCAATTTGATAATCGGTCCGCCCGTCTCACCGCCGGTGAAGAGTTCGTCAAATCCTGGGCGGAGAATGCCGCGCATTTGCAGGCGAACGGCCTTTATGACCCGGCTGAGGAAAAGGATAACTGCGGCGTTGGTCTCGTGGCCGCTATTGATGGTAAACCATCGCGTTCCGTTGTTGTGGCGGGGATTGATGCGTTGAAGGCTGTCTGGCATCGCGGCGCTGTTGATGCGGACGGCAAGACCGGCGATGGCTGCGGCATTCATGTGCAAATTCCGCAGGACTTTTTTAAAGAGCATATTGCGCGCACCGGCCATGAACCCATTGACGGCAAACTGGCGGTTGGCATGGTTTTTCTGCCGAAGACAAATTTTGAAGCTCAGGAAACCTGCCGGACAATCGTCGAGAGCGAGATCCTCGCTTTCGGCTACTATATCTATGGTTGGCGACAGGTGCCGGTCGATGCAAGCATCATTGGTGAAAAAGCCAACGCCACCCGTCCCGAAATCGAACAGATCATGATCGCCAACTCACGCGGTGTGGACGACAATGAATTTGAACGCGACCTCTATATCATTCGGCGTCGGATTGAGAAGAAGGTCTTGGCGGCTCACATTAGCGGCTTTTATATCTGCACGCTTTCCTGCCGCTCCATCATCTATAAGGGAATGTTCCTGGCGGAGCAGCTTTCCAGTTTTTATCCCGATTTGTTGGACGAGCGTTTCGTGTCGACCTTTGCGATTTATCATCAGCGTTATTCCACGAACACTTTCCCGACTTGGAATCTGGCACAGCCATTCCGCATGCTCGCCCATAATGGTGAAATCAACACGATTCGCGGCAATATAAACTGGATGAAAAGTCATGAAATCCGCATGGTTTCCGATACGTTCGGAGACAAGTCGGATGATGTGAAGCCGATCATTCAGGCCGGAAGTTCCGACAGTGCGGCGTTGGATGCGGTATTCGAAGTTCTGGTTCGCGCGGGCCGTAGTGCGCCAATGGCGAAAACTCTGCTGATTCCCGAAAGTTGGGGAAACAAGGAGAATATGCCAGCGAAGCACAAGGCGCTTTACGCCTATTGCAACTCGGTGATGGAGCCATGGGATGGTCCGGCGGCGATCTGCGCGACGGACGGGCGCTGGGTTGTTGCCGGGATGGACCGCAACGGTCTTCGTCCTCTGCGCTATACAATCACCGGGGACAACCTGCTGCTTGTCGGTTCTGAGACGGGTATGGTCCCGGTCAATGAGTCAAAGATTACCCGCAAAGGCCGGGTTGGCCCGGGGCAGATGATCGGCGTCGACCTTCAGAAGGGCCGTTTCTATTTTGACCGTGAATTGAAAGACAAGATGGCGAATGCACAGCCGTTTGACAAATGGATCGAAAATACTGTCGATCTTGGCAGAAAAATTGCGGGATCACCGGAAGTGCGGAAGTTTGACCGGACAAACCTTCGGAAACGTCAGCTTTGCGCCGGCTGGTCACTTGAGGATCTGGAACTGATTGTCCAGCCTCTGGTCGAAGATGGCAAAGAGGCTGTCGGTTCGATGGGCGATGATACACCGCTTGCTGTGCTGTCCAATCAATATCGCGGCCTTCACCATTATTTCCGGCAGAGGTTCAGCCAGGTGACAAACCCGCCAATTGACAGCCTGCGGGAGCGCAGCGTCATGACGCTCAAGACTCGTCTTGGCAATCTGAACAACATTCTGGATGAGGATAAGAGCCAGGCTGAAATCCTGTCACTTGAATCGCCGGTGCTGACCAATGGCGAGTTTCATGCCATGCAGGAATATATGGGCGACGGTGCTCAGGTCATCGATTGCACCTTCAATGTTGATGATGGTCCGGATGCGCTGACCAACGCGCTCCGGTATATCCGGACAGAGGCGGAAAATGCTGTCAGGGGCGGTTGTGCCCATCTGATCCTGAGTGATATCACTTGCGATGAATCACGGGCACCTATTCCTTCTATTCTGGCCGCCGCCGGTGTTCATACGCATCTCGTAAACGAGGGGTTGCGGACCTTCACGTCCATTAACATCCGCTCGGGTGAATGTCTGGATGTGCAATATTTCGCTGTCCTGATTGGCGTGGGCGCGACGACGGTCAACGCCTACCTGCTGCAGGAAGCTATTATGGATCGTCATGAACGGGGCTTGTTCCCCGGTCTGGACGTTCAGAGCTGTCTGGCCCGTGCCAAAGATGCAATCGATCAGGGCCTGTTGAAGGTTATGTCAAAGATGGGCATTTCCGTCATTAGTTCCTATCGCGGTGGCTATAACTTCGAAGCGGTGGGGTTATCTCGGGCGCTGGTGGCGGAATTCTTCCCTGGCATGCCGTCCCGTGTATCCGGAATTGGTCTTCCGGGTATTCAGCACAAGGTAATTGAGCAGCACACCAAAGCCTATCGTGAGGATGTCATCAGCCTTCCTGTCGGAGGGTTGTATCGTTACCGCGCGTCAGGCGAGGTGCATTCATTTGATGGTGAACTCGTTCATCTACTGCAAACTGCAGTGGAGAAAGACAGCTACTCACTCTACAAAAAATACAGCGATGGAATGCGCCGGATGGCGCCGGTCAATTTGCGCGATCTGCTTGATTTCAAATCACAACGTCAGCCGATCTCCATCGATGAGGTGGAGAGTATCACGGAAATTCGCAAGCGGTTCGTAACCGGTGCGATGAGCCTTGGCGCCCTTAGTCGGGAAGCGCATGAAACACTTGCCATTGCTATGAACCGGATTGGCGGCAAGTCGGATAGCGGAGAAGGCGGTGAAGATGTAAGCCGTTATAAGCCGCGGGCAAATGGCGACAACGCGAATTCTGCCATCAAGCAGATTGCCTCGGGCCGTTTTGGTGTTACAGCCGAATATCTGAACAACTGTGAAGAAATCGAAATCAAGATTGCCCAGGGCGCGAAGCCCGGTGAGGGCGGCCAGTTGCCGGGTTTCAAGGTGTCGGAGATGATTGCAAAGCTCCGGAATTCGACCCCCGGCGTGACCCTGATTTCGCCGCCGCCGCATCATGACATCTATTCCATCGAAGATCTGGCACAGCTCATCTATGACCTCAAGCAGATCAACCCAGAGGCCCGGGTCTGCGTCAAGCTCGTCGCGGAAGCCGGTATTGGTACGGTCGCGGCCGGCGTGGCCAAGGCAAAAGCGGACGTTATCATGATCTCCGGCAACTCCGGTGGTACCGGCGCAAGCCCGCAGACGTCGTTGAAATATGCCGGTGTCCCCTGGGAAATGGGTCTGCCGGAGGTCAATCAGGTGTTGACCCTGAACAAGCTTCGCCACGGTGTTTTGCTGCGGGTCGATGGTGGTATGAAAACCGGCCGTGATATTGTCATCAGCGCGATGATGGGCGGAGAGGAGTATGGCCTCGGCACCGGTGCACTGGTGGCGATGGGCTGTATTCTTGTGCGCCAGTGTCATTCGAACACATGTCCGGTTGGTATTTGTACGCAGGACGAGGACCTTATCAAGAAATTCGAAGGGAACGCCGACAAGGTAGTCAATCTGTTCAGTTTCCTTGCTGAGGAGGTGCGCGAGATTCTGGCGCAGCTCGGATACCGGTCCTTGCAGGAAATCATCGGACGTAGCGGGCTGCTCTCGCAGGTCAGCCGTGGCTCGGCTCATCTTGATGATCTCGATCTGAACCCGCTGCTGGCTGAAGCCGATGCCGGAAACAATCCGCGCTATTGTGTCAATGAAGGACCGGTTCCCGTGCCGGAAACACTGGATGCGCAGATGATCATGGACGCGGCCAGTGTGTTCACAAAAGGCGGCGAGAAGAAGCAGCTTGCCTACAGTATTCGTAACACTCATCGGGCCATCGGTACCAAGCTGTCATCGCAGATCGTGCGGACATTCGGAATGACCGGGCTGGAGCCCGGCCATATCACCGTCCGGCTTCGTGGCTCGGCGGGGCAGTCTCTCGGCGCTTTTGCGGTTCAGGGGTTGAAGCTTGAAGTCCTCGGTGATGCCAATGATTACTGTGGCAAGGGACTGTCGGGCGGCAGCATTGTTGTCCGTCCCCTGACCTCAAGCCCGCTTAAATGGAATGAAAACGCCATCATCGGCAACACGGTTCTCTATGGCGCGACCTCAGGCTCGCTCTATGCAGCCGGTCAGGCAGGAGAACGGTTTGCCGTCAGAAACTCGGGCGCTATCTCAGTGGTCGAGGGTTGCGGTACAAATGGATGTGAATATATGACGGGTGGCATGGTTGCCATTCTGGGCACCGTTGGAGATAACTTCGCGGCCGGAATGACGGGCGGTATGGCCTTCGTATATGACATTGATGATGTCCTGCCTATTCACATTAATGGCGAATCAGTCGTGTATCAGCGGCTTGAATCCGCATACTGGGAAGACGTCCTGAAAAAGATGATTTCTGATCATGCTGAAAATACGCATTCGCAGTTTGCCCAGGCTCTTTTGGCTGACTGGGGCTGGGAACGGGAGAGATTTTATCAGGTTTGCCCGAAAGAGATGCTCAACAAGCTGGAACATCCGATATCGGACGAGGTTGCTCAGCGAACAGCGTGAGGATAATTAAGCCCGAATTTATGAAGCCGGAGCGATTAAGCTCCGGCTTTTTTGTGCGGCAGAATTTGCCGTAAACCGGATAGAAAGTCCCTTCTGGCGCCGGATTTCGCATGACTACAGGGCAAACAGGGCGATATTCGCCCATTCAAACTGGCATGGAGCTTGCTGCTATTCAGGTAACTCGAAGACATGAATACGGTTGCAGGAGATACCAAAATGGATAGCACAACGGCCTTTAAAAATCTGGATTCTGGATTGTCCGCCACCACATATGCCGATCCGATCATCAGCATGGTAGATGTCAAATGGGCGGCCCGCCGCTTCATCCTCGTCTATGGGGAGGAAGCTCCAGAAATGGCTCTTCGGCAGGTGGACCGGCTGGATCAGCTCGGCAAGATACGGGTTGCAGAAATGTTCGAACGAATTCGGCGTGAATGTGCGCGGCTACTTCAACGAAGTGAAAATCTTCGCATATATCCTGTCAACTGACGAACCGGTCAGCTGATCGCAACATTTTTAATAAAACCTGCAAACAGCCTATTCTACATTCCGGTCTCATGGGTTAATGTCTCCCCATGCGAACATTATATCATTTCTGGATTTCTCCTGCCTGCCGCAAAGTCCGTCTGGCACTGGCGGAAAAAGGATTGAAATTTGATCTTAAAATTGAGAAGCCTTGGGAACGGCGGCACAATCTTCTGGCCCGCAATCCGGCGGGAGAGGTGCCTGTGTTGGTGGACGAGAATGACATCATATTGTCCGACAGTCAGGCGATTTGTGAGTATCTTGACGAGACTTATGAGGATGTCCCGCTGTTCCCGAAGGATCGTCTTGACCGGGCTGAGGCACGCCGCCTTATTGGCTGGTTCGACCGGAAATTCTTCAACGAGGTGACGGATAACCTGGTTGAGGAAAAAATCATGAAGCGGCTGACCAAATCGGGAACACCGAATACGGCCGCGATCCGCGCCGGTCATCATAATATTCATTATCATCTCGAATATATTACCTACCTTGTGGAACGCCGGTCCTGGCTGGCGGGTGACGATTTCGGTCTTGCTGACATTGCCGCCGCCGCACAACTCTCCAGCGTCGACTATCTGGGAGACGTCCCGTGGGAGCAGCATCCATCCGCGAAAATATGGTATGCCCGGGCAAAGTCACGGCCGAGTTTCAGGGCCATTCTGGCGGATAATTTGCCTGGCATGCCCGCACCACCGCATTATGCCGACCTCGATTTCTAAATCAGACCCCCCCCATGTCGATAAGACGCGTATTCGCGAAATGGCGCAAGCTGAAGGATTTGATGCCGTCGGCTTTGCGCCCGCTGATATCGGTCAGATTCCGGGCAACAGATTGCAGGACTTCATCGCTCTGGAGCGCCATGGCGATATGGACTGGATTGTCGAGAAAGCGGCATGGCGCCGCCATCCGCAGGCGCTCTGGTCCGACGCGCGAACAGTGATTATGCTGGCTCTGAATTATGGTCCGGAAACAGACCCACTTGCTCATACTGGCAAGGCTGATCGTGGTGTTATTTCTGTTTATGCGCAGGGCCGTGACTATCATGACGTCATCAAGAAAAAGCTCAAGCGCATCGCGCGCGCGCTTCTCAAGGATTATGGAGGCGACGTTAAGGTATTTGTTGATACTGCACCGGTAATGGAAAAGCCGCTTGCGGCGGCGGCGGGCCTTGGCTGGCAGGGGAAGCACACCAATCTCTTAAGCCGGGAATATGGGTCCTGGCTATTTCTCGGATGTATTTTCACGACCCTTGATATTCCGCCGGATACGAGAGAAGAGGGGAGTTGCGGCTCCTGCACCGCCTGCCTTGATATATGCCCGACGAATGCCTTTCCTGCACCCTATCAGCTGGATGCGAAACGTTGCATTTCCTATCTCACGATTGAGACAAGAACACATATCGAGCGCGACCTGCGCCCATTGATCGGGAACCGGATCTATGGCTGTGATGATTGCCTGGCGGTTTGCCCATGGAATAAATATGCAAAACATGCCAGGGAATTGAGTTTAGAGCCAAAGCCGGAACTAAATGCGCCAAAACTGGCAGATCTCGTAACATTGGATGATGCGGCGTTTAGGGCACTGTTTGCCGGCACGGCAGTGAAAAGGCTCGGGCGTAATCGTCTTGTCCGGAACGTATTGATTGCAATCGGCAACGGCGGTAACAGTGAATATCTTGCAATCGTGAAGCCACTTCTCAGTGACGCGTCGCCGATTGTCAGGGTTGCCGCCGTCTGGGCGGTAGGCCGGCTCGCCGACATAGTATCCTATACTCGGTTGCGGGATGAATTTGCGGAACAGGAAACAGATGACGCTGTTCTCACCGAATGGAAATTGAGTGAGGGAGATTTTAATGAGTCGGCTGGATAGTTTTATACGGCGGGTGAGTGCGCAACGGGATTGCCTGAACCATGCGGCTGACTTGATAAAGGATTTCCCCGGCAGCGTTCTGGAACTGGGCCTTGGAAATGGCCGGACATATGACCATTTGCGTACCCTCATGCCGGAGAGGGATATTTATGTGTTCGATCGTCATGTGAAGGCGCATCCTGATTGCATCCCTGATGATGACCATATGATCGTCGGAGATTTTCTCGAAACGCTGCCGATCGCTCTTGAACGAATGAAAATGAAGGCGGTTCTGGCCCATTGCGATATTGGCTCCGGCGACAAGGCCGCGAGTGTCGCACTTGCAAAGATCCTTGGAGAGAGCCTGCCAAACTTGCTGGTGACCGGTGCCGTTATCGTCAGTGATCAGCCATTTGACCTCGATATCTGGCAAGGCCAATCACTGCCCGAAAGTGTGGCCGAAGGCCGTTACCATATATATCGTCAGGTATAGCGTTCTCTATCGCGCAAGATAGCCACCGTCCGCCACAAACTCGGCTCCGGTAACAAATGCGGCCTCGTCAGAGGCAAGATAGAGGATCATTGAGGCGATCTCCTCCGGTTTGCCAAGACGGCCAAGAGGGTGCGATTGTTTCAATCTCGTTTCTTCCGCTTCGCGTTCACTTTCGATGATTTTATCGAAGCGCCGCATCACCATAGGCGTTTCGATATATCCCGGATGAACCGAATTTACCCGGACGTTATAGCCTTTCTCTGCGCATTCAATCGCGGCGGCTTTGGTGAAGAGACGGACGCCGCCCTTGCTCGCCGCATAGGCCGAGATATTGGGCAAACCGACAAATCCGAGGACGGAGGAAATATTGACGATAGCGCCGCCGCCGGTATCTTTCATGCTGCTTACGGCGGCTTGCGTTCCGAGAAAAGTGCCGTCCAGATTGATTGCAATTGTTTGCCGCCAGAAATCATATGACATATCGAGCAAGCCCTTCGCCCGGCCGATGCCGGCGGAGTTGACCAGAATGTCCAGCCGTCCCCACCGTGCGACAACGGCATCAACAACTTTGCGCCACTCTTCAGGATTTACAACATCGAGGGATTGGTAAAACACCTCATGGCCTTCTCTCGCCAATTCCGCTGCCAGTTTCTCTCCCTTGTCCTGTTCAATGTCGGTGATGGCGACCTTCGCTCCTTCACGCAGGAACCTCTCGACGGTTGCGCGGCCAATGCCTGATGCGCCGCCAGTGACGAGGGCGATTTTTCCGTCTATTCGACCTGCTGAATTTGAATTCCCTGACATTATTCCTCCCCCTTTTTATTATTATCCAAGAACTTTGCCGCAAGCCTTGCCATCGGGCAAGCCCAAACCCGTGAATTCTAGGAGCGGAGGATTTCTCTACCGCATGCCGGTAAAGTCGAAATCGACAACGACGGGCGCGTGATCAGAGGGTTTTTCCCAGTCGCGCGGCGTCAGCATTATCTCCATAGCCTTCAGGTGGGGCTTGAGCGAAGGGGTGACCCAGACATGATCAAGCCGACGGCCACGATTGGACGCGCGCCAGTCCCGCGCGCGATAGCTCCACCAGGAGAAGAGGGGTTCAGGTTCCGGCACAAAATGGCGCATGGCATCAACCCAGCCGTGAGACTCATACATCCGTGTCATATGTTCCACTTCGACCGGTGTATGGCTGACAACCTTGAGCAGTTGCTTGTGATTCCAGACATCGGTTTCAAAAGGGGCGACATTCAGATCGCCCACCAGAATCATTTTATTGTCGTCCGCCCGTCGCTCCGTAAACCAGTCCGCCATTTCCGTCATGAAATCAAGTTTATGGGCGAACTTGTCATTCAGAGTGATATCAGCGATATCACCGCCTGCGGGAACATAGAAATTATGAATTTCTACGCCGTTTTCGAGTGTTATGGCAAGGTGACGCTTGTCGTCCCTGCCACACCACTGAATGGGCTCGGTTCGGGCAAAAGGAATTTTTGAGAAAATTGCGACGCCATTATAGCTTTTTTGTCCGGCAATGGCGTAATGCTCGTATCCCATCCCGGCAAAGTGTTTAAGCGGGAATTCATTGTCCGTTACTTTTGTTTCCTGCAGGCACAGGACGTCCGGCTGGCTTTGTTTGACAAAAGCTTCCACATGGGCAATGCGGGCACGAACAGAATTGACGTTCCAGGTGGCGACACGCAGTTGACTCATTTTTTCTCTTTCTTAGGCGATTCTTAGAAAATATTGAAGCTGTTGCCGGTAATGGCAATTGGCCAGTGGCCATGTTCAAAAAGCTTGTATTTAAGGGCAAAGGGGTGACTGTCTTCTTCTCCTGCAGCGAGGACCAGCGCCGCCTGGTGGCAGCTTTGCAGCGCTGATCCGACGGCGGCGCGGATCAACTCCTGATCCTCTACGACCGCGTCGGACGTGGCAACCTCTACGGCACTGTTGATGATGTCCGATGCCGTGGCCGAGACATGGGTGAGGGCGAGATTGAGATCCTCTTCGCTCATAAGCTCAAGGGCCGAAGTCGTTAGCGCCATACGGAGCTGTTCTTCCGCGTCCCACCATTCACTGTTGAACTCAGGGTTGGCAGCGGCATATGCTGCATCTTCCCAGCTTTCCACTTCTGCGACGAAAGCACCGGGGAAGCCCAGCCCGTCCATATAATCACGGGCCGCGATCAGGCTGTCCTGATCGAGAGGTTCACCGACTTCATTAAACCAGGGAATTGAAGGAATCAGCTTATTGAAGCGGACAACGGATATTAACGTCGGATAATCTTCGATGTCCGGCAGATCTTCATCGAAGTCGTCGTCATATTCCATATCGGTATCTCGGCTGTTGAACATGAACGATTTTCTAACATGGAACAGCAGATAAATTCATTCTTATTCGTACTGGCTGTCAAAGAAGGTGAAAAGTTCAGGTTTCAACTTGATATTTTTCTCCATCTTGCCGAGGCTGATGCTTGTCACCTGCCCTTGTGCATCGGTTACAAGCCACTGACGCAGCTGAAGTGGATTATCGCTAAAAATCAGCACGATATTGCCTTCGTCGGGATTTTCCGTATCGACAATGGTCAGGCGGAGCGTATTGGCGTCATTCTCGACCTTGGTGACGGTAACGTCATCACTTAAGTTTGCCTCCTCGTCAAGCAGGACATTCACAGGGGTTGCAGAGAGCGGCAAGCGGGTAGTTTCCTTAAGCTCCTTGTCATGGAAGACAAGCCAGAGCCCGTCCGCGACAACAAGGATCTGGGCGGGGGGCTTATACTCAAACCGCATACGACCGGGTTTGCGCATATAGACCTCGCCCTCGGCGATTCCACCGGCCGAGTCGATTTGCAGGAAGTCTGCTTTCATAGTCTTGATGGTGTCAAGGTAGGCCTCGACCCGATCAACCTCGGCCTGATCCTGTGCATTCAGTTCGGCAACCGCAGGGGAGGCACCGAGCACCAGAATCAGAAATGCATAAAGGGCATAGGCAGGTTTCAACAAGTAACGCATTTATTTCTCACTTTAAGATCAAAGCTGGTTCTTACACCGATATTCTTCAGATATGGGAATGCTCCGATAAAAAGCTAGAAAAAAGCCTGATCCTTTATCGTTCACGGTCATTGATGTCCCGGGCCAGCACTTCTCGTTTGCCCACGTGATTGGCGGCGCCGATGACACCTTCTTTTTCCATCTGGTCGATGATCCGCGCAGCACGGTTGTAGCCGATTTGCAAATGCCTCTGCACGAAACTAGTTGAGGCTTTCCGTTCCCGACAGACAAGCTCAACCGCTCGGTCATAAAGTTCATCGCCGGAATTCCCACCTGGTCCGCCTGACATTCCGTCAAATTCGCCCTGATCCTCTTCCGTGACTTCTTCCTTGTAATTGGGCTCGCCCTGCGTTTTCAGGAAACTGACAACCTGCTCCACTTCCTCGTCGGAAACGAACGGTCCGTGGACACGCTGGACCCGTCCGGCACCGGGCATGTAGAGCATATCACCCTGACCAAGGAGCTGTTCCGCCCCTTGCTCACCGAGCACGGTACGGCTGTCAATCTTGGAGGTAACCTGGAAGCTGATCCGGGTCGGGAAGTTCGCCTTGATGGTGCCAGTGATGACGTCAACAGATGGGCGCTGGGTGGCCATAATCACATGCAGCCCGGCGGCACGGGCCATCTGGGCGAGGCGTTGCACCGCTCCCTCAATATCCTTGCCAGCAACCATCATCAAGTCCGCCATTTCGTCGACAATGATTACGATCATTGGCAACGGCTCCGTATCGAGGGCCCGTTCTTCGAAAACCGGCTCGCCGCTCGCCGCGTCAAAACCTGTCTGGACGGTGCGTTTGAGAACTTCGCCCTTTTTCTGGGCTTCGCGAATACGCTGGTTATAGCCATCGACATTTCGGACGCCGAGCTCTGCCATCTTGCGGTAGCGATTTTCCATCTCCTTGACCGCCCATTTAAGGGCAACGACGGCTTTGCCCGGCTCGGTGACAACGGGAGCCAGCAAATGCGGAATTCCGTCATAAACAGACAGTTCCAGCATTTTCGGGTCAATCATGATAAAGCGGCATTCTTCCGGTGACAGCCGGTAGAGCAGGGACAGGATCATCGTGTTCACAGCGACCGATTTACCGGACCCTGTCGTACCGGCGATCAGCAGATGCGGCATCCGGGCAAGATCCGCCACTACCAGATCACCGCCAATATCCTTGCCAAGTGCAAGGGTTAGTTTTGAATTTGTGCTTTCATAAGCCGCAGCCGAGAGGAGTTCCCGTAGGAAGACGGTTTCCCGCCGCTGGTTCGGAAGCTCGATGCCGATGGCGTTGCGTCCGGGAATGACCGCAATACGCGTTGAAATGGCGCTCATCGAACGGGCAATGTCGTCAGCGAGTCCGATCACGCGGGAACTTTTCAATCCCGGGGCTGGTTCCAATTCGTAAAGAGTGACAACGGGTCCAGGCCGGACACGGCTGATATCGCCTTTGATGCCGTAATCATCCAACACGGATTCCAGCAATCTGGCGTTTTTGGATAACGCCTCTTCACTAACGGGCTTGGAGGCCTGCTTCGCACTCGGGAGCGACAGGAGATCAAGCGGCGGCAATTGATATTCATCTGCTGGGCCAAGCTTAAGTGCAGGTTGTTTTTCTGCAGCAACCCGCTTGCCGACGGCGGCGCTGGATTTACGCTGCTCGATCTGAGGTTCAATGGCCTTGCGGACTTCCGACTTTTTCGGCTTTGTTAATTGTGCTTTTTTCTTTCGGGGCGGGGCGTCCGCATCTTCGTCTTCTGTATCGTCTATGTCATCGGCACTACCGCGAAAGCGGAAATCCCGGAGATAACCGGGCGCCAGCAGCAATGTCTGCACAACGGCTTTCAGAGAAAGGCCGACAACCCGCCATTCCTGACCGGATACACCGAACGAAATAAGGAGAAGTATGGCGGCAATTACCAGCATGATCGGGCCAAGGATCGCGGGGTGAATATTCACGCCGATCTGCTGGCCGGCCACGATCACGGAATTGAAGATAACCTCTCCGACTATACCACCATAACCGGAATTAAGAGGCCAGCTATCTGTAACCGGCAAGGCGGCAAGTGTCGCCGCAGCAAAGGAAACCCCGAAAGGTAGCACTGCAAGATGGAGCCATCCCCAGCGAAGGCCGCGATGGGACATTACGCGCCAGGCCCAGGCGATGAGCCCGAGGATGAGTGCGACCGCGCCGAAGCCGATCGTTTGTAACAACAGGTCTGCAAGATGCGCACCGCCGAGACCCAGAAAATTACCAGCCGGATTGGCCGTCGCGTGGTTGAAGTTCGGATCGTCCGGGGAATAGGAAACAAGCGATAAAATACAAATCAGCGCGAGGATAAGAAGCGCAAACCCGCCCAGCTCGATAAGCCGTCGGTGAAGAAAATCTACGCTTCCACTCGGCAACAGGGAAATCGATTTGGAGCCTTTTGATTTAAACATCATACTGGTATTCTATAAGCTATTGGCCAGCCTAGATAAAGCCTCTTTGCTGTTTTCCGGTTCCGCAACGAGGGCGACACGAATATATGGATCGCCGGGGTTAATACCGTCAGCACCGGCAACACTCAAATACCGACCTGGCAATACCCGGATTGCAGCCCCTGTCCAGAGTCGTTTGGCCGCCTCGACACCATCGCCGACATCAAGCCAGAGGAAAAAGCCGCCTTCGGGGCGGTAAAATCCGAAATTCGTTCCGAAGATTTCCTCGGCCATATCGAATTTGGCGCGATAGAGAGCGCGGTTTTCCTTGACATGGGCATCGTCATTCCAAAGAGCGGCGGCGGCGGCACAGACCGGCAGCGGTGAGGCGGCGCCCGAAAAACTGCGCAAATTCAGGAAAGTTTGGATGAGCGATGTTTCGCCAACGCAGAACCCGGATCTAATGCCCGCGGCACTGGAGCGCTTGGAAAGAGAGTGAAAGGCAAGCACATGATCCAGTGCGCTTCCCTCCTCGGCACAGATCTCCAGAATTCCCGTTGGGGGCGTCTGGTCATAAATCTCGGAATAGCATTCATCCACGATCAACATGAAATCATGCTTACGCGCAAGGTTCAGCGCCGCTTTCAGATATGTCGCGTCAGCGACGGTTCCTTGCGGATTTGACGGATTGCAAAGATAGAAGGCAGACGTTCTGTCCAGCAGTTCCGGTTCGAGAGCATCAAGATCGGGAAAGAAATGCGTCGACTTTTCGGCGGGTAGGAATACCGGCTCCGCACCGGCCATCACCGCCGCCGCATGATAGACGTGATAGTAGGGGGTGGGCAGTAAAATTGCCGGTTGGGGCTGGTTATGCCCGGCCCGCTCCGTAAGAACGGATGCGATCATATACAGGGCTTCTTTTGTGCCATTTACCGGTGCGATGTTGCTATCCGCATCTATCATTCCGTCCTGAAGATCATATCGGCGATTAAGCCATCCCGTGATGGCAGCCCGTAATTCCGGGGTTCCGGCAATTGGCGGATATTTGCCGTACAAATGCTCATTCGCACGCAACGCATCGATCATTAACTGCGGGGGTTTGTGTTGTGGTTCTCCGATGGTCAGGAGCAAGGGAGCAAAACCAGGTGCAGGTGCCAGTGGATCTAGCAATCCGCGCAGGGCATCAAAAGGAGAACCGCGTAAATGGGATAATTCGGAATTAATCATATGGCCGGATGCCAGTACTAAAGGGTATAAAAAAACACGCTAGAATCTAGATAATTCACTGCGGCGATACAAGCTGCATAATATGCTGCGGCTTGTTATTTGCTCTTAGCGTGCTTTTATACCACTTTTCCCGGCATCATGGTGCCATTCAGCGTACATCTTCTTCCGGATAGGCGCCGATTTTATGAATACTGAGGTCCGCGCCGAGGAACTCATTTTCCTCTGACAGGCGGATGCCGCTAATGGCCTTAAGAACGCCATAAACAAGAAAGCCGGCGAGCAAGGCATAGACACAGCCAAGAAGGCTGACGAAGAGCTGGGCAAAAAAGCTTACGCCACCGAGACCGCCAAGAGCCTCAAGCCCGAAGATTCCGGCCGCCGTACCGCCCCAAAGTCCGCAAAGACCATGCAAGGGCCAGACACCGAGGACATCATCCACCTTCAGTTTGTTCTGACAGATAGTAAAAGCAACAACAAACAATCCCCCTGCAACGGCGCCGGTTGTCAGAGCGCCGACGGGGTGCATGATGTCCGATCCGGCGCAAACGGCAACGAGACCCGCTAATGCGCCGTTATGGATAAATCCAGGATCGTTGCGACCGGCAACGAGGGCGGCAATAATTCCGCCGACCATGGCCATAAGCGAGTTTACAGCGACAAGTCCCGAGATGCCTCCAATTGACTGGGCGCTCATAACATTGAAGCCGAACCAGCCAATGCAGAGTATCCAGGATCCGAGTGCGAGAAATGGGATATTGGAGGGAGGAATACCGATAACACGGCCATCTTTCGTGTAGCGCCCCCGCCGGGGTCCCAGAAGCAAAACTGCCCCGAGGGCAACCCAGCCGCCAATGGCATGGACAACGATTGAGCCCGCAAAATCATGGAACCCGACGCCGAAGATATTCTCAATCATGCCCTGAATGCCAAAATTTCCGTTCCAGACGATGCCTTCGAAGATCGGGTAAATCAATGCGGTCAGAATTGCTGTTGCGGCAAGCTGCGGCCAGAACTTTGCGCGTTCTGCAATGCCGCCGGAAATGATTGCCGGAATGGCAGCTGCAAATGTGAGCAGGAAAAAGAATTTTACGAGATCATAACCGTTGCTGGCGAAGGCATATCCTTCAGCAGTTGTTTCGCCAGAGAGGACTGATGCATTGACGAGAAAATCGACGCCATAGGCGACAGCATAGCCGATAAAAAAATAACAAACTGTCGAGACGCCGAAATCGGCAAGAATTTTGACGAGTGCATTCACCTGATTCTTACGACGGACTGTTCCGACCTCAAGAAAGGCGAAACCGGCGTGCATGGCGAAAACAAGAATAGCTCCAAGCAGTACGAACAGAACGTCCGTGCCCGAAATTCCCTCAGACATTTACAAAGCTCCCTCATGATATTGCCGCGTTGGGGCGCGGATTGCCTTCCCTGTATCAAGGAATGTGCCAAGAGAGATTTTAGGGGTTTACCCTAGCTTTGACGAGAATTGGAGGGATTCAGAAAAAGAAAATGCCCAAGAAATAGTCAATAAATTGACCAAAACTTGAGCATTTGCTGCAATGTTGCGCAGAAGAGATTCTGAGCAACACGCTTTAGCTTGGAGTTAGAAGGACTGGGAGCCTTGCCCGAATTCAGGGTAAGCCTCAAGTCCAAGTTCTGCTTTGTCGAGGCCTTCAAGCTCGTCCTCTTCGCTCGCTCGGATGCCGATCGTGAATTTCAGGATCAGCCAGAATATGGTGCTGAGGACGATTACGAAAGCGCCGATGGCAATGATACCAGTCAATTGTGCGACGAAGGTCACTTCCGGATCGGAAATCGCAACGGCGATTGTGCCCCAGATGCCGCAGAACAGATGGGCCGGAATAGCCCCGACGACGTCGTCAATTTTCAGCTTGTCGAGCAACGGTACGGCAAAGACGACGATGACACCACCGAGAGCACCGATCAGGATCGACATGCCGATTGTTGGATCAGCAGGTTCTGCCGTGATCGAGACAAGGCCGCCGATCGCACCGTTCAGCGCCAGCGTAAGGTCGACCTTCTTGTACATGATCTGGGTTACGATCATCGCAGCAAGGACACCGCCTGCTGCGGCCATGTTTGTATTGGCGAAGACATTGGCCATTTCGATTGCACTGGCTGCAGAGCCGAGTGCGAGTACAGAGCCGCCGTTGAAGCCGAACCAGCCGAGCCAGAGAACAAATGTTCCAAGCGTTGCAAGGGGAAGGTTTGCGCCCGGGATCGGGTTTACTCTGCCGTCGGACGTGTATTTCCCTTTACGGGCACCCAGGACAATGGCACCTGTCAAGGCGGCCCAGCCACCAACGGAATGCACCAGTGTTGATCCGGCATAGTCAGAGAAGCCCATTTCGGAGAGCCATCCGCCACCCCATACCCAGGAACCCTGGATCGGATATATGATTGCGGTCAGGAGCACGACGAAAAGGAGGAAAGGCCATAGTTTGATCCGTTCAGCCAGCGCACCGGATACGATGGAAGCGGCGGTTGCCACGAAAACCATTTGGAAGAACCAGTCAGAGGAGGCTGAGTAACCACCATCAGAAAAAGTCCCGGCCAGTGCTTCTGCATCATCGGGTCCCCAAAACGGGCTGAAGCTTCCAATATAACCGGAAACGTCCATATACATCAGATTGTAGCCGATGAGATAGAAGGTAAGTCCGGCAATCGAATAGAGGGCGATATTCTTCAGGCAGATCGTTGCGGTGTTCTTCGACCGAACAAGGCCACTTTCCAGCATGGCAAAGCCTGCCGCCATCCACATGACGAGAGCGCCGTTCACCAGGAAGGAGAAGGTATTAAGAACATAGGCGGTTTCACTATCGACTGCCGCGAAAGCAGGCGCGGCGCCGATAAGAGCAAAGGCCGCAGCTGATGCGGCGGCAGTTTTTATGTATGTCAAGTTACGCATCAATATTCTCCTAGAGCGCATCTGCGTCGGTTTCGCCCGTGCGAATACGGACCACATTCATCAAATCGAAAACAAATATTTTTCCATCACCGATCTGTCCGGTTTTGGCGGCACCGGCGATGGCTTCCACCACCCGTTCAGCCAGATCCTCTTTCACAGCGACTTCAATTTTAATTTTAGGAAGAAAGGAGATGGCATACTCTGCGCCACGGTAGATTTCCGTATGCCCCTTTTGTCGGCCATACCCCTTAACTTCGGTTGCTGTCAGCCCATCGACGCCAATCGATGTCAGGGCGTCGCGCACTTCATCAAGTTTGAAGGGCTTGATAACAGCCATAACCAGCTTCATGATGCTCACCTCTTTGACTTGTTCGTGACCGGAAAAGAATGATCCCGGTTTCGAGTCCCTTTTTTCAAGACCCGTGCCAATTGAGATGTGGAGAAATTTCTAATTTCTTATCAAAGGGTTAACATGGAGAGGGCAAAATTGAGGGGATCAAAGAGGTCAAAAAATGACTAAAAATTATGCAATATGATGTATTTGCCTAAAAATTAGACATTTAGCGGTTTGAGGGCCTGCTCAGCCGCAGCAGAAAGGCGTAGCAGCTTTCCTTCGGAGCCTCCTGGTGCCATCAGCATCATGCCAACGGGCAACCCGCTTTCCAGACCGCACGGCAGCGTTGTGGCGCAGAGACGCAGCAGGTTTGCGAGCCGCGTCAGGCTGATCGACATGAGTGTCGCACGGAGGTAGGCCTCGGTATTTTCCAGGAGCGGAGCAATTGCCGGGGGGTGTTCCGGCTGCGTCGAACCAACCACGAGATCATATACCGCGGTTTGCTCCAGATAGTCGGCTGTCAGCCTTTCCATGCCCCGATAAAGGGCGGCGGCATCAACAGCAGAGAATTTCTCCGCTGCCAGAATACGTTCTGCTATCGGTTCGTACATGACACCCGGATTGGCTCGTATCTGATCACCATACATCATGCAGGCTTCAATGGCTGCCGGACTTCCATGCCGGGCAGAGAGCGCTATCACCTCATCGAAGGCCGGCACAGGTCCTTCCGTGATTTCCGCTCCTGCTGCCTGCAATAAAGACAGCCCCTTTTTCACTTGGACTAGGATTTTGGGATCGCAGAGTTCATCAAACTGGCTCGTCGCGCGCAGGATTTTTACACCTTTCAGGGATACACCTGCGAGGTCGGCTTTTGGCCTGCCGGATAAAATCGAATAGAGAATATTTGCGTCCGCGACGTCCCTGGTAAGCGGACCAATGGTATCCTGTGAATACGAGAGCAGCATCGCGCCTTTTAGGGAAATTTGACCATGCGTTGTTTTAAGGCCCGTCAGGCCGCACCAAGCGGCGGGAATTCGGACGGAACCCGCCGTATCCGATCCGATTGCGGCTGGGGCCAGCCCTTCAGCGATGGAAAGCGCTGCTCCGGCGGATGATCCGCCCGGCACTCGTTCAACTTCCTTATCGAAGGGATTTGGTCCCGTGCCCGTCCAGGGGTTGACGCCGATGCCGGAAAAGGCAACATCCGGCATGTTCGTTTTTCCAAGGCATACGAGACCGGCACGGCTCGCCCGCATCAGACATTCAGCATCTTTCTCAGGGATACGGCCTTCGAACAGGCGTGATCCCCCTTCTGTTGCAACACCGGCAGTATCGAACAGGTCCTTCCATGAAATCGGTACACCGTCCAGCGGGCTGAGTCGCGTGCCATTTTCAGCGCGAACCCGGGCGGCGGCGGCTTCCTTCAATGCCCGTTCTTCGGTCAGGCGGACATAGATACGTTTCTGGGGATCATGTTCTTTAATCCGGCCGAGAAAATATTGCGCAAGTTCAATTGAATCAATTGCCCTATCGCCTATATGCTGCCCGAGTTCAAGGGCGGTCATGTCGTGCCAGTTTTTTGTCATGCGGGCAGATTAGGCCTATATTTAAAGCGAGGCAATAGAGGTAGCGAGTTAATGGCGGAGAAAATGTCAGGCAAGACAATGGAAGCGGATATTCTTGTTGTCGGCGGTGGATTGAACGGTCTGCCGTTTGCGATTGCGGTCGCTGCGGCGGGGCTGGAAGTCGTCTTGCTGGAGCGGGAAACGCCAGCCAATCTTGTCGACGCGAAGTTCGATGGAAGGGTATCCGCCATTGCGCATGCATCGCGAAATCTGTTGGTTGCGTCCGGTGTCTGGAATCATGTCGCCGAGAAGGAGCCAATGCTGGATATCCGCATTACGGACGGTCCCTCGAAATGTTTCCTCCATTACGATCATCGCCAGCTCGGAGAAGAGCCTTTTGGTCATATGGTTGAGAACAGGCATCTTCGTGAAGCTCTCTACCGGCGTGCCAAGGAAATTCCCACATTAACCGTTTTGGCACCGGCAGAATATCGATCGGTCACGCGAGATAGTAGCGGCGTTACGACGCAACTTGAGTCGGGCGATATTATCAAAGCGAGACTTGCCGTTGGTGCTGATGGCCGTAATTCTCCGCTTCGAAAAGAGGCAGGGATCAAGACGATGGGCTGGTCCTATGACCAGATGGGGATTGTATGCACTATTGCCCATGAGTTGCCTCATCATGGTGTCGCCCAGGAGCGTTTTCTCAACCCAGGCCCCTTCGCTATCCTGCCGATGACGGGCAACCGTTCCTCTCTCGTCTGGACCGAGCCGACAAAACGGGCACAGGTAATCATGGCGCTAGGCAAGGAAGACTTTCAGAGGGAAATGGCGAAGCGTTTTGGGAATTATCTCGGAAAACTGGAGGTAGTTGGCCCGCACTGGAGTTATCCGCTCAACCTGCATCAGGCGGAAAGATATGTCGATGAACGCCTTGCGCTGATCGGAGACGCGGCCCACGGCATGCATCCGATTGCCGGGCAGGGCCTCAACCTTGGTCTGCGCGATGTGGCGGCGCTTGCCGAGGTGGTGATTGATGCGGCCCGGCTCGGTCAGGATATTGGCGGCGTTATGACGCTTGATGATTATCAGCGCTGGCGCCGGTTTGATAGTGTCACCCTGCTGGCAATTACGGATGGCCTGAACCGTCTGTTTACGAATGATATAGGTCCTGTCCGGCTTGCCCGTGACCTTGGTCTTGCGGCAGTAAACCGGATGCCGCATCTCAAGGGCTTTTTCATGGAGCATGCGCGTGGCACGGTTGGCAAGATGCCACGGCTTCTTCGCGGAGAGGCGCTTTGAGGGATTATGGGTCGCGGCTCAGTCCGGCTCGGGCTAGATTGTCCAAATAAATCTTCCAAACACCTTCCTGATTGAGGCCGAGCTCATAGAGGTAGGCCCAGGAAAACAGCCCGGTGTCATGGAGGTCATCAAACGTAATGCGTATGGCATAATTTCCTACCGGCTCCAGACCCATAATCCCTACATGCCGCCGGCCGGAAACCGTTTGCTTCTGGCTCGCGCCATGGCCTTGCACCTCGGCCGATGGACTTTCAACTCGCAAAAGTTCGGCCGGAAAGCGAAAAGAATGCCCGTCTTTGAAAGATACCAACAGTGCTTTTTCAGATTTTTTTAGGCGCACTTCCTGCGGCTTCGGACGGCCGGCCTGGTCATAAATTTCACCGCTCATTATCTTTTTATCTCGTCTATTTCCCGGGCCTCATCCATCAACATGATCGGTATGCCGTTGCGGATCGGATAGGCAAGTCCGGCGGCCTTGCTGACCAGCTCGTTATTCTCCCGATCAAAAATCAGAGGACCCTTTGTGAGCGGACAGACAAGGATTTCGAGTAGTTTCGGATCCACAGCAAGGTTCTTATTTTCGCTCATGGCTTGGGGCTTTCATTCTTTTTTATTGGACAGTGCGATGGGCTTCAACCTGTTGAAGCATCATCTGCAAAAGACTGATCAGCAGATGCGATCGTGTTGCGATGTCGGTGGCCTCCAGAAGGGCCTGTTTTTCCGCAGGTGAAAAAGGACAAATCATTGAAAGAGAATTCACGAGGCTGTCATCTTCAAGATGGTCCAAGGTCTGCCAGTCGCTGGAGCCATCTTCAAATTCCAGAAAATGATGCAACGCGTCATGAAGCGCGTCCCGGTCGACGCAATTTCTGTGAACCGGTTCCAGGTCATGCTTGAACTTCTGGTAATTCGCGGTGACCTGGCGGTATGGCGTCGCGATATCAAGTTCCTTTACGATTTCAAACCGGCACATCCCTTCCAGCGTGATCCGCAGCATGCCGTTGGGCAATTCTCCATATTCGCATATCTTGCCGACACAGCCGACGTTATATATTTCCGGTGTTATCATGTCGGATTCCGGATCCCGTGGCTGGACCATCCCTATAAGTCGGTGCGTCGCCATGGCGTCCTGCACCATGGCGAGATAACGTGGCTCAAATATATTGAGCGGCAGGTGGCCGTTTGTCAGCAGCAGGGCACCGGTCAGCGGGAAGATCGGTAATACAGGCGGGAGTTCTTCCAATCCCGTATTTGCCCCGGTGTCCGTCATGCGAAGAGGATCGTGGACAACTGCCGTCGAAGCGTTTTCGTAAGCGGGTTTGTCGGTCCCAACATATCCAGAAGTTTTAATAGCTCCTGACGTCCTGCCGCTTCATTCCAGTCGCGATCGCGGCGGATAATCTCGATCAGCTCGTTTCCGCCTGCTTCGTGATCACCATTCCCGACCAGTGCCTTTGCAAGTTCAAGCCGGGCATCCAGATCATCCGGGTTTTGTTCGACTTTCGCACGCATAGGTTCCAGTTCCGAGGCATCTGTTGCGTTTTCCGCAATCGAGATGGCGGCAAGGGCTGCTGACACAGCCGGGGATTTTTGCGGGCTGTCGGGAATCGTTTCCATCAGGCTTTTGGCCGCCTCCAACTCGCCAAGCTTGACATAAAGCCGGGCCAGCTGCGCTTTGGCATCAACATGATCAGGTTTTATTTCGAGAATTTTGGCAAAGGCAGCCAGAGCAACTTCCGTGTCGCCCGACTCCAGTGCCTCGGTGCCGGACCCATAGGCTTCTTCCACAGGGGACGGGCCAATCGGCCCCGCGTGACGCTCGACAAACTCCTTGATCTTGCTCTCGGGCAGGGCGCCCATAAAACCATCGACCGGTTGTCCGTTCTTGAACGCAAACACCGCCGGAATGGATTGCACTTGCAGGCTCTGCGCGATTTGCGGATGCTGGTCGATATCAATTTTGATGAGTTTTACCGCACCTTTGGCATCCTTGACGACTTTCTCGATTATGGGGCCAAGTTGTTTGCAGGGGCCACACCAGGGAGCCCATAAATCTACAAGAACAAGGGTTTCCTTGCTGGCTTCGACCACATCCTGCATGAATGTCTCGGTGGAGCCATCCTTAATCCAATCATCGCCTGAGCCGGCGCCGTCACTAATCAGAGTTTCCATAAGTCCAGTTTACCAGTATTTATTCATTACCAAAGTAGCTTACGCCGCCGAAGCCGACAGCCGCACGAACCTTGAAATAGCACCTAAATCTGTCTTTGTTAAGTGGGCCTGTTGGTGATTTAGGCCAGAGCTGTAAACAATCAAGGCGCCGTCGAAATTCTCAACTGTGTTCAGGAAGGTCCAGAATTTGCGGTGTGTGCCCGCAATCGGCGATGAACTTCTCCAGATCATGTGGCAAAATCTGTGTCGTCATTGTATTGCGGAGCGGATGATAGTTGAGCAGGTCAAGGGTCATCATCCGCTTCTCAAGGACGACAGATACTTTTTTGTCCGTATCGTTTATGAGGGAAAAGGGCGTCACGGAGCCGGGTTCGACTCCCAGCACTTCGAACAACAGATCCGGCTTGCCGAAACTCAGGTTCTTCGCGCCGACAAGACTCCTGAACGCCTTGAGGTCCACTGCCGTTTCCTGAAGGCAGATGATAAGATAAAGATCGCCATTCTTGTCTTTCAGGAACAGGTTCTTGCAATGTCCGCCGGGGAGATGGTCGGTCTGCTCTTGCGCCTCTTCGACCGTGAAAACCGGCGCATGATGATGGGTTTCGTGAGTGATTCCCAATGCGTCAAGTTTGGCGAACAATTCCTCGGGCGTTGCAGGCATTCTTGGTCCTTTCGTCTACCGGATTGACGGGGAAACTAGCGGCTCTATCCATTGAGGGAAATAAAGAAATGGTAAAAGCCGCATTTTTTCAGAAAACGCGCTTGCATTCAGGGGCTATTTACGTATTATCCCGCCTCGCAACCGATGTTGCACGCTCGAGCGGGCGTAGCTCAGGGGTAGAGCATAACCTTGCCAAGGTTAGGGTCGTGAGTTCGAATCTCATCGCCCGCTCCATTATTTCAAAAGGCCCGGCCGGAAACGGCGGGGCTTTTTTGTTTTTACTTTTGCGCTTCGAGCAACCGGAAAACTCCACTTGCGTTAAAAACGATCCTGTCGCCGACCCAGGCTTCGGCCTCGACAAAGGCGAAGCCGTCACTCGTTCCGCTCTGTCGTGCCGTTCCTTCAAGCCAGTCACCGATATCCGCCGCAGCACTGAAATTGCAATTCAGGCTGACCGTTACAGAAGGTATCCGGTTTGCCCGCCGGACAGCCGTGGCCATCAGACCGTCGGCGAAGGTAGTTATCATGCCGCCATGCAGCCGTCCGCGTGAATTGCAATGGCGTTCCGTAATGAAGAGGCCGTGCCAAAAACGATCCCCATCCACCTTGTGATAGAACGGGCCATTGTGAGTGGAGAAAGGCCCACGTGTCAGGCTTTCCTTGAAGCCTGGCGGGGGTTCTCTATGTGATGGGATGTCGCTCATGCTGGCGGCCCTTGATTCAAATATTTTTGTGCATTGACTTTCGTTATTAGACTTTCTATTAATCTTATAACGAAAGTTACTATAGCAGACAAGAATACCTAACGGGGAAGGAAAAAGAATGAGCGACTATAAGAAACTGATCTTCGACCGACAGGATGCTGTCACGACAATTACCCTCAACAGGCCCGAAGTGCATAATGCGCTGGACCGGGAGCTTTCCGCCGAGTTGAAGGACGCCATTCTGGCCGTTCGCGCCGATCGGGAATGCCGGGTCATGGTCCTTCGCGGTGCGGGGAATACCTTTTGCGCCGGTGATGATATCAAAGAATTCAACGAATGGCGGGGCGATGAGAGCTACTGGCAGGTAAGGCTTTATCAGGAAACGGTGCAGCTGATCGAGGACCTGACTCCTGTCACGATTGCCGCCGTTGATGGTGTCTGCACAGGCGGCGGGCTTGAATTGACGCTTGTCTGTGATTTTGTGGTGGCGACTGACCGGTCACGCTGGGGCATGCCGGAAATTGACTGGGATATTACGCCTGGCTGGGGTGGTCTATCGCGCATTCCGAAATTTGCCGGGCGGCGCAAGGCGAAGGAATGGAATCTGATCGGCATGATGTTCTCTGCGGAAAAGGCGGAACGCTATGATCTGGTCAATCGCGTTGTCGCCCCGGAGGAGCTGGATGATCAGGTTGCCCAGCTGACGCATATCATGCTGCAGAAGCATCCGATGACGGTCCGGCGAACCAAGTTCGCCTTGAACAAAAGCGCAGACTTGCCGGTGCAGGGCGCGTTGGCATTTGAAGTCCCCATCATGCCATATGCACGTGGGTCTTCCGGCCTGAAAGATTTTAAAGATGCGGACTCCCGCAAGAAACGGCGGGAGCTTTCAAAGGATTTCTGGTCGGATTAAAATTGCTATCCACCGGTCGGGTTCGGTCGGTGGACTGCTTTGGGGTAACTGAATGTTCCATTTGCCTGAGGTGCTTGATTGCGTTGCGGCGGCAATACCGGATCGTGAAGCGATCGTTTGTCGTGGGAAGCGCTGGACCTTCGCGGACTTCCAGAAAAGGTCGAACCGTCTAGCCAACGCCTTGCTTGCGCTCGGGCTCGGCTGCCATCAGGAACGTGCGCAGTTGGAGAATTGGCAATCCGGGCAGGACCGACTCGCCATCTATCTCTATAATGGCAATGAATATCTGGAGTCGATGTTCGGCGCCTTCAAGGCGCGCCTCGCCCCGTTCAATGTTAACTATCGCTATGTCGAGGAGGAGCTAGTCTATCTTCTCAACAATTCCGAAGCACGGGTAATCGTTTATCAGCGGAGCTTCGGTGAAAAGCTGGCCGCAATCCGGGATCAGCTTCCGGCCCTTCAGTATTACATTGAAGTCGATGATGGCGGCCCTCGTTTTATTGAGGACGCCGTTGACTATGAAGACTTGCTGAGGGAGTCTGAGCCCACAACGCCGACATTACACTACAGCCCGGACGATCTTTATATTCTTTATACCGGAGGCACCACCGGAAAGCCGAAGGGCGTGCTCTGGCGGCAGGGGGATATAATGATTTCCGTTCTGGGCGGGCGGCGGTTGTCCGACAAGGGTATCATTGACAACCTTGAGGAAATCGCCGCCACCGCCCTGAAAGGAACCATGCCGGTAATGCCTGCCCCTCCCTTCATGCATGCGGCAGGACAATGGAACGCCATAATGGGATTGTTTGCCGGCAACACTGTTGTCATCCAGGATTGGGTGGATCAGCTCGATCCAACCGATATTCTTGATACAATCGACCGGGAAAAAGTCGTGATGATCTCGATTGTTGGAGATGCCTTTGCACTGCCCCTTATCAAGGAGATGAAGAAGGGTAAGCATACCCTCGCGTCGTTACGCTTCTTTTTGAACAGTGGTGCCCATTTATCCGTCAAAACTAAACATGAGTTGGTTCGGCTGCTCCCGAAAACCCGCATTCTTGATTTTCTGGGATCCTCTGAAGGGGGTAATCAGGGACAGCATGTCGATGATGTAGAGGGAAATGCGCCCGGAACATTCCGCCTATCTCCCGGCAATGCGGTTCTGAATGACACCAAAACAGGACTGCTGGGACCGGGGCATGCGGGCGTTGGGTGGTGGGCCCGGCAGGGTTATGTGCCGATCGGCTATCTTAATGATGAAGTTGCCACGAAGAAGACCTTTGTTGAGCTGGCGGGGGAGCGATACGCGATTGCCGGTGATCGTGCCCAACTCCTGCCCGGAGATATTGTCCGTCTCCTTGGCCGTGACTCTCTGGTCATCAACAGTGGCGGTGAAAAGGTTTTTGTCGAGGAAGTGGAAGAGGCTCTGAAGAAGCATGCGGCCGTCACGGATGCTCTGGTTGTGGGCCGGCAGAGTTTGCGTTGGGGACAGGAAGTCGTTGCCGTTATTGCCTGTCACGATGGGCAAAATCCAGGCATTGAGGAGCTTAAGGCAGAATGCGCCCGGCATATTGCCCGTTACAAACTGCCAAAAGCGGTTTTCCTCGTTCCGGAGATACCGCGTCATGCTAATGGAAAACCCGACTATAAATGGGCAGGAAATTACGTCCGCTCTCAATCCGTCGGGGAGGATGGCTGATAGGCTACCTGATCGAGGTCAACTTTCGTATTACAAGTCCGGCAGAAAAGGGTTGCCGAAAACACATGTCCGCATCTCTTATGGGTCAGGATCAGGGGCGGGCCCTTATCATCGGCAAGCCATTTATCACCCCAGGCAATGATCGCGAGCGGAATTGCATATAGCGCCATACCTTTCTCGGTCATTCGATATTCCGAGAGATGCGGCTGGTCGGGAACAGGGTGGGTTTTTAATATGCCCGCTGCAACAAATCGTTTAAGGCGCGCCGCCAGAATATTGCTCGCGATGGACAGGCGGCGTTGAAATACATCAAACCGCCGAACACCGTAAAAGCATTCCCGTATGATCAGGAAGCTCCATGGGTCTCCAATTGTCGCCATGGTTCGCGCGATGGAACAGGGGCGTTGTCGCTCCAGCAGGCTTTGCTCGACATATCTCATCTTGGCGAATTTTTCCCGTCCCTTGCTTCGGGTCCGAATCCGGCTTTCAAAATGAACTTCCCGGGGGTCAACCGAATGACGGCATTCAGAGCAGACCACCGCATTTTTAAGCGGCTCGCCACAATTCAAATGGATTAGGCATTCCCCTGCCGCCTTTTCGCTGGTCCAGTCCTGCCCCCAGTTCATGGCGGCGACTAAGGCGGGCAGCAGATCACGTCCTTGCTGCGTCAGGAAATAACCCTTGCGCCGTCCTCCCTCGCTGAGCGGGCGCTGCTCCATGACGCCATACCGAACAAGACGTTTGAGCACGCGTTTCAACGACTCGCGGGCTATTCCTAGGTTCGACTGAAAGCTGTCAAACTGGACTGCATGTTCCAAGAGTGCTTCTCGCAGCACCAGAAACGTCCAGGCTCCGCCGAGAATCTCGAAGGAACGCTCGACCGAGCAACTGCTATCCACCAATAACTCATTCTGCAACATCCTGTTTCTATAGCACTGCCATGCTTTCAGTACGAGACTTTTTATACTTGCGATATGAGACTTTTAAAGATATTCTTCATAATCAAAGAACAGCAAGGCGGAAAAAAGAATAATGAAAGCGATTGTTGTCAATGATCTGAGTGGACTGGAAGGATTGCAGTTGCAGGACTTTCCAGAACCGACGGTCCGGCCTCGTGGTGTTGTTGTCGAGATTAAAACGGCGGCGCTCAATTTCCCCGATGTGCTGCAACCAAAAGGTCTTTATCAGGATCAGCCGGATCTCCCCTTTGTTCTTGGTCTGGAATTCTCAGGCATCGTTAGAGAAGCAGGTGCGGATTGCCGCCGGCTCAAAGCAGGTGACCGGATTGTCGGCATGGGGCAGGGAGCGCTTGGGGAGTATAGCTCCGCGCGCGAGCAAATGTGCTTCAAGCTACCCGACAGCCTTTCCCACGATGTCGGTGCCGCAATCCCGCTTGCCGGCGGAACCGCGATGTATGGCCTGAGGTATTGTGGCCGTCTCGCCGCAGGGGAAACACTGGTTGTTCTCGGGGCAGCGGGAGGGACAGGCAATTACGCTGTACAGATTGGCAAGGCGCTCGGCGCTCGGGTCATCGCAGTTTGCTCCAGTTCTGAGAAAATGCGTTCTGCTCTGGAGTCCGGGGCGGATGTTGCGATCAACTATCGCGAAGAAAATCTTGGCGAGAGGTTGAAGGAGCTTACGGACAACCGGGGCGTTGACGTAGTCTATGATCCGGTTGGCGGCGATCTCTTTGATATTTGCTCCAGGCGGATGGCGATCGGGGGGCGGCTGCTGATTGTCGGATTTGCCTCTGGCCGCATTCCGAATCTCGGTGTCAATATGCCGCTGATAAAGTCCTATTCGGTCGTTGGAACCAACTGGTCGCTGACCGCCTGGAACCGTCCCGACATCTCCATGCGTGTAATGGAGGAGCTCTTTACATTGTGTGAGCAGGGGGCGGTGCGCCCTGTCATCGACAAAGTCTTCCCTCTCACTCAGGCAAAAGCCGCCCTTTCCCGCCTCGAAAGCCAGCAGGCTATCGGAAAAACACTGGTTCATGTCGGTTAGGTTAGTGTGTCAAAGCGCCGCGGGTGACCTTGTATCAAGCTGTTTACAGATTAACTGTAAAATTATAAGCGACTGCTGGATATTTGAATGGAGGGTATTTACGATGACGCATGTTCCCCATGAGCTCGCTGAGGAGTTTCCTGATTCCAGGGACCGGATTCATGAACTGACCCAGAGCGACGCACATTTTGCCAAGTTGAGTGAGGAGTATCATTCGGTTAACCGGCAAATTCATCGGATCGAAACGAACGTCGCTCCGGCGGATGAAGGGTTTGAAAAGCAATTGCGTCGTCAGCGTCTGTCACTCAAGGATCAGATCAGCACATATCTGTAGCGGATGTCGCCGGGTCTTGATTTTGTCCGGGGTTTCTTGTTTAACCGGGATATTATGATCAGGATCAACAACAGCATTACACTGGATGACTCGGAAATTACGGAGAGCTTTATTCGAGCTTCCGGACCGGGCGGGCAGAATGTCAATAAAGTTGAGACTGCGGTCCAGTTGCGGTTTGATGCGAAAGCCAGCCCTAATCTCCCGCCCTACGTATTTGCAAAGTTAAGAGAGCTTGCCGGGCAGCGCATGACGAAGGAAGGTGTGTTGGTCCTGAGCTCAAGTGAATACCGTTCACAGGACCGAAATCGCAAAGCCGCGATTGAGCGGCTTTGCGAGTTGATCAGAAAGGCAGCTGTTGTTCCGAAATACCGGCGGCCGACGAAACCGACCTATGCATCGAAAGTGCGCCGCCTCGAGACAAAGCAGCGCCGCGGCGGGCTGAAAAAAAGCCGCGGCAAAGTTGATCTCGATTAGTAACAGTCTTGCGTGCGATTCATTGTTTTTCTGTAAATAAAATTCACGATTTAAGGCTGCACCTCAAAGAACTTCCCTTTTTGAAGGTATGATGCCTTCATAAAGGTACAGCCCCTGCCATTTGATTTCTATATATTTGAGCAGTGCGTAAATAAAAACCAATACACCAAAAATCTCAGCAGATTCCTCCACTGTGGCTATCAGGTAGTATGTTTGATCGGCGACAGCCTCCCATTCAATAGGCTGATACCATGATGCGCCAATATACACGCTTCCCAAGAGTTCAAATCCGATTGCGCCGCCGACATAAAGGATGGCGGAGAGAATAAATAATAAGAATATTCTTTTTGGTAATGAGAAAATAAACTTCCAGTAAGCTATCGCAAGCAAAGCAACTAAAATGCCATAAACTGATGGCCAAACGTAATTGTCAAAATCCGATGGTTCGTATGCGCGCCAGAAAAGTAGGATAATATACTCATGGAGTGACGAGCCTTCATCGACGGCAAGAAAGAGAAAAATCAACGCAAGTACTAGCCAATATTTATAATCCCCGGTCCGTCCTATTTTATGAAAATTTGCTACTATAAACAAGAGAACAGAAGAGAATAATAGGATGGTTGAAGAGAAGAATGTTGGTATGTTTTCCTCGTCATCGAAAATTAATTTATAAAAAATCGTATTAATATTAATATTATAATCGAATTTTATAATAATAACAGTTAAGTTAGCCAATATCAAAAAAACTGTAACAGTGATTAGAAAAATCATTATTTTGCTAATATTGAATTGTATGTACATTTTATTACCTGAAAGCAAAACGATACTTAAATCTAAAGTTATATTTGTTTTATAAGCGGAGTTTATAGATCAGAAAACAAAAAACCTTAGAAATTATAATTTTTTGAGTGAATCATGAACTGCTAATATGCGCAAGCGCAATGTTTGGGATAACACTTTTTTATTTGCTGATATTTTCTCCTTAAGGCGAGCTTGCAGCCGGGTTGATACTGATGTTGGCATGTTTACTGAGAAGTTTAATTTGAACGTTATATCTCAATATTAGTTGTTCGGCATCCTATTTTTCTGTGTGCGAAGTTCGTGTTCATGCGCATAAATATCTCTATCGCACTAGGAACTCGAGAGAAAGTCTAGATGCCTAAAAAATAGACAAAAATACCCAGTCTCAACAGAGACTCTATGTAATTGCATAAAAAATAGACATAATGGGCAAGTTGGACGCACCGTTGTTCACATAGCACGTCTCTCTCTTTTGCTTTCTGTTAATAAAATACAACATTATCAGTATGTTACCATAAGGTGAGGGCTTTACCCCTGCATTTGGCATGACCTTTGCTTTTCAAGGGGCACTATAAAAAACAATGTGCTATGGAGGCATCATCAAATGTTAGGACTACGCAAAGTCGCAGGTGTGATTACCGGCGCGGCCATGTTGGCGACAAGCGCTCTCGGCCTGGGGACGGCTCAGGCTGCGGATGACGTGATCAAGGTAGGGGTTTTGCATTCCCTGTCCGGCACGATGGCAATTTCGGAGACAACATTGAAGGACGCAGTCCTCATGATGGTTGACGATCTCAATAAAAATGGCGGTCTTTTGGGCAAAAAGGTTGAGGCGGTTGTTGTTGACCCCGCGTCAAACTGGCCTCTTTTCGCGGAAAAAGCGCGCGAACTGATTGAAGTCGAGAACGTGGATGTGGTTTTTGGCTGCTGGACGTCCGTTTCGCGTAAATCTGTTTTGCCGGTATTCGAAGAGCTGAACAGCATGCTGTTTTACCCGGTACAGTATGAAGGTGAAGAAAGCTCACGCAATGTGTTCTACACTGGCGCCGCACCGAACCAGCAGGCGATCCCGGCCGTTGAGTATTTGATGAGCGAAGAAGGCGGCAGTGTTGAACGCTGGGTTCTCGCCGGTACTGACTATGTGTATCCACGTACGACAAACAAAATCCTTGAGTCTTTCCTGAAAGCCAAGGGTGTCGCTGAAGAAGATATCATGATCAGCTACACGCCCTTCGGTCATTCCGACTGGCAGACGATTGTTTCCGATATCAAGAAGTTTGGCTCTGAAGGCAAGAAAACTGCCGTGGTTTCCACCATCAACGGTGACGCCAACGTGCCTTTCTATAAGGAACTTGGAAACCAGGGTATCGATGCTGCGGACATTCCTGTCGTCGCATTCTCCGTTGGTGAAGAAGAGCTTGCTGGTCTCGACACCGCACCGCTGGTTGGCCATCTCGCCGCTTGGAACTACTTCATGAGTATTGAGAGCGAAGAAAATGACGCTTTCATCAAGAAGTGGAAGGCCTTCATCGGTGACGACAAACGCGTAACCAATGATCCGATGGAAGCAACCTATATCGGGTTCAAAATGTGGACACAGGCCGTTGAACAGGCCGGAACAACAGACGTTGATGCAGTGCGTCAGGCAATGTATGGCCAGAAAGTCAAGAACCTGACGGGCGGTACGGCGGTCATGAACACAAACCATCACCTGTCCAAGCCGGTACTCATTGGCGAAATCCAAGACAATGGCCAGATTGAAACCGTCTGGCGGACGGAAGATGTTGTCGTTGGCGATGCATGGAGTGATTACATTCCGGAAAGTGCGAAGCTCGTTGCAGATTGGACCTATCCATATGTCTGCGGTGGTTGTGAAAAGCCAATGTACTGATAGATGACTTTAGAAGGGCCGGCGTTCGTTCGACCCTTCTCCCTCCCATAATTCAACGCGAGAATCCGGAAACCCCCATGCGGATTATTCTGAAAATCATCATTGCGGCCCTGCTCTTCTCAGTGGCAATCCAGGCTCCGGCCCGGGCCGATCTGGAAGAAGTGGCGAGCGGTCTCCTCTCAAAAAGCTATGGCGATAAAATTCAGGCGACTGAGGCTATCGCGGCAACGGGAGACGCCCGCGCAATTCTGCTGCTGGAGACGCTGCTGGCCGGGGATCTTTATGCAGTAAAGGATACTGACCGCCTCGTTTATCATAAATCCGCTACCGGTGGGGTTCAGGTCACGGATATTCTGACTGACGAGGATTTGGGCGACCTGAAAAGCGGCGACCTGACTAAAATTCGTATTAACAACCGGATGCGAGGCCTGATAAAAGATCTTCTTGGTCGGCTTACGCTTCTGAATGAAGACCCTCTTCTCCGGCTGAAGGCCGCTGACGCCGTCTTCAAGAGTCGTCCTGTGGAAATGATAGTCCCCATGGGCGATGCTCTCGCAGCTGAGACAGATACCGCAGTAGCCGCAGCAATGCGCCGCGCACTGGCGGCACTAAACTTCGTACATGGGGATACTCCGGAAGTGCAAGGGGAGGCGCTTCTGATATTACAAGAAGAGACGGACCCTGAGGTCAGGTCCCTGTTAAGCGCGGAGGCGAACAGGCTCGCCGCCATCGAGAACCCGTTGCCGGAAATTCAGGCTCTGGCGACAGCGATTGATCAGGCACTTGCCAAGGTTGAAGAAAAGCTCGCGATGCTTGGCATTGTCGAAAATGTATTTCAGGGTATTTCGCTTGGCTCCGTTCTGCTTCTCGCTGCTATTGGCCTCGCTATCACTTTCGGGGTGATGGGGGTAATCAATATGGCGCATGGCGAAATGGTGATGATCGGCGCCTATACGACCTATGTTGTTCAGGAGCTGTGTCGGAACTTCGCCCCCGAACTTCTTACCTTCTCACTCATCGCCGCGATCCCGGCTGCCTTTATTGTAGCAGGCCTCTGCGGTATAGCCATCGAGCGGAGCATTATCCGTTTCCTTTATGGCCGTCCGCTTGAAACCCTGCTCGCGACATGGGGGCTGAGTTTGATACTACAGCAATTCGTTCGCACAATCTTCGGACCTACCAACAAGGAAGTGTCCTCTCCTGACTGGCTGAGCGGAACATGGGAGATCACCGGCGGACTGGCGCTGACCTATAACCGTATTGCCATTATCTTTTTTGCGGCGGCGGTTCTGATAATGCTGATGATGGTTCTGCGGAAGACTTCTTTCGGCCTGCAGATGCGTGCCGTCACCCAGAACCGCAAGATGGGCGCTTCGATGGGTATCCGGACTGGCTGGGTCGATGCCATGACCTTCGGCCTGGGCTCGGGCGTTGCGGGCATGGCCGGAGTCGCCTTGAGCCAGATTGACAACGTTAGCCCTAATCTAGGACAGGCATATATTATTGACAGCTTTATGGTCGTTGTATTCGGTGGCGTCGGTAATCTATGGGGCACACTCGTCGGCGCCCTCAGCCTCGGTATCACCAACAAATTCCTTGAACCATACACTGGTGCTGTTCTCGCCAAGATACTGGTTCTTGTTTTCATCATTCTGTTTATCCAGAAGCGACCTAGAGGACTGTTCGCCCTCAAAGGCCGCGCTGTGGAGAATTAAGCCATGGATGCGATAAACAACGCACAAAAAGGCCCGTTCGTTTCCCTCATGACGGGTCTTCCGGGCGGTGGCAAGACGTTTTTGGGGATTCTTCTTGTTGCCGCCCTCCTTGTTCCTCTCAGCAATATGTTCCTACCGCCGAGCTCGTCTTTCCACGTGCCCACCTATTTGGTCAGCCTGATGGGCAAGTATGTCTGCTTCGCGCTTCTGGCTCTCAGCGTAGACCTTATCTGGGGGTTTGCAGGTATCCTTAGCCTTGGCCACGGTGCTTTTTTTGCGCTGGGTGGGTACTCAATGGGCATGTATCTGATGCGCCAGATTGGCGATCGGGGTGTCTACGGCAATCCAATTCTGCCGGATTTCATGGTGTTCCTCAACTGGACAGAACTCCCCTGGTATTGGTCTGGCTTTGATATGTTTCCGTTTGCCATGCTGATGGTGATCCTCGTGCCGGGTTTCCTCGCCTTCGTCTTTGGCTGGTTTGCGTTCCGGTCGCGGGTGACCGGGGTGTATCTTTCGATCATCACCCAAGCGATGACCTATGCTCTGCTTCTCGCTTTCTTCCGCAATGATATGGGATTTGGCGGGAATAACGGCCTGACGGACTTTAAGGATATTCTGGGTTTTGATTTGCAGGCTACAGGAACAAGACTTGGCCTTTTTGTGGCCTCCCTGATTGCGCTGGCGCTTGGTTATCTGGTTTGCTGCTTTATCACTCAATCGAAGCTTGGACGGGTGCTCATCGCCATTCGTGATGCAGAGAGCCGGACCCGTTTCTCAGGCTATCGGGTGGAATATTATAAGCTTTTCGTCTTTGTCGTCTCCGCCATTCTCGCAGGTATTGCGGGGGCTCTCTATGTGCCGCAGGTCGGTATCATCAATCCGTCCGAATTTTCCCCTGCCAACTCGATTGAGATTGTGATCTGGGTGGCTGTCGGTGGACGTGGGACTTTGTGGGGAGCCGTTCTCGGAGCATTTCTCATCAACTGGGGCAAGAGTTATTTTACCGGCAGCTTTCCGGAAGCCTGGCTTTATTTCCTTGGTGGCCTGTTCATCTTCTCAACGCTTTTCCTGCCAAAAGGCATCGTCGGGACGGCGGGTATCTGGATAGACAAGCTAAAGCAAACACGGCAGGACAAGCCTGATATGAACACGCCGGTTTCAGTGAAAGAAGAACAATGACAACGCATCCCAAAGAGTCAAATGATCAGGACTTAACGTCGATCCTTTATCTCGACGGCGTCAGCGTCAGTTTCGATGGTTTCAAGGCTTTGAACAACCTCAGCTTCGTTGTTGATCCCGGCGAAATGCGCGCGATTATTGGTCCAAACGGTGCTGGTAAGACAACGATGATGGATGTGATCACGGGCAAGACAAAACCGGATACTGGCGAAGTCTTTTTCAAGAACGGCATAGACCTTACAAAGCATGACGAGGCTTATATCGCAAACCTTGGAATAGGCCGCAAGTTTCAGAAACCGACAGTGTTCGAAAGCCAGACTGTTTTCCATAATCTTGAACTTTCATTAAAAGGTGACAAAAGCGTCATGACAACGCTTTTTGCGGCGTTGAATGATGAAGAAGTCGCACGGATAATGGATGTTCTTCGTGTTATTCGGCTTACCGAGAAGGCGGGCGATCTTGCCGGCAGCCTTTCTCATGGTCAGAAGCAGTGGCTGGAGATCGGTATGTTGCTGATGCAGGATCCGGATTTGTTGCTGGTTGATGAACCGGTTGCGGGCATGACAGATGCGGAGACGGAGCAGACAGCCATACTATTGCGTGAAATCTCGGCAACGCATTCCGTTGTCGTGGTGGAACATGACATGGAGTTTGTTCGGGCGCTCAATTCGAAGGTAACGGTGTTGCATGAGGGGTCCGTTCTTGCCGAAGGCAGCCTGGATACCGTGCAAAACAACCAACGTGTCGTTGAAGTCTATCTGGGGCGCTGATCATGCTGACTGTTGAAAATGTCGATCTTTTTTATGGCGCAAGCCAGGCTTTACGGCATGTTTCCCTGGAGGTAGAGAAAGGTGAGGTTACCTCACTGCTGGGCCGGAACGGCGTTGGAAAAACCAGTACGCTCAGGGCAATTGTCGGTCAGCATCCGGTCTCTGGTGGGAAAATCATATGGGACGGCAAGGATATAACGAATATGAGCGCACATCAGCGCGCCCGCGAAGGAATTGCCGTCATTCCGCAGGGCCGCGAGATTTTTCCGCTTCTGACTGTACAGGAAAACCTCAAAACGGGCTTTGCTGCGCTCCCGCGCAAAGACAGATATATCCCGTCGGAAATCTTTGATCTGTTTCCCATTCTAAAAGATATGCTAAGAAGGAGAGGGGGCGACTTGTCGGGCGGGCAACAGCAGCAATTGGCAATTGGCCGGGCGCTGGTGATGAGGCCCAAGCTTCTTGTTCTTGATGAACCGACGGAGGGGATCCAGCCGTCTATCATCAAGGATATTGGGAAAGTCATAGAGCTGTTGCGCGCTCGGGGAGATATGGCGATCCTGCTGGTTGAGCAATATTTTGAATTTGCGCGCGATCTGGCCGATCGTTTCGCCGTTATGGATCGCGGTGAAGTGGTCTTGGCCGGGGCGAAGAAGGACATGCTGGAAAGTGACGTTCGAAAATACCTTACTGTCTGATCGGGATAAGGGGGCATCTGCGTCACCTACGAGAACAGCGTTGGCAGCCCTCGCCCGATCGAACGGTAGAGTGGAGATATCTTACCGCCGGAAAAGCACTGCTTCGAAACTTGTTCATCTTTATCAGCAGGGTTGCGGTCGGGTTCGTTTTCCCAAGGTTGATCATGCGGAATATCCCGAGGCTGTCCTGATTAATACGGCCGGTGGTCTGACCGGCGGGGATCATATGGCCTATCAGGTTGCGCTGGAATCCGGCGCAGGCCTCACGATTTCCGGGCAGGCCGCAGAGAAGATTTATAAATCGGTCGGAAATACCGCGGTGATTGACGCAGAAATGCAAATTGGCGCCGGGGCGACACTTGAATGGCTCCCGCAGGAAACCATCCTGTTTGACAAGAGCCGCTTTCGCCGACTGAACAAGGTAAATCTGGAAGCGGGAAGCCGTCTGATTGCGGTGGAGGCGACGGTATTTGGGCGGACGGCCTATGGAGAAACGCTTCATTCGGCACGTATTCAGGATGGCTGGAAAATCTGGCGGGACGGCAAACTGATCTGGTTTGATCAGTTCAAGCTGGACGGGGACATAGATGCCGAGGCAGCGCGCCCTGCGGTTCTTGCGGGGGCAAAAGGGATTGCGACTATTCTGTTGGCAGATGATGTCGCATCGACCTATCTCGAAACAGCGCAAACCCTTGCTCGGAATTCCGGAGTAAGGGCGGCGGTCACCTGCCGGGATGAGCTGCTCATCATGCGGGTGCTGGCGGAAACGGGATATGATCTTCGCCGGGCCGTTGCCAGGATATTGACGCAGTTGAGATCGACGCTGGCAGGGCACTCTGTCGCGCTGCCAAAAGTATGGGAAAATCAATAAAAGGGGCGGAGAATGCAATTCACACCACGGGAGAAGGATAAATTGCTGGTCTCACTGGCGGCCATGGTGGCACGTGAGCGGCTGGCCCGCGGCGTAAAACTCAATTATCCCGAAGCTATCGCCTTGATAACCGATTATGTGATCGAGGGCGCGCGTGATGGAAAATCCGTCGCTACTTTAATGAGCGAAGGCGGTACCGTCGTCAGTCAGGATCAGGTTATGGACGGGATTGCCGACATGATCCATGAAGTTCAGGTTGAAGCCACTTTCCCTGACGGAACCAAGCTGGTTACCGTCCATGATCCCATTCGATAAGGAGCCCGTTATGAAACCAGGAGAAATTATCCCGGCTGAGGGAAATATCGAGTTGAACGCGGGGCGGCAGTCGATGACACTGACGGTGTCGAATACAGGGGATCGCCCTGTTCAGGTGGGCAGCCATTTTCATTTTGCTGAAACTAATCCCGGACTTGAGTTCGATCGGGAGGCAGCAAAAGGATTTCGTCTTGATATTCCATCCGGAACGGCAATCCGTTTTGAGCCTGGCCAGACACGGGATGTGAAGCTTGTCGCAATTTCCGGTGCACGCAAGATATATGGATTTAATCAGGCCGTTATGGGCCCGTTGGACAAGGGGGAATAAAGATGGCGGTTACCTTTTCACGAGGCGCCTATGCCGGCATGTTTGGCCCGACGACAGGCGATAAAGTCCGTCTCGCCGATACCGAGTTGTTTATCGAGGTTGAAAAGGATTTCACCACATATGGTGAGGAGGTCAAGTTCGGGGGTGGCAAGGTAATCCGTGATGGCATGGGGCAGTCGCAGGTAACGCGGGCGGACGGCGCCGTTGATACGGTTATCACCAATGCCCTGATTATCGATCATTGGGGCATCGTCAAGGCTGATGTTGGTTTACGGGACGGTAAAATCTATGCCATCGGCAAGGCCGGAAATCCGGATATTCAGTCTGATGTCGACATCATTATTGGCCCGTCCACAGAAGTGATCGCGGGGGAAGGAAAAATTCTGACGGCCGGAGCCCTTGATGTTCATATCCACTTCATTTGCCCCCAGCAGATTGATGATGCGCTCTACAGCGGGGTGACAACCATGATGGGTGGCGGCACGGGCCCAGCTACGGGAACGAACGCTACTACCTGTACCCCCGGCGCTTTTCATCTCGCCCGGATGATGCAGGCAGCGGAAGCATTTCCCATGAATCTCGGTTTCTTCGGAAAAGGAAATGCCAGCCTGCCCGAACCACTGGTAGAGCAGGTGCAGGCCGGGGCCTGCGGCCTGAAACTGCATGAAGACTGGGGCACGACACCGGCGGCAATTGACTGCTGCCTCGCCGTTGCCGACGATATGGATGTACAGGTCCTGATCCATACCGATACATTGAATGAATCGGGCTTCGTTGAAAATACGGTGGCGGCGTTCAAGAAACGGACCATCCATGCCTTCCATACGGAAGGGGCAGGCGGTGGCCATGCGCCGGATATCATCAAAGTTGCGGGGGAGGAAAATGTGCTTCCTTCTTCCACCAACCCGACACGGCCTTTCACTGTCAATACGATTGATGAGCATTTGGATATGCTGATGGTCTGCCACCATCTGGATCCGAACATACCGGAGGACGTCGCTTTTGCGGAAAGCCGCATCCGGAAGGAAACAATTGCGGCGGAAGATATTCTCCATGATATGGGAGCCTTTTCCATCATTGCATCGGACAGTCAGGCCATGGGCCGGGTGGGTGAAGTGCTCATCCGAACCTGGCAGACCGCAGACAAGATGAAAAAACAGCGTGGCCGCCTTGTTGAGGAAACCGGGGATAACGATAATTTCCGTGTTAAGCGTTACATCGCTAAGTACACTATTAACCCGGCTATAGCCCAAGGAGTTGATCGTTACGTGGGGTCAATCGAGAAAGGAAAGCTTGCGGACCTTGTTCTCTGGTCGCCTGCTTTCTTTGGCGTGAAGCCGGATCTGGTGCTCAAATCCGGGACGATCGTCGCGGCTCCGATGGGGGATCCCAACGCGTCCATTCCGACGCCGCAGCCCGTTCATTACCGTCCGATGTTCGGGGCTTTCGGTAAAAGCCTGACGGCAAGTTCGGTTACATTTGTAAGCGAAGCATCGCTGCAATATGATTTGAAAGGTGAGCTCGGACTTGAGAGGGAGCTTTTGCCGGTCAAGAATACCCGCTCCGGGATCGGCAAGTCATCGATGATCCATAACAGCGCAACGCCGAAAATCGATGTGGATCCGGAAACATATCTTGTTCATGCAGATGGTGAGTTGCTTACCTGTGAGCCCGCTTCGGAACTGCCGATGGCGCAACGCTATTTCATGTATTAGATCATGCTCCATTCTCATACCGTATGCTCCAGAGATGACAAGTTCGACGGCAATATCCTGGATACAATAACCCTCGATTTTGACAGCCGCAGGCGCCGCCGGATAAAACTAACGGCAGATGGCGGTATGGAATTTTTGCTCAACCTGCAGGATGTAAAGACCTTGCGCGATGGTGACATTCTGCTGCTTGAGGATGGCTCGGGTATCAAGGTGCAGGCGAAAGACGAACCCGTCGCGGATGTTCGGTCCCCGGATTTGGCGCATCTCGTGCGTGTCGCCTGGCATCTGGGCAACCGGCATCTTCCGACCGAACTGATGGCGGACCGGTTACGTATTCGGCAGGATCATGTGATAGAGGATATGCTCGTCCGGCTCGGCGCAATTGTTGAACGGCTAGATGCCCCCTTCAATCCGGAAGGTGGTGCTTACGGTCATGGTGAGACGGAAGGCCATGACCACGGACATGCACATGGGCACAACCATGGATAAGCGGGCTCTCTTTCAACTGATGTCCTGGATGTCTCCTTCCTATCCGGTCGGCGCCTATACCTATAGTCATGGTATCGAATACGCGGTGGACGCAGGGTTGCTAAGCAATGTTGAGGATCTGATTCCGTGGATTACCGATATCCTAGAACATGGCAGTGGGAAGTCGGATTGTATTTTACTTGCCGTCGCTTACCGGGCGGCGCTCGACGGTGATGTAGGAACATTGAAGGAAATTGCGGAGGCGGGCCATGCATTTGCATCAACGAAAGAGATTTCGCTTGAAACTACGCAACAGGGCCGCGCCTTCATCAGTGTCACTTCTGACGTCGGGCCGCGGTCTAGGAACCTGGACGCGCTAAAGGCACATTGGTCGGGACAGATTGTGCACCCCGTTGCCATCGGGATCGCGGCGGCGGACTACTCCTTACCGCTTCAGGAAACGCTGACAGCATATCTTCACGGGTTTATCTCTAATCTTGTTTCCGCCGCAGTGCGTGTTGTTCCGCTGGGTCAAACGGACGGACAACGCGCGATTGCGTCTCTCGCGGATAAAACGGAACCTGTTGTACGCTCCGCGATGGAGGCAACAATAGATGACCTGAGCTCGGCAACTCTGATGGTTGACTGGTGCTCTTCCTTGCATGAAACACAATATACGAGGCTTTTCAGATCATGACATCAGCACATAACGGACCATTGCGTGTCGGAATTGGGGGGCCGGTAGGGTCCGGAAAAACGGCTCTTACGGATGCACTCTGCAAATTTCTGCGGGATAATCATAATATCGCTGTGATCACGAACGACATCTATACCCGCGAGGATGCGGAGTTTCTGACGCGTTCCGGTGCGCTCTCGCCGGATCGGATTGTCGGTGTCGAGACGGGCGGTTGTCCGCATACCGCTATTCGGGAGGATGCGTCGATCAACCTCGCCGCTGTCGCAGATATAACAGAAAAATTTGCCGGGCTGGAGTTGATCCTGATTGAATCCGGCGGGGATAATCTTGCCGCTACCTTCAGTCCGGAGCTTGCGGATATCACGATATATGTCATTGACGTTTCCGCAGGAGATAAAATTCCCCGCAAGGGCGGCCCGGGAATCACCCGCTCCGATCTCTTGGTCATCAACAAGATCGACCTTGCCCCTTATGTCGGTGCCGACCTTGGCGTTATGGATCGGGATTCAAAGAAAATGCGCGGAGACAGACCATTCGTTTTCACCAATATCAAGGCAGGAAAAGGCGTGGCCGAGGTCGCCGGCTTTATTCTCGACAAGGGAGGCCTCTGAGAAGAGACTGCTGTGAGGGCGTCATGGTGCACGGGTGCCATAATGGTGCCATAGTCTGTTGTTACCAGCCGGATATAGTTAAGTTCATTTCAAGTAGAGTTATTCGTAGGGGAAGATTATGGCCTGTCCTTTATGCGGCGGTAGTGTCGAACGTCAAATTCGCACTTATGCAATCAATTACAAACATTTGCAAAGTCATGTCGACCTGCCAGGAGTTTATTGTACCAATTCCGACTGCGCCGAAGGCATGGTTGAAGAAAGCGCATGGGATGACGTGGCCCGGATCAAGGCTGAACTGAAAGCGGAGTTTCTTGGCGTTATGACGCCGGAAAGAATCCGTGAAGTGCGCACCCACCTTAACTTGTCACAACGCCGTGCGGGCCAGATATTCGGCGGCGGTCCGAACGCCTTTCAAAAATATGAAAACGGCAAGGTCACGATATCACAACCCATGAACAACCTTTTGCGTCTGGTTTCTAAATATCCGGAACTGATGGTCGAACTGCAGCGTTAAGGTGGGGTTCATTATGCCCATCGACTGCGTAAGAAAATCATAGCCAAAAAGCTGATGTACAGTATTATTCCTCTGTGAGTTGGAGGGAGTAACGCTTTACCAATGATGAAATTCTGGACCTCTATCTTTAAACCACGGGCCTGGATTGCAAAGTTGCTGTTGGTGCTTGTGATCGTTGGCTTTGTGGTTTTCGGCTATCTCGGATACCTCCAACCCGTTCGCGAATTTCTGGATTCAGACAATCTTGCTTTTCACCTGGGTGAGATGCGCTTCTCCATTTATCTACTGGTGAAGGCAATCACGATCATAATAGTCCTTTTCTGGCTGGTCGGCATTCTCTCCGAGATACTGGAAAACCGGATCAAGTCTATAAAGCGTATTCGGGCAAGCAATCGGGCACTGATTATCAAGGCAATCCAGATTGCAATCTATTTCCTGGCCTTCCTGCTTGTACTGGGAGTGCTGGGGATCGATCTCACGGCGCTGACCGTCTTCAGCGGTGCCCTTGGTATTGGTATCGGTTTTGGCCTGCAGAAAATTGCCTCCAACTTTATCAGCGGGATCATTTTGCTCTTCGAAAAATCCGTTGAAGAGGGGGATTTAATCGAGCTTGGCGACGGGACTAGTGGCTTTGTCCGGGAAACCGGCGCGAGATACACACGGATTGAAACCTTTAATGGCCATGAAACCATGGTTCCGAATGAGGATTTCATTACAAATCGCGTGACGAACTGGACGTTCAGCAATTCCCGCGGGCGTGTCGATATTAATGTAGGGGTATCCTATGGAACAGACTTGGATTTTGCCGCCCGGCTTATTACGGAAGCGGCGCAGGAGCATCCGCGTTGCATGGATACGCCGGCCGCCGAGTGCTTTCTCGTTGATTTCGCCGACAGCTCTGTAAATTTCACACTCTATTTCTGGGTTGAGGATGTTGCCGAGGGCCGCATTCGTCCGCGTAGCGAAGTAATGTTCGCGATCTGGCGGAAGTTCAAGGCCAACGATATCGAGATTCCCTTCCCGCAGCGGGATCTACACATCAAGAATTCGGAGGCCCTAAAATGAGCAGCCCCATTCTGCTTGCCTATGACTTTGATGGGGAAGGTGGCGGACAATCGGTCAGTGACAAGGCTATTTCCCGAGAGCTGAAAAAGGAAAATCTTGCATGGGTTCATCTTGATTTATCCCACCCGGATACCAAGCCTTGGCTCGACAAGGAAATCTCGTATCTCGATCCTTTCGTCGTGGATGCGTTGCTGGCGGAAGAGACCCGTCCTCGCGTTGCGGAAATAGGCGATGGAGCGCTTGTCATTCTAAGGGGTGTTAACCTGAACGAGAATGCGGACCCGGAAGATATGGTTTCCATTCGCCTTTGGATTGATCCGGCCCGTATCATCAGTGTTCAGCGCCGTCAGCTAAAGGCCGTTCTGGATATTGAAGAGCGGATCAAGGCCGGCAAAGGTCCGAAGGATGCGGGCCAGTTCATTAACATGCTGATTTCCAGGCTGACCGAACGGATGGCGCCGGTGCTGCTCGAGCTTGATGAAGAGACCGACAATGTTGAGGAAAAAATCCTCGAAAATCCGGACACGATATTTCGCGAACAGATTATCGGGATCAGAAAAGAAGCAATTGTTCTGCGCCGGTATATGGCCCCGCAGAAGGATGCGATCGGGCAGCTGCGTCTGTCGGAGCTGCCCTGGATAGATGTGCCGCACAGACGTCACCTGCAGGAGAGTTTTGATCATCTGACAAGATATGTGGAAGATTTGGATGCCATTCGCGAACGGGCCCAGATCGTGAAGGACGAACTGGCAAATATTATTGCGGATCGATTGAACAGGAATCTTTACGTGCTATCAGTTATAGCCGCGATCTTCCTGCCGCTTGGTTTTCTGACAGGTCTGCTCGGGATCAATGTCGGGGGTATTCCGGGCGTTGAAAATCCGCATGCTTTTTATATATTCTCCGGAATTCTTATAGTGCTAGTCGGGGTTCAGGTCTTGCTGTTTAAGAAACTGAAATGGTTTTAATCTGAACTGATATACATATATTAAAACGAGAGGACTTTGCATGACATCGGTCCTGCTGGCCGTAAATGGTACCTTGATGCGGGGGTTGGAGTTGAACGGCAACATGGTCGCGGCGAAGGCGCGGTTCGTAAAGGAAGCAAGAACGGCCGCCTGCTATCGCCTCTGGTCAATTGAGGGCAGACATCCCGCGATGCAGAAAGTTGCGACCGGCGGTAAGGCCATTGATCTCGAGATATGGGAGGTGCCTGCCAACGGCCTCGCGGGTATTCTTGAGCAGGAACCGCCGGGACTTTGCATTGGGAAGATCGAGTTATCCGATGGGGAGATCGTCCTCGGCGTGCTTGGTGAGGCCATGCTGTGTGATGGACAAAAAGAAATTACCGGGTTTGGCGGGTGGCGCGCGTACTATGCCGCGAAGGAAACCGGTACCGTGAAAGGAAGTGCATGATTGCGGTAAGTAGCGCGTTTGATGGCGGTAATATCGAATGCGACAAAAGCGATGATCCCTCAGATATTCAATTGCGTATCCGGCAGGATACAAATGCTGAGTTTTTCCAGTGGTTTCACTTTCGCTTGAGTGGGGCGAAAGGATCTGACTGCGTTATGCGATTGAAAAACGCGAAAGACGCTTCCTATGTACATGGCTGGGAAAATTATCGTGCTGTTGCATCATACGATCGGGAAAACTGGTTTCGGGTAGAGACGACCTATCAGGACGGTGAATTGATAATCTCCCATAAGCCGGATTTCAATTCTGTCTATTATGCCTATTTCGCGCCCTATTCGATGGAGCGGCATGCGGACCTGATTGCACGCTTAGCTCTGTCGCCAAGGGTGTCGCCATCCGTTTTGGGTAAGACCGCTGACGGTCAGGATATGGATCTTCTCACAATTGGAGAAACAGGCGGTGATAAAAAGAATTTCTGGCTGATCGCCCGTCAGCATCCTGGCGAGACGATGGCCGAATGGTGGATAGAGGGGTTTCTGGATCGTTTGCTGGACCAACATGATGCCGTTTCCAAAGCACTTCTCAAGGCGGCATGTTTTCATGTCGTGCCGAACATGAACCCGGACGGCAGCCGTCGCGGCCATCTGCGCACCAACGCGACCGGCGCCAATCTCAATCGGGAGTGGCAGGAACCGGACATGGAGAGGAGTCCGGAAGTTTATCTGGTGCGTGAGAAAATGCGGGAGACCGGCATTGATTTTTGCCTCGATGTTCATGGGGACGAAGGCTTGCCCCACAACTTCATAGCCGGTGCGCAAGGCATCCCGAGTTGGAATGCAGAAAAGGACAGATTGCTGACGGACTTCAAGCGCGGCTGGCAAAAAATCAACCCCGATTTCCAGACTCAGCACGGCTACCCTATCCCAAAGAAAGGTGCGGGAAATATGACGCTGTGCGTCAACCATGTCAGCGAGTATTTTGGTTGCCTTGCCATGACACTAGAAATGCCGTTCAAGGACACCGCCGACCGGTCCGATGCGACATATGGCTGGTCCCCCGAGCGGGCGCGAAAACTTGGCGCCTCTGTCCTTGATGTCATATTTCTTCTTCTCGACCGCCTTCAAAGCGAAAATAAAAATTGAAGTTTATTTAAATTTGAGTTTCTCTTGACTAGATCTGAATCGCGTTATTACGCAGGTTTTCAGTATATGGGAGGGAAATCATGCTGGCCGGAAGATTTATCAAGTCGTCGATTATATACATCGTACTGGGAATGGCGCTGGGGATTTACATGGCGGCTTCACAAGACCATTCACAGATGCCAACACACGCGCATCTTAATCTTTTGGGCTGGGTGACGATGGCGCTGATGGGATTAATCTATAAAAACTGGCCGTCTGTCGCAGAGGCGAAACTTGCGCCGCTTACATACTGGCTGGCTCACGTAACCGTCATTGGATTGACGCTTGGCGTTGGCCTTATTTATGCGGGTATGCCGGAATATGAGCCGATTGCGATTGTCGCGTCATTGATCGCCATTTTTAACATGGCGCTGTTCGCATTTCTTTTTTTCAGGAACAGCTAAACACTATTCTTCATCGGCCGCTTCTGCAGACAATGTCTGCCCGAGCGCACTGGCCGTATTGCCCAGCGCGGCAAGACAATTATTGACACGTGTCTCTGGAATATAAACGGAAAAGCGGGTAATGAATTTCTTTTTGCCTTCCTGCTCAACTTGATCAGATTTCAGCCGGACAATATTTGCATCGAAATCGATGAAAACTTCCGAAAGCCGTGCGAGGACTCCCGGCTGATCAGGCCCCTCGCAATGGATATGGTGTGTCACTTCGGTGGGTGGCGTGTCGACATCGTCAAAGGAAAAACGGCGTAGGTCAATGTCCGCATTTTTCATTCCATCAAGGGAATGTAATTCGTCGATAAGTTCTTTTTCCGAGAGATCGGCCGGAATATCAATCACGCTTGTGAACTCGCCGCCCTTTCCAAGCACGGCGAAGGACGTATCCTCAAGGTTAACCCCCTTGTCGAAAAGATGCCCTGTGACCAGTGAAATCAGGCCGACACGGTCTTTCGAAAAAACGGACAGAAGTGCTTTATAATCGGCCATGGCTTTTCCCGTGAGTTTCAGCGTTAGAACATCGTCAGGTGAAAAGGATTACAACCTAAATTCCCAACGGACAACTCCTTTGAGTATGTTTTTCAGCATATTCAACAGGAAAACGTCCCATCGCTGTTGATGAAGGTAATTCTGCTTTTTCTCGTCGGATAACCTTGCGTTAACGAAAATGCAGTAAGACTGGGGAGCTAATTGGCGGACTATCTGTCGAATTTCGGGTGTAATGGCGAAATTGCCGGAAAACGGTGGAAACAGAACTGGAGAATAGGAATGCTCATCGGTGATATCTTGCTGGCGCAAAATTTGGTGACGCCTGAGGATATAAAAATAGCACTGCATCGGCAGAAAGAAAATGGCGGGCGCCTTGGTGACAACCTCGTCGCGCTTGGCGCGTTGACTCAGGATCAGCTCGACCGGGCCATCTATGAAGCGCCGCGTGCGCCCAAAACTATTGAGGAAACCGGTATTCCGCAATCCAATCTGCTGCGTATCCTATTCAAGCTGATGTATGTCAACAGCCTGGAAACCGCTTCGGAACTATCTGGTGCAATCAAGTTGCCGATTGGCGTTGTAAACCGCCTTATTCAGGAAGCGGGTGATCGCAAGCTTCTGGAATCTTTGGGAAACACCGATCAATCAACCTTTTCGGAAACCCGCTATGTCATCACGGAAACCGGCAGGCGTTATGCGCTTGAGTCATTGGAGCAGAACCAGTATGTCGGTCCGGCTCCGGTATCCCTGTCAAACTATCAGGCCCGGATCAATCAGCAGAAAATCACGAATGAGCGGGTCGAGCAGGAAAAGATTCAAAAAAGTTTTGAAAATCTCGTTATTACAGAAGACTTCGTGCGCCGCCTTGGCCCTGGGGTCAATGCCGGTAAGAGTATCCTTCTGTACGGCCCTCCCGGTAATGGTAAGACAACGGTCGCCGAAAAGGTAGCTGAAATCTTTGCCAATGTTATCTATGTCCCCTATTGCTTTGAGGTCGACGGCCAGGTCATCAAGGTCTTTGATCCGGCAATTCACAAACCAAAATTCGGCAGCGAGCATGAGAGAACCAAAAACTCCGGCCTTCGCCGTGAGGAGTTTGATGGCCGCTGGGTTCCCTGCGAACGACCGGTTGTCATTACCGGCGGTGAACTGACCCTGGAAATGCTCGATCTCAGCTTTAATCCGCACGCAAAATATTATGAAGCACCGCTTCATGTAAAAGCATCAAACGGAACCTTCATCATCGACGACTTTGGCCGACAGCTTGTCAGCCCTGAAGATCTACTTAACCGCTGGATTGTTCCGCTGGAAAGCCGGATTGACTATCTGAAGCTACATACCGGGAAGAGCTTCTCTCTGCCATTTGATGAGTTGGTGATTTTCTCCACCAACTTGTCGCCGGATGATCTTATGGACCCTGCGTTCCTCCGTCGTATCCCGTACAAGCTTGAAACCGTCGGGCCATCCCGCGAGCAGTATTCGCAAATCTTCAAAATGGTTGGCAGCTCGCGTGGTCTGGATATCACGGATGATATTCTCGACATCGTGGTTGAGGAGTTGCAGGTAAATAACAGGTTTGAACTAGCCTGTTATCAGCCCAAATTCATTGTCGATCAGATCATCGCGGCCTGTAAGTATCAGGGCGCTGATCCTTATATCAGTAAAGAGCTGGTCGTTGATGCATTGAAGAACCTCTATACAACTTCCGCCAAGGGTGCAGGTAAAACAGCGGCGAAAGCAGCTAACATCGATAACTCGAAGCCAACGGTTGCTGCTCTCTAGGGCAGTGGGATTGAGTCGGGGATGCTCAGGTAAACTGTATGCGATTGCCCGGAAAGACCAACCGCACCGTCGAGATGATATCATCTCCCAGCCAGCTTTTTCGATTAACGACAAGGCAGGCGGTTGTCACCTCAAGCTCCAGAAAATGATTGATCTCGGCGTTTGAGACGGCCGCCTGAATGCTATGGGTATGCGAGAGCAGCGCATATTTGCGACTGAGGTATGTGTCTGCGGTTACACGGCTGAAATCCAGACTGAGATAGTCCGGCATAAACGCCGGATGAACGTAGCGGTCCTCCAACATGACTGGAAGCCCATTCTCCCGATGCACAAAGTAGGAACGAAACACCTCATCTCCCGGTGCCATTGCTATCGCTGCGGCAACGCCTTTCTCGATTGCTTCGGCCTGCAGAAAATGTACGTCACACTGATGTCGCCCACCGCGAGAGTGGATGATATCGTCAATTTCCCGGATCTCGAGGATTTTTGGTTGCTTCTTCGGGGCGGCGACAAAGGTGCCGACGCCTTGAATACGCTCCAGATATCCGGCCTGGGTTAGTTCGCGTAGTGCCCTGTGTATGGTCATGCGGGAAATTCCCATCTCACGAACCAGCGTATGTTCAGACGGCAGCTGGAAATAGGCGGGCCAATCCCCGGATTCCATATTCTTCAATACATAGGCTTTGACCTGTTCATACAGAGGTTTTGGCGGCGTATAGGGGCGGGGGTCTTTTTGCGCTTTAAAGTGGGGCATCGGCAAGGTCCGTCATTTTGTTGGCGTCTAAATGAGGACGACACAGATTGTCCGGATGTGAATTTACGAACCAGATAATGGAGAGATTTTGAAATTAGTACTTGAACGATCATTCCAAATAAATATATGATCCCTGTACTGATCACCTTCAACTGTGAAAATATGTTGATGATCTGTGAATGGCCTGCCCCGATTTTCTGCGCCCCTCGGGGTGGGCCAGATTCACATTCCAACCTCCTAAAATCCCTTTTTTACCCTTGAATGAAATTACCTGACCGGTCATATAGACGTCAGAAGAATTTTTGTGAGATGCAGGACGGAAAATGACAGATCATATACATGAATTTCAGGCAGAAGTCGCGAAACTCCTCGATATTGTGACGCATTCGCTCTACAGCGAAAAGGAAATTTTTCTGCGTGAACTGGTATCCAATGCCTCTGATGCCTGTGACCGGTTGCGCTATGAAGCGCTGACAAAACCTGACCTGATAAAAGATGATCCGGAATTTAAAATCATCATCACGATTGATGAAAAAGCCGGGACCTTGACGATTGAAGACAACGGTATTGGGATGTCGGAACAGGAGATGGTGGAAAACCTGGGAACAATCGCCCGCTCCGGCACGTCCCGCTTTTCCGAGGAGCTGACAGGTGATGCCAGTAAGGATGTTAAGCTGATCGGCCAGTTTGGTGTCGGCTTCTATTCCGCTTTCATGGTCGCAGACAAGGTTACGGTTACGAGCCTGCGAGCAGGAGATGGCGCTGCGGCGGTCTGGTCCTCTGAAGGGCATGGGACGTTCAAGATTGAAGCCGGAACACGGGAGTCGCGCGGCACGACGATTGTCCTGCATATGCGTAAAGAGGCAAAAGAGTTTCTTGAGCCGGCACGCCTTCGCCAGATTGTAAAGACCTATGCGGATCATATTGCGCTGCCGGTTATCCTGAAAGCGTTCAAGGAAGGCGAAGAGGATGAAACGCTAAATAGCGCCAGCGCCCTTTGGACCCGGCCAAAAAACGAAATCACGGAAGAGCAATATACCGAATTCTATCACCATGTGGGGCAGGCATTTGATACCCCCTGGCTGACGCTGCACAGCCGTGCGGAAGGGCGGATTGAGTATACCATGTTGCTGTTCGTGCCCGAGCAGCCACCGTTCGATTTGTTCAACCCGGAACGCAAATCACAACTGAAGCTTTATGTAAAACGGGTCTTCATTACCGATGACTGTGAGGAGCTTATCCCGGCCTACCTCCGGTTCTTGAGAGGGGTTGTCGATTCCGAAGACCTTCCGCTCAACGTCAGTCGTGAGATGTTGCAGCATAACCCCGTATTGCAGAAAATCCGGAGCGGTCTGATCAAGAAAGTTATGGGAGAGCTTGAAAAGAAAGCGTCCAAGGATTCCGAGAATTACGCAAAATTCTGGGATAATTTCGGGGCAGTCCTCAAAGAAGGGATTTACGAAGACGCCGTGAATGGGGAACGCATTCTGAGAATATCGCTGTTCAACAGTGCGGCGGGCGAAGCCAAGACAAATCTCGCTGACTACGTGTCCCGCATGAAGGATGGGCAGGACGCTATCTACTATATAACCGGTGAAGATCTCGGCGCCCTAAAGTCCAGCCCTCAGTTGGAAGGTTTTGCGGCAAAGGGGATTGAGGTTCTGCTTCTGGCGGATGCCGTGGATAGCTTCTGGCTGAGCCGGATACATGAATTTGACGGCAAGCCGTTCAAGTCAGTAACGCGCGGCGCGGCGGAACTGGACAAATTCGCCGATACGGAGGCGAGTACGGCGGAAGAGACAAAGCCGGAAGAGGGCGAAATGGATAGCCTGATCGCCCTGTTCAAGACGGCGCTGGAAGATAAGGTCAAGGACGTTCGGTCCTCTGTCCGCCTGACCGGTAGTCCGGTCTGCCTTGTCGCAGATGACGGGGATATGGATATCCATCTCGAAAAGCTGCTCAAGGCTCATAAACAGTTTGGTGCGGGAGAGAGCCTGCGCATTCTGGAGTTGAACCCGAAACATGCGCTGATCAAGAAGCTGGCCGCAAGCAGCAAGAAAAACGGTGCCTCTGATGCCTTGAAAGACGCGGCCCTTCTGCTGCTGGATCAGGCGCATATCGTTGAAGGTGATCCGGTCGACGATCCTGTCGCCTTTTCCAAACGAATGGCAGACTTTATGGCGGGCAGCATTTCGGCCTAGGGGCTCTATCCCTTTTCCGCGATGACCAATTCTTCGTCCGAGCGGATCGTTTTTATGGCGAGCGGCAGAAGGATCAGGAAGAGTGTTGCCGCTGCCAGAAACACTACCTGGTAATCGCGGAAGGTAGAGAAAAGGACGCTGCTGATCGCCATGCCGACGGTCCCGCCGAGCATCTGGGCGGAGAGGACGATACCGCCGGCAAGGCCCTGCTTCTCCAAAGGGACCTCGTTCATGACGGCCCGCATCGGGGGTACGAATAGAAAGCCGAGACCGATACCCCAGACGATCAATGCGGGGAAGAAATAGAGGTAGCTGCCCATCTCTGCCACAACCGCTATCCAGAAAAACGAGATTATTGAGAGCGCGATGCCAAAAAATATCGGCTTTCGTGCCCCGAGACGATCCGCGAAATGTCCGGCCATTGGCGCACTGAGGGGGGCCGGCATGACGGCGGGCAAGAGCGCTATACCGGCTTCGATGGCTGTAAAATTCAATTGGTGCTGCAAATAAAGGGCACCGAAGATAAAGATGCTGATCTTGCTGAACTGAGCCGCGAAAACGACAAAATTACAGATGGCAAAACTCGCATTTGTAAAAAGATCAACTTCGATCAGTGGCTGCTTTGTGCGCAGTTCGATCAGAACGAATAGTATCGAAGCGACAATACCCATGACGAGCGGTATCCAGACAGTCGGGTTTTGCCAGCCCCAGTCAGGGCCTTGCATCAACGCAAAAACAATCAGGCCGAGCCCGGCGATCAGACTGATCAGTCCTCCGAAATCGAAACGTGCGGCCTCAGCCATACGCGGGGGATTGATCCAGGCTTTCATTACCACCAGCGCGACGGCGATAACGATGGCCGGATTGATCCAGAAAATCCATCGCCAGGAGAGCGTTTCGACAAGAGCGCCACCGGCAAGCGGCCCCGAAATCAGGCCAATCGTGCCTATGGCGCCATACGCACCAAGGGCCATTCCCCTCTCATTTTCCGGAAATACGATCGTGAGCATGGCCATGGAGGCCGGAAGTATGATGGCGGCACCGATACCCTGAATGCCTCGCATGACGATGAGCATCGTACCATCATTCATGAACCCGCAAAGCAGAGAGGCGACACCGAAGATAGAAATACCGATCAGAAACAGGTTTCTAAGGCCGAGAATGTCTCCCAGCCGTCCGCCTGCCGCCACAAGCCCGGCGAATACCAGAAGGTAGGAGTTAACAACCCAGTGAGACGCAATCTCCGACATGCCAAGCTCTTCACGCAAAGTTGGAAGGGCGACACCCAGGATCGTTTCGTCAAGTACTATAAGGGCGAGCACGCCGCCCATTGCGGCCAGAACCCACCAACGCCTGTTCTTATCGTCTATCCCCCGCATTCGATCACTCCAGACCGACAGAATTACAACTTATAATATTTTAAATTGTAAATTTTGCAATCAACTCCAAATAGTCTGAGTAGAATTAACAACGGCTCTTTCTTACTATATGAAACAGTTGCGGAAAATCCCAGTTCTCATTTTTGTCCTGTTCGGCTTTTCTGCCTGCAGCGTTATCGATGATACGCTGTTGACGGAGGAGGTGAGTGACTTTTCGCGTAATGTTGTCGAGCTGTCTGCCGTCATAAACAATGAGTTTGAATTGGCGGAGGAGCTCAACACCCTCGGTTTCATTGATAACTTACAGTTCCAGCTGGAACTCGGGGGTTATCCTGAAACCGCTTATAAACCATTGTTTCAGGCCGAAGATATTGCCGCCAGAAGGAGCGTCCTATCGGCCCTTGATGGCTATGTCGAGATGCTGGCAGTTGTTACTTCCGGCCAGTCGATCTCGTCTGTGTACACGAGCCTCTCCGGGGCGGTCGGAAATCTGAAATCATTGAGTTCCGATAATTTCAGTATCGACCATTCCCTGTCATTTCTCGACTCCAACCAACTGGTGGCAGATCTGAGTCTGTTCGATGAGCTTTTGATTCTGCCGGATCGCGATAAACGCTTGCTGCCTATTGTCGAGAAAGGGGATAAAACTCTGAAGAAAGCTGCAGTTCTTCTGCTTTTTGACATCGGAGCCCCGGAGGATCAATCGAGCAAATGCAGCTACACGGTTCCAAAAAATGATGTTGATGCCGACATGACCAGCCTGCGCTTATGTAAGGGCGGGCTTCGGGCAATTGTCAAGAACGCCATCGACTTCGATACAAACACTTGGAATGACAAGCTGGCACAGACATCAAAAAGCAGCTCAGTAAGCACGTTGGCGCGCAGAGATGCAATTAAGCGGGTTGTCAGCATCCAAAAGTTTGGACTGGAATTTGACAAGCTTCTTAATGAAACACAGATGACGCTGATCGCGATGGTCGCCGCTCACAAATCAATCAGTGAGACACTTGAGGCGGCCGAGGGCATGCAAGCTGTATCGCTCTCTGTGACTCTAAAAGGCATCGTCTTCAAGGAAAAGGTAAGAGAGCTCGTAAAATCGTTGTCTATGGTCAGAGCAGAGCTTTCAGACCTCGCCGATAGCGTTCCTGCAATGAAGAGCGTCCAGACAACCACTCTTAACTCCCTGCAAATTGGAAATGAAAATGACAACCAGCAATGAAGCCGCCTTCAAGAAGTTACAGGACGCGTTGGATGCGCTGAACTCTCAATCTGTGTCGGATTTGCCGTCTTCACAGCTCGCCAATCTTGAAAAGGGGAAGGCGGCTCTCTATGCGGAGATCCAGGCGTTGCAAGTAATGCAAATGGACGAACGTGATGCAGAATACACGACGCTCACAACAGAGTTTCGAAACGCTAAATCGGACCTACTGGATTTATCAAACTGGATAGCGGAGCGTAAACAGCGGGATCAGGCCATATTTTCCATTCTCTCGAAAGGCGTGAGCCTTACCCTCTCTTTACTTGCTTGATGATTTATCCATAATCTGATCAATCGGGCGGCGGGTGACGCTATAACCTGCCTCTTTCGGGATTAACAGGAATTTGCCCTCATCCGTCACTTCCATTTTAGGCATAACCGAAAAGGTATCCGTTGCCTTGGCATTTGCGACGACCTCCTCGCTGGAAGAAAACCGCCCCAGGACCTCAATGTTCATGCGGGTCGGGAATATGACGGTATACTTCCCGTTATCGGCCTCGTCCAATACTTCATTCGGACCAATCCAGACGGAATCAACCGATTCCTCTCCATCATGTGCTGCAAGCTGGTGAGGCGGAGCTTTTGCAATGAAAAAATGAGTATCGAAGCGTTTGGGCATATGGGCCGGTGTAAGCCAATGGGCGAAATGGCCCAATAGATCAGTCGCCAATTCCAGATTTTCCTCTCTGACCATTTCCAGGATGGGGATATCGTCATTCTGGAGCGGAACCCTGTATTTCGCCGCCAGCTTTTCCAGCCGCTCATGCGTCACCAATTCATTTGTTTCCCGGTTCCGCGCGAGAAGGATGTTGGCTTCTTCAAAACTTTCGCGGATAGAAGCGATCTTGAAGCTGCGGAGCGTATCGTCGCCGCGTTCGCTTTCGGGAAGAAAGTCAATAAGGGCAGGGTCCGTATCACCCTCGTCCACCTTGCCACCCGGAAAGACAAGTGCGCCGGAGGCGAAGTCAATCTGGTGATGACGAACCACCATAAAAACTTCGATCTTGTCTGATTCTCCAGCCCGGTCCCGGACAAGTAAAACGGTCGCAGCAGGTTTAAGGGGTACTTCTTTCTCGGTCATTTGGCACCATTCTTGTTTTTATTTTAAAGCATTGTGCCCGAGAGTTGGGAGGGGATCAACAAAATGCTTCTTATAGCTTGATTTCCAGTGCACCGAGGATGGGGCCATAAATGTCCTGTTGAATTATCAACACGCAGCCGTCACGTCCTTCCGTACGCATTTCCGCGAGATCCAGCGAGATCTCCTGGGCGGATCCGTCCCAATCACCGAGGGAGCGGATTTTGCGGACAATATTGTGATAGGTGATAATTTTGCCTGTGTTCTCGCCGCGTTGAATGTCTACATCCGCGACATGGTCTATATCCAGCAGCCACAGCGTTGCCTCTCCATCACTTTTGGGGAGAGTGACAAAAAGTTTATCTCCCTTGAAGGACCATTGCAGCGGCAACGGCTCTAAGTCGTCGGCCTGCTTCTCAATAAGGGATTTCACGCCACTGCGATCCGAACCGACAACATGGTCCATTCCGCCAACGACCATTTGCGGTGTATAGACATAGCGTGAGTTGAACTCACCTCTGTATCCTACCTGCCGTGCGTCATTGTCGGCGGTACCGAAAATGTCTTTCCAGCCGATATAATCCCAATAGGTAACGGAGAAGGAGAGCCCGAGAATATTTTCGTCTTCTATAAGTTCCCCAAGGAGCTTGTCTGCCGGAGGGCAGGAACTGCATCCTTGCGATGTGAAAAGCTCGACAACTGTCGTCGGTTGATGGGCGCTCTCGGCGCTGGCGGAATTGACTGAGATTGTCAACCCGGACAGGGTAGCAACGGCCATCGCAATGCAATTCAAGTAAAGCTGCTTCATGATGACTATTTAGCGGATTCCAGCTTCACACACAAATCACCTGTGAGTGAGAGCGGGGTGAATAAAAAACGGCGGCCAATAAGGACCGCCGTTTTGCCATTCAATACAACCCGACTTTAGCTGGCCGAGAGGTTCCGAAGAACATATTGGAGAATACCGTCATGACGATAGTATTCGACTTCGTCCAACGTATCGATCCGGCACAGAAGATCGATCGACTGCGATGAGCCATCCGTCCGCGTGATGTTGCAACGGACGCTCATGCCCGGGGTAACCCCTTCCTCAATGCCCGTCAGGTCGATGACCTCACTACCATCCAGGTTAAGCGTTTTTCTTGTCACGCCCTCCGGGAATTGCAGCGGCAGAATGCCCATACCCACCAGGTTCGACCGGTGAATGCGTTCAAAGCTCTCTGCAACGACGGCCTTGATACCCAGCAATAGGGTTCCCTTTGCGGCCCAGTCACGGCTTGAACCCGTCCCATATTCCTTGCCGGCAAACACGACGAGGGGAGTGCCTTCATCACGATATTTGACGGAAGCATCATAAATCCACATCTGTGTTCCGTCGGGCATATGGCGGGTAATCCCGCCTTCTGTCCCCGGCGCGACTTCGTTTCGCAGTCGGATGTTGGCAAAAGTACCGCGGGTCATGACCTGATCGTTCCCGCGCCGTGAGCCGTAGGAGTTGAAATCCTTCGGGCTGACCTGATGCGATGTCAGATATTCCCCGGCGGGTCCGTCCGCCTTGATTGCGCCCGCAGGGGAAATGTGGTCTGTCGTTACAGAGTCCCCGAGCAGGGCAAGAATATGGGCGCCCCTGATATCCTCAAATGCGCCGGGTTCCTTCTGCATGCCTTCAAAATAGGGAGGATGTTGCACATAGGTTGAAGTAACATCCCAGCTATAGGTCTGGCCCTCAGCCGTCTTGATTGACTGCCAGGTTGCGTCACCTGAGAAAACGTCGGCATACTGATGCTCGAACATATCGCGGGCAACGGCCTCTTTGACCGTCTTTTGAACCTCTGCATTGCTTGGCCAGATATCCTTCAGGTAAACGGGATTACCGTCCTTGTCCGTTCCGAGCGAATCTTTTGTAATGTCGACATGAAGCGATCCTGCGATGGCATATGCGACAACCAGCGGCGGCGAGGCAAGATAGTTTGCTTTCGCCTGAGGGCTTACGCGGCCTTCGAAGTTGCGGTTGCCGGAAAGAACCGAGCAAGCGACCAGTTCGCCTTCAGAAATCGCATCGGCGATATGCGGGTCGACGGGGCCGGAGTTACCAATACAAGTCGTACAGCCATATCCCACGAGATTGAAACCAAGCGCATCGAGATCATCCTGCAATCCGGCTTTTTCAAGGTAATCGGTTACGACTTTTGATCCGGGCGCGAGAGAGGTTTTTACCCACGGTTTGACGGTGAGCCCCTTCTTGAGTGCATTTCGGGCAACCAGTCCGGCGGCCAGCATTACGCTCGGGTTTGATGTGTTGGTGCAGGACGTGATCGCCGCAATTATGACATTCCCATGCCCGATCTTGTAGTCCGTTCCGGCAACATCAACCATAACGTCAAGATTGTCAGTTTTCCCAGCCAGTTCCGGCAGGCTTCCTTTGAAGGAATTTGCGGCATCGGAAAGCAGGACGCGATCCTGAGGCCGCTTGGGTCCGGCAAGGCTGGGCTCTACCGTTGAAATATCGAGTTCCAGCGTCGCTGTGAACTCAGGGTCCGGCGTATTGTTGTCACGCCACATACCTTGCGCCTTTGCGTATGTTTCCACCAGCTTGACCCGTTTTGGATCACGTGCCGTGAAATTGAGGTAATTGATGGTCTCGGCATCGATCGGGAAGAAGCCGCAAGTTGCACCATATTCCGGCGCCATGTTGGAGATGGTTGCGCGATCGGCAAGACCAAGTTCGGCAATACCCGGGCCATAGAATTCAACAAACTTGCCGACAACACCCTGGGCGCGCAGCATTTGCGTTACCGTCAGCACGAGGTCTGTTGCCGTTGTACCTTCCTTCAGCTTGCCGGTCAGCTTGAAGCCGACGACTTCCGGGATCAGCATGGAGATTGGCTGACCGAGCATAACGGCCTCCGCCTCAATTCCGCCGACACCCCAGCCAAGAACCGCTAGGCCGTTGACCATGGTCGTGTGGCTGTCCGTTCCGACAAGTGTATCCGGATAGGCGACTTCGGCGCCGTTCTGATCCTTGGTTGTCCAGACGGTTTGCGCCAGATATTCGAGGTTCACCTGATGGCAGATACCGGTTCCGGGCGGAACAACGCGGAAATTGTTGAATGCTTTCTGGCCCCAGCGGAGGAAGGCGTACCGTTCGCCATTACGCTCCATTTCCAGCTCAACATTCTGACCGAAAGAAGCGGCGGTCCCAAATTTATCCACCATCACAGAATGGTCGATAACGAGATCGCATTGAGCGAGCGGATTAATCTTTTCCGGATCACCACCCAGAGCGACCATCGCATCACGCATTGCCGCAAGATCGACGACTGCGGGAACGCCGGTGAAATCCTGCATCAGAACGCGCGCCGGACGATACGCAATTTCACGGTCCGCCTTGCGGTTTTTCAGCCATCCGGCGATAGCGCTGACATCCTCTGACGTTACGGTACGGCCATCTTCATGGCGCAGCAGATTCTCAAGCAGGACTTTCAGGGAGAAAGGGAGGCGGGACACATCACCCAGACCGGCTTTCTCGGCTTCCGGGATACTGTAGTAGTCATATTTCTCTCCATCAACATCGAGAGAACGGCGAATATTCAGGCTGTCGTGACCAGTTGTTGTCAACGTTTCGCTCCTTAAAAGGTAAGGGGAACGGGAAATGCCAGCATAGCGGCACGGGTTCTTTGGTTCAATAATGTGCGTATGTGCCCTAAATTAGAAAAATTCTCAAGTGCTATCATGCCATCGAGTGTTTCCTCCCTTAAATTATCGAAAAATGGGGCCCTGATTATTATGAATCACCAAGGAGCCCATGCGCCAAACATTTGCGAAACGCGGAATCTTGCTGTAGTCAGAGGGGATAAATGATGCCTGAACAATACGCCTTCGGAGCAATGCGCCGCTGCCATGAGTTTTTCCGTCCATAACCTCGCCTGTCAGCGGGCCGATCAGATCATTTTTGAAAATGTGTCCTTTTCTCTCGCTCCCGGAGAAGCGATCTGGGTGCGCGGGCGCAATGGCGCCGGCAAATCATCGCTGCTCAGAATCTGCGCGCGTCTGCTAAAACCTCTTGATGGTTCAATCTCCTGGCAGGGCGAGAATATACTGGATGATCCCGAGAGCTATGTCGGTGCCTATCAATATCTTGGGCATCAGGATGCTCTTAAAAGCGCGATGACGGTGGAGGAGAATATCAAGTTCTGGGCAGACTATCATGGCGAGGCGGATGTTTCTGCGGCGCTTGCCGAATTTGACCTGATGCCGCTTCGGAATGTTTCGGCCGGCATTCTCTCTCAGGGGCAGAGGAAACGCGTCAATCTTGCGCGACTGGCAGCCTCTCCGGCTTCCTTGTGGATTCTGGACGAACCACTCAGCGCCCTTGACCGGCATTACATTGGTCAGTTCAGAGAACGCTTGTCGCGGCATCTGGCAGCCGGAGGCATGGCAATTTATGCAACTCATCAGGATTTGGAACTGAATGACAGCAAATCCCTTGAATTGGGTGCGGATACATGATGGCGCGTTTTTTCCAGCTGATCCGCCGGGACGTCATACTGTCTTTCCGGCAGGGAAGTGCGGTCACGCTGAGTCTTTCCTTCTTTGTTATGGTCATTGTCCTGTTTCCGCTCGGTGTCGGACCTGAACTGTCAGTTTTGATGAGGATCGGACCGGGTGTATTATGGGTTGCCGCGCTGCTTGCCTGTTTGCTGACACTGGATCGGATGTTTCAGGCGGATTTTGAGGATGGCGCGCTGGATCTTTTCATGATCGGGCCGTTGCCAGTCGAAATTCTTGTGCTGGCCAAAGTCATTGCCCACTGGCTCACATCCATCCTGCCGCTTATTGTCGTCGCACCCGTTCTGGCGCTTTCCCTTAACCTGCCCGCCGAGGGAATTTTGGCCCTTACGCTCGCCCTGCTAATTGGGACGCCGACGTTAAGCCTGATCGGCGCGGTCGGGGCGGCGCTGACCGTGGGAATGCGGCGGGGCGGTGTTTTGTTGTCACTTCTGGTGCTTCCCCTATATATACCGGTATTGATTTTCGGTGTGGCGGCAGTCGATGCGGCGATTGCGCAGCTTTCCGTGGCGCCGCATCTGTTGTTACTGGGCGGGATTTCGCTGGGTGCGCTGGTCCTTGGGCCGCTTGCTGCGGCGGCAGGATTACGTTTGTCTCTTTCGTGATGAAACAATTTGAATGAACAGTAGTGAAGCATGGCGATCGATTTACATAAATATGCGAACCCGAAACGGTTTCTCTCGATTATCTCGGTGATCTATCCCTGGAGTGTCTGGCTGACGGTTATTCTGCTCGGGGTGGGGGTGTATATGGGGTTGTTCGTCGCCCCGCCGGATTATCAGCAGGGCGATACCGTGCGGATTATGTTCGTTCACGTGCCTGCCGCCTGGATGGCGCTGATGATATATACCATCATGGCCGTATCCTCAGCTGTTGGGCTCATCTGGAAGCATCCTGTCGCCGATCTGACCGCCAAGGCCGCTGCGCCGATCGGCGCGGCGTTCACATTTCTCGCGCTGGTAACCGGGGCTCTCTGGGGGCAGCCGATGTGGGGGACGTTCTGGGTCTGGGATGCCCGGCTGACCAGCATGCTGATCCTGCTTTTTCTCTATCTTGGCTATATGGCGATATGGGAGAGTTTCGAGGATACGGCCAAGGCTGCGAAAGCGGCGGCGATCCTGGCACTCGTCGGAGTCATCAACATACCGGTCATCCGGTTTTCCGTGGACTGGTGGAATACCCTTCACCAGCCTGCCAGCGTTGCGACTATGTCGGGGCCCAAGATACATAGCTCGATTTTGATTCCGCTTCTTGTTATGGGGCTGGCATATACGGCTTTCTTTGTCATGGTTCTGATAATCCGTGTAAAAGCTGAAATATTGCAAAGGCGACTTCGCGTCATGCAGATTGCCGAGTTACGGCAGCGGTGACATGTCCAAATAATGATCGCGGCATTGTGACGCAGAACAGGTGTTCTGGTATGTATTTTAGGGGTAGAGCAAGTATATTCGCCGGAAACAGCAGGATTTGAGGAAAATTGGCAGAGCAGATCACGACATTTTTTGATATGGGCGGCTATGGGGCATTTATATGGCCCTGTTTTGCGTTGTCAGCAATTGTGTTGCTGGCGGTTTATCTCATGAGTTCCCGCAAACTCAAGACGGTGGAGCGGGAACTGGCCGTGGCGGAAAGTCAACGATCAGAGAAGCGCTGTCGGGCCTCTGACGTTCGGGGAAGCAAGTTATGACACGCAAAAAACGTCGGCTATATTTTGTCCTTGCAGGAATGTCAGTGCTCGGCCTTGCCGCTGCGTTGGTGCTCACGTCATTTCAGGATAGTCTTGTGTTCTTCCGCAGCCCGTCTGACCTTGTCGAAAAGCCAATCCCGGCGGGGCGAAATTTTCGCCTAGGAGGGCTTGTTGAGGAAGGCAGTATAGACAGCCAGGGCGTAACGCATCGGTTTCGGGTAACGGACCTCAATGACGTTGTTCAGGTTACATTCGACGGTTTGCTTCCAGACCTGTTCCGTGAAGGGCAGGGCGTTGTTGCCGAGGGTTCCCTGACGGAAGAAGGATTATTCGTCGCAACAAATGTTCTGGCCAAGCATGATGAGAACTACATGCCGCCTGAAGTTGCAGAGGCATTGAAAAAATCGGGACAATGGAAACCCGAGGGAAATGATTGATGGTTGCGGAGATCGGGCAATTTGTTCTTATCTTGGCGCTGGTGACCGGCTGCTTTCAGGGCGCCTTGCCACTGATTGGCGCGGCACGTGGAAGTCGCCCGCTGATGCGCTTTGGTGACAATGCGGCATTTGTGCAGTTTGCAGCTATTTCAGGAGCCTTTGCCTGTCTGACCATCGGCTATGTCACCAGTGATTTTTCCATCCTGAACGTTGTGAACAACTCGCACTCCCTCAAGCCGATGCTCTACAAAATAAGTGGCGTGTGGGGGAATCATGAAGGTTCCCTTCTCCTCTGGAGCTGGATACTGGCGTTGTTTGGGATGGCTGTTGCTTTTTTCGGGCGCAATTTGCCGGACAGCTTGAAGGCAAGGGTTCTGGCTATTCAAGGGCTGATCGGCGTAGGCTTTTTGACGTTCATTCTGTTCACGTCCAACCCGTTTGAGAGGATTAGTCCGGCGCCGCTTGATGGCAACGGACTTAACCCGCTTTTGCAGGATCCCGGCCTCGCCTTTCACCCACCCTTTCTGTATCTAGGATATGTTGGGCTTTCTATTACGTTTTCTTTCGCGATTGCGGCTTTGATCGAAGGGCGGGTCGATCCGGCCTGGGCGCGCTGGGTTCGGCCATGGACGCTGGCGGCATGGGGCTTCCTGACTATTGGAATCGCACTCGGTTCCTGGTGGGCCTATTATGAGCTTGGCTGGGGCGGCTGGTGGTTCTGGGATCCGGTTGAGAACGCGTCCTTCATGCCCTGGCTGGCGGCAACGGCGCTTTTGCATTCCGCGATTGTTGTTGAAAAGCGTGATGCGCTTAAAAACTGGACTATTCTGCTGGCGATTATTGCCTTTAGTCTGAGCCTTCTGGGAACTTTTCTTGTACGCTCTGGCGTCCTGAATTCCGTGCATGCCTTTGCGTCTGATCCGGCGCGGGGTGTTTTTATCCTGATATTCCTGATATTCGTCATCGGAGGGTCGTTGTTGCTATACGGCATTCGCGCACCGAAGATGAAAGGGGGTGGATTGTTCGCTCCGATCAGCCGCGAAGGATCGCTGGTTCTGAATAATCTGTTGCTTTCCACCATTACGGCAACGGTTCTCCTCGGGACGCTTTATCCGATTTTCCTGGATGCTTTCACGGGCGCAAAAGTCTCCGTCGGGCCTCCTTATTTCAACGCTACATTTCTGCCGTTTGCCATTCCTTTAGTCGTGGCGATGGCGTTCGGGCCGTTTCTGGCCTGGAAGCGGGACGATCTTGCCGGTATTATTTCGCGTCTTAAATTTGCCCTGTTTGCGGCACTTGCATTTTCCGGATTTCTCTGGTGGTGGCAGACAGGGACGCCGGTAATGGCCCTGCTCGGCATGGGTCTGTTCGCTTGGCTGCTGGTTGGCTCCGTTCTTGAGTGGGCCGAGCGGATAAAGCTGTTTCGCGGTCCGTTCGCGAATAGCTGGAAAAGAATGATGCAGCTCCCGCGAAGCGCTCACGGCATGACTGTTGCCCATATTGGTGTTGCCCTGGTTATTCTGGGTATCACGGCATCCGAGGCATGGCAAAGCGAACATCTTGGTGTCATGCGGCCCGGCGAGACGGTAACGGTCGGCGGATATGATTTCCGTTTTGACGGCGCCGAGGCAATTACGGGACCGAACTATGACGCCGTTCAGGGTACCTTCCTCGCCTACAAGGGCGATAACAAGGGTGTATATCTTTATCCCGAACAGCGGCGATACACCGATCCGCCTATGGAAACAACGGAAGCCGCGATCCGCCCGATGCTGAGCGCTGACCTTTATACGGTTATTGGTGAAGCGGACGGAGATGGCGGTTATGCCGTTCGGATTTACCACAAGCCGTTCATTTCCTGGATATGGATCGGCGCATTCGTGATGTTTGCAGGTGGGGCGCTCAGCTTGAGTGACAGACGGTTGCGACTTGGTGCGCCAGGGCGGGCAAAGCGCGCATCTGCAGTATCTTCCGCACCGTCAGAGGCGAAAGGGTAGGGCGATGAAATTGAAGTTTCTGGTACCGGTTCTGACATTCGCGGCGATTGCCGTCGTCCTCTGGTATGCCCTGTTCAATCTGAATCCGACAGAAATCCCGTCTGAGCTGGTGAGTAAGCCGGCACCGGAATTCGCGCTGGAGCCTGTTCCCGGATACGGACCGGGCCTTGCGCAGGCGGATCTGGCGACGGGCAAGGTGACATTGCTGAATGTCTTCGCCTCCTGGTGTGTTGCCTGCATGGCCGAACATCCCTTCTTCATGGAATTGAAAAAACAGAATGTCGTCGAGATTTACGGGCTCAACTATAAGGATAAGCCGGACGCCGCCGCCCAGTGGCTGGATCGTCATGGCAATCCTTATGCACGGACAGGGATGGATTTGAAAGGGCGTGTCGGCATTGATTTTGGCGTTTACGGGGTGCCGGAAACCTTTGTCATCAGTGCTGACGGCAAGATACTTGATAAGATTATCGGCCCGGTCAGCAAGGACATGTTCGATATGCGTATCCGGCCGTTGTTGAATGAGGCGGGATCGTGACGACCGGGGTTCGTTCGTTTATTCTTGCGCTATTGTTCGTACCGATGATCCTGCTGTCGGCGTCCGCTGTCTTCCTTGAGGAACGGCTGGATGATCCAGAACAGGAGGAGCGGGCAAGGGAAATTTCCGAAGGTATCCGCTGCCTTGTCTGCCAGAATCAATCCATCCTCGACAGCAATGCTGACCTTGCAAAAGACCTGAGGCAGATCGTCCGGGAACGTGTCGCACTGGGCGAGAGCAATGACAAGGTGCGCGAGTTTCTGGTGACCCGTTATGGGGACTGGGTTTTGCTGGACCCGCCGTTCAAACTCCGCACGGTTTTCCTCTGGCTGGGGCCGGTACTGATTTTCATCATCGGAGCGATTGCGGCCATTGTGTTTCTTCGTGGCCGCAACAGGCAGCCCGATGCGGAGGAGCCGGGCGAACTTACGCCCGCAGAAGAGGCAAGGTTGAAGAACCTGCTCGATTCTGAATCGGACATATCCGGGCATAAGTCATGATCTGGATCGTTATTTCAGTCATCATTGCGGCCGCGCTCGTGATTCTGGCCTGGCCGTTTCTGCGAACGGATCGGATGCGCCGTCGTCATGCGGATCAGGGGCTCGCTGTTTACCGTCAACAGCTAGATGAATTGGAAACAGATGTTGCACGTGAAACAATCGATAAATCCGAGGCGGAGGCGATGGCGCTTGAAATCAAGCGGCGTATGCTGCGGGTGGACCGCGCTGAAAATGAAGTCTCTTCATCCCTGAATGCCAGCAAGCATTGGTATATCGCAGCTGTGCTTGCGGTTGTCATTCCTTTGCTCAGCTTTGGCCTCTATCTCGACCTCGGGTCGCCGAATGAACCGGCTCGCCCGTTGGCCGCTCGTGACCTTGCGGCAGACGCGAGAGCGCTGCAATCGCGGGATGCAGGACCCTTGATCCAGCGTCTTATTGCTGCATTGAAGGAACAGCCGGACAATCTGGAAGGCTGGGTCCTTCTGGCCCGCACCTTGAGCCGGATGGAGAGATATGAGGAGGCCGCCGAAACCTATATGAAAGCAACAATATTGGCGCCACGAGCGACGGAGCTGTTTATCGGCGCAGGGGAAAATTATTATTTTGCGGCTGACGGAAATGTGACGGCGAACGCAGAAGAGGCTTTTGAACAAGCATTTGCACTCGATCCGGAAAATCCGGGTGCACGGTACTATCTTGCCCTGAGAGATGCGGAAGCAGGGGACAATGCTGGCGCCCTTCAGAAGTGGATATTGCTTTATGAAGAAAGCCCGGCAGATGCGCCCTTCATGCCGGTTCTGGAGCAGCGCATCGAGCGGACAGCCGAACTTACCGGGACAGACATTGGCGACCTTTTCTCTCGGAAGAGTGTCCCTGATATGCCCAAAGGGCCATCGGGCGCCGATATTGCCGCCGCTGCAGACATGACCCCTGAAGCGCGGCAGGACATGATTGCCTCCATGGTGGAAGGGCTGGCGTCGCGCATGGATGAAACCCCGGATTATGAGGGCTTAATGCGCCTGGGTCAGGCATACTCTACCCTTGAAGAATATGAAAAGGCGGCGAATGCGTACGGGCGGGCACGCATGCTGAAACCGGATGATTTGACGGCAATTGATGCGGAAGCCTTTTCCTATGTCCAGATGGCAGGAAACAACGGTGTCCCGCCCGCGCAGGCGGTCGGGCTTTATCGCATGTTGATCGAGAAAAACCCCGAGCACCCGCAGGCGCTTTGGTATTTGGGCGTTGCCGCGGCAGCCGAAGGAAATGACGCAGAGGCCATAGATTTCTGGCGGCGCTTGCAGGCAGTGACGGAAGCAGGCAGTCGCGTCCATGCTGCTGCGGGAGCCGCCATAAAGAGCCTTTCCGATCAGAATAAAAATTGATACCGTTGCACTTTCACCAGCAGAAAGATCAACGGCCATTGACCTCGACAAATCCAGATGATTATGCGTTTGAACGCAAGGTACCCGCAGGCGATAATATGGAGCGCCATGTCTGCGCTGACTGCGGCTGGGTGCATTATGATAACCCGAAGATCGTTGTTGGCTCCGTTGTTACCTTTGAAGATAAATTCCTCCTCTGCAAGCGCGCCATTCACCCGCGCAAAGGCTTCTGGACTCTTCCCGCCGGATACCTTGAGCAAAATGAAACGACAGCAGACGGCGCGATGCGCGAGGCTTTTGAAGAAGCGAAAGCGAAAATTCACATTCGCGATCTGCTCGCCATTTACAGCGTGACGCATATCAGCCAGGTGCAGATCATATACCGTTCGGTCCTGAAAGAGCCGGAGTTTTCGGCGGGCCCTGAATCACTGGAGGTTGAGCTGTTCGACTGGGCCGATATTCCCTGGAACGATCTTGCCTTTCCAACTGTCTATTGGGCGCTACATCAGTATCAGGAAATCAAGGATAAGGAGAGTTTCACTCCCTTCTCCAACGCGCATGGTGACATGCTCAAAAAGTCACTCGAAATAATACGACGCTGATCGGCAGGATAGAGGACACTAAAATGAAAAAGACAATGACTGCTCTTGTCATGGGCGCGTTGATCGTACTCGCTATTGGCATGAATGCACGGGCCGGATTACTGGATACCATTCAGAAGAAAATCACGGACTCGGCCTCTTCCGTAACTGGCGGATCCAATAGCGGAAGCGCGAGCAACCTGTCGACGAGCCAGATCATCGAAGGTCTTAAGGAGGCATTACAGGTCGGAACGGAGACGGTCATCTCCCAGATCGGGACAACGGGTGGGTATAATGATGATCCGGCCATTCATATCCCGCTCCCTGAAAAGATGCAGCAGGCGCAAGCGCTTATGAAAAAGTTCGGCCTCTCCGGCATGGCGGATGATCTTGAGGCGCGGCTGAACCGCGGTGCGGAAGCGGCGGCGCCAAAAACCAAGGAAATCCTCATGAATGCGATCTCCGAAATGACCGTAGAGGACGCCCAGGCTATTTACAGCGGACCCGATGATGCGGCCACTCAATATTTCCGGAAGGTCTCAACAACCGATCTGTCCGAGACAATTCGCCCGATTATCGAGCAATCGCTGCAGGATGTCGGGGCGATCTCCCTCTATGATAGCTTGGTTTCACAGTACAAGACCTATCCGCTGGTGCCGGATATCAAGTCCGATCTGACCGATTACACCACGGATATGACGCTGGAAGGGCTGTTTCATTACCTCGCTGAGGAAGAGGCTGCCATTCGCAATGATCCGGTCAAGCGGACAACGGAAATCCTGACCACTGTTTTCGGGAACTAAGCGGCGGCTTTCGCCAGATACTCCGTGATCAATGGCTCATACCGCGGAAGCGATTTATACCCGCGCATATTGGCATTCATGGTTTGAAGCCCGTGCAGGAGACGTTCTGCGCGGGCTTTGTCTTCACATACCTCGGCAAGGCTGTTGTTGAAAATCCGGATGGTAAAAAGAATATCCGGATCATCCTCGATCCGCTGCAGGGTTTGACGTTCGACCCGGAAGAAGATCTTTTCGTCGACATTATGGCGAGTGATGGACGAATCGACGGCGCGTTCCCTGCGCCACCAGCCGGGCTGAAACAGGGCATCGCTGTCATATAAGCCCCAATTGAACCGCTCCACTTTCTTGCCAGGTCTCAGGTTCCGGAAGAAGCGGTCTATGGGGTTACCGATGCGTGGGTTGAGCCCCGGGACGGGCTGATGAATAGCCTGCATAACCTTGCCGATTTTCTCCGGCAGGTTCCATCCGGTCGGAAAGCAGACACATGCCGCCGCCAGGGTATATCCGTCATCCGTCTCTCTCATGAGGACCAGATCCTCTTGCACGATAAGGCCAGCCTGAACAAGCGGACTGGGCTCGTCTTTTGCCGATGTGCCTGCTGTAATGTCGCGATGGTTGGCGGCCAGTTCATCTTCCACAAGCTGACGGATTTTCTGCTGCGCGGGCAGGCTCCCGGATGTTTCGGCAAAGACCTGATCCCGATAATCTTGAATTAATCTGCTTTTTTCAGCGACATCCCGCCCATGGTTCTGATCCGTATCAATCCATGAACGGTCTCGCAGGGCCTGAAGCCCCATACTGAGGCGGAAATCGGTACCGTCGAGAGGGAAGTAACGAAGGCTCATGCGTCCGGATTTGGCTTTTCCTGGGTTCCGTGCCGGGTTATCAGCGGCACCTGTGCAACGAAAAAGAGGAATGTTGCGGCAGTGAATCCGAAGACCTTTGCATTGACCCATATCTCTGTCGAAAGATTTCGCCAGATCAACTCGTTTGCCACTGCCATGATCAAGAAGAAAACGGCGAGGCGGATTGTCAGCTTTTTCCACCCTTCATCATCGAGCTTCCAGAAATTATCAAACAGGATTTTGATAAAAGATTTCCCGAGCATCAGTCCGGCTAACAGAACTGCCGCGAAAATCCCGTATATGATCGTTGGCTTCATTTTTATGAAGGCTTCGTCGTTCAGATACAGGGTAAGCCCGCCGAAAATGGTCACGACCACTGCCGTAACCAAAGGCATCATCGGCAAACTTCTTGTATAGAAATAGGAAATGGCTAGCGAGAGAAGGGTGGTGATCATGATGGCCGCCGTCGCAATGAACAGATCACCAAAATAATAGGCCGCGAAGAATATCAGTATAGGCCCAAGCTCTGTCGCCGGTTTCAATCCCTTGGGCATTGGTTTGCTGCTTGTCATGTCTGCGTTCCTTTTAGTTGTCAGCGACACCGGAAAGGGCGCGGGCAAAATCCTTCGCGGCGAAGGCTTGCAGGTCGTCTTCCCCTTCACCGACACCGATGGCGTGCACTGGCAGGCCAAAGCGATCCGAGATTGCGACAAGCACACCACCGCGGGCCGTTCCGTCCAGCTTGGTCATGACCAAGCCGGTCACATCGCAGGTTTTACCGAAGATCTCCACCTGGTTGAGGGCGTTCTGACCTGTTGTTGCATCCAGCACCAGAATGCAGGAATGCGGGGCATCCGGATCGAGCTTTTTGATCACACGCAGAATTTTCTCAAGTTCCGCCATCAAGTCCGACTTGTTCTGCAGACGCCCGGCGGTATCGATCAGAAGTAAATCCGCGCCGTCATTCTTCGCTTTCTCAAGGGCTGAATAAGCGAGACCGGCCGCATCACCTCCGACTTTGGTAGTGACAACGTCGCAGCCCGTGCGCTGGCCCCAGACTTGGAGCTGTTCAACCGCCGCCGCACGAAATGTATCTCCCGCGGCGAGAACGACCTTTTTGCCCATCGCCCGATATTGCTTGGCAAGTTTGCCAATGGTCGTCGTTTTCCCGGATCCGTTCACCCCGACAATGAGAACCACATGGGGCTTGCGATCTTCCTGTAGTTCAAAATCCTTTGCGACCGGATTGAGAATGAGGGCGACCTCATCAGCGAGTGCGGTCCGTATTTCCTCAGGTGATGTCTCTTTGTCATAGCGGGATTTTGCGATATTGGCTGAAATGCGGGCGGCCGTTGCAACGCCAAGATCAGCGCTGATCAACAGCTCTTCCAGCTCTTCAACGACGTCATCGTCGAGCTTGCGCTTTGTGAAGATATCGGAAATACCACTCGATATGGCGCCAGAGGAGCGTTTTAAGCCATCGCTTAGTCGACGGAACCAGCCCTTTTTCTCTTTCGTTTCACTCATTACGCTGTTTGTTCCAAAGGTCCGGCAAATAATTTTCTGCCATCTGTGCCCGTAATTCTAACGTCGACAATGTCGCCTCCGTTTACTGGGAAATCAAGGTCGACCGGAACATAATGCAGTGTCCTTCCCGTTGTCTCATTTTCCACCAAGATGGATTGTTCGGTTCCGACCAGCGTTTCAAGAAACCGGGACAGGTTAAGCTCTCCCGCCTGACGAAGGGCAGCGGCACGGGCCTTTCGAATATCTCCCGGTACCTGCGGCATTTTTGCGGCGGGCGTCCCCGGACGTGCGGAATAAGGAAAAACATGCAGATAGGCGATATCGCATTCCTCGATCAGCTTCAGGCTGTTTGCTGCCATTTCATCGGTCTCGGTGGGGAAGCCCGCAATGATATCCGCGCCGAACACGACTTCTGGCCTCAGCTTTCGCGCTTTTTCGACAAAATCATATACGTCTTTCCTCAAATGCCGCCGTTTCATTCTTTTCAAAACCATATCATCCCCCGCCTGAAGGCTGATATGAAGATGCGGCATAAGCCGGGGTTCCGACTCTATAAGGCGCCATAAGTCATCATCGACTTCCACCGGATCGAGTGAGGACAGACGTAACCGTTCGATTTGTGGTACGGCACTCAGCAGGCGGCGGCACATCTGACCCAAGGTCGGTCGGCCGGGCAAATCTTCGCCATAGGCAGTGATGTCAACACCGGTCAAGACGAATTCCTTGTATCCATTCTGGGTGAGCGCGCGCGCCTGATCGACGATTGCCCCGAGGGGGACTGACCGGCTGTTGCCACGGCCATAGGGGATAATGCAGAAGGTGCAGCGATGGTCGCATCCGTTCTGGATTTGCAGGAAAGCCCGGGCGCGGCCGTCGAACCCCTCGATCAGGTGACCGGCGGTTTCCTCCGCGGACATGATGTCATTTACCTGAACGCGCTCGCTCTGTTCCGTTTCGAAGGCGCTCGGTTCCAGCTTTTCTAGATTCCCGAGGATCTGGTCAACTTCGGGCATTTTTGCAAACTGATCCGGGTTTGTCTGGGCGGCGCAGCCGGTGACAATGATTTTTGCGTCCGGGTGGTCCCGGCGGGCCTTTCGCACGGCCTGCCGTGCCTGGCGCTCGGCTTCATTGGTGACGGCGCAGCTATTGATGATGATGGCATTGTTCATGCCCGCCGCAGCGGCATGTCCGCGCATGACCTCGGACTCATAGGTGTTCAGGCGGCAGCCGAAAGTTATCACTTCCGGCAGGGCGAGCGGTTTTGCCTCTCCCATCACGCGGCTCCTTTCAACAGGGCAGTATCCAGAAACCCGCGAAAAGACGTTGCAATTGCGCCGCCCATAAAGATATGGCCGTTCTCGTCAATGCGCATGTCAAGCGGCCCGCCATTAAGGTGTAATCTGGCGGTCTTATCTACAAAACCGCGGATGTTGGCGGCGACCATGGTGGCGCAGGCCGCCGAACCACAGGCAAGCGTTATGCCGACACCGCGTTCCCAGACACGCAGCCGAAACTCACCGTTCTCCATCCTGCTGACAACGCTGATATTTGCCTTTTCGGGAAACATCGGGTGGGTTTCAGCCACCGGACCCCATTTTTCGAGATCAACCGTCTCCGCGTCGTCAACAAAGAAGACGGCGTGGGGGTTGCCCATATTCACCGCAACCGGATCGGCAAGCGGTCCGATTTCAAGCCGGACATGTGCCGTGTCCTCAGGCTTCGACAGCGGAATTTGTTGCCACTCCAGCTTTGGCTTTCCCATATCGATAACGATGTCGCCGTGATCGCTTCTGGTACCGATGAGCAATCCGGCCCGCGTTTCTATGGTGACCACTTGCGTGCCACTTTCCTGCATTAACAGATGGGCAACACAGCGCGTCGCATTTCCGCAGGCTTCCGCCTCGCTACCATCTGCATTATAGATACGCATGAAAATCGTGGCATCCGGACCACCCGGTTCCATCACGATCAACTGGTCGTAGCCGACACCGCGATGCCGATCGGCAATTGCACGCAGGGCGTCTCCCGACAGTTCGGGCAGCCGCTCGCGTCCGTCAATGATGACGAAATCATTGCCAAGACCATGCATCTTTATGAAAGGTATCGGTTCCATAACCCGCGATATAGGCGTTTGTGTGCCTGCGGTCCAGCATATTTATCGGCGGCTCACCAAGAGTTCTGCTTGACTTATGCGGGTGTCTGTGGCTAATTCCGGCCACTCAAGACAACTGAGTCGCAACATAGAAGTACCATTTTGGTATCCGTCAGCCCGCGAGTTTCGCGCCCTGGCGCTTTTTTGCGTTGCTTGAAACGGTTGCCGCGAGATGGAATTAAAGCGTGGTTTGAACAGGTTAAAGGCCAAATGTTCGAAAGTTTGACAGGCAGACTGGGCGATGTGCTTGGGCGATTGACCAAGCGGGGTGCCCTTACAGAGGCAGACGTCTCGGAGGCGATGCGCGAAGTGCGCGTTGCCCTTCTTGAGGCCGATGTCGCGCTGCCTGTTGTCAAAAGCTTTATCAAGCGGGTCAAAGCCAAAGCGGTTGGCACGGAAGTTCTGAAGTCCGTTAATCCGGCGCAGATGGTCATTAAGGTTGTTCATGACCAGCTGATCGAGATGTTGGGCTCCGAGCAGCAGGAGCTGAACCTCGTCGCTGTGCCCCCGGTTGTCTACATGATGGTTGGCCTGCAGGGTTCCGGTAAAACCACATCGACAGCGAAAATTGCGAAATGGCTGACGGAGAAGAAGGGCAAGAAGGTCATGATGGCCTCTCTTGACGTTCGCCGTCCAGCGGCTCAGGAACAGCTAAAAATCCTGGGTGAGCAAACAGGTGTTGCTACATTGCCGATTGTTGCCGGTCAGATGCCGGTGGATATCGCGAATCGCGCCGTTCAGTCGGCCCGGTTGCAGGGTATCGATGTCATCCTTCTGGACACAGCGGGCCGCCTGCATGTGGATGAGGAACTGATGGCGGAGATGGACGCCGTCCATCGCAATACCAAGCCAACGGAAACCCTTCTCGTTGTCGATAGCCTGACCGGTCAAGATGCCGTTAACGTGGCGGAGCAGTTCAAGTCGCGTGTTGATGTCACCGGTATCGTCATGACCCGTATCGATGGCGATGGCCGCGGCGGTGCGGCTCTCTCCATGCGCGAGGTAACCGGCTGTCCCATTAAACTGCTGGGTACCGGTGAGAAGCTTGATGCGCTGGAATCGTTCCATCCGGACCGGATCGCGAACCGGATTCTTGGCATGGGCGATATCGTTTCGCTGGTCGAGAAAGCAGCGGAAACCATCGAGAAAGACGAAGCTGAGAAGCTTGCCCTCAAAATGCAGAAGGGCACGTTTGATCTGGATGATCTGGCAAACCAGTTGCGTCAGATGCGTAAAATGGGCGGCATGAACAGCTTGATCGGGATGTTGCCTGGTGTCGGTAAGATGAAGAAGCAGCTGGATTCGGCAAATCTTGACGACAAGCTTCTGATTCGTCAGGAAGCCATGATCCAGTCCATGACACCGAAGGAGCGGCGCAATCCGCAGATTATCGCCGCGTCCCGTAAGAAGAGGATTGCCGCAGGATCCGGCATGAGCGTTCAGGATGTCAACCGTCTGCTGAAACAGCACAAGCAGATGGCCGGCATGATGAAAAAAGTAAAGAAACTTGGCAAGAAGGGCATTGCGCGTGGTGGCATGCAGGGCCTTTTACCGCCGGGAATGAAACTGTAACCGAAATTGAATCTGTTAAAGGAAAGAACCTAATATGGCATTGAAAATTCGCCTCACCCGTCAGGGCGCCAAGAAGCGGCCTTTCTATCGTGTTGTCGTGGCCGAAGCCAGCAGCCCGCGCGATGGTCGGTATATTGAACGCCTTGGTACCTATAACCCGATGTTGCCGAAGGATAGCGAGGATCGTGTATCCCTGAATGCCGAGCGTATCCAGTACTGGATCGGGAATGGCGCAAAAGCGACGGATCGCGTCGCCAGCCTGATGGCAAGCGCCGGTCTCGGTGAAAAGCCCGTTCGCAACAACCCGGAGAAAGCGAAGCCAAAAGCCAAGGCGCAGGAACGTTTGCGGGAGCAGGCCGAAGCAAAGCAGGCTGCGGAAGAAGCAGCTGCTGAAGCTGCGGCAGCACCTGAAGAAGAGGCTCCGGCAGAAGAAGCACCGGTTGAAGAGGCCGCTGCTGAAGAAGCTCCTGCCGAGGAAGCTGCGGCAGAAGAGGATGAGCAGAAAGCGGAAGCTTAAGGACTTATCGTTATGCCACAGGCGGGCATGTTGCTGCTGGGCGTGATCGTCGGGGTAAAAGGTATCAAGGGCGAGTTGAAGGTGAAAAGTTTCACTGAAAAACCCGAAGATATTGCCGCCTACGGCCCCTTGCAGGATCAGTCGGGCAAGACAACTTATAAGCTGAAAGTTGTCGGCCTCAGCAAAGGTTTGCCGGTGGTGCGAATAAAGGGTATATCAGATCGCACTGCGGCCGAGGCTCTTAAGGGAACAGAGCTTTATATCGCACGGGACCGGTTGCCCGAGACGGAAGAAGAGGAAGAATATTATCATGCCGACCTGATCGGCTTGCCGGTATTCTTTCCGAATGGAACGAAGTTCGGAACGATCCTGCGGCTGCATGATTTTGGTGCGGGCGACATGTTGGAGATTGTGCCGGAGAACAAAGGCGATAAATCGGCGGTATTGGTCCCCTTTACCGTCGAGATGGTGCCCGAGGTGGATCTTTCGGGAGGCCGGGTCGTCGTCGAGTTGAGTGAGGATTTTTTTGAAAATCCGGAGGCTCCGCCAGAGACGGCTAAGTCTTAGCGCGGGTCAACGGGTGGCAGGAAAACGGATGGTCTGGACTGCCCATATCTTGAGCCTTTTTCCGGAAATGTTTCCGGGACCGCTTGGGGTAAGCCTTGCGGGGAAGGGGCTGGAAGAAGGGGCGTGGGGCCTGAAAGTCAGCGATATACGCGATTTTGCCAAAGGCAGGCATCGCGCAGTTGATGACAGTCCTTTTGGCGGCGGAGCCGGAATGGTGATGCGGCCGGATGTGCTGGGACCAGCAATCGATACGGCGCTTGCATCGGCAGAAGAGGGGACGCGGGTTATTTATTTCAGCCCCCGTGGACGGGTCATGGATCAGGCCTTTGTGCGGAAGCTGGCGGACGAACCGGGAGCGATTATGGTGTGCGGTCGCTTCGAAGGAGTGGATGAGCGGGTCCTGGAAACCCGAAATGTGGAGGAAGTCAGTCTTGGTGACTTCATCCTGTCCGGTGGCGAGGTGGCGGCACTGGCATTGTTGGATGCGGTGGTTCGTCTGCTCCCCGGCGTGACGGGAAACAGGGAATCGCTGGAGGAAGAGAGTTTTGCGGATGGGCTGCTGGAATATCCCCACTATACCCGCCCGCCGGTCTGGGAAGGCCGATCGGTTCCGGAGGTTTTACTTTCGGGCCATCATGAGAAAATAAGGGAATGGCGGCAACGTCAGTCCGAGGAATTGACAAAGGACCGAAGACGGGACCTGTGGGATCGTCGGAAGCGTAATTTTTGATAAAGGGTGAAGACCATGAATACGGTTGAAAAGCTAGAACAAGAGCAGATCGAGAAATTGGTGGCGGAGCGTCCCGTTCCCCAGTTCCGCCCCGGAGATACTCTTCGGGTCCATGTAAAAGTTGTCGAAGGTACGCGTGAACGTATCCAGGCATTCGAAGGCGTTTGCATTGCGCGAAACGGCGGCGGCATCAACGCTAACTTCACGGTACGGAAGATTTCCTATGGTGAAGGTGTTGAGCGTATTTTCCCGCTGTATTCACCGCGTATCGATCATATCGAAGTTGTCCGCCAGGGTGTCGTCCGCCGGGCCAAGCTGTATTATCTGCGCGAACTGCGTGGTAAAAAAGCACGTATCCGTGAGCGCCGTGAAGATCGCTATAGCGGGAAAACCGCGAGCTAAAGGTTGTCGGCGCGCGGAGTGCGAAAGGCCAGTTTTCTGGTAAGGGTGTGAAAAGATCAATAAACAGGATGTGAGAAAAGAAATGGGAAACCCTAGAACCTTATATGATAAAATCTGGGACAGCCATGTTGTAGATCAACTGGAAGACGAAGCCTATATTCTTTACATTGATCGCCATCTTGTTCATGAAGTGACCAGCCCCCAGGCCTTTGAAGGTCTGCGGGTCGCTGGCCGGAAGGTTCGGCGTCCCGAAGCGACGTTCGCAGTTGCCGACCATAACGTTCCGACCAAGGATATTGAGAAGGGCATCACCGATCCGGAAAGCAGGCTTCAGATTGATACGCTGGAAGCCAACACAGCGGAATTCGGTATTCCCTACTTCTCTATGACTGACGATCGCCGCGGTATTGTTCATATTATCGGGCCGGAGCAGGGGCTGACCCTGCCCGGGATGACGATCGTCTGTGGTGATTCCCACACCTCCACTCACGGAGCGTTCGGTGCGCTTGCCCACGGTATCGGAACGTCGGAAGTCGAGCATGTTCTGGCAACCCAGACGCTGGTTCAGGAAAAAGCCAAAAACATGCGGGTAACGGTGCATGGTGATCTGCCTCTCGGTGTTACGGCGAAAGACATTGCACTGGCGATTATCGGGAAAATCGGCACGGCGGGCGGTACCGGCCATGTAATTGAATATGCCGGGGATGCGATACGCGCGCTGTCCATGGAAGGGCGGATGACTCTCTGCAATATGACGATTGAGGCAGGCGCGCGCGCCGGTCTGGTTGCGCCGGATGAAGTCACGTTCGACTATATCAAGGGGCGTCCGTATGCCCCCAAAGCAGGTACATTCGAGCAGGCCGTTGCCTATTGGAAGACGCTTAAGTCGGACGAGGGTGCCAAGTTTGATAAGGAAGTCGAGCTCGATGCAAGTGAATTAATCCCTTATGTTACCTGGGGGACCAGCCCGGAAGATGCATTGCCGATTACCGGATCTGTGCCTGCCCCAGGCGACTTTGCGGATGCCGGCAAGCGCGGTGCGGCCGAACGAGCCCTCAAATATATGGGACTGACGGCGGGCATGAAGCTTTCCGATATTGAGGTGGATCATGTCTTTATCGGATCCTGCACCAACGGCCGGATCGAGGATTTGCGCGCCGTTGCCAAAATTGTCGAGGGCAAGAAGGTCAAAGACACGGTCAACGCCATTATCGTTCCGGGTTCCGGTCTTGTGAAGCTGCAGGCCGAAGCCGAAGGTCTGGACAAGATTTTTGAATCTGCCGGCTTTGAATGGCGCCAACCCGGCTGTTCCATGTGCCTGGCCATGAACCCGGACAAGCTGGCGCCGGGGGATCGTTGCGCGTCGACGTCTAACCGTAACTTTGAAGGCCGCCAAGGACAAGGCGGACGGACTCATCTGGTGAGCCCGGCAATGGCCGCCGCTGCGGCCGTGACCGGCCATTTGACCGACGTGCGGGAATTGGGATAAGGGGACAAAAAATGGAAAAATTCAATAAACTGACGGCGGTTGCCGCACCAATGCCCTTGGTCAATATCGATACCGATATGATTATCCCGAAGCAATATCTCAAAACCATTCAGCGCGCGGGTCTGGGAAAAAATCTGTTTGCAGAAATGCGTTATGATAGTGATGGCACGGAAATCGGGGATTTTGTCCTAAACCAGCCTGCCTACCGGAATGCGGAGATCCTGGTTGCCGGAGATAATTTCGGTTGCGGTTCCAGCCGGGAGCATGCGCCCTGGGCCTTGCTTGATTTTGGCATTCGCTGTGTGATTTCCACAAGTTTTGCGGATATTTTCCATAATAACTGCTTCCGCAATGGAATCCTGCCGATTGAAGTGTCTCCAGAAGATCTGGAAAAGCTGATGGAAGATGCCTCGCGCGGCGCCAATGCGACAATTTCGATTGATCTGGAAGCCCAGGAAATCCGGGGGCCTGATGGCGGGGTCATTCATTTCGAGATAGACCACTTCAACAAGCATTGCCTGTTGACGGGTCTTGATGAAATCGGGCTGACCATGAAGAAGGAAGACAAAGTCGCCGAATATGAAGAAAGCCGCAAACTAAGTCAGCCCTGGCTTTAACTTTCCTTCTCCTTCTCCTTCTGTCCTTTGAGAGTGTTTTACGATGGCATCTAATAAATCCCTGTTGATCCTGCCCGGTGACGGCATTGGTCCTGAAGCAATGGGCGAAGTACGCCGTATTGTTAGCTGGATGGAAGATAACCGTGCTGTTTCCTTCGATCTTGACGAAGATCTCGTCGGCGGTTCCTCTATCGATGCGCATGGCATTCCAATCACCGATGAAGTGGTGGACAAGGCGCAGAATGTGGACGCGGTGCTTCTGGGCGCGGTTGGCGGACCGAAATGGGATAATCTTGACTTTTCGGTTAAGCCGGAACGTGGCCTGCTACGCCTTCGCAAGGATCTTGAACTGTTTGCCAATCTGCGCCCTGCAGTTTGTTTCGATGCGCTTGTCGATGCATCCAGCTTGAAGCCGGAGCTGGTGAGCGGTCTGGACCTCATGATTGTGCGGGAACTGACGGGTGGCGTCTACTTTGGAGAGCCACGCGGCATTGAAGATCTGGGGAATGGCATTCGCCGGGGTGTAAACACGCAGGTTTATACAACACCGGAGATCCATCGTGTTGCCCGCGTCGCCTTCGAACTGGCGAAAAAGCGTAACAACCGGGTTTGTTCCAGTGAAAAGGCCAACGTCATGGAATCAGGTGTGCTTTGGCGCGAAGAAGTGACGAAAATTCACGATATGGAATTCCCGGAAGTGGAGCTAAGCCATATGTATGCGGACGCGGCCGCCATGGAGCTGGTGCGGAAGCCGAAACAGTTTGACGTGATTGTCACGGATAACCTCTTTGGGGATATTCTCTCCGATTGTGCGGCCATGTTGACCGGATCACTGGGAATGCTGCCTTCGGCCTCGCTGGGGGATATTGATGAAACCGGGCGCCGTAAAGCTCTTTATGAACCGGTTCATGGATCGGCGCCGGATATTGCCGGACAGGGAATTGCCAATCCGATCGCAACCATCCTTTCCTATGCTATGGCGTTGCGATATAGCTTCGATATGGGCGATGAAGCGAACCTTGTTGAGGTGGCCGTGCAAAAAGTCCTTGCAAGTGGCATCCGCACTGGCGATATCATGTCCACGGGCATGACGCAGGTATCGACGACAGCAATGGGCGATGCCATTATCCGGGAGCTGGACAAAGCAAACGGATAAAAGCCTGCGGAAGACCGATTTATTAACACCCGGAACGCCCGTTCCGGGGCAACAAAGAGATAGGAAAATGGGATATAGAGTAGCCGTAGTCGGCGCCACCGGTAACGTGGGCCGCGAAATGTTGAACATACTGCACGAACGGCAGTTCCCGGTAACTGAAGTTATCGCGCTGGCCTCGAAACGGTCTGCAGGACGCGAGGTATCTTTTGGCGATAAAACGCTGAAAGTCCAAGTGCTGGATGATTTCAACTTTACGGGAACGGATTTCGCATTGTTTTCGGCGGGCGGTACTGTCGCGGCAAAATTCGCGCCGCGGGCTGCAGCCCAGGGATGCATCGTCATCGACAACTCTTCTCATTTTCGGATGGATCCGGATGTACCGCTTGTTGTGCCAGAGGTTAACCCCGAGGCAGCAGCCGGGTATACGCGCAAGAACATCATAGCCAATCCGAACTGCTCGACTGCGCAGCTGGTTGTGGCGTTGAAGCCTCTTCACGATGCTGCGGTTATCAAGCGGGTTGTGGTTTCGACCTATCAGTCCACTTCGGGCGGCGGCAATGAAGCCATGGATGAGCTGTTTACGCAGACCAAGGGTATCTATGTGAATGATACGCCGACGCCGTCAAAGTTCACCAAGCAGATTGCGTTCAACGTCATTCCGCATATCGATGTGTTTATGGAAGACCGTTACACCAAGGAAGAATGGAAGATGACGGTTGAGACCAAAAAGATAATTGATCCAAAAATCAAGCTGACGGCGACCTGCGTCCGCGTGCCGACTTTCGTTGGCCATGCGGAGAGCGTCAATATCGAGTTTGAAAATGAACTGACCGCGGATCAGGCGAGAGAAATTTTGCGCGAGGCGCCTGGCATCATGGTCGTCGATAATCCTGAAGAAAACGGCTATGTGACACCAGTTGAGTGTGTTGGCGATTATGCGACATTCATTTCGCGTATTCGCGATGACGCCACCATCGAAAATGGCATCAATCTTTGGTGCGTATCTGATAACCTTCGCAAGGGCGCAGCGCTGAATACGGTGCAGATTGCAGAGTTGGTTGGCCGGGAATATCTTAAAAAAGCGGCCTGATACGCAAGAGAGCAGATTATTAATTCAGGGCAGTCGTGATCAAGCGTGGCGACTGCCCTAAACTTATCTCCCGCGCAAGCTATCTTTCTAGTATCCTGGCGCCGTACCGTAATTGCGAACCAAGAGCCGGAGGCGAGTATGGTAAGAGCTTTGTTTAGTTTATCAGCGCTGGTTTCGCTCCTCCTTCTTTTGCCGGCATTCTCCTCTCTCTCAATAGCGCGGGATCATTATGTGGACCCGGGGGTGGCCGCGAGTGTATCCGCTGATGGCAATGCGGATACACCCTGGCGAAGCCTGCAACAGATCATCGATGATGATATTATCGAGCCCGGAGATCGCGTCATTCTGGCGACCGGCGATTATGGCCGGTTGCTTGTTGAAAATAAAAGGATGTCCGAGGAGACAACCATTCTGGCGGGTCAAGGGCAGAAGCCGGTCTTCGAGATTGTTGATATTCTGGGCAGTTCCAACTGGCGCCTGGAAGGGCTTACCGTAACATCAGACGGGCAGCGGAAGCCGGAATCTATTTCTCATGTCTGGATTGATGAGAATTCCGAGCATATTACCGTCAACGACTTCTCGATTTATACGGTTGCGGATATCTCGGACTGGTCGGATGTTGATTGGAACGAACAGGCAATCGACGGCATTTTCTCTTCCGGGAATTTCACGGAGTTCAGAAACAACAATATTAGGAATGTCAATTTTGGCATCACGATCGTCGGCGACCATGGCGCAGTTGTGAATAATCATGTTGAGAATTTTGCCGGCGATGGGCTGCGCGGCCTTGGCGATCACGCCTTGTTTGAAGGGAACGTTGTTAAAAACTGTTATCAGGTGAACCGGAATCACGCGGATGGATTTCAGTCATGGTCTGTAAGCTCTGACGGCGAGATTGCGGCGGGGGTCGTCAAGGATGTCATATTGCGTCGCAATCTAATTCTCAATTTCGAGGATTTTGACCAGCCATACCGATGCCAGCTTCAAGGTGTCGGACTGTTTGGCGGCGTGTACGAAGACTGGATCATCGAGAATAACATCGTCATCGTCGATAACTGGCACGGGATTACCGTGTTGGGCGCGCGAAATGTTCTTATCCAGCACAACACGGTTCTGGATGTCGACTATTTCGAGCCCGGCCCCGCCGCCATTACGATCCGGCGGCAAAACGGCGGTCCGCCCGTGGAAAACAGCTTGATTGCCAATAATATAGCGAATGATATTTTCGGCGATTCTGACGGCGTTGTCGTTGTCGGCAATTTCATGGATGCTGATTTTGATGACGTCTTCGTCGATATTGATGACGGAGACTACAGGTTGCCGGATGATAGTGAGGCGATTGACATCTGCGCTGCAGATCAAAAAGTGGCTATCGATTTTTTTGGTAATCCTAGGCCTGTCGGTAAATGTGCGGATGCCGGGGCGGTTGAGTATAGGGACTGATCTGCTGATTTGGCTGTCGGGTAATTTTCCTCTTCTGTGTGTCTGCTTATTGCGTCGCAGCAAAAACCTACTATGATATGATCGAAATTCTCACTTAGTATCAGGAAAAAAGTAAGGGCATCAAAGCCCAGGGATCAATAATGACAAAATCAATCCGCCCCCGTCGGTCAGTACTTTACATGCCGGGCTCCAATGCCCGGGCACAGGAAAAAGCGAAATCTCTTGCGGCAGATGGCCTTATTCTGGACCTTGAAGATGCCGTTGCGCCGGACAAGAAAGCGGAAGCCCGTGATATTGTATGCGCCAATGCTGCCTCAGGCGGATATGGAAAACGCGAGATCATCATCCGGGTCAACGGACTTGATACGCCCTGGGGTGAGGACGATATTGTCGCCGCCGCCAAGGCAGGGCCGGACGCCATTCTGCTGCCCAAAGTTGAAAGCGCAGATCAGGTCAAGAAACTTGAAAAGATCATGACAGCAGCCGGGGCGCCGGATGCCACGACAATCTGGTGTATGATGGAAACGCCGCTCGGTATTTTAAAGGCTGAGGAAATTGCCTCTTCCAGTCCCCGGGTCGATTGTTTCGTCATGGGAACATCGGACCTTGTGAAAGATCTTCAGGCGCAGCATACGCCTATGCGCCTTCCCGTGATTACATCGCTTGGTTTATGCCTGCTGGCGGGCCGGGCATATGAGCTGACAGTTCTGGATGGAGTTTACCTGGACCTTGATGATGAAGGTGGGTTTCATGAATCCTGCGTTCAGGGGCTGGAACTGGGGTTTGACGGCAAGACCCTGATCCATCCGAAACAGCTGGCTTCGACCAATGACGTGTTTGCGCCCTCCGAAAAAGAGGTGGCGCATGCCCGTAAGGTCATCGAGGCCTTTGAGGCAGCCGAGAAAGAGGGGAAAGGTGTGGTTCTGGTGGACGGCAAACTCGTCGAGAACCTTCATGTGGAAATTGCCAAGGCGAAGGTCGCCATGGCTGATGCTATCGCGGCAGCGGCCGAGTAGGGGAAGGGAATGACAATGAGCAAAACAAACCCCGGCAACTATTTTGAGGATTTCAAGGTTGGCCAGGTCCTCAATCATGCGACACCTCGCACGATCACCGAGGGGGATGTCTCGCTTTATACGGCGCTTTACGGCGGACGGTTTGCGCTGCAGTCAGCGGACAGCTTCGCGATGGAATGCGGCCTTGATGCGGCGCCTATCGATGATCTTCTCGTCTTTCACATCGTTTTTGGTAAAACCGTACCCGATGTTTCCCTGAATGCCGTCGCAAATCTCGGCTATGCGGATGTGCAGTTCAAGGCGCCTGTCTTTCCGGGCGATACAGTTCAGACGAGTTCTGAAGTTATCGGACTGAAGGAGAATTCCAATGGCAAGACGGGGGTGGTCTATGTGCGCTCTACCGGTACCAACCAGATGGGGGCGATTGTTCTCGATTATGTCCGCTGGGTAATGGTGCGCAAGAAAGATGAATCTGCTCCCGCTCCTGAGGAGATCGTTCCTAACTTGCCGGAGCGCGTTGATCCGAAGGATCTCTCGATACCGGGTGGTCTGGATTTTTCGGGCTATGATGCGACGCTGGCGGGATCTCCTCATTTTTTTGAAGACTATGAAGTCGGAGAGAAAATTGATCATGTCGATGGCATGACGATAGAGGAAGCCGAGCATATGATGGCGACGCGGCTGTATCAGAATACCGCCAAGGTCCATTTCAACCAGCACCAGATGCAGAATGATCGTTTTGGCCGCCGATTGATCTATGGAGGACACATCATCAGCTTGGCACGGGCGCTATCCTTCAACGGCCTTGGAAATGCCCAGCTCGTTGCCGCTATAAACGGCGGATCGCACACGGCGCCGACTTTTGCCGGACATACGATTTATGCCTGGAGCAAGGTTCTGGAAAAAGCGGAACTGTCAGAAAGTCAGACAGCAGGCGCGCTTCGCATCCGGACATTGGCGACGAAGGACATGCCCTGCGACAGCTTCCCGGACAAGGCCGCTGACGGCAAGCGTGATCCTTCGGTCGTTCTCGATCTTGATTATTGGGTTGTCTTGCCAAAAAAGACGATATCAGTGTAAATACATTAAAGGTTATGTTGACTTGGATAAGCGGAGGATTAAACTCCAGCGCAATTCAGTGAATAACAGGTATCAAAACTATTAAGCGAGAAAGATTTTCTCATGGCGAATATTGAACGACCGCTGTCGCCGCATCTGCAGATTTATAAACCTCAGATCACGATGATTACCTCAATTACGCACCGTGCGACAGGGATTGCACTCAGTGTAGGCACTTTGTTGCTGACCTGGTGGCTGATTGCCGTGGTCAGTGGACCGGAAGCTTATGCAACGGTCAGTGCGTTTATCTCCTCCTGGTTTGGACGATTGGTTCTGTTCGGCTTTACCTGGTCCCTGTTTTATCATCTCTGCAATGGCATTCGTCACCTGTTCTGGGACATGGGTAAGGGATTTGAACTGCCGACCATGCGGAAATCCGGGATGGCTGCGATTATCGCCTCTGTCGTGCTGACGTTTCTCACCTGGATAATCGCCTACGGAATGGGAGCCTGAGCATGGGAATGAAAGCACCGCTTAAAAAGGTAAGGGGTCTCGGTTCCGCCAAGGACGGCACAACGCACTGGTGGCATCAAAAAGTCACGGCACTTGCGATGATCCCGCTGTTTGTCATTGCGCTTGCCTATGTCATAAGTCTCGTCGGCGCGGACTACAGCTATGTGCGCTATGTTCTCGGTACGCCCGTTGCCTCGTTGGTCATGTTGTTGCTGATCGTTGTCATGTTCTATCACATGAAGCTTGGTATTCAGGTGGTCATCGAAGATTACATTCATACTGAAAGCACGAAATTCGTTCTCTTGCTGCTTAACAGTTTCTTATGTGCGGTCGTTGGTTTGGCCGCTGCTCTGGCCGTATTGAAGCTGGCGCTTGGGAGTTAAAATAGTAAAATGTCTGAAGCCTATCCTATTACAGAACATAAATATGACGTGGTTGTTGTTGGCGCGGGCGGCGCCGGTTTGCGGGCGACCATGGGCATGGCCGCCGCTGGGTTGAAAACAGCTGCTGTCACCAAAGTATTTCCGACCCGGAGCCACACCGTTGCCGCGCAGGGCGGTATTTCCGCGTCTCTTGGAAATATGGGTGAAGATAACTGGCAATGGCACATGTATGATACCGTCAAGGGATCAGACTGGCTTGGCGATCAGGATGCTATCGAGTATATGTGCCGGGAAGCCCCTGCCGCTGTGCTGGAGCTGGAACAGTTCGGCATGCCTTTCAGCCGGACGGAAGAAGGAAAGATCTATCAGCGTGCTTTTGGTGGCATGACAACGCAATTTGGCGAGGGACCTGCGGCACAACGGACCTGCGCGGCAGCGGACCGGACCGGACATGCGATGCTGCATACGCTCTACAGCCAGAGCCTCAAGCATGATACTGAATTCTTCATAGAATACTTCGCTCTTGATCTGATCATGGATAAAGACGGTTCCTGCAGGGGTGTGCTATGCCTCAGCCTTGAGGATGGTACCCTGCATTTGTTCCGTGCCCATATGGTGGTGCTGGCGACAGGGGGCTTCGGTCGCGCCTATTTCAGCTGTACCTCTGCCCATACCTGTACAGGTGACGGCGGTGGTATGGTGTTGCGCGCCGGTCTGCCGTTGCAGGATATGGAGTTCACTCAGTTTCATCCGACGGGTATTTATGGCGCAGGTTGCCTGATTACCGAGGGCGTGCGCGGTGAAGGCGGGTTCCTTGTCAATGGCGAGGGCGAGCGCTTTATGGAGCGCTATGCGCCTCATGCGAAAGACCTTGCCAGCCGTGATGTGGTGAGCCGGTCGATGACCTTAGAAATCCGTGAAGGACGCGGTGTCGGCCCTCGCAAGGACCATATTTATCTGCATCTTGATCATCTCGATCCGGCAATGATTGACGAGCGGCTTCCGGGCATCTCAGAGAGTGCGCGAATTTTCGCCGGCGTTGATGTGCACAAGGAGCCGATCCCGGTGCTGCCAACGGTGCATTACAACATGGGCGGAATTCCGACGAATTATCATTCGGAAGTCGTTGATTTGAAAGATGGCAATCCGGACGCAATCGTACCGGGCCTGATGGCCGTTGGTGAGGCGGCCTGTGTGTCTGTGCATGGTGCAAACCGTTTGGGATCGAACTCCCTCATCGATCTGGTCGTCTTCGGTCGTGCCGCTGCGCTGCGGGCGAAGGATGTCGTGACACCGGGCGCAGCCCATGCGCCGCTCCCCTCGGATGCCTGTGACGAGGCGCTGGCGCGTCTTGACAAGTTCCGCAACGCAAACGGCGGCAGTTCGACAGCAACCGTGCGTGACAACATGCAGCGGGTAATGCAGGACGATTGCGCGGTTTTCCGGACCAGCAAGACTCTGCTTGAAGGCGTCGGCAAGATTAACAAGGTCTGGGATCAGATGGCCGATATCAAGACAACTGACCGTTCGCTAGTCTGGAATTCCGATCTCGTTGAAACCCTGGAACTGGACAATCTGATCCGTCAGGCGGTCATCTCCATGACGGCAGCGGAAAACCGGAAGGAAAGCCGCGGTGCCCATGCACATGAGGATTTCCCCGATCGCGATGATGAAAACTGGATGAAGCATACGCTGACCTATCACAGCGATGAAGAGGGCGTGAAGCTCGACTATCGTCCGGTTCATGATTATACGCTGACGGATGAGATTGATTACATTAAACCAAAAGCACGTGTGTACTAGGCGCGTAGGGATTAGACATGGTTGAACTGACATTACCGAAAAACTCGAAGGTTGGCACGGGCAAGACTTACCCGGGACCGGAAGGGGCAACCAATCTCAAGACATTCAATGTGTATCGCTGGTCGCCGGATGACGACAAGAATCCAGCCATCGACACCTATCATGTCGATCTTGATACCTGCGGTCCGATGATTCTGGACGGGTTGATCAAGATCAAGAACGAGATTGATCCGACCCTGACGTTCCGTCGCTCCTGTCGGGAGGGGATTTGCGGTTCCTGCGCAATGAATATCAACGGGACGAACACTCTGGCCTGCACGACCGGTATGGATGAGGTGGATGGGGACATTAATATCTATCCACTCCCGCACCAGCCGGTGGTAAAGGACCTGGTCCCGGACCTTACGAATTTTTATGCACAATATGCGTCGATTCAGCCCTGGCTTCAGGCGGAAACGCCGCCACCGTCGAAGGAAAGGCTGCAATCGAAAGAGGATCGCGAAAAGCTCGACGGGCTTTATGAATGTATTCTCTGTGCGTGCTGCTCCACTTCCTGTCCGAGCTATTGGTGGAACTCGGACCGTTTTCTGGGCCCGGCCATCCTGCTGCAGGCTTATCGCTGGATTATCGACAGCCGGGATGAGCATACCGGTGAACGTCTCGATAATCTTGAAGATCCATTCCGGCTCTATCGTTGCCATACGATCATGAACTGCGCAAACACCTGTCCGAAAGGCCTGAACCCGGCAAAAGCCATCGCCGAGATCAAGAAGATGATGGTGGAACGCCGGTAGAGTGGCGCCATGATTTATAAGAAATTGGCTCTTTTGTGGGGCCAATTTATCAATAGAGTAAGGCCGCTTATTAAAGCGGCCTTTTTTATGGAATAAACTGATGTATGTCCCTCCGCATTTTTCCGTTCCGGGGAAGGAAACCCTGATCCGGCTTCTGCCCGAGGCGAGTTTCGCCCTTCTGATCTCTTGCGGGGAGGGCGGCGTACCGATTGCGACGCACTTACCATTTTCCTACGATGAAAGCCGCGGTGAATATGGAACCCTGACCGCCCATATGGCGCGGGCCAATCCGCATGGTAAAATTCTGGAGCAAAGCGAAGCACTCATTATCTTTCAGGGACCACATGCCTATATCTCCCCCCGCTACTATTCGACAGACACAAATGTGCCGACCTGGAACTATGTCGCGGTGCATGCCTATGGCACCCCTTCGATCATTGAGGATAGCGATAAGGTTCGTGCGCTGCTTGATCAGTTGACGGAAGATAACGAGAAAGATCGGGCCGAGCCTTGGCGTACCGATATGCTGGATCAAAAGCGGCTGGAGGGGTTGATGCGGGGCATTATTGCCTTCGAAATCCGGATTGACCGGATCGAGGGGAAGGCCAAACTCGGCCAGAATAAATCGGCCGAAGATCAGGCGGCGGTTCGGACGATAACCGGTGATCTTTGGAAATAGGCGATACCAAATTCTACCAAACCACTAATTGAATATCTTGACCTTACATGAATATATGACAAGTATCCTTGCAGTATAAATTTATGTGACCGAAGGTTGAGAAATGTCGGATACTTCTACTGCATATGACGCGCCCTCCAGTATACCAAAACCCAAATGGAGGCCGATAATTCAGGCGGGACTGGTTGGCAATATCATGGAATGGTATGATTTTGCCGTATATGGCTATTTTGCTAGTATCATAGGTACTCAGTTCTTTCCTTCCGAGGATCCTGCTGTATCCCTCATTGCGGCATTCGGGGCATTTGCGGCCGGCTTTCTTATGCGGCCGATAGGGGGGATCCTGTTTGGCAGAATAGGCGATGTTTACGGGCGCAAGCGGGTTCTGACCTTATCCGTTCTTTCTATGGCTATTCCAACGGTATTGATCGGCCTCATGCCGAATTATGCAGCTATCGGAATCATGGCGCCGATCATGATTGTTGTCCTGCGTATGATTCAGGGACTTTCCGTTGGCGGTGAATATACCAGTTCGGTTGTGTTCATGATTGAAAAGGCGCCGAAAAACCGACGTTCCTTTTTCGCCATGTGGAGTATATGGGGCGCTATTTTCGGCATTATGCTGGGTTCCGGTATAGGTGCCGCCGCCGCTGCGATTTTTGGCGCGGAGGCGCTTGCGGACTGGGGATGGCGCGTTCCCTTCCTTCTGGGAGCGCTTGTTGCACTGACCTGCTTCCTGGTACGCCGGGCAATACATGCGGAGGAACAGAATATTGGTTCTGAAACGCCGGTACGGGATACATTCTTCATGCATCTTGGCGATGTTTTTAAAGTCATCATGCTGGATATCGGTTATGCCGTCACATTCTATGTGGCGTTTGTCTATCTCGTCACTTACCTTAAAGTGATCGACAAGCTTCCTGAAGAGGAGGCCCTCAATATCAATACCGGCAGCATGATCATCCTGCTTTTGCTGATCCCTATTACGGCAATCCTGGCGGATCGGTTCGGACGCAGGCCGATCATTATTCTTGGCTATCTGTTCCTAAGCCTTGGCGCCGTGCCCTTTTTCGAAATGATCCACTCTGCCGAGACGATCAATATTTTCCTTGGTCAACTCGGCTTTGTCTTTGGCTTTGCCTGTTTAACGAGCGCCTTGACGGTGGCAAATGTTGACATGTTGCCTGCATCCGTCCGGTGTACGAGTTATGCCGTTGCCTACAATGCTGCCGTCGGCCTGTTTGGCGGGCTGACCCCCTTGATAGTGACCTGGCTTATTACGGAAACGGGCGATCCTGTCGTGCCTGCTTTCTGGGTTGCCGGGACGACAGGATTTTCACTGCTTGTGGCTATTTTTGTCTATAAGGAAACACGGCCTCGCCACTTTGCCAAATAGGTTGTGGACCGATTGCGCCGCCAAGACGGATTAGCCGGAAAGAGCCATAATTTCGGCAACGTCCTCAACTGTTTTAATGGGGCGCGGATTGGCCTGTACCACTGGATGGGTAAGTGCCAATGATTTGATCTCCGCAATTGCCTCTTCAGAAATACCGAGGGCACTTAGTTTGTTCGGCAGGCCGAGGGCGCCGATGAAGTCCTTCAACGCCGGAGCAACATCCGATGCGGTTTCTACATCCAGTACCCCGGCAATCCGAGTTTGCGGATCTTCCGTTACGGGCAGGTTATATGTCAGGACAGCGGGCAGGAAAACGCAGGACGTGATGCCGTGCGGAACGTTCCCCAAGACGCCCAGAAGATATCCAAGACCATGACTCGCCCCCATTCTGTAGCGGGATATTCCGGCGGTCGCATAATAGACGCCGAGCTGGCTGCTCTCCCGGTAAATAAGGCTATCGGGATCTTTTCTCGTTTCAATCATGCTGCGATAAAGTAGTGCGAGGCCATTGGCGCAAAATTCAGCGCTTTCATGATCAACGCCAGGAGCGCAGATCGTCTCGACCGCGTGATCGACAGCGCGAATGCCCGTCGACAGCCAGAGCTTTTCAGGTGTGTGCAGGGAGAGAGGTGCACAAAGAATGATATTGTCCGGCAGCAGGAAGGCGTGGGAAAACCCCGTTTTTCTGCCGGTAATGCTGCTGGTTGCTCCGGCAATCGGCGTAAACTCGGCGCCGGAAAGCGTTGTCGGCACCGCGATATGCTGTATCGGCCAGGTTGCTATGTCTTTCGTTTTTCCAAGGGAGCTTGCAAGTTCTTCGAGGGCCTCTGCATCCCTGATTTGCAGGTTGGCGGCTAGGAGCGCTATTTTCCCGCCGTCAATAACGCTGCCGCCACCGATTGACAGAAGATGCGTTGCCTTGCTGGACGTAATTTCATTGGCAAGCTCGAACACCTTGTCGTATGGCGTATGCTCGGTAAGAACACTGACCACACCAATGATCTGGCCGTGCAGTTGCTCTTTCAAGTCTTCAACAACGGAGGAACTGGCCAATAGCGAGCGGGAAATGGAGATCAGGATACGTGGATCGTCCGAGCCCGCGGTTAAACTTGAAACCGCGGCGACAATATCATCCTCAATTAACAGGCGTTTCTTTATATTGGCCATGTCCGGAAATGCGGGTGCAGTCATTTTTGTGATCCTTTTTGCTGCCTCGCAAAACTATAGCAGGTCGGGCTCAAAAATAAATGCCTGTGTCGGCTTCCTTGCGGTCTAACCCTTCAGATAGTCTTCAGAGCGCATTTCCATCAGCCGCGAGACGGTGCGGGCAAATTCAAAGCTGCCATCCCCCTCGGGATAAAGAGCTTCCGCGGGCACTTCGGCGGAAATCACCAGATTGGTTTTCGCTTCGTAAAGAATATCAATGAGCGTCACAAACCGCTTGGATTCATTTCGTCGGGCGGGTGACAATTGGGGCACATTTTCCAGAAGCAATGTATGGAAATGTTCCGTCAGGGTCAGATAGTCCGAGGCGCCAAGCGCCCGTGCGCAGAGTTCTTCAAAAGAAACGCGGGCGACCCCGCGGGCGGTTCTCTCGATTGTCAGATCGCGTCCCTGAGTGGTCAGGGTCTGCGGGACAATTTCGCGGCCTTCCGTCAGCTCTTCAAAAATACGGTCCATTTCGGAGGCCGCATGATCGTCAAGCGGCGCAAAATACACCAGATTTTCCGCCAGCCGCTCAAGCCGGTAGTCACGCCCTCCGTCAAGGTGCAGGATATCCAGCTGTTCCTTCAACATGGCAATAAAGGGAAGGAACAGTTGCCGGTTGAGGCCATCCTTGTAAAGATCGTCCGGAACCCGGTTTGATGTCGCGACAACAACGACCCCCCGATCAAACAGAAACTCAAACAGGCGACCGAGGATCATGGCATCGGCCACATCCGTCACCTGAAATTCATCGAAGCACAGTAGCCAGGCCGACTCGGTAATGGAATCGGCGAGGGCAACAACCGGATCCACATCATCCTTGTCGGCTTTCTGTCGCTGCTTGTGCAAGAACGCATGAACTTCCAGCATGAAGGCATGGAAATGAACCCGTCTTTTATGCGTGACCGGAGCGGTTTCGAAAAACAGATCCATCAGCATCGACTTGCCCCGGCCGACATCGCCGTAAATATATAAGCCTTGCGGTGGTTCGATACGGGGCTTGCGGGAGCCGAGGCGGAAGAAATGTGTCCACTTCGTACTAGTGCGAGGATCATAATTGACAAGGCGACGATGAAGAGTCTGCAGTTTCTCGACCGCCAGGCGCTGAATGGGGTCGGGTTGCAGCTCATTTAGCGAGAGCAGTTTGCGATAGGCTTCAAGCGGGCCAAGTACTTCAGTCATAAAATGCGGAAATTTCTCTCTTTAATCAGGGCGATGGAATTGGCACCAGACTTGATCTGTACAGACATGAACTCTTTCATGCAACGATCAGGAGGGCTTTTGATTCATTTTTCGAATTATTCGCTTGCCAAAAGGGCTGTCGGACCATGATTTGCCCGACGCAATCTGGCAAAAGGAATTGGCATTTCTTGGATCCGGCGGCTTAATTTTCCGGTACTGTAAAAAATTGGCAATAATTTCCCAGACGATCTTGCTCTCTGCTGGGAAACGCGGTAGTACCCACGATAATATTCACAAGAGGACTTTCTGTCTTCTCAGAGAGCCCTCCCATCTTATTGCTTCGGAGAATGTAATGGCTCGAAAAAAAATTGCCCTCATCGGCAGTGGGAATATTGGCGGTACCCTTGCACACCTCGCCGGCCTGAAAGAATTAGGCGACATCGTTCTTTTTGATATTGCGGAAGGATTGCCACAAGGCAAGGCGCTTGATATTGCGTCTTCTTCCCCTGTGGATCGCTTCAATTCCAATCTCTCCGGCGCAAATGACTACAGCGCGATCGAAGGTGCGGATGTCTGCATCGTGACGGCAGGGATTGCCCGCAAGCCCGGAATGAGCCGTGATGATCTGCTGGGAACGAATATCAAGGTTATGCAATCGGTTGGAGAGGGCATCAAGAAATACGCGCCGAACGCCTTTGTTATCTGCATTACCAATCCGCTGGATGCCATGGTCTGGGTCCTTCGCGAGAAATGCGGACTGCCGCACAACATGGTTGTCGGTATGGCCGGTGTGCTGGACAGTGCCCGTTTCCGTCTTTTCCTTGCTGAAGAATTCGACGTCTCGGTTGAAGATGTGACGGCATTTGTCCTCGGCGGACATGGTGACACCATGGTGCCGCTGATCCGCTATTCGACAGTGGCCGGTATTCCTGTGCCGGACCTGATCAAGATGGGCTGGAGCACTCAGGAAAAAATTGATGGAATTATTGACCGGACACGTAACGGCGGCGCCGAAGTGGTGGCATTGCTGAAAACGGGTTCAGCTTTCTATGCGCCAGCATCCAGCGCGATCACGATGGCAGAAGCCTACTTGAAAGATAAAAAGCGGGTCCTGCCCTGCGCAGCCTATGTGGATGGCCCATATGGCCTTGATGGCATCTATGTCGGTGTGCCGACGGTCATCGGCGAAAATGGTATCGAACGCATCGTTGAAATTGATATGAACGATGATGAAAAGGCCATGTTCAACCATTCAATCGATGCGGTGCGAGGTCTGATCGATGCCTGTGTCGGAATAGACGAAAGCCTAAAAAGCTAGGCGGCAAAATCTAAGGGCACAACAATAAGCGGTTGTGCCCTTTTTTATGGTGCTATACCGTACGGTTTGAAATATCTGACATACAAACATAACCGACGTAAATCCATGTCTCTGAATAGCAATTATAACGGAATACAATGAATATTCATGAATATCAGGCGAAAAGCCTGCTTGCAAAATATGGTGTGACGGTGCCCAAGGGTGGCGTTGCCTATACCTCTGAAGAAGCCAAGACAGTTGCACAAGAGCTTGGCGGCCCGGTCTGGGTGGTGAAGGCTCAAATTCACGCAGGTGGGCGTGGCAAGGGCGGCGGCGTCAAAGTCGTCAAATCCATCGATGAAGTGCTTGCAACCGCGAAATCCATGATCGGGATGCAGCTGGTCACCCATCAGACGGGACCGGAGGGCAAGGAAGTCAAGCGCGTCTATATCGAAGAAGGTTGCGATATCGCAAGGGAGCTGTACCTCGGGGCAATTATTGATCGCGCTAAAGATTGTATCACCTTCATGGCGTCTACTGAAGGCGGCATGGAAATTGAAGAAGTTGCCGCGGAAACACCGGAAAAAATCCTGATGGTCAGCATTGACCCGGCAACCGGTATTATGCCCTTCCATGCACGGAAGATTGCCTTCGGCCTCGGTCTTGAAGGCAAGCAGGTAGGTGCGGCCGTTAAATTCATTATGGCGCTTTATCGGGCCATCGTTGAGACTGACGCAAGCTTGGTTGAAATCAATCCTCTTGTCGTTACGGGAAGCGGCAATGTCATCGCACTCGATGCGAAAATGAATTTTGATGACAATGCGCTTTTCCGCCACAAGGAAATTGCCGATCTTCGGGATCCGGATGAAGAAGACCCGGCTGAGCTTGAAGCGGCACAATATGACCTCAACTACATCAAGCTCGACGGCAATATCGGTTGCATGGTGAATGGCGCGGGCCTTGCCATGGCAACGATGGATATCATCCAGTTAAATGGTGGTACGCCGGCCAATTTCCTTGATGTCGGTGGCGGCGCAACGAAGGAGAAAGTTACGGAAGCTTTCAAGATCATTTTGAAAGATGAAAATGTTGAAGGTATCCTTGTAAATATCTTCGGTGGCATCATGCGTTGTGATGTGATTGCTGAGGGGGTGGTTGCGGCTGCGAAAGAAGTCGCGCTCAGCGTTCCGTTGGTTGTCCGGCTTGAAGGGACGAACGTGGATTTGGGCAAGAAAATCCTTGCTGAATCAGGTCTGCCTATTCTGTCGGCGGATGATCTCGGGGATGCCGCGGAGAAAATTGTTAAAGCAGTGAAGGAGGCAGCGTAATGGCCGTTCTCGTTAATAAGGACACAAAGGTCATCTGTCAGGGTTTCACGGGCTCACAGGGGACATTCCATTCTGAACAGGCAATTGCCTACGGCACGAAAATGGTTGGCGGTGTGACGCCGGGCAAGGGCGGGGAAAAGCATCTCGATTTGCCGATTTTTGACACTGTTGGTGAGGCAAGATCAAAAACTGGCGCCAATGCAAGTGTGATTTATGTGCCGCCGCCATTTGCCGCGGACGCGATCCTTGAAGCGATCGACGCAGAGATCGAATTGATTGTCTGCATCACGGAAGGAATTCCTGTTCTTGATATGGTAAAGGTCAAGCGAGCGCTGAAGGATAGCGGCTCTCGTCTCATCGGCCCGAACTGCCCCGGCATTATCACGCCGGATGAATGCAAGATTGGTATCATGCCTGGACATATTCACCGTCGCGGCAATGTGGGCATTGTTTCTCGCTCCGGTACGCTTACGTATGAAGCTGTGGCACAGACAACAGCGGCTGGCCTAGGTCAGTCAACCTGTATCGGTATTGGCGGTGATCCGGTCAACGGCACCAACTTTATCGATTGCCTTGATCTGTTTCTCGGAGATGACGAAACTGAATCGATTATCATGATCGGGGAAATTGGCGGATCGGCTGAAGAAGAAGCAGCCGAGTTCCTCAAAGCCTCGAAAACAAAGAAGCCGGTTGTCGGTTTCATTGCGGGTGTCACCGCTCCTCCGGGCCGGCGCATGGGCCATGCCGGTGCGATTATTTCCGGCGGTAAAGGCGGTGCGGAAGACAAGATGGATGCTATGCGAAGTGCAGGCATTACAGTCTCTGACAGTCCATCTGCATTGGGTTCGACATTGGTAAGAGTTTTGAAAGGTTGACGTACTAGAGTTAACCATTAATTTTAAATTGGCTCTAAAGGGGGCGGGCCGGTCCCGCCCGATTACTTAAAATGTCGCAACAGCTGGATAATTCTTCTTTCCTCTTTGGATCCAACGCCGGATTTATGGAGAACCTTTACGCGCGCTATCTCGACGATCCCAATTCCGTTGATGACAGTTGGCGCCAGTATTTCCAATCCCTTGGTGATGATGTAGAAACCATTGTCGCCGAAGCCCGCGGGGCTCCCTGGACACCTTCCAATGGACTGGAGCCGGAAGATGAGTATGAAATTCTCGGGGATGCAGCCAACCGCGCAACGAAGAAGGCGGAAAAATCCGGTGCCTCGCAAATTGATGTAAGGACTGCCGCCATTGATACGATCCGCGCCCTGATGCTGATCCGGTCCTATCGCGTAAGAGGGCATTTGAGGGCCAACCTCGATCCGCTCGGCCTTGAAATACCGAAAGAGCATCCGGAGCTGAACCCGGCTACATATGGCTTCACGGAAAAAGACTGGGACCGTCAGATTTTTCTCGATAACGTCCTCGGTCTCGAAACAGGCAGCATTCGAGAAATCCTCGCCATCGTCAAGCGGACCTACTGCTCGACCATCGGTGTCGAGTTTATGCATATTCAGGAGCCCGACCAGAAAGCCTGGATTCAAGAACGGATCGAAGGTCGCCATAAAGAGGTTTCCTTCACCAAGGAAGGCAAGATTGCTATCCTCAGCAAATTGATCGAAACAGAAGGTTTCGAGCAATTTCTCAATGTCAAATACACCGGCACCAAGCGTTTCGGTCTTGACGGGGGTGAATCACTTATTCCTGCGATGGAAGGGATTATCAAACGCGGTGGTCAGCTGGGCGTTCAGGAAATTGTTCTCGGAATGCCTCATCGCGGACGCCTCAATGTTCTGACGAATGTCATGGCCAAGCCTTTTCGGGCAGTCTTCTCCGAATTTCAGGGAACGCCGGCCAACCCCGAGGATGTTGAGGGTTCCGGCGACGTTAAATACCATTTGGGCACGTCATCGGATCGGGAATTCGACGGCAATAAAGTACATTTGTCACTGACGGCTAACCCGTCCCATCTTGAGGCGGTGAACCCGGTAGTGCTGGGTAAGGCGCGGGCAAAACAGGCCCAGATCGGACCTGATGTCGGCGGCAAGGTGATGCCATTACTGATGCATGGTGATGCCGCTTTTGCGGGACAGGGGATCGTTGCGGAATGCTTTGGCCTGTCGGAACTCAAAGGATACCGGACGTCCGGCACGATCCATTTCGTCGTCAATAACCAGATCGGCTTCACCACGAGCCCGAAATACTCACGCTCCAGCCCGTATCCGTCAGACGTGGGCAAGATGGTCCAGGCGCCGATCTTCCATGTGAACGGTGATGATCCGGAAGCAGTCTGCCATGTTGCGAAAATCGCGACGGAGTTCCGGCAGTTGTTCCAGATCGATGTGGTTATCGACATGTTCTGCTACCGCCGACATGGTCATAACGAGGGTGATGAACCGGCCTTCACGCAGCCGTTAATGTACCGGACGATTGCCCAGCATCCGACAACTATGCAGATTTACGCCAAAAAGCTGATTGCGGAGGGCGTGCTCTCGGAAAAAGAAGTCGAGCGCATGATTGCAGACTTCAAGGACTATCTTGAAAAGCAGTTTGAGACGTCAAACAGCTTCAAGCCGAACAAAGCCGACTGGTTTGAAGGTCGCTGGCAGGGTTTTGAACGTGCCGATGAAGGCGCACGTCGCGGGACGACCAGCGTACCGATTGATGAATTAAAAGCGATTGGTGCGAAGCTCACGGATATTCCGGACAGCCATAACGTGCACCGGACGCTCCAGCGTGTTTTGAAAGCCAAGAAAAAGATGATCGATACCGGTAAGAATATCGATTGGGCAACAGCCGAGGCGCTGGCGTTTGGATCGCTTCTGAAAGAAAAAGTGCCGGTGCGCCTGTCCGGGCAGGATTGCGGGCGGGGCACTTTCTCCCAGCGTCACTCGGTCATTGTCGATCAGGTGACCGAAGACCGCTATATTCCGCTCGACAATCTGGGTGGAGAACAAGCCCATTTTGAGGTTATTGACAGCCTGCTCTCTGAAGCTGCGGTTCTCGGGTACGAATACGGATACTCACTGGCGGAACCGAATGCGCTGGTTCTGTGGGAAGCGCAGTTTGGCGACTTTGCCAATGGCGCTCAGGTGATCATTGATCAGTTTATTTCCAGCGGTGAATCCAAATGGCTCCGTATGAGTGGTCTGGTGATGTTGCTGCCGCATGGTTATGAGGGTCAAGGGCCGGAGCATTCTTCCGCCCGGCTTGAACGGTATCTGCAGCAATCCGCCGAAGATAACTGGCAGGTCGTGAACTGTACGACGCCGGCGAACTACTTCCATGTGCTGCGCCGTCAGATTCATCGCAAGTTCCGTAAACCGCTTGTTGTCATGACACCGAAATCCCTCCTGCGGCATAAATTGGCCGTATCCACATTGGAGGATATGGCGGATGGTTCAACCTTCCATCGCGTGCTGTATGACAACGAGAAGTTGTGCACCGACAAGGATGTGAAGCGCGTCGTTCTGTGCTCCGGCAAGGTTTACTATGACCTGCATGCGCGGCGGGAAGAACTGGGACTGAAAGATACATATTTCTTGCGGCTGGAACAGCTTTACCCGTTCCCTTACCAGGCCCTTGAAGAGGAGATGAAGAATTTCCGACATGTAGAGGAGGTTGTCTGGTGTCAGGAAGAGCCCCAGAACATGGGCGCCTGGACATTTGTCGAACCGCATCTGGAAAAAGTCTTTGAGAATTTGAAAATGAAGAAAGTCAAGCGCCCAAGATACGCAGGCCGTGCTGCGTCTGCATCAACGGCGACGGGACTTTTGAAAAAGCATGTTCTTCAACAAAACGCATTGGTAGATGACGCCCTCGGCGTGAAATCGGAATAGGAAATCAAGATGACGGTTGAAATTCGCGTGCCCACACTCGGTGAATCTGTAACTGAAGCAACGGTCGGACAGTGGTTTAAAAGTGTTGGCGATGCCGTTGAGAAGGACGAGCCGCTCCTGGAACTGGAAACTGATAAGGTCACGCTCGAGGTAAATGCGGCAGAAGCAGGCCGACTTGACGAGATTATCGTCGCCGAGGGCGAGGATGTAGAAGTCGGTGCGCTGCTCGGGCATTTGGCAGAAGGCGCCGGAGGGATCGCTTCCAAATCCACTAAGGAAGAATCCAAAGAAGAGCCCAAGGAAAAGCCGGAATCGGCCGCGCAAGCATCACCCGAACCGGAAGCTGAACCAGAAAAGCCATCCTCGGGCTCTGCCACGGTAGACGTGTTACCTGCGGCACAAAAACTCATTGATGAAAAAGGACTGGATGCCGATCAAATTACGGGCACGGGCAAGGACGGACGGATCACCAAAGGGGATGTTCTGGAAGCGCTGGAGAACGGTGGTAAGTCCGCGGCGGCTTCCACTCCGAAGGAGGCGCCGAAGCCCGCTACTGCAGAGGCCCCCGCCACTCCTTCCGGCCCGCGTGCCGAGGAAGACCGCGAAGAGCGCGTGAAGATGTCGCGGCTTCGCAAGAGTATTGCCGCAAGATTGAAAGATGCCCAGAACACGGCAGCGATGCTGACCACCTATAATGAGGTGGATATGACGGCTATGCTGGACCTCCGGTCGCAATATAAAGATCTGTTCCTGAAGAAGCACGGTGTCAAACTGGGCTTTATGTCCTTCTTTACCAAAGCCTGTATCGCGGCACTTCAGGAAACCCCGGCGGTGAATGCGGAAATCGACGGTGACGATCTGGTTTACAAGAACTACTACAATATGGGTATTGCGGTCGGGACGGACTCCGGCCTCGTCGTGCCGGTATTGCGCGACGCGGACAAGCTCGGGTTCGCGGATGTCGAAAAAGGCATTGCGGAACTCGGCAAGAAGGCCCGCGACGGGAAACTCAGCATGGCTGACATGCAGGGCGGAACATTCACGATTACAAATGGTGGTGTATACGGGTCACTTATGTCATCGCCTATCCTGAACCCGCCACAGGCAGGCGTGCTCGGTATGCACAAAATTCAGGAACGGCCCATGGTCGTCAAAGGTGAAGTCAAGATCCGTCCAATGATGTACCTGGCATTAACATATGATCACCGGATTATCGACGGCAAGGAAGCTGTCACCTTCCTGGTGCGTGTAAAAGACGCATTGGAAGATCCGCAACGGCTGCTGCTGGACCTTTGATCATACTAATTCGAAACGAGGCATAAGATGAGCGACGAAACTTTTGATCTTGTCGTGGTAGGCGGCGGTCCGGGCGGTTACACGGCGGCAATTCGCGCGGCTCAGCTCGGGATGAAAACGGTCTGTGTTGAAAAGCGCGGGAAGCTGGGCGGCGTATGCCTGAATGTCGGCTGTATTCCATCGAAGGCACTTCTGCAGTCGTCCGAGTTGTTTGAGGAGGCGCAGCATAGCTTTGAAGACCGCGGGATTTCGACAGGAACCCTAAAACTGGACCTGAAGAAAATGATGGGCCAGAAAGAAGCCACGGTCGATGGCCTGACGCAGGGGATCGAGTTTCTGTTCAAAAAGAACAAGGTGACCTACGTGAAGGGAACTGCCACGCTTGAGGGCGGTGGACGCATTGAGGTAAGCGGAGATGAAGCGCAGACTCTTAAAGCAAAAAATATTCTGATCGCTACCGGCTCTGATGTAATGCCGCTTCCGAATGTGGAGATTGATGAGAAGCAGATCGTGTCCTCAACGGGGGCATTGGAATTGCCGAAAGTGCCGAAAAAGCTTGTTGTGATCGGTGCAGGCGTTATCGGCCTGGAGCTTGGAACCGTCTGGCGCAGGCTTGGGGCCGACGTCACAGTGATTGAGTTTCTGGACCGTATCCTTCCGGGAACAGATAATGAAGTCGCCAAAAACACTCAGCGGATCATGAAGAAGCAGGGCATAAATTTCATGCTTGGCAAGAAGGTGACAGGCGCGAAAAAGACCAAGACCACTGTCACATTGACTATGGAACCCGCGAAAGGTGGAGATGAGGAAACCCTTAAAGCTGATGTGGTTCTGGTCGCGATCGGCCGCCGCCCCTATACGGAGGGGCTGGGACTTGATGATCTGGGTATCGAAACCGACAAGGCAGGCCGGATTGTCGTAGACAAGAATTTCAAATCCAGCGTTAACGGTATCTATGCCATTGGTGACGTTATTGAAGGGCCAATGCTCGCGCATAAGGCAGAAGACGAAGGCGTTGTGTGCGTCGAAAAGCTGGCCGGGCAAAAACCACACATCAATTACGATGCCATTCCGGGCGTCATCTATACCTGGCCGGAAGTTGCGACCGTTGGCAAAACCGAAGAGCAGCTTAAGGATGCGGGCACTGAATATAATGTTGGCAAAGTGCCTTTTATGGCCAACAGTCGCGCCCGTGCAAACGGGTTTACGGACGGTTTCGTCAAAATTCTTGCGGACAAGAAAACCGATAAAATTCTCGGCGTTCATATTATCGGACCGGATGCCGGCACAATCATTTCTGAATGTGTGTTGGCAATCGAGTTTGGCGCCTCTGCCGAAGATTTGGCCCGCACCTGTCATGCGCATCCGACCCTGAATGAAGCTGTCAAGGAAGCCGCCCTTGCGGTGGCGGGACGCACAATAAACAGTTGACGTTTTTCGTATAAGGCTAGCACAATGAAGGGGCGGAAATTTTCCGCCCCTCTTTTTTTATGTGGCCAGTTCCCCAAAGGAGACGTCATGAAGCTCTGTTACAGCGCCCTGTCCCCCTTCGTTCGCAAGGTCAGAATCACAGCGATTGAGAAACATCTTATGGACGAGATTGAGATAGTCGATTCGGACCATAGTGATATGTTCAAGGGTATCAATCCTGCCAATCCGCTCGGTAAAGTTCCAAGCCTGACGCTGGATACCGGTGATGTTCTTTTCGATTCCTTTGTCATCTGTGAGTATCTCGACAGCGTTGGTAGCGGCCCGTCTCTTTTCCCGACAGAAGGGTTGGAGCGTGCCAGAGTGCTCACGCTTCATGCCATGGCAAACGGAATGACGGATGCAGCCTATCAGCGGCGGGTTGACAGCATCATGCCCGAGGGTGAGGGCTCCCCTAGCTGGAATAACCGACTGAAGCTCGCAATGGAACGCTGTCTTGATGAGATGGAAAAGCAGGCGGACGGTTACGGTGATACAGTGAACATTGGAACAATCGCGGTTGGGTGCGCGCTCGGGTATCACGACTTCCGGTTTGGAGCTGAGCAATGGCGAAATAACCGCCCGAAACTGGCCGCATGGTATGAAAAATTCTCGGCAAGACCGTCCCTGGCACAGACAGCTCCCGCCTAACATATGTGGCGGGTACCGTCTTCCGGACCCCGGCTGACAGTGGCGCTCTGCATTGCGGAAATTGTGGCCATGTCAACCTTTGCGTCTTTTCCGGCCTTAACCCCCTTCTTCTTTGATCATTGGAACCTGTCCGGTGAAGATGCCGGCTGGGTCAATGCTGCCTTTTTCTTCGGCTTCACGCTCGTTGGACCGGTCGTCACCTCCATGACGGATCGCATCGATGCGCGCCGGATATTTCTGATCGGGTGTTTTATGGCGTTCGTAGGCGCTTATGGCTTCGCTTTTTACGCCGATGGTTTCCTTTCCGCCTTGCCATGGCGCTTTATTTCCGGGGCGGGCCTTGGCTGTACATATATGCCGGGCCTTAAATTGCTTACCGACCGGCTGCCGGATGGGGATCAGTCCCGAGCGATCGCGTTTTACACGGCGTGTTTTTCGACAGGCTCCGCGATATCCTTTCTTCTTGTCGGACAGGTTGATCTCTGGTTCGGGTGGGAAATGGCGCTGGTCTCAACAATCGCAGGGCCGCCCATCGCGATCATCATTATCCTGCTGTCGACCGTCCCGAGACAGATGACGGCACAGCGGCCATGGTCGCAGATATTCAACTATGCGCCGGTGGTTACCAACCGTTTCAGCATGGGTTATATCCTAGCCTATGTGTGCCATACTTGGGAACTGGTGGCGATGCGGTCCTTTATGCTCGCCTTTCTGGCCTATTCCCATGCCCTTACCGATGCACCGGCATGGATGGACGTTTCGGCTATTACTGCCGCGGCCGTATTCCTGGGGTTGCCCTCCAGCGTGCTGGGCAATGAGTTATCGCTCAGGATCGGTCGGCAACGATCGATCACCCTTGTCATGATTATTTGCCTTTTCTTTTCCTTTACGGTTGGATTTACCGCTCATATGCCGTTTGTTTTCGTAGTCGCAATGGCGGCGCTGTATGGCGTGATGATTACGGCGGACTCATCATCAATTACAGCCGGTGCTGTTGGAAGTGCGCCCGCGGATCTTCGCGGGGCGACGATGGCAGTACATAGTTTTCTCGGCTTTGGTGGCGGCATGATTGGTCCGGTTGTCGCCGGTATTGTCCTGGATCAGGCAGGAGGACCGGGGTCTACTCTAGGCTGGGGCCTGATGTTCATATCCATGGGAGCGATCACCCTGTTGGGACCATTTGCGTTGCGCCTGACGCGAAACCGATAGGGCGAATTCAACTTTTGGGGTGGGTCTGGTCATACATTGCCAGCAGCTTTTCCGTATCCAGATCCGTGTAGCGTTGTGTTGACGAGAGAGAAGCATGACCGAGCAGCTCCTGAATGGAGCGGAGGTCACTCCCACCCGCCAGCAAATGGCTTGCAAAGCTGTGCCGCAATGCATGAGGAGTAGCCGTTTCCGGAAGCCCGAGGTTTCGCCGAAGGGTTTGCATTTTAAGTTGAATGGCGCGAGCCGTCAGCCTCTTCCCTCTTTTTCCGACGAAAAGCGGATCGGTATCACTGAGAGAAAAGGGGCACTCCTTCATATAGAGGTGAATAGCTTCGCGGACGGCGGGCAGGACCGGAACCATACGCTCCTTGTTACCTTTGCCGATCAGCGTCATGCTGTCTGAAACAGGTCTGTCTCCGAAATTTAGCGAGAGCGCTTCCCCGATCCGAAGGCCGCAGCCATAAAGCAGGGTAAGGACAGCCAGATCACGATATCTGATCCAGTTTGCTTCCTGCGGATTTATTTTATCCTCAAGAAGTTTCTGTGTATCGACTTCGGGAAGGGGCCGGGGAAGGCGTGTGCCCGCCTTCGGGGTACGCAGGGTTTTAAGATAAGGGTTGTGCAGAAGGTCGTTGCGTTCCTGACGTTTGAAAAAGCTGCGGATCGAGGATAGCACCCGGCGGAGCGACGTTGCGCTTAATCCTTCCTGCCGTCGATGCGCGAGATAGGCTCTGAAATCTGCTGTCCGCAAATCAGCGAGGCTATCAACATCTGGTTCGCTGCCGATATGGCCGGCCAAAAAAGCCAGAAAATCCCGAAGGTCTCGCTCATATGCTTCGACAGTATGGCGGCTTGCCTTCTTCTCATGAACAAGCCAATCGATCCAGTCGTCAAGAATGCGGGCAAGTGGCGGTTGGCTAACCATAATTAGGCCGGCTTCTGCTCCAGCCACATTTGCAGGCATGCCTGCATGCAATTGGCAAGAAACCGGAGCAGATCTGTTGCCTGCTCTTCATGAAAATGCCCTTCCTGCCGACTGCCAAAGGCGACCATCGCCTGCGTGTGGAGCGACGGAACGTCGAGCCTGATCAGTGCATCTGAATGGACGAGATCTTTCGCGGGGCCAAAAACGGCCTTTGATTTGGGGGCCTGTGGCCGCAGTATTATATTCCGGCCATGCCAGGGCGCGCGATTGATACTGCCCGATTTCAGGCGTTGTAGACCGGTTATGTCCGGCAGTTTGACGGGCCCATCTTCAATACACAGCGTTATGACATCGATTTCCAGCAATTCGGGCAGATCCTGGGTCATGATATGGACGAAATGGGCAAGGCTTGTCGCATGCAGAATCGCCTGGATAGAGGCATGAACCATATCCTGGGTATGTATGTTGTTTCGGGCAGCCTCAACAAAGTCATCCTGCAGTACTGTCAGATGAGTCACTTCTTTTTGCAGACGGCTGACGAGAAAGGACTGCATATCGACGACGCCATCCCCTGATATCCGTTCAGGCGGCAGGACCATCGTCAGCAGGTCTGCATTGTTGTTCAGGAAATCAGGGTTCTTGATCAGCCAGTTCCTGACCTCCTCCTCACTCAAGGAAGGGTTGGCGTTGTCTGCAGTTTCTTTAACTGGTTTGCCTGATTTTTTTGCCACGAAATCTACTCACACATTAACTGTTATCCGAGAATGGTCTGACCGGACTTCTCCCAATCCGCAAGGAATGCAGCAAGTCCCTTATCCGTTAAAGGATGGGAAACGAGTTGCTTGAGGACTTGCGGTGGAATAGTACAGACATCCGCGCCCAGCAATGCCGCTTCGACAATATGTGTCGGATTGCGGATGGAGGCGACGAGGACTTCCGTCTTTAAATCTGCGTAGTTGTCATAAATCTGAACAATATCCCCTATCAAATCCATGCCTGTCTGACCGATATCGTCCAGCCGGCCGACGAAGGGCGAGACAAATGCCGCCCCGGCCTTGGCGGCAAGGATTGCCTGCGCCGCAGAAAAACAGAGAGTGACATTTACCTGAGTGCCTGCGCGGCTCAATTCAGCGCAGGTTTTCAATCCTGCCATGGTGAGCGGAACCTTCACGGCCACATTGTCGGCAAGACCGGCGAGCTTTTTTCCTTCTTCCAGCATGGTCTTGAAGTCCGTTGCTGCAACTTCGGCGCTGACCGGGCCATCGATAAGACTGCAAATCTCCTGTATAACAGTGAAGAAGTCCCGGCCGGTTTTGGCAACAAGTGACGGATTGGTTGTCACGCCGTCAAGGAGGCCCGTATCGGCAAGCTCGCGGATTTCTTCAGTATCCGCTGTATCAACAAAAAATTTCATGAGTAAACTTTAAATCCTAACGCTAACGACTGGTTCGAAATGTCAGAATAGTCTATCGCATAGATATGAGCAGTACAATTAAACATCGCCGTGTTCGTGTTCTTCTCCCTCTCTCAATCGGAGACGTCTATGATTATCGAACGCCTGCTTCCCTCAACGTTGAAACAGGGGACTTTGTGACAGTCCCGCTGGGCCATCGGGAAGTGACGGGGGTTGTCTGGGAAGAGGCGACAGATTCAGTCCTTACCGAAGATCGAATGAAAGACATTCAGGCGGTTCTGCCAGTCGAGAGACTGCCAGCAGAGAGCCGGGAATTCGTTGACTGGGTTGCCCAATATACTATGCAGCGCAGGGGCCGGATACTGAGGATGGCAATGAGTGTCCCGGAAGCCCTTTATCCCAAGGCGCCGCGAACCGGGTATCGGTTCACGGGTGAAATGCCGGACAAAATAACTGCCGCCCGCAAGCGCGTTCTGGATATAGCGATGGAAGGTGGAACGCAGACCGCGAGTGACTTTGCTGCGATCGCCGGGGTTAGTACATCAGTTGTCAAAGGACTTGCAGAAAAAGGCGTGCTGGAGGCAGTTGATCTGCCGTCAGAGGCTCCCATTCCTTCGGCAGATTGGCAACACGCAGTATTTGAGCTCTCTCCGGATCAGGCAGAGGCCGCGAACATCCTTATATCAGATGTAGAGCAAAATGCATTCGCAGTGTCATTACTTGATGGCGTTACCGGCTCCGGCAAGACGGAGGTCTATTTCGAGGCAATTGCCGCCAGTCTCAAAGCCGGTCGACAGGCGCTTGTATTACTTCCCGAGATCGCCCTGACGGCACAATGGCTCACGCGATTTGAAGACCGTTTTGGCACCCGGCCAGTGGAATGGCATTCGGACCTTAGTCAGTCGGAGCGTCGCCGAAACTGGCGCGCTGTCATAGAAGGCCGCGTGGATATCGTCGTCGGCGCCCGTTCTGCCCTTTTCCTGCCCTTCAAGAATCTCGGACTGATCGTTGTCGATGAAGAGCATGAAGCCTCATTTAAGCAGGATGAAGGGGTGCCTTATAACGCCCGTGACATGGCAGTCGTGCGCGGGAAGATTGGAGGCTTACCGGTTGTTCTCGCGTCGGCCACGCCGTCGCTGGAAAGCCTGATGAACGCTCAAATAGGAAAATACAAGCATATTAAACTTGCGTCACGCTATGGCGGCGCGGCCTTGCCGGATGTGAAGGTTGTCGATTTGAGACAACACCCCCCCGGCTCGCAACGCTGGATATCGGAGCCTCTCAGGCTTGCGGTGGAAGAGGCACTTGCTCAGGGGCAGCAGGTAATGCTTTTCCTCAATCGACGTGGTTATGCTCCCCTAACCCTTTGCGATACCTGTGGTCACCGGCTGCAATGTCCGAACTGTAGTGCATGGCTCGTAGAACACAGGCTTACGAACCGCCTGCAATGTCACCATTGCGGTTACACCACGAATTTACCGACAAGCTGCAGCGAATGCGGTGCTGAAGGAAGCTTTAAAGCCTGCGGGCCGGGCGTCGAGCGGTTATCGGAAGAAGCTGAAATCCTGTTCCCGGGCCGCAAGATTGCAATGATGGCGAGCGATACGGTTTCAAGTCCGCGCGCGGCGGCAGAGTTTGTTGGCGCAATGGAGCGGGGAGAAATCGAAATACTGATCGGCACCCAGATGGTCGCCAAGGGATATCATTTCCCGAATCTTATGCTGGTTGGAATAATTGATGCGGACCTCGGGCTTGCGGGTGGGGACCTTCGGGCCGCGGAAAGGACCTATCAGTTGCTCTCGCAGGTGACCGGTCGGGCCGGACGCGAATCTCTTTTGGGGAGGGTCTTGCTGCAATCCTATCTGCCGGAGCATCCGGTGATTGAGGCAATTGTTCACCAAAAAAGTTCCGATTTTTTCGCATTGGAAGCGGCCGGACGGGAGAATGCCGGAATGCCTCCCTATGGGAGACTGGCAGCGTTGATTCTCTCAGGCGTGCAAGCCGAATCAGTGGCCGGTTTTGCGAATGAACTGGCGCGGCGGGCGCCGATGGGTGAGAAAATAACGGTCCTGGGCCCGGCACCGGCGCCGCTTTCCATGATACGGGGCCGCCATCGGTATCGCTTTCTGGTGAAATGCACAAAAGATATCAATATCCAGTCTGTTATCGGAAAATGGCTGCAGGGACGCAAGGTGCCCAACAATATCAGGCTGCAGATAGATATCGATCCGTATAATTTTATGTAGAAATGTCTTTTTTGCGGTCTGAAAGACGCAAATAGGGAAATTTGGTGAATAAACTGGCGTGCAGCATATTGCCACCCGGAATTCACTGTGCTAATAACCCGGTGCCTCAACGATGGGGGCCCGAAAAGGTCGCCATGCAGAGGGGGAATTCATTTTAGTCTGACGCGTTTCGCGTCATTATTTTCAGGCCTGGGGATCGTTTCTTGTCAGCTGAGAACATAACAGTTTCCGGTATCGCGGGTCGTTATGCGACGGCCCTGTTTGATTTGGCGGCATCTGCCAAACAACTGGACGACGTCGCTGGCAATCTGGCGACAATCAAATCGATGATGGATGAGAATGCAGATCTTGCCCGTCTGGTCAAAAGCCCGGTCATCAGCCGTGATGATCAAGCCCGGGCGATGGGCGCCGTTCTTGAAAAACTGGGTGTGAGCGATCTGGTTCGGAGGTTCATTGGAACGGTTGCCAAAAATCGGCGGCTATTTGCGCTGTCCGACATGATTGCAGCTTATGGCCAGTTGCTCGCCGCGGAGCGGGGCGAAGTGGTGGCGCGGGTCACCTCTGCGAAAAAACTCACGAAAAGTCAGCTTGACGCTGTGTCAGCGGCTCTCAAATCTGCCATTGGCAGTGATGTCAGTCTCGAATCAGATATTGATGAGAGCCTGATCGGGGGCCTTGTAATCAAAGTTGGTTCACGTATGGTCGATAGCTCGATCCGAACCAAGCTTCAGAATCTTAAGTTTGCGATGAAAGGGGTTGGGTGATGGACATCCGCGCCGCAGAAATTTCCGAAATTCTTAAACAACAGATTGCGGGTTTTGATACGCAAGCTGAAGTCTCAGAAGTTGGCCAGGTGCTTTCCGTCGGTGACGGTGTGGCACGTGTCTATGGTCTGGATAATATTCAGGCCGGTGAAATGGTCGAATTTCCGGGCGGTATTAAGGGGCTGGCCCTGAACCTGGAAACCGACAACGTCGGTGTTGTGATTTTTGGCTCTGACCGCGACATTCGTGAAGGCGATACGGTCAAGCGGACAGGCGCAATTGTCGAAACAGGTGTTGGCAAGGGCCTGCTGGGCCGCGTCGTGGACGGCCTTGGCAACCCAATTGACGGCAAGGGCCCGATCGATGCAGAGGAAACCCGCCGCGTTGATGTGAAAGCGCCGGGCATTATGCCGCGTAAGTCTGTGCATGAACCGATGATGACGGGCCTTAAAGCCATTGACAGCCTTGTGCCGGTTGGGCGTGGTCAGCGTGAGTTGATTATTGGTGACCGCCAGACCGGTAAGACGGCTGTTGCGGTTGACGCTATCCTTAACCAGAAGTCTGTCAACGCGACAGATGATGAAAGCAAAAAGCTTTACTGCGTTTATGTCGTTATTGGCCAGAAGCGCTCCACGGTTGCGCAGGTTGTGAAGACGCTGGAAGAAAACGGTGCGCTGGAATATTCGATCGTTGTTGCGGCAACGGCCTCCGACCCGGCACCGCTTCAGTATCTGGCTCCATTTACCGGTTGCGCAATGGCGGAATATTTTCGTGACAACGGCATGCACTCCCTGATCATTTATGATGATCTGTCCAAGCAGGCGGTTGCCTATCGTCAAATGTCCCTGCTGCTGCGTCGTCCGCCAGGACGTGAAGCCTATCCAGGCGACGTTTTCTATCTCCATTCCCGCCTGTTGGAACGTTCGGCTAAACTGAACGAAGATAATGGCTCTGGGTCAATGACAGCATTGCCGGTTATCGAAACCCAGGCCGGGGACGTGTCGGCATACATCCCGACCAACGTTATCTCGATCACGGATGGCCAGATCTTCCTTGAGACGGAACTCTTCTATCAGGGCATTCGTCCGGCCATTAACGTGGGTCTGTCGGTGTCTCGTGTGGGCTCTTCCGCGCAGACGAAAGCGATGAAACAGGTTGCCGGCTCCATTAAACTGGAACTCGCGCAGTATCGTGAGATGGCGGCCTTTGCGCAGTTCGGCTCCGATCTTGATGCGGCAACGCAGCGGTTGCTGGCTCGCGGTGCGCGCCTGACGGAACTGCTGAAACAGCCGCAGTACAGCCCGCTTACCATGGAGGAACAGGTTGTTGTGATCTTCGCCGGTGTGCGCGGTTTCCTCGACCGGATCGAGGTTGGCCAGATTGGCGACTTTGAAAAACAACTTCTTTCGGAAATGCATGCGAAGCATCAGGACCTTCTTGATACAATCTTGAAGGAAGGGGCTCTTTCCAGCGAGAGCGAAGCGAAGCTGACTGATATTCTTGACGGCTTCTCGAAGACGTTTGCTTAAAAATTGAGCTTAGGAAAGGGATAGCCGTAACATGGCGAACCTTAAGGAACTCAAAAACCGGATCAGCAGCGTAAAATCAACGCAGAAGATCACCAAGGCCATGAAGATGGTGGCAGCGGCAAAACTCCGTCATGCGGAAGAAGCCGCGAATGCTGCCCGGCCTTATGCTGAACGTATGGACAGCATGATGGCCTCGCTCGCAAGCGGCATGGTGGGGCGTGATGATGCGCCGAGGCTTCTGGCGGGTGCCGGTTCTGATCAACGGCATCTGATCATCGCGGCAACTGGTGAGCGCGGGCTTTGCGGCGGATTCAATAACTCGATCGCCAAAGCCGTTTCGCTGAGGGTCGATAAACTCATTGCAGCGGGTAAGGATGTCAAAATCCTCTGTGTTGGTAAGAAGGGGCGTGATGCGCTTAAACGCAAGTATGGTCATCTGATCATCGGTCTGGTGGATCTCTCAGCTTCCAAGCGGATCGGGTTCAGCGATGCACTGCCGATTGCTCAGCGGGTTCTAGCTATGTTTGACGCTGAAGAATTTGACGTCTGCACCATATTTTACGCTAAGTTTGTGTCCGTCATGACGCAAGAAGTTCAGGGTCAGCAGATCATTCCTGCCCCTGTTCCCGAAGGTACGGAGACAGGGGCGGGGGATGTTGTGTATGAGTATGAACCGGACGAAGAGGAAATTCTCGCAGAATTGCTTCCTCGTAATCTGTCGGTGCAGATTTTCCGGGCCCTTCTCGAAAACTCGGCCTCTGAACAAGGTGCCCGTATGTCGGCTATGGAAAACGCGACCCGTAACGCAGGGGAAATGATTGATAAATTGACCCTGCAATATAACCGTGAACGCCAGGCAGCGATTACGAGTGAACTAATTGAAATTATCTCCGGTGCGGAAGCTCTTTAAGCTTTTCCATCGATTGTTAAGAACTGAAGTGACCCTGTAGGGAGCATGAAAATGGCAAAGAATGTCGGCAAAATCACCCAGGTATTGGGCGCCGTCGTAGACGTACAATTTGATGGGGAGCTGCCCAAAATCCTGAATGCGCTGCATTGTGAGAATAATGGTCAGCGGCTCGTACTAGAAGTGGCACAGCATCTCGGCGAGAATACTGTCCGGACGATTGCTATGGATGCGACCGAAGGACTGGTTCGCGGACAGGAAGTATCCGATACGGGTGACGCAATTCGTATGCCGGTTGGTCCTGAAACTCTTGGCCGCATTATGAACGTGGTGGGTGAGGCAGTGGATGAGCGGGGCCCGGTCAAGACCGATAAAACTGCGCCAATCCATGCGCCGGCTCCTGACTTTGCTGACCAGTCGACCGAAGCTGAAATTCTGGTTACCGGCATTAAGGTCGTTGACCTGCTAGCCCCTTACGCAAAGGGCGGTAAAATCGGCCTGTTTGGCGGCGCCGGTGTGGGTAAGACGGTTCTGATTATGGAACTGATCAATAACGTTGCCATGGGCCATGGCGGTTACTCCGTGTTTGCTGGCGTGGGGGAACGTACCCGTGAAGGTAACGATCTTTACTATGAAATGATTGAAGGCGGCATTATCGATCTGGAAGGCGATAAATCGAAAGTGGCGCTTGTATATGGTCAGATGAACGAACCACCCGGAGCACGTATGCGTGTTGCTTTGTCCGGTTTGACGCAGGCTGAATATTTCCGTGATGTTGAAGGTCAGGATGTGCTGTTCTTCATTGACAACATCTTTCGCTTTACGCAAGCAGGTTCGGAAGTGTCCGCACTTCTTGGTCGTATTCCTTCCGCTGTGGGGTATCAGCCAACGCTGGCAACTGACATGGGGGCGCTTCAGGAGCGCATTACATCAACCAACAAGGGCTCGATTACATCAGTGCAGGCCATTTACGTTCCCGCCGACGACTTGACTGACCCGGCGCCGGCTACGTCCTTTGCCCATCTGGATGCGACGACCGTTCTGTCCCGTCAGATTGCAGAGCTTGGTATTTATCCGGCGGTGGACCCGCTCGATTCTACTTCGCGCATGCTTGATCCGGCGATTGTTGGTGATCGGCACTATGAAATTGCACGTGAGGTTCAGGAAACGTTGCAAACCTATAAATCGCTGCAGGATATTATTGCTATTCTGGGTATGGATGAGCTGTCGGAAGAGGATAAGCTTATCGTTGCCCGTGCGCGTAAGATCCAGCGTTTCCTAAGCCAACCATTCCATGTAGCCGAAGTCTTTACCGGTTCTCCCGGCAAATTCGTCAAGCTTGAAGATACGCTCGACGCTTTCGAGAAAATCGTTGCCGGTGAATATGATGAACTTCCTGAAGCCGCGTTCTACATGTGCGGTGGTATCGAGGAAGTACTTGAAAAGGCGAAGAAACTGGCCGCGGAAGCCGCCTAATTATTGCCGCCTGAAGGAATGTTGATATGGCCGAGATGATCACTATGGATCTGGTTTCGCCCGAAAAGCTACTACTTTCGGACCAATTCGAAATGGTTGTAGTCCCTGGCGCGGAAGGTGATTTTGCCGTGCTGGCAGGGCATGCGCCGATTACGTCGACGTTGCGCCCCGGAGTCATCAGTATCTATGACGGGGATAAGGAAAAGGACCGAATTTTCGTCAATGGCGGGTTTGCTGAAGTTTCCAACGATAAGCTGACAGTTTTGGCGGAAGAAGCAATTTATGTCGCGGACCTTGACCGTGCCAATCTGGAACAGCGTATTCAGAATGCGCGTGAAGATGAAGAGGATGCGAAAGACGATGAGACGCGTCGGCGCGCCGCAGAAAATCGCGATCACCTCCAACAGCTGCTTGATGCAATGGCATGAGAGCGTTCACAGCGCAAAGATAAGGAAGGGGCCATTGGCCCCTTTTTTTATGCAAGAGTTGCTGACTTTGCGCTTCAGGGTGCCTAATATTCTCGGAACATTCGAAATGCGTAAATGTCTTGAGGAATTTCAGTGCCTGATCAGAAGCAGTATCAAAGAGCCATTGTAACAGGAAGCGGGTTTGCCGGCCTTCTTGCAGCGCGTGTATTATCTGATTATTTCCAGCAGGTGGTGATAGTCGAGAAAGACAATCAGCCAAGTACGCCCGTTCCGCGAAAAGGTGTTCCACAAGGGCATCATATTCATGTTCTGTTGAACGCGGGCGAACAAATACTGGAAGACTTGTTTCCGGGTATAAAATCAGAAATGCTGGAGGCCGGATCCCAGACGGCCGTCCTTGGTAACGAGGTGCGATGGCGCGTTGCCGGGAAATGGATGCCGCCGTTCGACGGCGGCATGACAACCTTTTTTCAGACCCGGCCTATGCTTGAGCTCGTTTTACGGCGTCGTGTTGCGAATGTGGAAAATATAACGTTCAAATATGGGGCGAAGAGCAAAAAATACAGCCTTTCCGAAAATGGCGATAAAATTACATCCGTGACACTGGTAGACGTGACAACGGGGCAGGAAAGCGAGGAAAAGGCCGAGCTCTTCGTGGAAACCTCAGGCGCGTCAACCGATATCATCCAACGACTGTCCGCAATGGGTTATCCCGTCCCAAGAGAAAGCGTTGTAGAGCCGGATTTCGCCTATTCAAGCTGCCTCATGGAAGTGCCGGAGAGCTGGAAGGGGCGTTATAGAAGTGTGCTTATCTATCCGAACGCGCCGGAAGAAACACGCGCCGGGGCCTTTGTCCCTGTTGAAGGTGGAAAATGGATGGTAACGGCAGCCGGGTATTGCGGCGACTATCCTCCGACGACATCCGAGGAGCTTCTCGAATTTTTTAAATCCCTGCCAGAGACGGATGTTTATGAGACTGTAAAATCCGCGAAGGTTGTTGGAGAAATCCGCTCGTTCAAGTTTAAAAAAGCGATACGGCGACATTTCGAAGAGGTTAAGAGCTTTCCGGAAGGGCTAATTGTTCTCGGCGATGCCGTTTGCCGGGCAAATCCGTTTTTCGGTCAGGGCATCACTGTGGCGGCCCTGGAAGCACTTGCTCTTCAGAAAAACCTCGAAAAAATCAGCAAATCCGGGGTCAGTATCCCGACGTCAATCGCCAGGCTTTTCTTTAAAGACGTTGCACAGATACTCGACGTATCATGGGAAATGGCCGTTGGTGAGGATTTCAAATACCCGACCACCAAAGGGAAGCGTCCTTCGACATTTGCGCTCACAAGATGGTTTAAAGACAAGGTAATGGCGTCAAATGATCCAGAGGTCGCAAAGCAGTTTTACCGTGTCATGCATTTCGCAGAACCTCCGACCAAATTGTTCGCCCCCAAAATGCTTTATCGGACGTTTCTGAAACACTAATCAGTGCCGCATAAACTGCATTTAAGTTCAATAAAATATTGGCAAAATACCTCGAATTAAGGCGTCATTAACCTTTACATTCTATTTTCATTGACTTGTGAAATACGTCATTTGCCTATTTGGATAGCTTAGCAGGTATAAATGTGGAAACTTGAACGTATCGCCAGACATTTCGGCGATGGTAAGTTCAAAATTGATATGTTTTCTCTCCACTTCAAAGAAAAGGATGTGGAGAAGCTTCATAATGCTCTCGAGCTGAAAAAAGCTCTGCCTGTAATCCGATTATCGCTTACTGGCGCAGTCCTCATATATGCAATCTTTGCTATTTTGGATATCTATGCCATCCCGGAAATCCTGTATGAAGCATGGGCAATCCGATTTCTGATAATCTGCCCGTTCTTTATTCTTGCGGCCCTGTCGACATTCTGGCTGAAGACCCAGCCATATGCGCAGCCAATCTCTGCAGTATGCGTGCTGGCGAGTGGTTCCGGTGTTATTGCTATGATTGCCCTCGCGGATCCGCTTGGCGGGTCGATCTATTTTGCAGGGTTGGTACCGGTCTTTATCTATACCTGCTGTGTTCCGCCGGTGCGCTTCCTCTATGCAACAGCGGTTACCATATTCCTGCTGTTTCTATATTTCATTGTCACGACCGTCATAAACCCGCTGCCTTTTCTGGATTTACTGGAGAATGCATTCTTTCTCGTTTGCGCTGCGGCCATGAGCATTTTTGCAAGTTACATTCAGGAACTTGCCCGCCGAAAAGACTTTATCAATATGATGATGCTCGATGAGGAGCGCGTGAAAAGTGATGAACTTGCCGAGAAAGCGCAGGCGGCAAACCATTCAAAATCTGAATTCCTGGCTATTATGTCGCATGAACTGCGGACACCCTTGAATGCCATCATCGGCTTTTCGGAAATATTGGAAAAAGAGATGTTTGGCCCGCTGGGGCAGGAGCGGTACAAGGAATATTCAAAGGACATAAATGTCAGCGGACAGCATTTGCTCAGTATTATCAATGATATTCTTGACCTCTCGAAAGCAGAGGCAGGCAAGCTGGTTTTGCAGGATGAGGAGGTTTCGATCGTCGATACTGTAAACTCGACCTTACGGATCATTCGGGATCATGCTGCGGAGCGGGGGGTTCGTCTTGCCTTTGATGTCCCGGGGCATGACTATCATATGATTGGCGATCCACGGTTGCTTGCACAGGTATTTCTGAACCTTTTCTCCAATGCGGTTAAATTTACCCATAAAGGCGGATCAGTGGCGATCAGCTTTGAAGAGGTTCGAAACGGCGGTCTTCGGGTCCGGATCAAGGATACGGGGATTGGCATCGACCCGGCAGATATTCAAAAGGTGTTTGCTCCGTTCGTCCAGATCGAAAGCTCCATGTCCCGCAACTATGAGGGAACGGGACTTGGGTTGCCGCTCACGAAAAATATTATGGAATTGCATAATGGCTCCATTACTCTGGAAAGCCATCTGGGTGAGGGAACGGTTGCGATTGTAGAGTTTCCAAAAGAGCGCATGGTCAACCATAGCTCTGATGACACCCGGCATCACCGTCAGGCCCGCGGCTAAAGCTCAAAGAAAACAGGAACTGCTACGGCAAAATTACTCCGGTTTGCCGATGATCAGAAGGTGGCAATGCCCGGTCGAATCAACCGCAACTTCACGCGTCGCCTCTACATCAATCTCCCGCGCAAGTTCAAGCATTTCTTGTTCATTGCGATGAACGAGTGTCCAGTCGCAGACATATTCCACCTGCCATTCAAGACTTTCCTCAGAGGTACGCATACATCCGATAAGCAAAGTTCCGCCGGGGGAAAGGTTGCTGTAAAGATCATTGACAAGCTTAGTCGCCCGCTTTTTACCGAGGTAATCCGCAAGGCCGACGGCATAGATCAGATCCTGCTTTTCAAGCTTTCTAAATAGCTTACCCGTCGCCAGAAACTCGAGAAAGGTGGCATGAAGGCATTTAACGGATGCCATGCCGTCCAGCCGCGCGACTTGAGGGTAGGTGCTGTTGTACGCATAGGAAAGGGCGTCGTGATCCTGATCTATCAAGGTAAATTCCATCGATAGCGGCAGTTTTGATGTTTTCAGATAATTCGCGACTTCCTGCGCCGGCCCGCAGCCGAGGCTCGCCACCTTGAAGCGCGTTTTCCCCTTGGCGGCGCCTTTCGTGCTCAGATTGGCAATGGTCTGCTTGGTCATTGTCATCCGGGTTGCAATGAATTCCCCTGTCGAGGTCCCAAGACGGTGACAGAATTTTGCGTAGGCAGTATCCCCTTCCAAATTGAGATTATACGCGAAATTCATGACTTGATAGTCGCCGGGATATCCAAGCGGCTTTGTATATGCGCGATTCCAGCTTGCACCGGCCATGAGTTCCGGCGTCAACACCAGCTCCGTATATCTTTTGGTTGCCTCAATGGCCGCCTCGTCATTCCCTAGAGATTGCGTAATTGCCAGGCATTTTCTGGAAATCTCTTTCCAGCGGGTCAAAGCCTTTGTCTCGCATGCTACGATAATATCCTTTATCCGCTCATCCCGTCTGGAATCGTCGCGATTGAGATCACTTTCAACCTTGTCCAGTACCTTACGAATGGAGCGGAGCATATAGACCGCATCGCTGATTGCTTCCTTATATTCGGCCGGAACCAGGTGAGACTCATCCGCTAGTCCTACGGTGACGGCCTGTTGAAGGGCCAAGTCATCATGCTGATCAAGGATTTTTTGAATATCGAGAAAGCCCTTTGTCAGCTCAATCGCAACTTTATGCTGGCTTTCGTGGGGTTCGATCCGACGGATCTTCCCATTCCCTGCAAAAATTTCTGTCGCCCCTAATTTGAGCTTAAGCGGAACATCTTTATTCATGTCCTCAAGCCAAGAAAAATTCTGTGGGCTGACAAAACTGATGCCGCTCATGCTGATGTCAAAAAGATCAAAGGATTTGTCATCAACATCAATGACAGGTGAGATACTGCTCATCAATGTTTTCGCATTGAATCGTTCAGCGCGATAAAAAACGCGTCTCCCCTCTCCTCCGGTTAGCTCCTCGTAATGTTTCATTCTACGCTCACTAAACGACTACTAAGACATCCTAGAAAGGCTATTGGCTATGCATCCTATTTGCAAGCCGTTAATTTTTTTGATCTCTTTAGTAACGACATGAACAAACAAGACAAGCTTCTGACGCACCAAAAATTAACCAACTTTGTTAACTATAAGCAATAGTCTTCAGTTAACAACTAGTTAAGATTATAAGCGGAACTTAAATGGAAACACAACCAGTTAAGTCTCATTTTAGTTGAAAAGAATGGAAATACTACATGTTGGGAAATATACAAATTTATCATTAGGGCTGTACCACTGATAGCGGTGGAGGCAAAATCGGTGTGCCTTGGGTTTTAAAGTTTGGGTCCAAATCTTTGCAGAATTGTCTCATAAAGATCACGCTTGAAGGGTACGATCAGCTGTGGAATTTCCGACGCTTCCGCCCATTTCCATTCCGAAAATTCAGGATGGTGAGTCACGATATTTATATCCTGATCTTCTCCCAAAAACCGGAATAAGAACCATTTTTGCTTTTGCCCGCGATATTTACCTTTCCACACTTTGCCGATCAGATCGTCAGGAAGGTCATATGTTAGCCATTCTTCCAAGCTATGAAGAAGCTCAACATCGCGAGTGCCGATTTCCTCATCCAGTTCACGAAGAGCGGCGTCAAGCGGTTGTTCCCCATCGTCTATACCGCCTTGCGGCATTTGCCAATGTTCACTGATCATGTCGATCCGTTTTCCGACAAAGACCTGCCCTTTCTTATTCAAGATCATCATTCCTGCACAGGGGCGGTAGGGGAGGTGCTCAGGTGGCGTTTTCTCGGTCATTCGATATCCTGCTTTTTAACAAGGGCTGATATGGGGGCCAAGGTGAGCCCTTTTTTATCCAGGGTACTGGCCCAGTCTATTATATGTTGAAATGTCTCAGTGTGAGGATAGGCTATTCCGACGGAAAATCCGACCCGCTGAGCGATATTTTCAAGGTCTTCCAGACGTGTATCGATGATATCGCCGTCCGCCTTGTGATCCAGGAACCGGTTGTTGATGGCAACCGGAATGTCAAGTTCGGCGGCAATATTGGCGGCCACACTGTCACTCGCTGTCCTGCTATCCAGATAGAGAAGCCCTTTTTCCTTCATAGCTTGAAGGATCGGCGTAATCGACGCCGGCTCCGATGTAAATTTCGAGCCCATCTGGTTCGTCAGCCCCACATAGCCTTTAATGCGGTCAAGTACCCAGTCAAGGCGCTCGAGATTTTCCGCGTCTTCAAGATCGGTTCTGAGGGCTTGTGGGCCTGGATCTATCTGTGGATACCCCTTTGGTTCCATAGGAAGTTGCAGCAGAATCTCATGACCTTTGCTCCTTGCCTGATCGACAAAATTCTGAAGATTACTGCCATACGGATTGAAGGCAAAGGTAACGGGTGCGGGCAGAACTTCAATGGCCTCTCGTGTCCGGCTTGCGCTAAAGCCGACGTCACTGAGAATGATTGCTATGAGGGGGCGATCGTCGCTTATATCAAACGCGACGGCAAACTCCTCCATTGGCGTCTTGGGCGCTTCGGCGACAGGTTCTTCCGCCGGAGTATTAATTTGCGGCAACCGCTCCTCCGCTGTCTCACTCGGGGGCACTACTTCTGGTGTGGCCTCTGGCTCACTCGCGGCGACCGTATCCGCTTCATCTTGCGATGCTTGCTCTTCTTCTTCAGATGCTGTTTCTTCGGGCTCCTCATCGGGAAGTTCCGGCCACGCGGTATCCTCAGGGAGGGGAATAAATGTCGAAGTTTCTTCTTCCTGCTCAGATTGATCAGCCAGCGGACTATCGGTTGGCCGGCTTGGGCTAATCTGTGGTTCTTCCTGATCTCCAAGCTCCGGCAGGATTAAGATTGAGCTGGTCGGAGGGCTATCGGAGGTGGGGGGCTCTGCTGTGTCGACTGGGACTGGCTGCTCCATGGATTCAGGCTCAGGCTGACCCGCCTCGGCAACAGCTTCAGCTTGTGTTTCGATCTCTGGCAAGGGAGCTTCTTCTTCCGATGCCTCAGATTCCGTTGTTTCAATACTTTCCGTCGGCGGTTCCGGAGGCTCCGGTTCCTCAGCAACCTCAACCGGTGCGGCCGAAATTTCTATCGTTTTGCTAATCTCAGTACTGGCAGTGGCGATTAGTGCTTTGGGGCGAGCCGGCGTGCTAAAGTAGGCCCAGCTGGTGACGCCGATTATCGCGAGTATTACCGCCAGAGATGCAATAAACAAAACCGACACCTTGTTTTTCGGTGCCGGTTTCGCGTTTTGATCATTAATCGAATTTCTCACAGCAATCCGCCGATAAAGTTGATCCTTCCGGCGAGGCGGTTATTTGCGCACTCTACTAATTTCCGACGGAAGGACTGAAGATGTTGACACTACTTGACTTCCTTTTTCGCAAACAGCCAGACACCTTTTAACAGATCTTTTGCGCGAAGAAGCTGATAGTCAAGTATGTCGGCTGCCTCCATATCCTCTTCATTCGAGCTGTCAGAGGTCTGTGGCTCGTCGCTGTTTTCAAGGTGGTTGCGAAGATCTGCCTCAGAACGCCCGCGGGCAGTTTCCAGAACTTCAAGTTTGGCTTGCTCAACCTCGATATCCGGGACAATGCCTTTCGCCTGGATTGAGGTGCCGGACGGCGTATAGTAGCGGGCCGTTGTCATACGCATCGCACCGTTCCCCTGAAGTGGTACAATCGTTTGGACTGAGCCTTTACCAAAGCTTTTGGTGCCAAGAACAACGGCACGGCCGTGGTCCTGAAGGGCACCCGCCACAATTTCGGATGCGCTGGCGGACCCGCCATTGATCAGAACGACAATCGGCTTGCCATCGACGATGTCATCCGGTTTTGCGTTATAACGTTGGGCGTCGTCGGAATTGCGGCCGCGGGTTGAAACGATCTCTCCTTTTTCGAGAAAATCATCCGAGATTGCAATTGCCTGATCGAGAAGTCCGCCGGGATTGTTTCGGAGGTCTAGGATGAGGCCCTTGTAATCTCCGTCTACTTCAGTTTTTAATTGCTCGATGGTTTTGCGAAGGCCACTATCTGATTGTTCTGTAAAGCTGGAAATGCGGACATACAGTATATCGCCATCCTCAATCCGGCCCCGTACGGACTGGACCGTAATAATGGCGCGGGTCAAGGTAATTTCAATCGGTTCTTTCTGGTCGGCACGACGGATCGTCAGGCTGAGGTCCGTATCAACCAGCCCCCTCATTTTCTCAACTGCCTCGGCAAGCGTGAGGCCAAGGACCGGTTCGCCGTCAAGATGGGTGATGTAGTCACCGGCGAGAACGCCGGCTTTGTCCGCTGGTGTATCGTCTATAGGGGCAACGACTTTCACCAGACCATTCTCCATGGTCACTTCAATGCCCAACCCGCCGAATTTGCCGCGCGTTTGCACTTTCATACCGTCGTAATTCTTGGGGTTGAGATAGCTGGAATGCGGATCGAGTGAGCTCAACATACCGTTTATGGCGGCTTCGATCAGTTTTTCGTCATCAACCTCTTCGACGTAATCCTCGCGGATCTTGGCAAAAACATCGCCAAAGAGATTCAGTTGCCGATAAGTCTCGGAACTGGCTTCCACACGCTCATCCGGAGTTGCAATAATGGCGATCGATAATATGAGCACTAACGCCGCCAACACTCCTGTTACAACATGTCTCATTATCCGCTAACCTTTCTATTCTCCGCCATTAACCAGGGGACAGGGTCAATGGGGGCTCCGTTGTTTCTAAGCTCCATATAGAGCTTTGGTCTTTCTTTACTACTACTTTCCATTCGGCCAACCGGTTCCCCGGCGAGTAGCAATTGGCCGACCGTTCCGTCGATGGACCCCATACCCGCCAATAATGTATGGTATCCATCGCCGTGATCAATGATCAGCAGCAGCCCGTAATGCCGGAAAGGGCCGGCAAAGGCGATCTGACCATCAAAAGGCGAGATAATGGCCGCTTGCGGGCGCGTCTCTATCGTAATTCCCTTTTTATGGCTGACGTCGTCACTTTCATCATAGCGCGTGACGATTCTGCCGCCAACTGGTAATGGAAGCAAGCCTCTCGCATCCGTAAACTGACGGGTTGGACCTAGGCTGGCCAGTTTACGGGACACTTCCGGTTTTTGTACCGGCTGTGGGGGCTGTGCTATCTCTTTATCGGGTTCGACAGCGGCTAAAGCGTTTCTTTCTTTTTCCTTCGCGGCGATTTCTCGCTCAAGCGGTTCTTTCTCGGCAGCGAGTTGTCGGGCTTTGTCTTGCTCAATCCGTGAGAGCAATGCTGTCGTATCGCGAACCTCGGCAGCAAGTTTCTCAAGGCGTTGCTGCTCGTTCTCTCGTTCACTTTCTACCTTGCTTTGAGCGGCGCGTTTCTTCGAGAGAAGCTGATCTAGGGCGTCCTGTTCCGCAATGCGTTCGTCACGAAGCGCGCTGAATTCTTCTCTCTCCGTTGCATATTCCGCACGGAGGCTGGCCAGGGCGTTTAACTGGACAGCAAGCTGGTCCGCATCATTTTTAAGCTTCGGCAGGATCGATTGCAGCAAGGTAGAGGCCCGTAAGCTGTCGACCAGACCGGACGGGTTTCCCATCAAGGTTCCCTCCGGCTGGCGGCTAAGGTTAACCAGAGCGGACAGCGTTACGGCAAGTTCGGCATTCCTTTTTTCAAGGTCCTGGAGGGTATTGTCCTCCACTTGCCGTATCTGATCCAGCCGCTCTTCCACATCGACGAGTTTCTCATCAAGAAGCGTCAGATTTCGGGCTGCTGTAACGGACTGTTGTTTGAGGGTCTTGATTTCGCCGTCGAGGTTTTCAAGCTGAGCAGCAATATCTTCCTGCCGGTTCTCCGCTGCGCTCAATGCCGCTTGCAGGGCCTTGAGATCATCGTCTGGGGCGGCGAGGGAGGTCACGGGCGACAACAATATGATGATCCCAATCAAACCAATGGTTATGGGATATCGGTAAACGCGACGACGCGAACTGAACTTAAGACGCAACACGGTTTGTTTCCAGCCTCTCCCTCTCTTCGACAAGGTTTTTTCCGGTCATTTCCGGCGGAACTTCCAGCTTCATCAGATTCAATACGGTCGGCGCAAGATCGGCAAGCGTACCATCATGAACAATGGCATCGTTTTCACCTACAGCCACGACAAAGGGGACAAGATTTGTCGTGTGGGATGTATAGGGTGAGTTGGTATCAGGATCGCGCATCACTTCGATGTTGCCGTGGTCGGCTGTAATGACCATCGCGCCGCCGACTTCTTTGATCGTTTTGGTGAGATCGCCAATACATTCGTCAATCACTTCGACAGCCTTGATCGCGGCCTCCATCACTCCGGTATGTCCAACCATGTCCGGATTGGCGAAATTAACGACGATCAGATCAAACTTCCCGGATTTGATGGCTTCAACCAGTCTATCCCGGACTTCAAAAGCAGACATTTCAGGTTTTAGGTCATAGGTCGCGACTTTCGGGCTGGGAACCAGAATGCGTTCCTCTCCCTCATAAACCCGTTCTTCGCCCCCGTTCAGGAAAAAGGTGACGTGGGCATATTTCTCCGTTTCCGCAATGCGGAGCTGCGTTTTGCCGGCGCTGGCGACAACTTCACCAAGCGTTTTTTTGACATCTACTGGCGGAAACAGAGCCGGAGCTACATCGGCGAGGGCCGCCGAATATTCGACCATTCCTTTTACAGCGACAAGTGCCGGACGGCGGTGGCGGACAAAGCCCGTGAAGTTTTCGTCAGTGATCGCCGTCAGAATTTCCCGGGCCCGGTCGGCGCGGAAGTTGGCCATGATAATGGCATCCCCGTCTTTGATGCCATCATATCCTTCGGCAATGCGAGGGCTGATAAATTCGTCCGTCTCACCCGCTGCGTAGGCAGTTTCAAGGGCCACGGCGGCATTTGAGAAAGGAGCGCCGGTTCCGTCAAACATTGCGTTGTAAGCCTGTTCAACCCGGTCCCAGTTTGTATCCCGATCCATCGCAAAATACCGACCTACTAGCGTCGCAATATGACAATTGGTCAATCTATTGAGCTTGGCTCCAAATTCGGTTACATAGCCGGCACCGCTTTTCGGTGGTGTATCACGACCATCCATAAAGCCATGGATGTGAACAGAAATTCCCGCTTCCGATATGATCTGGGCAAGGGCAACCATATGATCCTGATGCGAATGTACCCCCCCCGGTGATAGCAGACCGGCAATATGACAGCGTCCACCTGAGGCTTTTAATCTGGAAATAACGTCAAGAATTTCAGGATTTTTTGCCAGGAGCCCCGTTTCAATTTCATGGTTGATACGGGGAAGATCCTGAAGAATGACGCGCCCGCCACCAATGGTCATGTGGCCGACCTCGGAATTTCCCATCTGACCGTCCGGCAGGCCGACATCCCTCCCGGAGGTCCCCAGCAGGCTGTGCGGTCGCGTAGCAATCAGGCGATCCCAGTTCGGTGTGTTTCCAGCCGCGATGGCGTTATCGACCGCAGTTTTGCTATATCCCCAGCCATCGAGAATACACAGCATTACCGGCCGCGGGGTTGATTGGTCAGGATGATTTTTCATAATCGCCTTTATAATCCCCTTAAACTTAAGATTCCATTATTATCATACGCGATGATAAGGGTGGTTCGACAAAATCGAAGATGCACGGTACAGCTGTTCCGCAAGTAGCCCCCGCACCATCAAATGTGGCCATGTCATGGGCCCGAGAGACAGAAGCTGATCGGCCTTGTCGAGGGTGGCACGGCTATGTCCGTCCGCACCGCCAATTAGAAATGCGAGATTCTGTATTCCTTCATCAGCATATTGGCCGAGCATTTTGGCAAACTCGGGGCTGGTCATGGATTTCCCTTTTTCGTCCAGCGCGATCAGGGTGGCACCGTCGGCAACGGCGCTTATCAAAAGCTCAGCTTCCCGGGCCTTGCGTTTTTCACCTTTAAGGGGCTTTTTCTCCTCAACCTCTCTCAGTTCTATCGGCCAAGGCAGGCGGCCTGCATAGTCCGCATACATTTCCTGCAGCGGTCCGCCCCGAAACCTGCCAACGCTGGCGACAACGAGGCGCATCCACTACTCCTCTTCCACAGAAGCCAATTCCCTTACGGGATGCTAGCTGATCATCTCCATCGGAATATCCGGCGCCCAGATTTTCTCCAGGTTGTAGAAATTCCGAACCTCCGGGCGGAAGAGATGAATTATGACATCACCGGCATCGACCAATATCCAGTCGCCGCTGGTTTGTCCTTCCGTCCGAACAGTGCCAAAGCCCTCTTCCTTGATGCGCGTTTTCAAATGATCTGCCATTGCCGCCACCTGTCGGGTGGAGCGACCGTTGGCAATAATCATGTAATCAGCGAAGGAAGTTTTTCCGGCAAGGTCGATAGAGACAAGATCTTCCGCTTTGTCGTCGCTCAATGTTTTTTCAACGAGATCGCGGAGTTTAGCAACTACAGCTTTGTTAGCTTTCATAATAGGGATCAATTATTCTCCAGTTACAGTGATCAATTTCACATCCTTACTCTTATAATTTGGGAATTTTTTGGCTTAAGAGCAAGTATTTCCTGCATTGTCACGATATTTTCTTATTTGAGTGCTGCTCAGCTCAATCGTTGTTTCCGGCAAAAATGCCCAGGCGGGAGGGCGCATATCCGCCAGCTGGCGTCGGTAATCACCCTTGAGCCCGCTCTTAAGGCGCTGGCGTCGGTATTTGAGAGCAACCTTTCCGTTTAATGCTTTATAGGTATATCCGGGGCGATTGAACACCGCGATCGGAACGAGTGACATAATCTGCTCCCATTGCTGCCATTCGGGCAGTTGGACCATATTATCCGCACCCATGAGCCAGACGAATTTGTGTTGCGGATATGTCTTTTTGAGTGCGGCAAGGGTACGTACTGTTCGTTGCTCCCCTATGCGGGCTTCAAAATCGGAGACCACAATTTTGGGGTGCCGTGCAATTGCTTTTGCGGCGTCAAAGCGCTCGGTGAAACCTGCCATGCCCTTTTGGGATTTCAGAGGATTTTGCGGCGATACCAGCCACCAGACCTGATCCAGGCCCAGCAGGCGCAGCGCGGCCAGACTTATCCTGCGATGCCCGTCATGGGCAGGGTTGAACGAACCGCCCAGCAATCCGATTTTCAGGGCCTGCATAATAAACTCAAGGCCGCGTCTGGCCAGTCCCTTTAACGACGTATTTAAAGCTGGTCAGCTGTTCAACACCAACCGGTCCGCGGGCATGCATCTTGCCGGTGGAAATGCCGATTTCCGCACCCATGCCGAATTCTCCGCCATCTGCGAACTGGGTGGAGGCGTTTTGCAGCACAATCGCGCTGTCAACTTCCCGCATGAAAACATTCGCGGCGGCATCGTCCTCTGTGATGATGCAATCGGTATGATGCGAGCCATATGTATCGATATGGTCAATCGCCGCGGCCAGATCATCGACAACCTTTATGGAGAGAATGGGCTCAAGATACTCCGTGTGCCAGTCGTTTTCGGTGGCGGCTTTGACACGGGAATCAAGGGCCTGAACGGCCTCATCGCCGCGCACCTCGCATCCGGCTGCCAACAGGTCATCCAGAATATCGGGAAGCAGCTGTGTCGCTACATCCCGGTTTACCAGAAGAGTTTCGAGCGCGCCACAGATGCTGACCCGCCGCATTTTGGAGTTGAACACGATCTCGCGCGCCTTGGCCGGATCGGCCTGTTCGTCGATATATATATGCACCAGCCCGTCAAGATGGGAGAAAACCGGAATGCGGCTTTCCTTTTGCACACGCTCGATCAGGCTACGGCCACCGCGGGGAACGATCACGTCAACGAACTCACTCATACTCAGAAGTTCGCCAACAGCGGCGCGATCGGTTGTCGGGATCATCTGGATCGCTTCAACGGGCAGTCCGGCTGCGCGTAGCCCATCCTGCAGGCAGGACCATATAGCCCGGCTGGAATGAAAACTCTCTGATCCACCACGCAGGATACAGGCGTTGCCCGCCTTCAGACAGAGGCTTCCGGCATCCGCGGTGACGTTGGGGCGTGATTCATATATGATTCCAATAACTCCGAGCGGGACGCGGACGCGCGATATTTCAAGGCCATTCGGACGATCCCAGTCAGCGATGACATCGCCAACCGGGTCTTTCAATGTTGCAATTTCATCCAGCCCGGCAGCCATGGATTCGATGCGGGCATCATTGAGTTCCAGCCGATCAAGGAGTGCGGGCGATATGTTCTTCTCGCGGGCCGCCGCCATATCTTTTGCATTGGCTTCAAGAATATCCTGACGGCGGGCGCGCAGGGCGCTGGCGGCTTCTTTCAATGCCTTATTCTTCGCATCCGTTGGAACGAGAGACATCGTCTTCGCAGCTTTGCGTGCGCTACGGCCCAATTCTTCCATCATCTGGGCGATGGAGTTGCTTTCGGTGATTTGAGGCTGTGCAGTCATAGAGTTTCCCCGTTCCTGGGATTTAGTTTAACGCAAGTTCGTCACGATGAATCATTTCATTGCGGCCAGAATAGCCGAGAATTTCCTCGATCTCACCACTTTTATGGCCAATGATACATTCGGCGTCTTCCGAAGAATAGGCGACAAGTCCACGGCCAAGATCCTGTCCCTCACTGTTCGTCACCATTACGAGGTCCCCGCGCTCGAACGGTCCCTCAACTTTTATGACCCCCGCAGGCAGCAGGCTTTTGCCGGACTTGAGTGCTCTTTCCGCTCCTTTGTCAATGACAAGGCGGCCACGGGAAGAGAGGCTTGCCGCAATCCATTTCTTGCGCGCTTTGCGGGGTGTATCATGGGCAATAAAGCAGGTACTGTTGGCGCCATCTTCAAGTGCCTGCAGGGGATGCAGGATCGTGCCGCTGGCAATAAACATGTTGCATCCTGCGGCCATGGCAATTTGCGCCGCCTTGAGCTTGGTCTCCATCCCCCCACGGCCGACATCGGTTTTCGTCTTGCCTGCCATCGCGAGAATGTCATCACTTAATTCGGACACCTCGCGGATTAGTTGGGCGCCTGCACCGCTTTTCGGATCTGCCGTATACAGCCCATCCACGTCACTTAACAGGATCAGGCAATCTGCCGTAATCATCTGAGCAACTCTGGCTGCAAGGCGGTCATTGTCGCCATAGCGGATTTCGATCGTGGCGACTGTATCATTCTCGTTCACGACAGGTAGCGCGCCGAGAGAGAGGAGGGTGGTAATTGTGCTCCGGGCGTTTAGGTAACGGCGACGTTCTTCGGTATCGCCGGGCGTGAGCAGAATCTGTGCAACCGGAATATTTTCAAGCGCAAGAATTTCCTGATAGGCGTGAGCGAGCTGGATTTGACCGGTAGCCGCGGCTGCCTGGCTCTCTTCAAGTCGCAGGGGCGAGTTTTTCAATCCCAATATATGGCGTCCCAATGCGATTGAACCGCTTGAGACCACGAGGACCTCCTGACCGCGGCGGCGCATTTTCGCGATATCCTGACTAAGAGCAATAAGCCAGTCGCGGCGCAATCGCCCGTTCTTGCTGTCAACAAGCAGGGACGAGCCAATCTTAATAACTACACGTTTCGCGCCTGTGAATCTGCTGATCAGGGTTGCCATGTGGTCGGCTCTTCTCCAGCAATTGATTGTTCTTCCGCTTCCTGTTCTACCTTTTCGGCGACTTTGCTGACGTCTACAATCTTCAGAAGCGCGAAGAGCAGGGGTTCGACATTCTCGCCAATCACGGCCGAAATGGCATGCACCGGTTTCTTCGAGATGCTCTGGAGTGATTTTACCTTCGCCTTCAACTCATCATCTGTCACCGAGTCCATCTTGTTAAGTGCGATGATCTCGTCTTTGCCTGCTAGATCATCGTCATATGCGGCAAGTTCGTTACGAATTGTCTTGTATGATTCGACAACATCGTCTGCCGTTGCATCAATCAGATGCAAAAGGACCCGGCAGCGTTCGACATGCCCCAGGAAACGATGTCCAAGGCCTACTCCTTCCGATGCTCCTTCAATCAGGCCCGGTATGTCAGCAAGCACAAACTCACGCGATCCAACAGCGACTACGCCAAGCTGTGGGACAAGGGTTGTAAAGGGATAATCGGCGATCTTCGGCTTTGCCCGGCTTGTGACGCTCAGGAAGGTCGACTTGCCGGCATTTGGCAGCCCGATCAACCCGACATCGGCAATCAGTTTCAGGCGCAGCCAGATCCAGCGCTCTTCTCCGGGCCACCCTGGTTCGAATTTGCGGGGTGCGCGGTTTGTCGAGGTTTTGAAAGCGGCATTGCCGCGTCCCCCGTCTCCGCCTTTGCAAAGAGTAATTCGTTGCCCGACTTCAGTAAGGTCCGCAATGAGTGTTTCATTGTCTTCTTCGAGAATTTGGGTGCCGACCGGGACTTTCATGACGATATCATTTGCCGCCGCGCCACTACGGTCGCGTCCCATGCCATGACCGCCGTTTTTGGCTTTGAAATGCTGCTGGTATCGGTAGTCGATCAGGGTATTCAGCCCCTCGACGCATTCAATAATGACCGAGCCGCCACGCCCTCCGTCACCGCCGTTGGGTCCCCCGAACTCAATAAATTTTTCACGCCGGAAACTCAGCGCACCGGGCCCGCCATTACCGGAACGGAGATATACCTTGGCCTGATCGAGGAATTTCATTTCGCTGCCGTCTGTTGCCTAGTTTGACGGGACACTGCCCGCAAGATTTCAAAATAAAAAAGGGGAATGGCCGGACCATTCCCCTTCTCAAATCTTTTAACCGTCGGAGGCGGGCGTTATGCCTGCTGCTCTACGGATACATAGATCTTTCCGCCACTTTTCTTGGTAAATTTAACATTACCATCGGTAACGGCGAAGATGGTGTGATCCTTGCCAATGCCAACATTCTCACCCGGGTACCATTTGGTGCCGCGCTGGCGCAGAATAATATTTCCCGGGATTACCTTTTCGCCACCATATTTCTTGATGCCGAGGCGGCGACCGGCTGAGTCACGACCGTTGCGGGATGAACCGCCAGCTTTCTTATGTGCCATTTAGCTTACTCCTCGGTTTTCTTGGCGGCGGTCTTCTTCGGCGCCGCTTTCTTTGCGGTTTCTTTCTTCGGTGTCGCGGCCTTTTTCGGCGCTGCTTTCTTTGGAGCGGCCTTTTTCGGTGCCGTTTTCTTCGGCGCGTCCTCAGCTTTTTCCGTTTTCGAAGCAGTTTCAGCTTTGGGTTCAGCGGCCTTTTTCGGCGCCGCTTTCTTCGCGCCCTTTGCTGCGATGTCGGTTATCCGGAGCACCGTGAGGTCCTGGCGATGACCTGCCTTGCGGCGGTAGTTCTGGCGACGCTTCTTCTTGAAAACGACAATTTTATCGGCGCGCGCCTGTTCCAAAAGCGTGGCGGAGACGATAGCACCTTCGATGAGAGGAGCGCCAACGGAAAGGGCGCCGTCATCACCAGAGATTGCCAGAACCTGATCCAGCTGTACATTATCGCCAGCTTCGCCTGCGAGGCGCTCTACCTTGATAACATCATCTTTGGCGACTTTATATTGCTTGCCGCCGGTTTTGATCACTGCAAACATGGCTGATCCGTTTCGAACATAATTAACAGGCCGCAAAGACCGATTTCTTAGCGCACCGTGATTGAAGGGCGCAATATATCCATGGCCCGGGTGAAGTCAACATGATTCAGGCCTTGTATTAAAGTTTTTACCTGATTCTACGCTTGCGCCGCAATAACCCATGCGTTACAAGCCTGATCCTTGTGACGAAGAGCAGTTTTGGGTGGTTTAAGATGACTCAAAAGGCTCTTTTTAAATGCGGTCGGTTGGCAGAGTGGTTGAATGCGCTGGTCTCGAAAACCGGTAAGGGTGCAAGCCCTTCGAGAGTTCGAATCTCTCACCGACCGCCACTTTCCCGAGTTATATTTATAGTTATATAAGATTAATTGATGCTCTTATCGATGAAATTAAGTGTTCAAAACGAGCTGACGGTTCCTTTTTTCTAAGGCAGTTTTGTTCGCAATTTCACGTATTTCTGATGATTTATTAATATATAAGTTTCTAAAATTCGACCCGATAGATTGACATTATTGCTTTAACCTGACACCAATTAGTTCCCCCACATCCCTGCATGTCATGCAAGATCAAATAGGGTTGCCCCGCCGCTTTAGCTTTGGAAATAAAGCAGCGGGGCTGGGGATAGTAGTCATTACCTGGTGCCTGTCCTGGCTACTATCCCCAATTTCGATAAGGTTAAAATCTTCCTCATCGCGATGTCGTTAAATCCAACTTGTTCTATACTTTTTCACCTAACCAACCAACCAAAGGGGTTAAAAATGAAAAAGTTTGAATACACGACAGATTTATGCCGGTCCGGTCACCTCGTTGACATGATGCGTCCAATCGTAAAAGCGATGAACCGGAGCGGTTTCAAGTACAGTATCCGATATGATATGGACGGGTGGGCGCACGCCCGCGCTGCAATGGACCCTAGTCATACCGTTGTGATGCCGACATTTGATCCTGCGGTGTGCGATCAATCGGACAGCTATTGGATTGAGGCGACGAACAGCGAGAATGAGGTCTGTGCCGTTATCGCGGCGCGGCGATTTGATACGGAAGACTTCGTCGAACTTATGCGGACCGGGCATGTCTGGGCTGACACCCCTAATCATCATCGGTTGAGGCTGTCTCTGCCATCGAGTTTTGCTATGCGGGGCGCCATACTGTATCGTGGCGGCTTGTGCGTTCGAAAGGATCATCGGAAATCCGGCCTTTCCTGGGCTCTGCCGCGCTTGGTTGCGCTCATATCAATTGACCAGGGCATTGACTTCATAGTCTCCCATAATCTGGCGGATCTTCATGGCAACGGATTTACGTTTCGCGTATATGGGCATGCCGGATCCGAGCTTTGTTTTGACGGAACGGAATATTTCCCTCCCACGGAGGATAAACGGAAGGCTTTCTTCGTCTGGACTGACTTGCGTTCCTCCCTCAGGAATGCCAGACGGGACAACGATGTCCTGATAACGGGCGGCGACAAGCAACTCTGTGATCTTGCCTTTCTCGCGCAGAGGCCAAATCAGGTGAGTGTACCGCCGCGAGTCGAAATGGCTCTTAGTCACCATTGATAGGCGGGGAAGACCGGAAATCTGCGGGAATGTATAGGCCGATGTAATGGCGTCTCTCGATAACTGGTCTTCCCAATCCCCTAGGATCAGCCCTTTATAATTTGTGTAATTATGCATTTGAGTCCGGTTGTCATACTCAAGTACCTTGAATGCGAATGCATTTTCATGGTTCACATCAATACGATGGAAGAGTATGTCCGGAAAACGGCTTCTAAATACCTCCATCGGAGGTATTTTGCTGGCGACACCTAACTCATCACTTGTGTACAAATAACCAATAAGGTTATTGATGTCTTGGCACAGCGAGGTTGCGCTCTCAAGCGTAACTTGAGTTTCCTCGATGGAATAGTCCTGGGTGGCCCAGACGCTCGTTTGAATTTCCAGTGGTTGATGCACTATCGATAACGCCCATTCTACTAGTTCAACGATATGTTGAATTAAGTAAATGCGTTTATCAAGGTTAAATGTGTTTAAAATTGCGCATACTTGAAAAAAATATCAAAAAAATTTCAAGTGACCTGTAATTTATAGCTCGCGCGTGCAATGTCAGGCGTCACAGCTTTGGCAAAAGAGTCAAACTCACTCCACAAATTCTCGGTTGGTTGAAAAACCTTTCGACGCTGATCCTTGCTATCTGTCAGTGAGTTTAGAAGTCCTTCTTTTTCCATTGCCCCTACTTGTACAGTGATTGTATTTCTTGCTCTGCCGGTGACATGCGCAAGGCCACTGACATCAATTGACCTCCCTTGGAGAGAAGATTCGATCACAAAAAGCGCTATCTCCCATTGCACATCATTTTCAAATGCAGATTGCGTGCGTCTCCTGGAGCGGATCGACAGCAATAATGTACTGAGCGCATGGCGAGTGTTTGAATTCTTCATTACTGTACTTTGCAAACTCAACATGGACGCTCGAAACATATGACATAGAACGGTATGTTAGGCTGTAAGAGCCAACAAGTCCACAACTATATAGAGTTCTATCAGGTTAAGCCTGAAGGCAGCCATTGTGCTGTTGCTGTTGGCCAAGATAGGCGAAACCATCATATGGAATTTCTTATATTGCGCCTTTGCTTCTAAGATCGGCAATATGATCTTCACTGATCCCGAGTGACTTGAGTACGGCATTTGTATCCTGTCCGTGTAGTGGGCCGGTTATGTTAACCTTGCCTGGCATTCGGGCAAATTTTGGCGTGACAGCCTGCATGGCAACCGGCCCGAGTTCTGGATCATCGACTTCAATAATGGCTTCGCGGGCGCGATACTGCGCTGAATTGAATATATCTTCTATTGAGAATACCGGACCACCTGCAACGCGTCCGGAGCGCATCTCTTCTATTGCTGCCAATTGCGTCCTTTCTGAAAACCACTTGCCGACAATTTCGTCAAGTTCATTAGCATGTTCGACCCGCTTTTTATTGGTTGCAAACCGTGGGTCGGTAATCAGTTCTGGCCGACCCATTTGTCGGGCAAAATTTTCAAAAATCGATTGGGCTGAAGCACTTAATGAGATCCATTTGCCATCCTTGGATTGATATATGTTGCTGGGGGAGGCGTACTGGCTTCTGTTTCCGGAGCGTTCCCTGACATGTCCAAGCTGGTCATATTCGATTGGGAGGAACTCGAGAATGCGAAACATGGACTCCACGAGTGATAGGTCGATAATCTCGCCCGGTGCGTCAGGATTCTTCGCTTTATTCCAACATGCGATCATGATTCCGAGTGCCCCGAATATACCAGTGGTGGCGTCGGCAATCGGGAAGCCGATATGCATCGGGCTTCGATCTTCGTATCCGCAGAGATAGGTAAATCCGGAAAAGGCTTCTGCGACGCGTGCGAAGCCGGGACTCGTCGCGTTAGGACCGGTCTGGCCATATCCGGAGACGCGTAGGATTACAAGACCCGGATGGCGGTCCTGAAGAACATCGGGCCCTAGCCCATATTTTTCGAGTGTGCCCGGACGGAAATTTTCTACAAGAACATCAAAGTTGCTGATGACGTCGAGAAGGAGTTCACGCCCCTCTGGTGTGCGAACATCAAGGGTTATGCCTTTTTTGTTGCGGTTCGTCACTTTCCACCACAGGGCTTTGCCATCTTTGTGAGGAGGAAGCGCGCGTAACGGATCTTCACTTCCCGGAAGCTCCACTTTGACAACATCTGCGCCAAAATCTGCGAGAAGTGAAGAGGCCATCGGGCCCGCCAGCATGGTTGCCAGATCCAGTATTTTAAGTCCTGATAGAAGTTGTGGGTTTTCGTTCATTGGTTTCCTATCTGTTGATGGCGTCAAATTCTTCGCCAATTAGCTTTGCAGCCTCGATGGCCGCCGGCGCATATTTTTCGATATTTTCTTTGTTGTACCGTCCTTTAGGCATGGCGATTGCGATGGCGGCGAATACTTTTCCATTTTTGTCGTAGGCGGGAGCTGCAACACCCGCCGCTTCCGCCGCCCATTCTCCTTGAGCCGTACCCCAGCCGAAAGACTTTATGAATTCCAGTCGATCCAGTAGCACTCGCTTGGTCAATCCATACTCCTTTGAAGGAGGATCGTTTTCCATAAACAAACAAAGAGCTTCCAGCTCCTCCGAATCCATACCGGACACAAGGCAGGCACCGGATCCGCTCAGATAAAGGCGGTTGCGTCGGCCGACTTCCATCACATAACGGACGGGTTGGAAGCTTGGTTCACTCGCGATAACGACACGATCCCAACCTTCGCGAACAAGAATGGTCACCGTTTCTCCCGTCTCGTCACGCGCTTTGCGTAAATGTTTTCTCGAGATTTCCGCCAGGCTGTTGCGATCCAGCATGGCGTCAACAAGGGCAAGACAGCCGAAGGAAAGGGAGTAACGATCATTTTGCGGGTCCTGGCTTAGCAAGCCCTCATAAACAAGTGTGCGGGCAAGCCGGAACGTTGTGACCTTATTAAGCTGCAATTCATTTGTCAGTTCTTTAAGCGACATGTCTCGCGTGCCGCCGTTGAAGGCTCTTAAAACGGCGACAGCGCGGCTGACTGTCTGCAAATATTGTGTCGGATATTTCTTCGGCGGCTTCACGATGATTTCTCCCAAATTGTAAATCGCTTCATCCGGCTTAGGTTCGCGCAATTGTATGACATGACTTGATGGTTCTTGACTACCATAGCCATTTCAGGATATTGTTTCAATATAAGATATTTCATTTCAAATAATGAAACAATAAGAATAATGCGCTAGCTTAAAACTAACGCAGTAATCCTAGGAGGAGGAGAATATGAAGCTTCTGAAACATATCTTTGCAAGTTCAGCGATATTACTGACTTTGGCCGTGTCGTCGGCACATGCGGATGACAATCCCATTAATATCCCATCCGGACCATTTGGAACGGGAAGCAACGCTTTGAGCGGCGCTATGGAGCAGATTTCAAAAAAGACGGACGCAAAGGTCAAGGTGGTTGCTGCGGAAAGTCCGGGGTTGGTGTTTAATCTGAAACAATTGAAGGCGGATCCGGGAAGTAAACCCGAGACGCTTACGCCCTACACATCCGGTCTGGCATATCTTGCTGAAAATGGATTAAAGCCTTTCGATGAGCCGACACCAGCACCAAAATTGATGGCAACCTATCTGTTGGGTTCAGTCTGGCTGGCTACGTTGGACGAAAATATCAAAGAACCGAAAGATCTTGTCGGCAAACGTGTCGGGCTAGGTCGCCCGCCACAGATTCTTTGGACGATTGAACCTGAGTTAATCATTAAACATGGCTGGGGTCTGGACGGACAAATTGATATTGAGTATCTCGGCACCAAGCAAGCCGCGCAGGCATTGTTGGACGGGACTGTGGATGCCGCTATTATTGGCGGGTATGCCGACCCGATTAACAAGACTTTCAAAGCAAGTCCGCAAACTCTAACCGTTGTCGGCAGTGGCAAGACACTTTATCATATCCCTTGGGGCGAAGAGGCCGTTGAGAAAACCATTGCGGCCGGTGTCGGGATTAACAAGATTACTATCCCTGAAGGTGCGATTGATGGTGTTACTGCAGATATGCCGGGGTTCTTCGATCCAATCGCATGGGGTGCCTATCCGGAAATGCCGGAAGAGACTGCTTACCAGATCACAAAAATGATTATCGAGAATGTTGGCACATTTAAGGAATATCATGCATTGGGCCAATTGATGTCTCGTGAGTCGCTCGCCTACGGTGTTGATCCTTCCAAGATTCATCCTGGTGCGCTTCGCGCATATAAAGAAGCAGGCCTTAAATAATCAAGACAATATCTACGACCCTCGCTGGCAATACTAGCGAGGGTCGATGACTATGAAGTTGGGGAGGTCCTTTATGGACAAGGGGTTTGACCGTACTATCAGAATTGCAGTTTACGTCGTTGCTTTGGCGATGGTTGCATATCATATGCTCAGCGCATATGGAATTCTGTTGGGGAGCATTGAGCATCAGACAGTGCATCTTGCCTTTATCTTCGGACTGACCTTTCTCGTCGTTGTTCGTTCTTCCGCCAGCCCGGTTCGGCGTTTGATATATCTAGCCTTTTTTGCCTGCGGTATGTTTGTTACGGCATATGTGTATATCAATCTCGATACACTGGAACAGAACGTCGGATTTCCTGCCCCAACGGATGTCGCCGTTGGCATTTTAATGATCATTTTGGCATTTGAGGGAACCAGGCAGGCCTGGGGCTGGATTCTGCCTATTGTTGCTTTGGTTTTTGTCGCCTATTTCCTGTTTGGTCATTATCTTGGAGGTCCTCTCTACCATCGAAACTTTCCGCTCGGATATGTCATATCCTATCTGTCAATTGGATTTTCTGGCATTTACGGGACATTCCTTTCAATCTCGGCGAACCAGATATTTCTGTTTGTTGTCTTCGGAAGTATGATGGGGCTCCTGCGCATTAATGATTTTCTGTATGAACTTGGAAAGCTGGTTGGGCGTCGCATTGCGGGAGGGCCTGGCCAGACGGCCGTTGTTTCAAGCTCCCTTATCGGCATGGTGTCCGGAGCAGCGGTCGCGAATGTCGCCATTACGGGTGCCTTTACGATACCTTACATGAAACGGGCCGGTTATTCCGCGCCCTTGGCAGGTGCAATCGAGGCGACTGCCTCGACCGGTGGTCAATTAATGCCCCCAGTGATGGGGGCGGCCGCATTCCTGATGGCATTTTTTGTCGGCGTCCCCTACACCGATATTATGATTGCGGGCCTTATTCCCGCGATTCTTTTTTATGTAGGTGTAATGCTTTCCGTACAGTTTGCCTCGACTGCGGCGGGTATCAAGGCGCCGCGCGAAATGCCGAACTGGTCGGTAATCGCTCGTGGTATTCCAATGTTTGTTATTCCCGTAGGAGTCCTGACAGGTTTACTTCTGTTTCGTTTCAGCCCTTCCTATGCGGCTTTTTGGGCGATCTGTACAGTCATTGTTCTAAGTTTCTTCCGGTCCGGCGGTAGACCGAAGGCTGCGGAGTATCTTGAATTTCTGACTGAGGGGGCTGTTGTCGGAGCTCAAATTGGTGTTTCCCTCTGTATTGTCGGTTTGATCTCACAGACACTTATAACGACCGGACTTGGTGGTAAAATAGCCGGTCTTGTGGAACTGTTCAGTGCGGGAAATCTTGTTATGGGTTTGCTGTTGACGATGATTGTTTCTCTCATCCTAGGATGCGGTGTTCCGCCTGTGGCGGCATATAGCCTTGTCGCTCTCGTGGCCATTCCCACGATTATCAAGATGGGTGTTCCGACAATGGCGGCACATTTTTTCTGTTTCTACTTCGCTATTATTTCTGCTGTAACGCCACCGGTTGCCATGGGGGCGCTGGCAGCTTCAGCGATCGCGAAAGCCAACTATTTTGCGACAGCAATGAAAGCTTTCAAGTTATCACTTGCCGGTTTTATCATCCCGTTCCTGATTGTTTTCAATCCGGCTATGACGTTGCAGAGCACGGATATGCTCAATGCCATCCTGTCCATTGTGGCTATCTTTATCGTACTGGCTGCAGGAACGGCATTGCTGTATGGGACCGGCGCAGTTCGCTTTAGCAGGCGCGATTGGATATTTGGACTTGTTGCAGTCGGTGCCTGTGCTACTTATGCTCTGTGCCGGAATATCCTCTCTGCAGAATTTGAATTATTCTTTTTCATTCTAGGAGCAGCATTTGCTGTGCTGCTTTTCTTGTCGCAGCTTCGACAAAAACGCATGGCCGTCTCAGACGCAGTAGTGAGTTGACACTGCTATTATGTTATTGGATTGAATATATCCGAAATCATCGCTATTTCCGCTTGCTTTCGCGGACGGTGGTGTAGGTCGTCGCCGCGACGATCATGCCACCGCCGATCCATATGTAGATATCCGGAACCTCGCCAAAGGCGAAATAGGCAATGATGGAGATCCAAATCAATCGGGAGAACTCAATTGGGAGGACGACTGGCGCTTCCCCGAACTTAAGGGCGTTCGCCATCGCAAATTGCCCCAGGCTCCCCGAAATCCCGATCGCAATCAGCCATAGGTAATCATGGAGGGTCGGCACGGTCCAGACGAAAAGCGCCGGGATCAATATGATCGGGGCCATGGTAATGGACATGTAGGCAGTCGTTGTCGCGGCGGACTCTGTCTTGCCGAGCTCCTTTATGATAATCATACAGACAGCCCAGCCAAAGGCGGCGCCCAAGGTTACAATACTCTCGATGCCAACGTGAGCTAACCCGGGTCGAACTATGACAAGGGTGCCAGCGAAGCCGATAAAGATTGCTGTCCACCGTTTCAGCCCGACCTTCTCCCCAAAAAAGAAGACAGCCAGAACGATTGCAAAAAGTGTCGCGGTAAAGCCAAGTGCTGTAACACGGGCCAACGGACCAATAGAAAGGGCATAGAAAAAGCCCATCATGCATCCGGCGTTGATAACGCCGCGCAGGATATGCATGGGCAGACGGCTTGTTCTAAGAATTCCATATCCGTGCCGGAAAAAAAAAGGAAGGATAGCAAGGAGGCCGAATACAAGCCGGAAAAAGGCGATTTCGAATGGATGAAGACTCTCCGACACATGCCTTACCGACGCATGCATCCCACACATCGAGAGCGTATAAAGGATCATCCAGAATATTCCGGTCAGATTATTGTTACGCAGGGAGGCCGCGCTATTTTGAGGGTCTGATGACACTGGCGAAATCAGCAAGGAAACTTGGCGGGGAGCATCGGGATACTTTCAACGCGTGAGCAGAGCTGGTCTTTTAATCCTATCATAAAGACTGAATGTGATCGGCGATAGAGGGGATCGTGATTAAATGCCTTTAATTCATGCTTTTCTTGTGACGATATAGACAGCGGCCAATATGAAGGGAATGGCAATCCATGTATTAAGGCTTGGCTGCTCTCCCAGAATAAAGATTCCGAGTAGCGTGCCCAATATCGGGACAACGTAGTTCACCTGTTGCAGCCGACCGGCACCGATGCGGGGAATAAGATAGAAATAAATCGCTGCCGCGAGAGCCGTCGGCCCAATTCCCAAATAAAGAATAGCCAATAGTGAACCAAGCGAAGCCGTTTGCGGTTGCCAATTTGCCATACTGATGATGCCGATGAACAGGGCACCGACAAGAACTGATGCCGCGGCTGTCTGCATTGGCTTTTCATGCGGAAAGCGGCGGGAGAACAATGCTGTAAAGGCGTAGCAAAAGGCGGCACCCAACAAGGCAAGCTGGGCAAGGGTTTCATACCCCATATCATCAAATGCGCTGGGCCCGACAAGGAGGCCTACCCCGCCGAAACCGACAAGTGCGCCCACAATTTTCCGTCTCCCGAGAGTTTCTTCATGATGGGCGAGTGGCGCTAAAACGAGTGTGACGACGGGCGCGATCCCCATGATAAGGGCGGCAAGCCCGCTATCCACACGCTGCTCAGCAAAGCTGATCAACAGGAATGGCAGTACATTCCCCGTAAGGCCAACGGCCGTGGCAATTAGCCATCCGCGCCATCCCATTTTAAGTGACCCCTTGCCAAGCAGCAAAATGAGAATGAGGAAGGCAGCGCCGATTCCCATCCGCCCTGCGACGACATCTACAGGGCTAACCGTCTCGACCGCAATGCCAATCGCCAGAAAGGAACTGCCCCAAAGCCACGCAAGGCAAAGCCAAATCGCCGTATCTTTTGGGTTCATGATCTTCCTCTTGATTGGTGATTATTGTCGAAGGCGGAAGTTTGGTATGGGCGATAATGTATATGCTGTAAGAAAATTCAATGAAATAGTCGAAGCTGACAAACGACCAGAAACGGCGCGGCAAGTTTAGCTCATAGAGTACTTCTTGGCAGAGTGAGCGGTGAAATGCCGCATGTCACTTAAAACGCATGACATTCCCGCAGTGAATGCTAATCTGTCAAGGAATGAACGGAAGGATTGTAGGGCATAATGTTTGATATCAGTGCGTTGGACCTGGCGCGAATACAATTCGCCTTCACCGTATCTTTTCACATTATTTTTCCGGCTTTTTCCATTGGACTTGCTAGCTATCTTGCCGTTCTTGAGGGGCTTTGGCTCTGGAAGAAAGAAGACCGCTATATGGAGGTCTTCAACTACTGGAAAACTATTTTCGCGGTCGGCTTCGGCATGGGCGTTGTCTCGGGTGTGGTGATGGCGTACCAGTTCGGCACAAACTGGTCTGTTTTCTCGGATAAAGCAGGGCCGGTCATCGGCCCGCTTATGGGATATGAGGTTCTGTCGGCGTTCTTTCTTGAGGCCGGTTTTCTCGGCATCATGCTGTTTGGGCAGAAACGCGTTGGCCCGAAGCTTCACTTCACCGCGACATTGATGGTTGCCGCGGGAACGCTGTTTTCGGCTTTCTGGATCTTGTCTGTTAATTCCTGGATGCAGACGCCTGCCGGTCATGCGATGAATGCGCAAGGTCAATTCATCCCAGATGACTGGATCGCCGTGATTTTCAACCCGTCCTTTCCTTACCGCCTGGTGCATATGGTTCTGGCGGCATATTTGACGACAGCCTTTGTGGTTGGTGCGGTTGGCGCCTATCATCTTCTGAAAGACAAGGCGAATGCACATGCGCGGCTGATGTTTTCCATGGCCATGTGGATGGCCGCAGTTGTCACGCCGTTGCAGATACTGGCCGGGGATCAGCACGGTCTCAATACGCTGGAACATCAGCCTGCAAAGATTGCCGCAATTGAAGGACATTATGAAAACGTAACGGGTGCGCCGCTCATTCTGTTTGGCATTCCCGATAACGAGAAGGCGGAAGTTCTGTATTCGATTTCCGTGCCTAAACTGGGCTCACTGATCCTCACGCATAGCTGGGACGGGGAATTGCAGGGGCTGGAATCTTTTCCGAAGGAAGACTGGCCGAATACATTTCTGATATTCTGGACATTCCGGATAATGGTCGGTATCGGGTTTATCATGCTTGCCATAGGCGTGTGGAGTCTGCTGCGACGATATCAAGGCGAGCTATACGAAGACCGCTGGCTTGCACGGGCGGTTACTCTGGCAGGGCCCAGCGGATTCGTTGCCGTATTATGTGGCTGGATCACGACGGAAGCCGGACGGCAACCCTGGACCATTTACGGGTTGCTGCGAACCTCCGAGAGCGCCTCACCTCTCGTCGCCGCCGAGGTTGGGACAACATTGCTCGCTTTTATTGCTGTCTATTTTACCTTGTTCGGTGTCGGGGTCTATTACATGTTGCGGCTGATGGCAAAAACACCGGAGAAAACACCCGAGACGATGGAAACACTGAAACGCGCAGTGGGCATGGTGAGCGCGTCATCCAATATCGATGAGTCAAGGACCTGAGGGAGGATAATGATGGAAATTGATTTACCTCTCATCTGGGCTGCACTCATTGCATTCGCAATTCTTGCCTATGTCTCGCTTGATGGCTTCGATCTTGGAATTGGCGCTCTGTTCCTGCTGGCACCGGAAAAATCGGGCCATCGCGATATCATGATGAACTCCGTTGCCCCGATCTGGGACGGGAATGAGACTTGGCTCGTGCTTGGCGGGGGTGGTTTACTGGCAGTGTTTCCGCTGGCTTACTCCGTGGTTTTGCCGGCTCTATATATGCCGATCATCGCCATGTTGCTGGGCCTGATATTTCGCGGGGTGGCGTTTGAGTTCCGCTGGCGGGTTTCACGCAAGTATCGCGTTTGGTGGGACTGGTCATTCGCTTTCGGTTCCCTGCTTGCCGCATTCGCTCAAGGCGTATGTTTGGGCACGCTGATACAGGGGATTGAAATTGTTGATCGCAGCTATGCAGGCGGCCGGCTTGACTGGCTGACTCCGTTTTCCATTCTGACAGGCATTTCACTTATCTTTGGATATGCTCTTTTGGGGGCCACCTGGCTCGTGATGAAAACGGAAGGTGAGTTGCAGGATATGGCGCGGAAATATGCCGTGATTACCGGTCTGATAACGCTGGCACTTGTGGGCGTCGTCAGTATCGCAACGCCATTCCTTGATGCGGAATATCATTACCGCTGGTTCGAAGGCGCCAATCTCGTCTACAGTATTATTGTTCCTTTCCTGATGGCGGGGTGTGCCGCTGTTCTGTTTTATGGACTGAAACAGAAAAGGGATATCCGACCCTTCTTCGCGGCCCATGGCATCTTTGTGCTGTGTTACATCGGTATCGGCATCAGTTTTTATCCGCGCATGATCCCGCCCGATCTTACCATCTGGCAAGCTGCAGCGCCCGACAAGAGCCTTGGCTTTTTGCTCGTCGGCGCGGCTTTTCTTATCCCGATCATCCTTTGCTATACGGCGTACAGCTATTGGGTGTTTCGAGGAAAAGTCGGCGAAAATGAGGGATATCACTAAATGCCCCGGCGACTGCGGCAGCTGCTCTGGTTTGTCGCTTTATGGGCGGCGGGTGTTCTGGTGCTCGGGGCAGTCGCTATGCTTATCCGTCTGGTCCTGATGCCCTCTTAAGTGAGACAGGCGTTCATGGTACTGCGGACCATATCATATCTGTTTTTGATAAATTGGTAGTCTGCCGGTGTTGTCGCAGCGAAGCCGGTTAATAACAAATCATTCCGAATAGAGCCGGGCAGGGAAGCTATTGCCTCGACAACGGCACGGTGAATCCGGTCAACTTCGGCTTTGGGTCGGCGGGTTGTGATATAGGGAAGACCCGGCGTTGGAAGCGTCTGGCCGATGATGCGTAAGCATCCCGTGGCGCGCTCATGGCGCATGGCCAGTTCCCAGGTGACCGCATCGATGGCGGCGACATCGACTTTCCTCTCGGATAGCTGTTGAATTGCATTTCGGTGAGACATAACCCTTTCAAATCTGGCGATTTTATTTAACGGAATGCCGGAGGCGTGGAAATGGGAGAAAAAGGCTGCCGCTCCGGACTGTGACAATGGATCATTATAGGCAAATACAGCGCCGTCGAGATCAGCACAGGTTTCAATGCCGCTGTCGTTATGCACGACGATAACGCTGTAATAGGAACCCGCGCCACAATCGATATCGTAGGCTGGCGTGCCAATCAGGGAAACGTCAGCCGAAAGATGATCCACAAATGGCAAACCGCATGTTTGCGCAATCAAAAGCTGCGGGCTTCGCCAGAGAGGAAAAGGATCGTCAGGACGAGACAGATATTCTGGCGGGGTAAAACCCTGCTCCGCAAGAGCCTCACGAAGGGTATTCCAGTATTCATTTGTTGCGTCATGGACTTCCGGCCAATCATACATCGGCAGGAGCGCTATGGGATTGTTCATCTGATCAGTCTGCGCACGCGATCAAAGTGGATCAAGAGGGAAGGCCACCGGTTCTTTGCGGGCAAAAGCATATTTTCGGATCACGTCGAGATAGCTTTTATAAAAATACCCCTGGTTCATCTCAAGGAAGCGGCTTTCATGAAGACGGAAAAGGCCTGGTAACCGGTACCACGCAACGGAAGGAAAGGCGTGATGCACTGCATGAAGATTGTTGTTCAGGAATAAATAGCGCAATACGCCCTGATCATCAATCAGAACGGAACGGACCCGGCGGTCCGGGTGTGCCTGATGCTCCAGAAACGTCCGGATCATCAGGACGGACATACCAAAATAGGTCGAAACCAGATATGCAAGAACGGGCAATGAGCCATAGAGCGAGAGTACGCCGAGAAAGATAACGCAAAGCAGAAGATGGATAATCCAGATTGAAAGAATGCGACGATTACCGCGGAAAATACTCTTCGCGTCTGCTTTGAGCAGCGTATAGATACTTAGCGCCGGACCTATGAGAAGCCGTCCGATCAAGGTGTTGTTTAACCTCAATAGCGCCTTGGTAATGCCGCCAAGCTCTTCCCACTTATTCGTTGCAACATACCAGCTTTCCGGATCCTCGACCGGATCGGTAATGCGGGCGCGTTGGTGATGCGTTAGGTGATTTTCCTTGAACCTTGGATATGGAAGAAAAATTCCAACCGGAAAATAAATGAGCAGATCATTGAAGCGGCTGTCGGAGAATGGATGGCCATGGATGCATTCATGCTGGAGTGAGGAATGAAAGGCAACCACCGGGACAAGCAGGGACGCTGTGAGCCAGCCTGGCAAAATAGTTGGCACAAACAGAAGAACTCCCCATACCCCGAAGCACAATAGGATTAATCCCAGAGTCCGGATTTCCTGTCGTTCACGCAATAACACTAACTACTGTCCTTTCGCCTTGAAAATTTGTGGCAAAATTATGACAGCTGTGGCAGGAAATATACAATGCGACAGTTCGCGAATTTTTATGTTATTATAAAACTTAAGTTTAAATATATAACTTAATATGGATTATGCTGTGAATTCACAACATTCAGGCATCGAACATATAGACAAGCGGGACGTTGCCGAAGCGTTTCGGGACAGAATGGCCCTCCTCCTGGCGCGAAAAGGGTTCAATCTGAGCCAGTTTGCCGAAAGCGTCGGTATCGACCGTTCCGCATTGAGCCAGTTTTTGGCGCCCGGCTCGACCCGGCTGCCGCGCGCGGAGACGCTTTGCACGATTGCCCGCACCTATGGCGTTTCCGTCGACTGGCTGATGGGGCTGATCGCCAATGACGAGGTGGCAAGCGAAGCAGTACCAATGATCGAGATTGAGCGGGTTACGGAGGCTTCCGCGAGCATCAAGCTGGCGACATGGCACCGTGAAGCCATGGGATATAAAATCCGCTATGTGCCGACGACCTTGCCCGATCTCTTGCGGACCGATGAAATCGGAAGCTATGAATTCGGCGATTTTACAAAAATCGAACGTGAGGCGAAAGAGCAGCAGATGCATGATCAGCTCAGCTATTCAAGGCGGCCGGAGACGGATATGGAAGTCTGCATGCCATTTCAGTCGATTGAGCAGCTCGCGAAGGGAGAAGGAAACTGGAGTCAGGTGCCCCGTCATGTGCGGAAAGATCAGATGGAGCATATGATCCGGCTGACCGAGGAACTCTACCCGACGTTTCGTCTTTTCCTGTTCGATGCGCGTAAGCATTATTCGGCCGCTTACACCCTGTTCGGCCCTCTCAGGGCGGCCATCTACATCGGTAACATGTATCTCCTGATAAATTCGGTGGAGCATATCCGCGCCCTGACGGGTCACTTTGATGGATTGATTCGGAACGCAGACGTCGCGCCAGACAAAGTCGCGGGAAGGCTTGTCGATTATATGGATATCCTGCGTTAAGGTAGGACCCAAAGCGATTGACGGGGAAGCTGTATGATAACCTCTGTTCCGGTTTGAAGCGATTCCGCCGTATTCGGTGACAGCAAGGCACTCAATTCCTGTTCTGCTGCAATGAGTTCCAGCCGCGTCTGGCTACCAAGAAATTTTTTGGATGTTATCGTTGCCGGAAAGCTGTTATCCGACCTTGCGCCAGAGCCGATTACAATATTTTCGGGCCGGATGGTTAAAAGTCTGCCGTCCGCGGGCGCATTTTCGGGCAGGACGATCTGCCCGAGCGGGCAATCGAATTTTCCTGCTTCAACCCTGCCTGAGATAAAGTTTCGGGCCCCGAAAAACTGCGCTACCTCACGGTCTTTCGGGTGGTTATACAGATTTTGCGGGATATCATACTGGCGAAGCCGACCTGAAAGAAGAAGCGCTATTTTATCGGCCAGCGTAATTGCCTCTTCCTGATCATGGGTCACGAAGAGCATGGTCGTTTTCATTTCCGTGTGAAGTGATTTCAGCAATGCCTGCATCTCCAGACGCAGGCTTTCATCCAAATTTGAAAATGGTTCATCCAGCAATAATATTTTGGGGCGCAGGATGAGGGCTCGTGCAAGCGCTACCCGTTGCTGCTGACCGCCGGATAACTCTGAAGGTTTGCGCTTCTCCAGGCCGCTCAACTGGACCAGCTCCAGGATTTCTCGGACGGCGCTGGCGATTTCCTCCTTGGGCCTCCCCCTCATTTTAAGGCCGAAGCTTACGTTCTCACCCACCGTCAAATAGGGAAAGAGAAGGTGATCCTGAAAAACCATCACCGCATCGCGGGATTGTGGTGGTTGTCTGAGTACGGAGCTGCCGGAAAACCGTATATCGCCTGAGGTTGGTGTAAGCAATCCGGCGATCATTTTCAGAATTGTAGATTTCCCACAGGCCGACGGCCCAAGCAATGCCGTCAGGGAACCGCTCTCAACTTCAAGGGAAACATTGTCTACGGCTGGTGTTTCTGAGCCAGGATAGACTTTTGTTAGATGTTCGAGCGCAAGGTCGCTCATATCCGGTGCATCTCCTCAATATTGCTGTTGTGTCCGGTCAGGTGCCGCGCGGCAAAAAGCAGTAAAAGGATACCTGGCAGAATATAGATCATGCTGATGGCGCCGGTGATGTCATTGCGGCCTGCGCTTGCAAAATTAAACAGTAGCAGCGGCAGAGTCACGACTCGCCCACCGCCGATCAGGAGCGTCAGGATATACTGGCTCCAGGAGACAAGGAATGTAAATAATGACCCGACGATGAGGCCAGGCAGAATGGCGGGCAGTGTTACATAATAGAAGGCCTGAAACGGATTGGCGCCAAGGCTTCGGGCCTGTGCTTCCGCAGCAGGATTGTAATTGGAGAATATCCCGGACATGACCAGCACCATATAGGGCAGCGTGGGTATCAAATGAACTATCATGACCCCGATAACAGACCCCGCAAGCCCCAACTTTAAGAATACGACATGAAGACCGAGTGCAACGGCGATGCCGGGCACGATCATTGGCGCCAATATGAGAATCTCAATGACGGCCTTGCCGCGAAACTGATAGAGCCCGAGCGCACGCCCCGCCGGAACGCCAATAATCATGGAAATACAAGTTGACCCAAGCGCAATCAATGCGGTTTGTCCAAGCGCGGGGAGGACTTCGGAAGTTGTCGAGAACACATAGCTCCAGGCCCGTAGACTGTATGAAGAGGGCAGAAGATCCGGGAAGAACCAGCTTCGGCTCACTGACCAGAGACCCAGCGGAACGAGGGGAAGTATCAACCAGCTTATCAACAGGGCGAGAGAGAGCCAGGCCAGTCCTGATAATCCGCGCTCCCGGTTGTCTCTCGCGTTCGATCCTTGAATATGCTTTTTCATTTTCGAATATACCGTCGTGCGAACCGCGCATAGCCATAGATCATGACAGCGCTCAGCAGGGCGATAATCATTGCCATGGCGAGAGCCTCCGGACGGGCATTAAGGTCTACATCGGTAAAAGCCTGATAGGCAAGTACCGGCAGGGCGGCAGGGTAACTCTGACCGAGCAGGGCCGGGATTTCATAGGCGCCGAAGGTGAAGGCAAAGACGATCATCCCTGCTGTCAGCAGGCCCGGCATCAACTGGGGTAGGAGAACATGGCGAAAACTCTGCCAGCGGCTGGCCCCGAGCGATTGGGCGACGGCCTCATAATCACGGCCAATTGTCTGCATATTTGCCAGCAGGATCAGGCCGATAAAAGGAACCTCTTTCCAGACATATTGCATAATTATCCCAATTGCCAGAGGGTCGAAGATCATGGCCGGGAACTCTGACGGCCTGGAAATCAGGGAAAATTCATAGGCAAGCCGGGCAAAAACGCCGGACTGGGAAAAAAGATATAGGATGCCGACGGCTCCCACCAGATGCGGCACGGTCAGGTTAATCTGGAAGAGAAAATTAACAACGGATCGACCGAGGAAACTCTGGCGGAGGATTAGGGCGGTCCCAAGTGCCAGCAGGGAGGCAATAACCGTGGAGGTGAAAGCAATATGGAAAGTCAGCAGGAATGAGAGAAGAAATCGCTCCGATGACAGAATCCGTTGGTAAGCATCGAGATTAAAGGTTTCCTGTCCGATAAGGGGCATATAACCCAGACTTCCGACAAGTCCGAGAGCGAGCCCGCCGATAAAAAGTCCACAGACTATCAGCAATGCCGGAGACAGCATCAACGGAATTTTCCATCGCTCAAACATAAGATGTTTTACAGATCAACCCGCTATCGCACAAGCGGGCAGGATTGGCGCACTAGTTACCGACATTTTCCTGCCATCCTTTCTCGATTGCGCTGATCCAGTCGGGATGGAGTTCAGGAAGAGATTTACGGGCAAGAACCTCGGGGGCAACAACTGCGGGATGCCTGGGAAGGGCTGCAAAACGCGCGGCGGCATCGTCATCCAGCTTGGTTACATCAATTGCCGGTGCCGCACCCCAAACGTTGGATTTCGCTTTTTCGTATTGCGTATCGAAGGAGAGCAGATAGTTGGCGGCGACCATCGCTGCGGCCTTGTTCGGCGAGTTATAGGGAATGGCGACATAGTTGGTGTTGCCAATGGTTCCGTCTTGCAGACCATAGGAGCGTGTCGTTTCCGGAAAGATACCATTTTCAACATTGATTCCGAATATTGCCGGGTCATAATCGAAATAAAGCGCGACTTCCCGGTTGGCGAATAGCTGGGCGAGACTGGCAATGGCGTTGGGGTAGGTCTCGCCTTCCCGCCAGAGATAGGGTTCCATCTCATTCAGAATGGCCCAGGCTTTTGGGGCAATGGTATCGAATTTTTCCTGGTCGAAGTCCCCGAGCAATGCTTCTGGTCCTCCTGCGGCGTGATAGAAGACATGTCTTACGAAAACGCTACCATTGAAATCCGTTGCCGCCGGATAGGTGAATTCTCCGGGGCTTTCTTTAACCCAGTCAATGAGCTCCGCGATGCTCTTTGGCGGGTTCTCAGTGCGCGCATTGTCATAGGCGAACGCGAATTGTGCCCGGTTCCAGGGAACCTCGCATTCATCTACCGGGAGGCCGAAATCATTTGCGATGGACGGATCCTGCCAGTTGACGAGCTTGTTATTGGGAAGCAGACTGTGATAGCCGCAATACAGCAAATCACCTTGCTTCATCGTCCGAAAATTTCCGCCATTGATCCAGATGAGATCAACTGAACCGGCATCATCAATTCCTGCCTGCTTTTCCCCGATAACGATATTGACCGCTTCCGCCGTATCGTTGATCCCGACCCGTTTCAGGGTAACATTGTAGCGGTCCTTAAGCTCGCTTCCAATATAGCCACTCACATATTCATTGATATTATCCGCGCCACCCCACATAAACCAGTTCACCGTCCCGCCGCGCGCAGCCTCAACCACTTCTTCCCAGTTGTTGAAGCTTTTTTTGTCTGCTGCTTTAGCCATGAGGGGAGCCATGATGGCAAGGAGGGTTAAAAAGGCGGCAAGGCGGGTTGCGATTACAGAATTGGCAAACAGGTTACGTCGCATGGTCTCAGGTTCCATTTATCGTCAGATCAAAGATTATTTTCGGACATCCTAAACAAGTCGCGTCGTTACGTCCGCATAATACTGGTCAAACCTCTACAACTTTTCGAGATCGTCGGAAGGTAAGCTATGCGGGGAAATTTTCTGGTCTTTTCCGAAGGAAACGGCTTAGACTTGAACCTGATTCATTTATCCGAGATTGCGGGACGTTGCAGGTAGCGAATGCTGGCATTGGACAGGACAGATTACAGAATCCTTCGCGAAATCCAGGCGAATGGCCGTATTTCTCTGGTCGATCTCTCCCGCCGCGTCAATCTGACCAAGACGCCCTGCGCCGAGCGAGTGAAAAGGCTCGAAAAAGCGGGCATCATCCGGGGTTATTTTGCGGCGCTTGATCCTGAAACGGTTGAGGCCGCTCATGTGGTCATGGTGCAGGTTCAGCTCTCGACCACGACTGCCGAGGCGCTTGAAGAATTTAACAATGCGGTACGGCAGATTCCTGAAATACAATCCTGTATGATGATTGCCGGTGGATATGATTACCTCCTGAAAATCAGGACCCGGGATATTGCCTCCTATCGCGAGTTGCTGGGTGCGGCTATTTCGCAATTGCCCCATGTGATGCAGACTCATAGCTATGTGGTTATGGAGGTTGTCAAGGATGAGGTTACGCTGGCGATTTCCGATTCAACAGGAAAGAAAGTGCCATGAAAAAGGCAATCCGGGGTCGGTGTCTTTCCTATCGGGGCAATCCCTTTGCGGACCCGGTTTCCGATTGCCTTCAGTATGAAGAGGATGGCCTGATTGTCATCGAGGCAGGGCATATCATCGGTTTCGGCCCTGCTTCCGATATCCTGCAGGAGATCGGTCCGGGCGTAACTGTCACGGCTTACAAAGACGCCCTTATTTGTCCGGGGTTTATCGACTGCCATGTTCACTATCCTCAGACAGAAATGATTGGCGCCTATGGAAAGCAGCTGATTGATTGGTTGAATAAATACACTTTTATTACCGAGCAGAAATTTGCAAACAAGGACTACGCCGTTAGATCGGTGAAGGTCTTCCTGAAGGAAATGTTGCGCGCGGGAACAACGACATCCGCCGTGTTCTGCACAGTCCATCCCCAGTCCGTCGACGCTTTTTTTGAGCAGTCGGCGAAACTCAATATGCGGAACATCGCCGGCAAAGCCCTGATGGACAGATTTGCGCCAACTGGACTTAAAGATACAGCGCAGACCGGATATGACGAGACGAAAAAGCTGATTGAAAAATGGCATGGGAAGGGACGTGCGCTTTATGCGGTCACCCCGCGCTTTGCTCCGACAAGTACGGAAGAGCAAATGGAGATGACCGGAGCCGTCTGGCAGGAGCATCCGGGAACCTACTTGCAATCCCATGTTTCGGAGAACAAGGCGGAGATTGACTGGGTAAAGGAACTGTATCCGAACCACAAGAGCTATGTAGATGTGTATGACCACTATGGCCAGCTTGGAGAACGGGCGATCTTTGGCCATGCTGTTCATTTTACGGAAGAGGATTTTCGTATCTTTTCGGAAACGGGAACAGCGATTGCACATTGCCCGACTTCTAACCTGTTTCTGGGAAGCGGTCTTTTCCAGCTTGAAAGAGCCATGACAGGAACTTCGCCTGTGCGGGTCGGCCTTGCCACGGATCTTGGCGGTGGCACAAATTTCTCCCAGCTCGTCAGTATGAACGAAGCCTATAAAATCGCGCAGCTGAACGGCTTCGCGCTGGATGCGCATAAAGCTTTTTATCTCATTACTCGAGGGGCGGCAGAGGCACTGTATCTGGAAGACAGGATTGGCAGCCTTGCAGAGGGATATGAGGCTGATATTACAGTACTTGATCTCAAGGCGACACCTATTCTGGACTATCGCCTGGATCATGCCGAGACACTGGAAGAACAGCTTTTCGCGTTGGTGATGCTCGGAGATGACCGGGTAACTCGCGCGACTTACGTCGCCGGAGAGCTGGTCTATGAGCGGAACCATGAAACCGGCGATACCAGATTCATCGGAATTTAGTCACATAATTTCATTTTTATCTGGGATGCTTGCCGCCAAGCGCGGTTGTGATTTCGGCGGCGATACCCACCGTTATGCGGCCAAGCTCTTTCAGTCTCTCCTGCGAAATGCGGGCAGCAGGCCCGGAAATTGACAGCCCCGCTAACGGCTCCGCATGCTCATCATAGATAAGCGCTGCGGCGCAGCGCAGGCCGATGGCATGTTCTTCGTCATCCATGGCGAAGCCGCGCTTGCATGATTCCTCCAGCTCTGACAGGAGCATTTGCGTATCCGTTATCGTTTTATCCGTCAGCTTTTTAAGCGTCTTGTTGGCAATGATCCGCTGAATATCTTCTGGCCTCATCGCCATCAAGATAGCTTTTCCAACGCCGGAACAGTGCATCGGGACATGGTTGCCCGGTTTTGAAAAGACACGCATCATTTCCCGGCTTTCGACCTGCGCGAGATAAATAACCCTGTTTTCATCTGCAATGGCGAGATTGACCGTCTCGCCGCTGAGCTCCATCAACCGGCGCATATAGGGCCGCGCCACGGTTGCGAGATCCCGCGATGTTAGGAAACCGTTTCCGGTAACAAACGCCCGCATGGCAATCTGCCAGAGGCTGCCATCCCGGTCATATTGCACGTAATGCTCCTCCTGCAGCGTCGTCAGCAGGCGATGTGTGGTAGAGGGCGCAAGCTTGAGCAATTTTGAAATTGACGTCAGGGAGAGGCCGGGCGGATTGTCGGCAATGGCATTCAGTATGGATAGCGCCCGTGTCAAGGATTGAACCTGCCCCGTTCTGACTGATTGTGTGGTGGATGCTTCGGCCGACATCATAAATTCCATAATGTGAAAATCTTTCCATTATTAGTTTATTCTCTTTCCCGAGACTGTCAATATCGCTCCGCTGATCAGCGGCCGGCAGGGTTTTGCAGGCTGCCTGAGAATTTTTTATTATCACGGGCGAGATTGGACAGATGACAAAGCGTGTGACAAAAAGCGGCCTTCAGGTTGCGACGGAAATTGCCGACCTTGTTGAAAAGGAAATCCTACCGGGCCTTGACCTTAAAGAACAAGTGGTTTGGATGCTTCTGGCTGACCTGGTTGCAGATTTCGGGCCGCGCAATCGATTGCTTCTTGAGAAGCGGGATGAGCTGCAGAAAAAAATCGATGCCTGGTATCTCGCTGCCAAGGGCAAACCTCATGATCCGAAGGCCCATAAATCCTTTCTTCAGGAAATCGGATATCTTGTTCCGGAAGGCCCCGCCTTTAAAGTAACGACAGCCAATGTCGACCCGGAGATATCAGATGTTGCCGGTCCACAGCTTGTTGTGCCGGTGATGAATGCCCGGTACGCGCTGAACGCAGCAAATGCCAGGTGGGGGAGCTTGTATGACGCCCTCTATGGCACGGATGTCCTGTCTGAAGAAAACGGATGCGAAAAAGGAAGCAGCTATAATCCCAAACGCGGGCTTGCCGTCATCGACTATGGCTTTGGCGTCCTTGATCGCGCGGCCCCACTCACCAAGGGTGGACATAAAGATGTTCGCGCCTATCGGTTGAAAGAGACGGGCGGGCAAAAGCAATTGGAAGCGGAACTGGCGGATGGCTCCGTCACAGGGCTTGCCGATCCGAAGCAGTTCGCAGGCTATCTTGAAGATGATGCGCTTACTTCTGTCCTTTTGACCAAAAACGGTTTGCATCTTGATATCCTGATTGATCCGGATCACCCGGTCGGGAAGGATCATCCCGCAGGAGTGAAGGACATATTGATGGAATCGGCGATGTCTACCATTCAGGATTGTGAGGATTCTGTCGCTGCCGTCGATGCCGAAGATAAAGCCCTTGTATATCGGAACTGGCTCGGCTTGATGAAAGGCGATCTGGAAGATCAGTTCAAAAAGGGCGGGAAGATGATTTCCCGCACATTGAACCCGGATCGCGTTTATCTGGATCCGGCAGGCAGGGAGATGACATTGCATGGACGGAGCCTGCTTCTCGTTCGGAATGTTGGCCATCTGATGACGACCAATGCCGTGCTGGATAGCGGAGGCAAGGAGATTCCGGAAGGGATTCTGGATGCCGTTATGACAACGGCGGCGGCACTACATAACCTGAAAGGTCACGCCCGCTATTCAAACAGTCGTGCGGGCAGCCTTTATATCGTGAAGCCAAAAATGCATGGCCCCGAAGAAGCCGCGTTCACCAATGATCTGTTTGCGGCAGTGGAAGATGGCCTTGGCCTGCCGCGCAACACAATAAAAGTTGGCGTAATGGATGAGGAGCGGCGGACAACGGTCAATCTAAAGGAATGTATTCGCGCTGTATCTGAACGGATATTTTTCATAAATACGGGCTTTCTGGACCGGACAGGGGATGAAATCCATACCGGTATGGAAGCAGGAACCTTTATGCGGAAGGATGACGCAAAGGGGGAACCATGGATTGCGGCTTATGAGGACTGGAACGTCGACATAGGACTTGAGACCGGCCTGCCCGGCCATGCCCAGATCGGTAAGGGAATGTGGGCAATGCCAGACGAGATGGCAAAGATGATGGATGTCAAAATAGGCCATCCGAAGGCCGGCGCGAATTGCGCGTGGGTTCCATCACCGACGGCGGCGACGCTTCATGCGCTTCATTACCATGAAGTCTCTGTCAAGGACCGACAGGCGGAAATCGCTCGGCGGGGTCGGGCAAGCCTTGAAAGCATTCTGACACCACCGCTTCTCAAAGGAGCAAACCTCTCTGAAAAAGAAGTTCAGGCCGAACTGGACAACAACGCGCAAGGCATACTCGGTTATGTGGTCCGCTGGATCGATCAGGGGGTCGGATGTTCCAAAGTGCCGGATATCAACGATATTGGCCTTATGGAAGACCGGGCGACATTGCGCATATCCAGTCAGCATATTGCAAACTGGCTGCATCATGGAATTTGCAGTGAAAAAGATGTCCTGGAAACCATGAAGCGCATGGCAGGGGTTGTCGATGGGCAAAATGCAGGGGATCCGTTGTATAAGCCAATGACAGGGCATTTTGATACGTCAGTTGCGTTCAAGGCGGCCTGTGATCTCGTATTCGAAGGACGCTCACAACCGAGTGGATACACTGAGCCTATCCTGCATGCCCGTCGCTTAGAGGCAAAGGCCCAATAGCGTCGGTTAAGCAGCTAAGAAATAGATATTTATATTCCTAATTGGAGGGCAAAATGCTCAATATTAAACGCCTGTCCCATGCAGACGCACTTATTCTTATTCATGGTGCCCGCGAGAAGGCAAAAGAAATCGGTGTACCGATGTGTATCTCGATTGTCGACGAGAGCGGAAATCTGATTGCGTTCGAGCGGATGGACGGCGGCAAGGTGACAAGCATTACCATTTCAGCGGACAAGGCCTACACGGCTGCAGCAGCGCGAAAAGCTACCCATGAGTATAACGCCGTGAATGTCCCTGGGAACCTGGCGTTCGGTATTCACACTGAAGTCGGCGGGCGTCTCTCTTCTGTTGGTGGAGGACTGCCGGTAATTGTTGACGGAGAGGTCGTCGGCGGTATCGGGTTGAGCTCGGGCACACCGGCGCAAGACATGGAATGCGCCGAGGCCGGACTAGAACATTTCTATGACGTGATGGAATAGTCTCGCGCTCCCTTGTGCTTCGCTATATTCTGTGGCTATAACAATTCTCTCGGCAGAGTCATTGTCGACTATGGAGCGAAAGCAGGAGCCCGGCGGAGCGCAATGTCAGCGGAAAAATCCAAAAACGGAAAGCAGCTTTCCGATGAAATGCAGATGACGGCGCTGGAGGGCATCGTTGGGTTTCATATGCGCAAGGCGATCCTGCGAGGGCAAAGCAGGTTTGCGACCGCTGCGGGCCGGAAACTCGTAACGGGCCAGTTTTCTGTCATGGCCATCATCAATGAAAATCCGGGCAGAACCCAGAGCGCTATTGCAGAAGCTGCGGGTCTGGATCGCTCGTCGCTTGTTCCCATCCTGAATAAATTTGAGAAGGACGGCTTGATTCATCGCGCGCCGGTGAAGGGCGACAAGCGCGCTTATGCTGTTCGATTGACCAAGAAGGGAGAGAAGGAACTTGCGGTGCTTGAAGAAAAGGCCGAAGAGATCGAAGCACAGGTAATTACCGGCCTGGGCGCGAAGGACCATGCCCGGCTGATCGATCTTCTTAAAAGATTTCATGACATCATTTAAGCAGTGGCAGGCTGTCTTCACAAGCGTCTGATTCGCCTGTTAGGTATCATCGTTTGAAAAGATCGGCGACCTCGGCAATGATAGTAATTGTTGTTTTCGGTGAGATGGCAACCATATCTTGTGAATGCATTAATACAATTTTATGCACGCAAAATAATACGTCCTTAAAAGTGTATAAAAATAACACATAGCAACCAAAACGCTAGTTGAGAATGGCGTCCTCCCATATACTGTTTCCAACAGCAGGCGAAGGCGATGCTCGTGGAGAGCAACGCAAGAAAAGGGGGACGACATGGGCATGATGTTTCGCGATTTTAACAAAGCACTTTCCGTTAAAAGCTGTTATTCCAAATTCCTCTTGTCCTCTGCGGTTTTCGTGTTGACCGCTCTGCTTTCCGTCTCGTTTCTCGTCCATGAGCCCCTGCAAGGAGATAAAAACACCTTGCCAATTGAGACGACAGCTCTTCTCGACTAGGGTCAATCCCATAGGCCGAATTGGCTAAATTCTGCCATTTTGGGCTGCGAGAACACTTCCTTAATGAAATGGTGTATAAATTCCCCCTTAGAACAGGTCGATATGATTGACCCGAAAGGTAAGGCACGACTCCGGATGAGTATTGAGACAGGTACGCTGGAAGCTTATCGCGTACGCGCCCGAAATACGAATGTAAATGACGTCACTCTTCTGGCGACGGATTATCTCAACCATTTCAACGAAGCCCTGATGCTCGCTGAGCTGGTTATGGATATGCCGGACATGCTCGATGAATTTATCGGCTGGGGTCCCTGCAGCTATAAGGATCATTTTGCCGCGAGTGGTATTGCCGACAAAGAACTGGCGATAGAGGCCTACGCATTTTCCCCGACGGAATATAAGCAGCCATTCGAAACCACCATTCGGCGACTGGATACCGAAATAAGGTCTTTACAAAGTTGCCTTGGGACGAGCGAGGGACTTGATGGCGTGCAAAATGTCCGAGCCGCTGCTGAACATCAATGTCAAATCATTCGGGAGCTAATCGACAATGCCGGCGCCATCATAAACGGTAAACTCCGGGAGGCGCACATGCAGTCATTCAGTATGTCGACCGAGACCGGCGAGGCAAATCTCGACCAGGATGAAATCAATGCGTTATTCGGCTAGTTTTGAAACCCTGTACACCAAAATTCCAAAATGGATGTCTATGCGCCAGAAAGATATCCGCTGCGGCTATGCCTTTTTTGCAGCTTTCCTCTTCTTGTGGCCTGCAAGCGCACTAGCTGAGACGGATAAGGAATGTCTTGCAATCTGGAAAAAGCCGGACGTCAAAATCGAGGTTGTATCGAACAAACCTCGGCTGGACCATGGAAAATCATCTCAGCAGATTGAGCAAATTGCCAAGAAAAGTGGTTTTGCAAAGTCGCTGCGCCATGCAAATCTTCTCGGTTTGACCCATTCATCAATAGGACCAAGCCTGGGCGTTGCGACCAAGCATGCGGAGTTGAGGGGCGGAAAAAACTGTCTGCGTCTTGACTGGGTTAGGCTCACATTCGGTGCCAGAAAAACCAATGTTTATATCGACCGGAAATACCGGAAAAGCAGTTGCGCCTATAAGGCGGTTTTTGCACATGAGATGGAGCATGTCCGAATAAACGAGCGTGTCATAGAAGAATATCTTCCAATAATCACAAAGGAGCTGGAAGAACGGGCAGCCGAGGTCAGACCGTTTTACACAAAAAGCTCTAAAGATGCTGGGCGTTCCATCGTCAATCGGTTGATGTTCGAGCTTGATCCCCTACTAAAGGAATTCAATGCGGCGCGCATGGCGGCAAATGATTTGATCGATACGCCTGCTGCCTATGCAGCAACTCAGGCACAATGCACAGATTGGTAAGCATTGAATCTAGTTATTTGCGAATTATTAAGATTTTCTTGATTAAGTTAAGCAGGGTCAAAGAACAGATTTGTTCCGGCTGAAAATACAGCCTTCGGAAAACAGAGAACTGAGATGATCATTGCGAAAGATATCAAGAAAATGCTGAGAGCGCTTGAAGTCGAAAGCGATCACGTCAAGACAGGCAGCGCGAAAGATAGACGGTATCGCCGGGCCGACGTCCGGTGGCCCGCGACTATCCGCGCGGAACGCGGTCATGCCTGCCTTCACGAGGAAGAACGTGAAGTGAGTGGAATTATCAAGGATATATCGGCCAATGGCGCGCGGATAGATGTCGAGGGTCTGTTTTTTGAGAAAAACAATCTCTTGTTGCAAGCGTCTCAATTCGGTGCCCTTCGGTGTGATCTTGTCTGGCGCCGTGGAAACAAGATTGGACTGCAGTTTTCAGAAGACCCGGCAAAAATTCTTGCGAAATTACAGGAACTCATTCCCGGATTTGATAATACAGCCCCCTGATGGCAGACACCCAGTTCCAGGCCGTAAAAGTACTCCTTTTTGATCCTGATCCGGCCATGCGACACAACACGCGAAGCGCGCTGTTGAATACCGGCTTTGGGGAGGTTGTTGCCTGTGCGCACCTCGTTGAATTTGAGGACAAGGCTCAGACCGGAGAATTCGATCTGATCCTCGCGGAAACGGGTATAGCCGATGCAGACACCCACCAGATCATCCACGAAATTCGGCGTCACAAGATTGGACGGGATCCGTTTGTGAATGTTGTTTTGTCGCTCTGGAATTCTGCGCCTGAAGTCGTCGACAGGGTGATGAAATCCGGCGCGGATGACTTGATTACCCGACCGATGTCTCGCAGCCAGATTGTCTCGCGCATCCAACGTTTGGTCGCAACGCGTAAGCCGTTTGTTGTCACCGCAGATTATATTGGCCCTGACAGGCGTCTTGTGGCGAGGACTCCGAGCGCGATGCCAGCAATTATCGTTCCTAATTCCCTGAAGGCAAAAGCGGAAAACCGACCGGAATTGTCGGCGACACCAGAAGCCATTCAGCTCGCGATGAAAGTTGTAAATGAGCGGAAGATCTCGATATACACTGAGCAGTTAATGCGGCTTTCCTCGGCGGTGGTTCTTTTGTTTGGCACAACCGGCTCGGCACGGGATCGGCGGGCGATTGTTGCTGCAATGCAGGACCGGAATGGGGGGCTCGCGACAGTCGTCAAGGGAACGAAGTTTGAGCATGTTACTTCCCTCAGCGATGCATTGGACGATTTATTGCAATCCATCGATGTCGAGGGGCACGCTCTTTCTGATAAGGATCGCGAACTGTTGTCACAAATTCCCTACGCCATTCACAAGGCCTGCATGGAAGTACATCATACGGCAAGCCTGGCTTTTGACATCCGGGATGTTTCAAGTCAGTTGAGGAACAAGCAAACCCGGCAAAATATGGGCACCCCCTCGGAAAATGAAGTAAATATTCCTGTTTTTGACTAGTTCTTACTTTGCTCCTGAAATTTGAGGACTATTATCAATATTAAAGCTTAGCCTAGAAAATCAGGAGGGTAGGATCATTTCAATCGCAAGACCGTCAACGCGTGCCGGGGTATTCTTTTCATTTCTCTTGATTATTTGTCTCATCTTTGGAGCTGCCAGTGCGCAAAGTATCACTTTCCTGCGTATTGGCACCGGATCGACAGCGGGGACCTATTACCCCATAGGCACGCTGATCGCGTCTGTCATTTCCAACCCTCCGGGCAGCCGTCCTTGTGAGGCAGGTGGTTCCTGTGGCGTTCCGGGCCTAATCGCGACGGCCCAGACAACCCATGGATCCGTTTCCAATATTCATGGCGTTGCGAATGGAAGTTTCGACACGGCGCTGGCCCAGTCGGATATGGTTGCGGCGGCTTACAAGGGGCAAGGCATTTTTCACAAGAACGATCCGGTCACATCGATCAGGGTAATCGCCAATCTTTATCCGGAAGATATCCATCTGGTTGTGCGCAAGGGGGCCAACATCGAAAGCGTTGGCGACTTGAAAGGCAAGCGGGTGTCAATTGACGTTCCAGGGTCTGGTACGCGGGAGAATGCACAGCAGATTTTAAAGGCCTATGGACTGTCAATAAAGGATATCGATGCTGTGACCGCGGATCCCGACAAGGCTGTCACCCTGATGCTAACGGATTCTCTGGATGCGTTCTTCTTTGTCGCGGGCTATCCTGTAACGGCGGTTTCCGAGCTGGCGGATGCCGGAAAGATTGATCTTTTGCCCATTGAAGGGGAAGTCGCGGAGAAATTTCTCTCTGAGCATCCATACTATTCCGATTCTGAAATACCGGCAGAAACCTACCGGGATTTGGGATCTGTGCCAACGCTTGCGGTCACTACCCAGTGGATCGTAAACGCGGGTATGCCGGAAGAGCTGGTCTATGAAATGACGCGGGCTCTATGGCATCCGGAAAACCGGCATCTGCTGGACCGTGGGCATGAGAAGGGAAAGCTTATCCTACCCGAAACAGCACTTAAAGGCGTTAGCACCCCAATACATCCCGGCGCGGAACGATATTATCGAGAAATAGGGGTTCTTACTGACTAGGAAGTCGGCGAGAAATTTTATAGGCTGCTTTTCTCATATTCATTAACGGCTGTTGCCGTCTCTCGATAGCCTTGTTAGGGTTGTCAAAAGTTAGAGGAGTAGATCGTGCCCCCCTTTATTGTCACGACCCCAGAAACGACCCCGAAATCCATTATCGTTGTCGAAAAGGCAGAGTTTGATAGTTGGCTCGCATCGCAGCCGGGTACGTATAAAAATTGGATTGAAGCCCACGATTTTGAGCCCGAAGATGGAAAATTTCTCCTTCTCCCGGGAACGGATGAAGGGATCGATGCGATTGTCTTCGTCAAGGACAAAGATTGGGATATCTGGTCTCTGGCCGATTTGCCAGCGCAATTGCCGGTTGGCTTATACGCCCTTGATGCCAAACTCGATGCAGCAGAGGCCACAAATCTGGCGACGGGCTGGTCTCTCGGCACCTATAATTTTGATCGTTATAAAAAGAACAAGAAAAACTACGCGACACTGGTCTTGCCGGGCGCAGCGGATGAAAACAAGATTGACCGCACGGTAAAAGCCATGACGCTGGTGCGGGACCTTATCAACACGCCGGCGGGCGATCTGGGCCCCACCGCCCTCGAAGCTGCGGCCTCTCAGGTTGCCGGTGAGTTTGAGGCGGAACAGACGAACATTATCGGAGATGATCTCCTGACCTATCATTTTCCCATGGTCCATGCAGTGGGACGCGCAGCGGCGGATGCTCCCCGGCTTATTGACATCACATGGGGGGATAAGGACGCCCCGAAAGTCACGCTGGTCGGCAAGGGCGTCTGTTTTGATAGCGGCGGTCTTGATATCAAATCAGCGGCGGGCATGCTGATGATGAAGAAGGATATGGGGGGCGCCGCGACGGTTCTTGGGTTGGCCTATATGATTATGGCCGCAAACCTTCCTGTTCGGTTGCGTGTACTCATCCCGGCTGTGGAAAATGCGATATCCGGAAATGCGTTTCACCCGGGCGATGTCCTGATCAGCCGGAACGGGAAAACGGTTGAAATCGGCAACACGGACGCCGAAGGAAGGCTCATTCTGGCAGATGCGCTATCGGCGGCGGATGAGGAATCTCCTGATTTGCTGATTGACATGGCCACATTGACCGGCGCGGCGCGTATAGCTGTGGGAACGGAAATCGCGGCGACCTTTACTGACGATGACGCATTGTTTGATGCAATTGAAGAAAATGCGCGGCGTGAAAAAGATCCCGTCTGGCGGATGCCGCTTTGGGATGAATACCGCAATCTCATCGATAGTAAAATCGCTGATATCAATAATTCAGGTTCCGGCGGCGGATATGCCGGGGCCATTACTGCGGGGCTGTTCCTGAAGGAATTTGTCGAAAATGCTTCAAGCTGGGTTCATTTCGATGTTATGGCCTATAACGTCAGAAGCCGCCCCGGCCGCCCCATCGGCGGGGAGGCATTTGCCATGCGCGCATTGTTTTCGTTGATTGAAAAACGATACTCCAGCTAGTTCTTAGTAACCCTTTTCAACATCAACTGCGTGAAGTAGTTCTTCGCCGTTTTCAGTGCGGATGATATTTTCCGCGACTAGTCTGGCGACGCTTGCCGGATCGGAGATACTTGCGACATGAGGGGTGATCCGAATTTTCGGATGATCCCAGAATGGATGATCCTCAGCCATCGGCTCGACATGGAACACATCAAGTGTTGCGGCCGAGAGTTGTCCACTATCCAGTGCGGGGATTAGGTCATCCTCTGCAAGATGCGGCCCGCGCCCGGCGTTAATGATACCGGCCCCCTTCGGCAGCTTGGCAAACAGGTCGGCGTTCAGGATGTTTTTTGTTTGCGGCGTCAAGGGAAGTAGACAAACCAGAATTTCCGAACGCGCAAGAAAAGCATCAAGCTGGTCATCACCAAAGAAGCTCTCCACTCCGTTAATCTTCTTTTCGGAACGGCTCCACCCCGCGACATCGAATTTCAGAAAACTAAGCGCTTCCGCAGCACCGCCGCCAAGTTCTCCCATACCCAGGATGCCGACTTTGCGTTCGCTTGCGAAAGGAGCGAAATGCTCCTTCCAGACATGCGCGCGCTGTTGTGCGTCATAGGCATGGCAGAAGCGGTGATGGTTCAACACATGCTGGACAACATATTCCGTCATGCGCCCGGTCAGGTTTGGATCAACAACTCGGGAAAACGGCAAATGACGTGGAAAGTCCGGATCTGCGAGAAGGTGATCGACACCGGCCCCAAGAGAATAGACAGCGCGGAGGTTTTTCAGCTTTGCCAGTTCCCCATGCGGCATTTTCCAGCACAGCGCATATTTAATGTCGTCCGGGTCGCCAATATCGGGCCAAATCCGGACATCAAGGTCCGGAATGTATTTCCCGAGTTCACGGCGCCACCAGTCAGCGCGGTCAATATTACTCTTGAATAGTAGGGCCATTTTTGTCTCCGATACCTTGTTCCGGTATCTTATTTGTTTACGACACCATCTGCGGCGGTCTCAAGGTCGAACGCCGCCTTCATCAGTGCCTTTGTATAGGCTGTTTCAGGATTGTCAAAGATTTGTGCGGATGGACCTTGCTCGACAATCTTGCCATTACGCATGACGACGACGCTGTCAGCAATGGCCCGCACAACTTTCAGATCATGGCTGATAAACAGATAGGTCAGATTATGCCGGTTTTGCAGATCCCGCAAAAGATCGACAATTTGCGCCTGAACCGACATATCCAATGCTGACGTCGGTTCATCCAGTACAATGAATTTAGGTTTCAGGATGAGGGCGCGGGCAATGGCGATGCGTTGCCGCTGTCCACCGGAAAATTCGTGAGGATAGCGATCTTGCGCTTCGGGCGGAATACCGACTTCTTTCAGGATTTCCGAGATGCGCTCTCGTCGCTCCAGTCGATCGCCGCGACCTTCATGAACGATGACCCCCTCCTCGATAATCTGGCCTACCGATAGGCGGGGACTGAGGCTGGAATATGGGTCCTGAAAAACAATCTGCATTTCTGATCGCAGGGGGCGTAGTTCTTTCCAGGTGGAATGCTGGATAGGATTGCCGTTGAACAGAATGGTTCCGTCAGAAGATGTAAGCCTCAGCAGGGCAAGGCCGAGTGTTGATTTTCCTGAGCCGCTCTCGCCGACGATTCCGACGGTATGTCCCTGTTTTACCGAGAGTGAAATGTCGTCTACCGCGCGGACATAATCGACGGTCCGTTTCAAGAGCCCTTTTTTGATAGGGAAGTAAACTTTCAGATTCTTGCAAGAGATTACGTCGGGCAGGGCATCGTTCTTGCGGAGAGGAAGCCCTTTCGGCTCGGCTTCGAGCAGCATTTTTGTGTATTCATGATGCGGGCGACGAAATAATTCGGCGGTGGTATTTGCCTCGACGATTTCGCCGTTCGTCATGACACAAACGTCCTTCGCCATTTTGCGGACAATTCCAAGGTCGTGGGTAATCAGCAATATCGCCATGCCAAGGCGCTTTTGCAAATCCAGCAACAATTCAAGTATCTGGGCCTGGATTGTTACATCGAGCGCCGTCGTCGGCTCATCCGCGATGAGCAGGTCCGGTTCATTGGCAAGCGCCATGGCGATCATGACGCGTTGACGCTGACCTCCGGACAATTGATGTGGATAGGCATTGAGACGCTCGTCAATCGCGTCGAGACCCACCATATCCAGAAGTTCCCGAACGCGCGCCGAGGCGTCCTTCTGATTCATGCCCTTGTGTACAAGCAGGGTCTCGTTAATCTGCTTTTCGATCGTATGCAGCGGGTTGAGCGATGTCATCGGCTCCTGAAAGATCATTGAGACATGATTTCCGCGGAATTTCCGCATTTCCTTTTGCGGTCGGCCGACAACCTCCTGCCCATCGATTTTGATAGAGCCCTTCGGATGCTTGGCGATCGGGTAGGGCAGAAGCTGAAGAATACTGAGCGCTGTCACGGATTTGCCTGATCCGCTCTCCCCAACGACGGCCACCGTCTCACCCTTTTCAATATTGAACGTGACACCCTTAACGGCCGGAATGTCTTTTCCGTCGGATTTAAAGGTAACCCAAAGATCGTTAATCTCAACTAGCGCCATTACTGAAATGTCTTTCTCGGGTCAAACGCGTCTCTGATTCCCTCTTGCATGAAAAAGGCGAGGGTCAACATGATCGACAGTGTCAAAAAGGCGGTGATCCCGAGCCATGGTGCCTGCAGATTGGCCTTGCCCTGAGCCAGCAGTTCTCCAAGCGAGGGGGAGCCCGGCGGCAAGCCAAGCCCAAGAAAATCAAGCGATGTGAGGCTGACGATGGAACCGGTCAGGATAAAGGGCAGGAAGGTAAGCGCGGACACCATGGAATTTGGCAACAGATGCTTGAACATGATGACACCGTCGCGCACACCCAGGGCGCGGGCGGCCCGGACATAATCGAAGTTGCGGGAGCGCAGAAACTCGGCCCGCACTACACCTACAAGGCTTGGCCAACTGAACAGGAGCAGTAATCCCAGCAGGATCAGGAAGCTCGGCTCAATGAGGGCGGCGAGAATGATCAGGATATAGAGGCTCGGCATGCCACCCCATATCTCGAGAAAGCGCTGGAATATCAGATCAACCCAACCGCCAAAATATCCCTGAACGGCACCGGCGGAGACACCGATAATGGAGCTGAAAATTGTCAGTATTACGCCGAAGGCGACAGAGATACGGTACCCGTATATTACTCTGGCCAGGACATCGCGTCCCTGATCATCGGTTCCAAGCCAGTTCTCCGCATCCGGCGGAGAAGGTGCGGGGGTCTTAAGATCATAGTTGATGGTGGAATAGCTGTAACGGATCAGGGGCCACATTTGCCAGCCATCCTGATTTATGAGATCGGCAACGAAAGGATCCCGATAATCCGCCTCGGTTTCAAAATCTCCGCCGAAGGCTGTTTCGGGGTAGGCAATGAGAAAGGGAAAATATAGCTGCTCCTTGTAGGAAACGACAAGCGGCTTGTCATTTGCGATGACTTCCGCGAAGAGCGAAATTACAAAGAGCAGAACAAAAAGGATCATCGACCAATAGCCGCGGCGGTTGGCCTTGAAATTTTTCAGTCGGCGTTGATTGATGGCGGAGAGCTGCATGGATCAGGCCTCCCGCGCTTCGAAGTCGATCCGTGGATCAACGAGCGTATAGGTCAGGTCACCCACAAGGTTCATGATAAGGCCAAGCAGAGCGAATACATAAACAGTGGCGAATATGACGGGATAATCGCGATTAATGGCGGCTTCAAAACCGAGAAGGCCCAAACCATCCAGGCTGAAAATCACCTCAATTAGAAGCGAGCCGGTAAAGAGTATGCCGATAAAAGCACTTGGAAACCCGGCAATCACGATCAGCATGGCATTACGGAAGACATGACCATAGAGGACTCGTCTTTCGCTGAGGCCCTTGGCGCGGGCGGTAAGCACATATTGTTGGCTTATCTGATCGAGGAACGAATTTTTGGTCAGTTGCGTCAAGGCCGCAAAGCCGCCAATAACAAGCGCCGTCACGGGTAAAGCAATGTGCCAGAGATAGTCGGTTATCTTTCCAAAAATACTCAGCTGTTCCCAATTATCCGATGTCAGCCCCCGCAGCGGAAACCAATCGAGATAGGAGCCACCAGCAAAAAGAACGATGAGGGCGACGGCGAATAAGAAACTTGGAATTGCGTTACCGACAATAACCAGACTACTGGTCCAGATATCAAACTTCGTTCCGTCACGAACTGCCTTGGCAATCCCAAGCGGGATGGATATGAGATAGACCAGAAGCGTGGTCCAGAGACCGATAGAAATCGATACGGGAAGCTTTTCGATCACCAGATTGACAACCGTTTCATCCCGAAAATAGCTGTTGCCGAAATCAAACATCAGATAGTTCTTCATCATGAGGAAAAACCGTTCATAGGCCGGTTTGTCGAAGCCGAACTGTACTTCAAGCTCCTTGATGAATTCTGGGTCGAGCCCTTGCGCTCCGCGATAGGCGCTGTTGGACCCCACGCTTGATGAAGAAGAGCCGCCGCCTGAGGTATCACCAGCGCCGCTCCCGCCGATACGGGCGGTCGCACCCACCGCTGTTCCCTGAATTTCTGCAATGATCTGCTCGATCGGACCGCCGGGGGCAAACTGGATAACCACGAAATTGAGAACCATGATTCCAAATAATGTCGGTATCATGAGCAGGAGGCGTCTCAATATATAAGCAAACAACGACTACTCCTCTGTCCGTGGTAGCTGACTAATTACCCTGCTGGCGCGAAAGCTCCTCAGCTTTCGCCTCATCATACCACCAGCTATGCAAGACCGCACGATCAAAACCCGGCTTTTTTGCAGAAGGTTGGCCGAATTTGTCCCAATAGGCGACGAAATGGCTACTCTTGTACCATTGTGGAATAAAATAATAACTCCACATCAGGACCCGGTCGAGGGCACGGGCCGCGGTGGTGAGTTCCTGACGGGATTTTGCATCGATTATCTTTTCAATCAGGGCATTCACGGCCGCGTTCTTTACGCCCGCGATATTCAGCCCTCCCGTTATATCTGCGGATGAAGACCCCCACCAGTCCCGCTGCTCTACGCCCGGGACTTGAGGTTGGGGAAAGCGGCGGACAACAATGTCAAAATCGAATTCCCGAACGCGGTTCTGCCAACTCGCACTGTCCAATATACGAATGGAGGCATCAATTCCGACCCGCTTCAGGTTCGCAACATATGGGTTGATAATGCGTGTGAAGGATTGCTCATACAGCAAAAATTCTACCTTCATCTGGACGCCGGCCTCGTTGACAAGTCTTTTGTTTTTCACTGTCCAGCCGGCCGCCTCGAACAGCTTCAGCGAAGCGCGGATCTGATCGCGGATATTACCCGTTCCGTCGGTTCTGGAAGGTGTGAACTCCTGAGTAAATACTGCGTCCGGCAGGATGTCCCGGAATGGTGTTAGCAGATCAAGTTCTGCAGGCGAGGGGAGGCCGGTCGCTTTCATTTCGGAATTTTCGAAAACTGAGCCCAAGCGATCATAAAGACCATAAAACAAATTCCGGTTTGTCCATTCAAAATCGAAAAGGAGGCCGAAAGCTTCCCTTACTTCAATGTTGTCAAAGGGTGCGCGGCGGCTATTCATGAAGAAGGCCTGCAGGCCTGTCAGGGTTTCATCTTCGAGGACGTCCTGCTTGATGTAGCCTTTTCTGACGGCTGGTTTGTTTTCATACTCGGTTGCCCAACTTCGGGATGTGAATTCTTCCCGGAAGTCATATTCGCCGGCGAAAAACGCCTCCAGGGCAATTGTTCTGTCGCGATAATAGTCAACCTGAATGACATCGAAATTAAACCGGCCTTTATGCACAGGCAGATTTTTCGCCCAATGATCCTTGACGCGTTCATAGCGAAGGGTTCGTCCGGGGCTGACGCTAGCAAGTTTATAGGGGCCGGAGCCCAACAAAGGCTCCATAGTCGTGACCGCGAATTCCCGATTTTCAAATGAGGCCTTGGACAGGATCGGCATGACGGCAACCTGATATGGCAAGTCACGTGTCAAGGCACCTTCGCGGAACTCAAAGCGGATTTTATGCGGGCCGAGCACATTGGCGGAGATAATGTCTTTGTAAAGCAGGCTGTATCTCGGATGGCCTTTCTCTTTAAGGGTATTGAAGGTAAAGGCGACATCGTCGGCGGTGATGGGGGTGTCATCATGAAATTGCGCGACAGGCCTGAGGTTGAATTCCACCCATTGGCCCTGATCATCAATTGTGACGGTTTCTGCAAGCAGCCCGTAAACCGCATCCGGTTCGTCATAGGAGCGAGCCATCAGTTGCGTAAAGTTGAAGAAGCTATCGCCGCCCTTGTCGCCATTGATCAACGCCGGATTGCCTTTCAGCAAGAAGGGATTGACGGTATCGAAGCTATCCAGGTCACGCAGCTTGATTGTTCCGCCTTTTGGGGCATCGGGATTAACATACTCGAAATGCGAGAAATCCGGGCCGTATTTCAAATCTCCGAAGACGGACAGCCCGTAACTCGTAACGGGTTCTGCTTCGGCATTTGTTGCCATCAATAAAATTGCAGCGAGGAATGGCGCAACCGTCCTGTTCATCTCAAATCTCCCTAATGGCGCTCTTCGTTACTGCGGTTGCTGTATTTTCTTCAGACCTTCTTGCAGTCGACGCTCCTTGTCCGGATCGACCCACCAGCTCAGGATGTCCGGGCCCTGAGCCGGGTTGACGTCCATATGGCCGAATTTATTCCAATAGGCGATGCGATCATAGGAGGCGTGAAACTGCGGAACTACAAAGAAATTCCATGTCAGCACCCGATCGAGCGCGCGAACAGCCGGAATAAGTTTTTCGTATGTCGGGGCGGCAATGAGGTTTTCAATCAGGGCGTCGATGACCGGATCGTCAATCCCCATGACATTTCGGCTACCCGGGCGTTGTCCGGCGGCACTGCCCCAGAATTCACGCTGCTCGTTACCGGGACTGATGGACTGGCCGAACCCAGCAGTTGTCATGTCGAAATCATAATTGCGAAGCCGTTCGGTGAACTGTGCCGAGTCGACAACGCGCGATGAGGCATCAATACCAAGTTTCTTAAGGTTCTTGATATAGGGTCCCGTGATCCGCAAACTGTTGGGATCATACATCAGAAACTCGATGGTGAGCGGCTTACCGGTATTGGGGTCAATCAGCTTGCCGTTTTCTACCTTCCAGCCTGCGTCATTCAGGATTTTCTTTGCCTGACGAAGCGGGGCCCGATCCTGTCCGGACCCGTCCGTAACTGGTGCCTTGAAGGCCGGGCCGAAGACGCGCGGTGGAAGTTGGTCACGATACGGTTCCAGTATCGCCAGTTCCTCTTCCGTCGGTTCGCCCGTCGCGGCCATAACGGAGTTTTCAAAATAGCTGTTTGTGCGGCTGTACTGGTCATAAAAGATGTTGCGATTCAGCCATTCAAAATCGAAGGCATAAATAAGCGCCTCGCGCAGGGCCGGGTCCTGGAATTTCTCTCGCCGCAAGTTGAACACGTAGCCCTGCATCCCGGCGGAACGCTCATTTGGTACTTCCTCCAGAATGACAAGGCCTTGATTCACGGCGGGAAAATTATATCCGGTCGCCCAGCTTTTCGCGCTGTTCTCGGACCTGTAGTCATATTCGCCAGCCTTGAACGCTTCCAACAGTACAGCCGTATCTCGATAAAAATCATAGCGGAGGGTACCGAAATTATTTCTGCCGACATTTATCGGCAGGTCCTTACCCCAGTAATCAGGCACCCGTTCATAGGTGATGTAGCGGTTGGCCTCAAATGACTTGATACGGTATGGCCCTGATCCGAGAATTGGTGTGAGTGTTGTTTCCTCAAACTTATGAGTTTCAAAGTATTTCTTTGACAGGATGGGTAATAGCTGGCCGACGATCTGCGGCAATTCCCGGTTCGGCGGGCCGGAGAAATTGAACTTGATTCTGTGATCATTCAGTTTTTCCGCTGATTCTACATTGGCGTAATAGTAGCGGAAAAGTGGTGTGCCACTCTCCTTCACTGCGGCCAAACTGAAGATCACATCATCCGCAGTGATCGGAGCACCATCGTGAAAGCGCGCCTCGGGTCGCATATTGAAAATCGCGAAGGACAGATCTTCCGCGACCTCAACACTTTCCGCAACAAGGCCATATTCCGCACTCGGGTCATCATAGGACTGGGTCAGCAACGTCTCAAATGTAAGGCCAAGACCGTTTGCCGCCTGTCCTTTAGAGATGTAGGGATTCAGGTTATCGAAACCGCCAACGGCGGACAGCTTGACGTCCCCTCCCTTGGGGGCATCCGGATTAACATAATCAAGATGTGTGAAGTCCGGTCCATATTTCAGGGGCCCGGCCAGAGACAGCCCATGGCTTTTGATCGTTTTAACTTCCTCAGCACTGGCCAAGAGAGGCAGAGTGATGAAAAGAATAGCGGCGACGGCTGATCTGACAAATCCCATAGATGTCCTCATTTGATTGCGCGTGTCTCGGCATGTTTTCCAAGATGGGAGGTTAACCCGGAGACATCAAGGAGAAAAGGCGTTTCAAATCGCGTTGGGGTTATTCAAGTATTTTAACGGCTTGTGAGTGCAGGCCAATATCGCCAGTCGCAAGAACATAGCCGGGATTAGAAAGTGTCAGGGGGTTTCCGCCCCAGTCCGTTATCTTTCCCCCTGCATTTTCGACAATCGGAACGAGAGCGCAATAGTCGAAGGGTTTCATATCGCAATCGGCAATGATGTCAACAAAGCCCAGAGACAGCAGGCCATATGCATAACAATCATACCCGAAGCGCTTTCTCTTTACGGCGCCATATAGATTCCGAAATTGCTGTTCATGGCTTCCCTCCATCAGTTCTGCCCCCCAGGCAAACAATGTCGCCTCTGAGAGATGCGCGCATTCCCGTGTCGAAATTGGAGTGCTGTTGAGAGTTGTGGTTCCGTTTGCGCCGACCCAGCGTTCATTGGAGATAGGCTGGTTCAGAATTCCCATAACAGGGATACCATTTCGGGTCAGCGCGATCAGCGTTCCAAATGTTGGGCTTCCGGAAATAAAAGAGAGCGTGCCGTCTATCGGATCAAGAACCCAGACATACTCTGCGTCGGTTCTGACATCTCCATGTTCTTCACCGATAATGCCATGATCCGGAAAGGCCACTTCGATAAGGTTTCGCATTGCCATCTCGGCATCACGGTCCGCAATCGTGACCGGGCTACTGTCTGCCTTCCCGATAATATCAATTTTCTGCCGGAAGTATGGCTGAATGACGTCACCGGCGGCATCTGCCATCCGATGTGCAAGTTCAATGAATTCTGGCGGACAATCCTTGTTCACGAAAGCCGCGCGCTGAATTATTCAGCAGGCGGCAGCGGAACGTCGCTCTTTCCGAGGGTTCTGAGATACGAGATAAGGTCAGCCCGGTCTTCGTCTTTCTTGATACCGGCAAATGACATTTTCGTCCCTTTGATGAAGTCGCGAGGCTTGGTCAGGAAGATGTTGAGGTCCTCATATCCCCAGTTGCCACCCTTCTCAATCATTGCATCTGAATAGCTGAATCCATCATGTGCACCCTTTGGGTTGTTCAGGACGCCATAAAGGTTTGGGCCGATCTTGTTGGGGCCACCTTGTTCAACGGTGTGACAGGCTGCGCATTTCTTGAAGACGTCTTCGCCTTTGGCGGGGTCTGCGGAGGCAAGCAATACACCAATTGACGGACCGACGACTTCATCATTCGAGGCAACTTCCGAGCTGGCAACATTACCTGTATCAATGGCGTAGGCGGGTTCTTCCGGATATGTCGGACTAACCGCAAGCGTTGCTACTTCATTGATAACCATAATAATTAAGACGCCTGCGAGAACGGCGGCGGCGATTTTGTTGAACTCAAAAGTATTCATTGCTGACCTCAGCTATCAAACCTGCCGGTACATTTACCAGCCGCGATTAAAAAAAGCGAGGGGAAATTAACCGCTTTCTCATGTCGAGCGCAAGACGTATATATGCCCTTTACGGTTAAAATTGACGTTTGGAACATACTTTCATGAGTACTAAAGCGCTAAAACCACTGATTGTCATTCCGGCGCGTATGGCGTCAACCCGGCTCCCGGGAAAGCCGCTCGCAGATATTGACGGGCTGCCCATGATAGTCCAGGTGCTGCGCCGGGCGGAGGAAGCCGGCATAGGTCCGGCTGTTGTAGCCTGCGGGGAAGAGGAGATCGCCATTGCCGTCGAAGCTGCCGGTGGAAAGGCAATCCTGACACGCCCTGATCATCCTTCGGGTTCGGATCGGGTATTCGAGGCGGTGGAAAAATTCGATCCCGAGGGCAACTATGATGCCATTGTCAACTTGCAGGGCGATCTGCCAGCGCTGGACCCCAACGCCATTGCCGCCGTGTTCCAGCCGCTACAAAATGTCGCAGTCGATATTGCGACACTTGTCGCCGAAATCACGGATCCGGAGGAACTGGAGGATGAAAATGCGGTAAAGGCGGTTGTCTCGCTTAAGGAAGGTGAGGGAATTGGCCGCGCCCTTTGGTTTAGTCGCCTGAAGTCGCCATGGGGAACGGGGCCGCATTATCACCATATAGGCCTATATGCTTATCGCCGGGCTGCTCTGGAACGGTTTGTCGCACTGCCGCCTGCACCTCTTGAACAGAGAGAGAGGCTCGAGCAGTTGCGGGCGCTTGAAAATGGGATGCGAATTGATGCCGCCGTCGTTGACACAGTTCCCCTTGGTGTTGATACTCCCGAAGACTTGGCGCGTATTCGCCGTATGTTTGTTTCCTGAAAATTTGAGAATTTTAAGATGTCTGAAATCGAACCTGACAACCGTATTACCTTTCAAGGTGTTCCCGGGGCCTATGGCCACCTTTCCTGCAGTACGGTCTTTCCGGATATGGAAGCCATTGCCTGTGATACTTTTGCGGACGCCCTGACCGTTGTCCGGGATGGGCAGGCGTTACTCGCCATGATTCCCATTGAAAATTCATTGGGTGGGCGGGTTGCCGATATTCATCATTTACTGCCGGAATCAGGCCTTTATATCATTGGGGAGCATTTTCAGCCGGTAATGCATCAGCTTCTTGGTGTGCCGGGGGCTACACTCACTGACGTGAAGGCTGTCCACAGTCATGAGCAGGCCCTTTCCCAGTGCCGGGGTTTGATCCGTGATCTCGGAATTGAGCCGATCATCCATGCGGATACCGCCGGATCCGCGAAAATGATCGCGGAGCGGGGGGACAAGTCGCAGGCGTCCATTGCGTCCAGCCTGGCCGGAGAGATATACGGTCTTGATGTGCTGCGGGACCGGGTTGAAGATCGTATCGGAAACACGACGCGCTTTATCATTATGTCAAGACAGCGCCAGGATCCCGACCCGAAGGAAGGAAGCTGCATGACCAGCTTCGTGTTTCAGGTTAGAAGCCAGCCGGCGGCTCTTTACAAGGCTCTCGGCGGGTTTGCGACAAACGGGATCAATGTGACAAAGCTGGAGAGTTATATCACCGACGCGAGTTTCGAGGCGGCACAGTTCTATATCGACATAGAAGGACATCCCGAGGAGGCAAGGGTAGCCCGTGCGATTGAAGAATTACAGTTTTTCTCGGCAAAACTTAAAATCCTCGGTGTATATCCTGCAAATCCGTATCGTCGGCAGTATGGTGCCTGATTCGACTTGATCGTATCACATTTAGTTCATATATAGCGACCGCAGTTACGGAATTTCTTGCGCGCGTGCTGACAGCGGAATTGCGAGAGGGAGAGAAATGCTCAAAAATCATATGGACGACCTGACAGGTCTCGGTTTTGGACAGAAGGTTTTTCTTCTGGCAGGTGTCATCGCTATGGCGGTTGTCGTAACCGGTTCCAACATACTCGTTGAACTACCGCTTAACGACTGGTTCACTTGGGGCGCAATTTCCTATCCCGTTGCTTTCCTTGTGACCGACCTGACCAATCGTACCCTTGGTGCCCGGCTCGCGCGTAAGGTGGTATTTGTTGGCTTTATCGCGGCGGTTGTTATGTCAATCCTGTTTGCCAATCCGCGCATCGCGGTGGCTTCCGCCACGGCATTCCTCATTGCGCAGATGCTGGATGTCGCGATTTTTGATCGGCTGCGGCGGCAGAGCTGGTGGAAAGCGCCTATCGCCTCTTCCTTTATCGCGTCATTCGTTGACACGGTTATCTTTTTCACGCTGGCCTTTGCGGGGACCGGATTGCCATGGCATACATGGGCGCTTGGCGACTTTGCGGCAAAAATCATTATGGTCGCTGTCCTGATTTTGCCGTTCCGTGGCCTTATCCGAATTACCGACCCGCTTACGCTTGCCCCGGCAACCCGTTAATACGGCAGATCAGAGTTAGTCTACCCAGGCTTTGGCCAGTTGGTGGGCAAGCGCAATCGGGCCGCCCATGCGTAATCCCGTTGGCTTCGTGCTTTGCTCCAGCATTCCGCGCACCTCATCGCGTGTAAACCATCGCGCATCGTGAAGTTCTGTTTTATCCACGATAATTTCGTCATTGAGTGCCTCGCCGAAACAGCCAATCATCAAGGAAGAGGGAAAAGGCCAGGGTTGCGATTGATGATAGCGGACATCTCCAACTTTAATACCGGACTCTTCCAATACTTCCCGCCTGACTCCTTGCTCGATAGTCTCACCAGGTTCAATGAATCCCGCAAGGCAGGAATAAAAATCAGATGGAAAGTTTATCCCCTGACCCAATAGACACTTGTCACCATGGGTTACCATCATGATGGCAACAGGGTCTGTTCTTGGAAAGTGAGTTGCCTTGCAGGCGGGGTCTTTGCATATTCGAGAATACCCAGCTTCCTGCGAATAGGTCTGTGCGCCGCACACCGCGCAAAAGCCATGCCGGTTATGCCAATCGATCATTGAACGCGCCTGAGCCAAGGCGCCCGCTTCGCCGGAGCTGAGCTGGGGGGCGATTGAACGTACGTCGATAAATTTCCCCCAGTCGGAATTGGGCAGTTGTTTGGGGTTTTCAATTGCCGAAACGTCTATTGCGAAATGGCACGCCCCCTCTTCGATCCCGAGGAATATAAATGGCGCGCCGACATCGATGAATTCACGGACATCATCGACACCACGCCAGTCAATGGCTGCATTCCCGGCAAGGTTAACCAAGGCTTTCAACTGATGCATTGGTAAGAACCGACTGCTCGGGTCTTTAAGTTTCTCGGTGACCCAATTCGGATCAGTACGGAGGTGGGAGGCGCGGTCAAGACGGCCGCCAGCGAAGACAATCGGTTTTTCCATGATCGGCAGATTGTCACAAGTTTTTCGTTCCCGCAATCGCCAAGATACCGGTTTTTGAATGATTGTTCTATTTTGCGATCGAAAAAAGCGGCAAAAAGGGCTTGCTAAATGATGACATCTGCATGATATAGGCGGTGGAAGGCTGGCGATGGGCGTGCCCCTCGCGAACCCGGTCAGATCCGGAAGGAAGCAGCCGTAACGAGTTTCGGTGCGGGTCGTTGTCAGTCTTCTTTATTATGCCGGTCGATCCCGCATTTCTCTCACAAAACCGCTTCCTTTAACTGGCATTGTGAAGATGAACTCTGCTATGATCGCATCATGACCAGCGATCAATCCAAAAGCCCTTATCGTGTCCTCGCCCGGAAGTACCGTCCCTCAACATTCGATGAGTTGATCGGCCATGAGGCGATGGTAAAGACGCTCTCCAATGCACTGGAGGCGGGACGTCTTGCCCATGCTTTTGTGCTTACCGGGACCCGGGGTATTGGAAAGACGACAACCGCCCGCATTATCGCGCGCGGCCTCAATTGCACCGGAGCCGATGGGAATGGCGGGCCGACGATTGCGCCCTGCGGTGTTTGTCAGAATTGCGTCGCCATTGCCGAAGATCGCCATCAGGACGTCCTGGAAATGGACGCTGCCAGCCGTACCGGCGTTGATGATATTCGCGAACTGATCGATGGTGTGCGGTATTTGCCGGTCGCCGCGCGCTTCAAAATCTATATTATCGACGAAGTGCATATGCTCTCAAAAAATGCGTTTAATGCGCTGTTGAAAACGCTGGAAGAGCCGCCGGAGCATGTAAAATTCATTTTCGCAACGACGGAGATTCGCAAAATTCCGGTCACCGTGCTGTCCCGCTGTCAGCGCTTCGATTTGAAACGGGTGGATGGAGAGACGCTCGCAGCCTACTTCGCAACGATTGCCAAGAAGGAAGATGCCGAGATTGAAGACGATGCCCTTGCCTTGATCGCCCGTGCCGCCGAGGGATCGGTGCGGGACGGGTTGTCGTTGCTGGATCAAGCGATTGCCCATGGCGATGGCAAGGTTACGTCGCTCCAGGTGCGTGACATGCTTGGCCTGGCGGATCGAACCCGAATCCTCGATCTGCTGGGGCTGCTGATGGAAGGGGACATCAAGGCAGCGCTGGCCCTGTTGCGCGGTCAGTATGATAGCGGTGCAGACCCCGTCGTGATTATACAGGACCTCCTGGAACTCACCCATTGGCTCACGTCGCTGAAGGTTACGCCGGAAGCGGCAAACAATATTGCCATGGCGGGAGGTGAGGTCACGCGCGGTGAGGAAATGGCGGCGAAGCTGACAATGCCCGTTCTCGCCCGCTGTTGGCAAATGCTGCTGAAAGGGTTGAATGAAGTCAGTCACGCGCCGATGCCGCTTGCGGCGGCAGAAATGCTTCTCGTGCGGCTTGCCTATGTCAGTGAATTGCCAACACCGCATGATTTGGCGCGTCAAAGCGTTGATAACCCGCAGGAAAAAAATACGCCGCGGCAAAGTAATGGCGGTGGCGGATCGGGTTCACGTTCCACAACCGCGATGTCCACTTCGGGCGGGCGTGCTGCTGCGGTGGCGCTCGCAGAGTCGCCTGCGCAACAATCTGAGGCAGATCCCCGGGCGCATCTCTCGCTGGTGGCAAAAAATGATGAGGTGCCGGAGCCTGTTATCGAGCCGCCTGCGGAGGAAAAAACCTCTCCTAATTCTCTGGAGGATGTCATTGAGCTGCTGGTTGAGCGAGAAGATATCAAACTGAAGGCGGAAGTGCTCAATTTTGCCCGCCCGGTGACCTTCAAGCAGGGACTGATCGAGTTTAGCCCGGCTCTCGGAGCGAAGGCGGATCTTGCAACGCGACTTGGCAAGCGCCTGCGGGACATAACCGGTGAGCAATGGGAAGTCCGCATGACGGCGCAGGCTGAAGGCGCCGCGACGGTTGCAGAGCAACGCCAAAGTGACAAGGCAGCAGAAATCGCAGCGCTTGAAAGTCACCCGCTTGTCCAGAATATCAAGTCGCTTTTTCCGGCGGCCTCAATCCGGGAGGTCCGGCATCTCGGACCCTCACTTGACATAGCGCTTCCCGATGACATATCCGGTGAAGATGAATTCGATGATGGAGAGACACTCTGATGAAGAACCTTGGCAACCTGATGAAGCAGGCCAAAGAAATGCAAACCAAAATGGCGGAGATGCAGGCCGAGTTGGAGCGTCACGAGGTAACAGGGCAATCGGGCGCTGGGATGGTCAGTGTCACGCTGAACTGCAAGGGCGAAATGCGAAAGCTCCAGATTGATCCCTCTCTCGTTGATCCGGAAGACAAGGAAGTCATGGAAGACCTTATCGTCGCGGCGCATGCGGATGCACGCAGCAAAGCAGACGCCTATTCGGCGGAAAAGATGAAAGAAATGACGGGTGGTCTGGACCTTCCACCCGGCATGCAGCTGCCGTTCTGATATCCGGGCGGTCTTCATTCCGTATGAGCCAATCTGAAATAGAGCATCTGATACAGTTACTCTCGAAGTTGCCGGGACTGGGGCCGCGGTCGGCGCGCCGCGCGACGTTGTATCTGATTAGCCGTCGTGAGAGTCTGTTGACACCTCTTGCGAGCGCAATGCAGGCGGCGGCTGAAAATGTGAAAGTCTGTGGTCAATGCGGCAATCTCGATGTGACCGATCCCTGTGCAATCTGCCGCGATACGCGCCGCGATGCGAGTCTTCTGTGTGTGGTCGAGGATGTGTCGGATCTTTGGGCGCTGGAACGGTCAGATGCCTTTCGCGGCAGATATCATGTGCTGGGGGGCACCCTCTCCGCGCTGGACGGCATCGGTCCGGATGAGCTGAATATCGAACCGTTGATCCGCCGTGCGAGCGACGGGGTTATCAGTGAGGTCATATTGGCGCTCAATGCGACGGTGGACGGTCAGACGACGGCCCATTATCTCTCTGACCGGCTGGATGAAATAGGCGTGCGGGTAACACGTCTTGCTCATGGTGTTCCGGTAGGCGGAGAGCTGGATTATCTCGATGATGGCACACTCTCTGCGGCCCTCAAATCCCGACGTTCAATGGATTAGGATGTCTCTTCCGGGCTTGGCGCTCTCTCCGGCGGCCCTGAGAGAAGATCTTCACTTTCCTCTCCCAGCTGCAACTCTTCGATTTTCTCGGCCCGGCTGCTGATTTTCCGGCTGGACGTTTCGATTAACTCTATATCCTTGCTCGCCTGCTGGAAATGTTTGCCGAGATTTTCGACGCGCGCATCAAGGCGCTCGACGTCCTTCAAGAGCACGCCAACCTCTTTCTGGATGACACCCGCCTGCGCGCGCATCTGGCTGTCCTTCAGAACCGCCCGTACCGTATTGAGTGTCGCCATCAGGGTCGTCGGGGAGACAATCCAGACTCGTGCCTTGTAGGAACGGTCCAGAATGGCAGGAAAATTGGCGTGAAGCTCCGCATACACCGCTTCGGACGGCAGGAACAAGAGCGCCGATTCGGCCGTTTCACCATCCAGAATATATTTATCACTGATATCTGCGATATGCTTTTGCATTGCGCCGGTAAAGGCACGCGTCGCAATAGTTTTATCGCTTTCCGTCTCCGCCTGTCGTAACAAGTGATAACTTTCCAGCGGAAATTTCGCATCGACGACAATGGAACCCGGTGGATTGGGCAGCTTGATCAGGCAGTCCGCCCGTCGCCCATTGCCGAGCGTTACCTGAAAATCATAGGCGGAGGGCGGCAGGGCTGATTTGACCAAATCATTCAGCTGTATTTCCCCGAACGCCCCGCGCGCCTGCTTGTTTGCAAGAATATCCTGTAGCCCGACAACCTGGTTGGAAAGCTCGGTCAGGTTCGACTGGGCTTTGTCGATAACGGCAAGACGCGTCTGCAACTCGGAGAGGCTTTGCCCGGTTTTCTCCGCTGACTGGCTCAGGCTGTCACCAAGACGTTTTGAAACGGAATCCAGGCGGTCGCTCAATGTCTGGTTTATCTCCTGCCGGCTTGCCGCTGTGTCGGCGGAGACCTGTTTGAGCTGGCCTTCCAGTTGAGCCTGCTGATTGACGAGGCTTTCCGTCAGGCGCGTAAGAGTCTCGCTATTGACGGAGGCTGCCGTCGCCAGTTTCTCTGCCTTTGACATCTTGACGAACAGGAAGAGAATCCCAATCAGCAAAAGCACGATCACAGCAATGAGGGCAATTTCCATTAATATACTCCCGAATGCCCGGTTTCGCGGGGGTCAACAGCCTTGACGAACGCGAACAGGCATAATACCTAGTCTGTGATATATCGTAATGTGAATGACAACGGAAGACCATGGCCCTTTTGCCCATATATACGGCGCCGGATCCGCTTTTGAAAACAGTCTCGAAACCCGTGGACACGGTCGATGCGGAAATCCGCAAGCTGGTTGATGATATGTTTGAGACAATGTACGCCGCACCCGGTATCGGCCTCGCCGCCATACAGGTTGGTGTGCAAAAGCGTCTGCTTGTCGTTGATATTGTTGGCAAGGGAAACCAGGACGCCGCCCCGCAGCCGATGGCCCTTATAAACCCGGAAATCACCTGGGTTTCGGATCATGATGCCACTTATGAGGAAGGTTGCCTCTCCGTGCCGGATCATTACGCCGATGTAGTACGTCCGGCTGAAGTTGAGGTGAGCTATCTTGATGTGGATGGGGAAGAGCAAATCCTTCGGGCGGATGGTCTTCTTGCCACCTGTATTCAGCATGAGATGGACCATCTTGACGGGATTCTCTTCCTGGACCATCTCTCCGCTCTCAAACGTAATATGATCCTGCGAAAACTGCTTAAACAGAAAAAGCTGGCGAGCTGAAGGAGCCGATATGGCGGGACTGCGACTTGCCTTTATGGGAACGCCGGCGTTCTCCGCCCATATTCTGAGAGCTTTGATCGGTTCGTCGCATGATGTGGTTTGTGTTTATTCCCAACCACCACGCCGGGCGGGTCGCGGGAAAAAAATGCTGCCCTCTGCCGTTCAACAACTGGCGGAGAATGAAGGGATTCCGGTCCGGACGCCGGTGTCGCTGAAAGCTTCGGATGTTCAGGCGGATTTTGCAAGCCTACGGCTGGATGCGGCTATCGTGGTTGCCTACGGGCTGATCCTGCCGAAACCGATCCTTGAAGCGCCAAAATATGGATGCCTCAATCTGCATGCGTCCTTGCTGCCGCGATGGCGCGGGGCAGCGCCGATCCAGCGGGCCATTATGGCAGGTGACCGGGAGACGGGAATTGCCGTGATGCAGATGGAAGCAGGGCTGGATACCGGACCTGTCCTGAGCGAGACAACGGTTCCTATAACCGCAAAAGCTACCGCTGGCTCACTCCATGATACCCTCGCAGAGGAGGGAGCAAAGTTGCTGCTCGAAACACTTGGGCATCTTGGGGATGAAAGTCTGGTGGCCAGGCCACAGAGCGAAGAAGGCATTACCTATGCCGAGAAAATCTCGAAATCCGAAGCGAAAATTGACTGGACGAAAAGTGCCATCGAACTCGATCGTCTGATACGCGGACTTCACCCAGCTCCCGGTGCATTCTTTGAACATGACGGACTGCGAATTAAAATAATTTCCGCGGCGCCGATTAATGTTTCCGGGAAGTCAGGTGAAGTTCTCGACGGACAGCTGACCATCGCTTGTGGTGAGGGTGCGCTGGCGCTGGAGATGGTCCAGCCTGCCGGAAAAGGCCGGATGAACGCTGCGGCATTCCTCAATGGCCATCCCATTCGCCAAGGAGAGGTTCTTCCCTGATGCCGTCATATCGCATCACTATAGAATATGACGGAAGAGAACTGGTTGGCTGGCAGCGACAGAAAAACGGTCCGTCGGTACAGCAACATATCGAAGAAGCAATATATCGCTTTTGCGGTGAGGAAGTGCGTATCCAGGGCGCGGGTCGCACCGATGCGGGCGTTCATGCTCTGGGGCAGGTGGCCAATTTTGAACTGGCCTCCGTTCGTAAACCGCAAGTTGTCATGAATGCCCTTAACCAGCATCTGAAGCCGGCGCCGATCGCGATCCTTGAATGCAAGGAGGTGGATCAGGCGTTCAACGCCCGTTTTGACGCGACCAAAAGGTATTATCTTTATCGGATCATGAATCGCCGGGCGCCGCTTACTGTGGATGCGGGGCTTGCATGGCATGTTAAGCGGGAGCTTGATAGCGACGCCATGGCAGATGCGGCAAAAATTCTTCTGGGTCGTCACGATTTTACCAGCTTCCGGGCGGCGGCATGTCAGGCCAAGTCCCCGATCCGTACGTTGGATGAATTAACGGTTAAGCGGCATGGGGAGGAAATCCGGATACGAGCAACTGCCCTTTCCTTCCTGCACAATCAGGTGCGATCCATGGTGGGCAGCCTTTCGCTCGTCGGGACGGGACAGTGGTCCAAGGATGATCTAGCCGCGACGCTGGAGGCGCGCGATCGGCAGCGCGCTGGACCAAATGCACCGCCCTACGGCCTTTACCTTACAAAGGTCGAGTATAACTAGGACGCGGCGGTAAACAGCCAGTCAGCAAAAGTAGCCTGTATCAGGATCACTACAAGAAACTCGATGAAGGCAAAGCCAACGGCCATGCCGCCTGCCACATTGAGAGTGATACGTATGATATACCAGAGATAGGCGTAGGTTATGATTATAAACACGAGGTTTATTCCGGAGGCGAGTTCCGCCGGCAGGATGCCGTTTGCAATAATGGACAGCGGAAACCAGACAATAATCAGGGCGAGCTGAACCCAGTTATAGACGATGACGAATACGCTGTATCTGTCCGAAAATCCCATGAAGCGTGCCAGAATGGCCATGACCGCAAGATAGGCCCCCCAGCTAATCCAGAGAGCAAAGCACAACAGGATAAGAAACGAGACCAATGACGTTTCTGTCCCGATTGACTTGTAGTCAACCGCGTTCTCGAAAACGAACAGAGGAACGGCAAGGAGCATCGCGGCAAAGGAATGATAAAATCCTTCCGTCGAAATATTGAAATAGCTAAGAGCGTCGGGGTTACGACGCGCCAGCATATAGGCACCGTAGAGGGAGCTCGTGATTTCACGGAGGCTTACCACCCGCTTTTCCGAAAATAGCTTCTTAAAATATCCGTATAGATATCTGTCAGAGCTTCGACATCCGCAACACTAGCGCGCTCATCAATTTTATGCATGGTCTGGCTGATCAGCCCAAACTCGACCACCGGGCAGTGGTCCTTGATGAAGCGGGCATCAGAAGTGCCGCCGGTTGTGGAGAGTTCCGGCTTCCGCCCGAGACGCTTTTCAATAGCCGCGACGACAAGGGCGCTGAAATCCCCCTCAGGCGTCAGGAATGGGGATGAGTTTTTGCTGCACTCCAGCTCATAGCCGCATCCACGGGCTTCAGCGGTCTTGTCCAGCACCGCACGCACCGTTTCCTCAAGGGAGTCGAGGCTGTGATGGGTGTTGAAGCGGATATTGAAGGTCGCCTTCGCAGCCTTTGGAATGACGTTGGTTGCCGTATTGCCGACATCAATGGTGGTGAATTCCAGATTGCTGGGCTGAAAATGCTCCGTCCCATCGTCAAGGTCAAGGGCGCCAAGGGCCCCGACCATCGCCGCAAGATGCGGAACGGGATTATCCGCGAGATGCGGATAGGCCACATGACCTTCCGTACCAGTAACTGTCAGGTATCCCGTAAAGGAACCTCGCCGTCCGATCTTGACCATATCTCCAAGCTCGGCCGGATTGGTCGGTTCACCCACGATGCAATGATCTATTCTCTCGTCATTGGCAACCATCCAGTCAAGAACCTTGCGTGTGCCGTTAATGGCCGGGCCTTCTTCATCGCCGGTAATCAGCAGGCTAATGGACCCATCAAACTGTCCATCTGTTTCCTTGATGAAACGCTGCGATGCGACGGCAAATGAGGCGACAGCGGCTTTCATATCGGCCGCGCCGCGGCCAACGATCATTCCGTCCCGGATGGTGCCATCGAAAGGATCAACGCTCCAGTTGTCGGGATCGCCGACAGGGACCACATCCGTATGGCCGGCAAAACAGAAATTGGGTGCGCCGGCGCCATAGCGGGCATAGAGATTTTCGACGTCCGGTGTATCTGCATCGCTGAACGTCAGGCGGTGGCAGGTAAATCCTGACTTCTCAAGTGCATCCTGAAGAACATCAAGTGCTCCAGCATCCTTTGGCGTAACACTCGGGCATCGCATCAGGGACTGAGTGAGCGAGATAACATCCATGTCTTGAGCATTTTTATTCATAGATGTCCTTTACCGTTCGCCGGGGGCAATGGTCAATGGGGAAGGTTACGCTGGTTCTAAATATATATGATCTCTTGTTGCGGTTTCATGATTCTCGGGATAAGACAGCCGGACAAAAAAGAGAGAAACAAGATGTTGCCCGACACGGCCATAAATTCCAGAAATATTCGGGCGATTCTGTTCATAGTTGTCGCCATCTTCTTCATGAGCACGATGGACGCCGTGGCGAAGCTGCTTGTCGAGGCCGATTACTCCGTTCTTCAGATACTGGCAATTCGTGGCCTTGTTCTGATGCCGGCTTTATGTTTCTGGCTTTTTACCCATGGTGGACTGGGATCCATCAGGACGCGGCAATATAAGGGCCATGCACTTCGAATTGTTTTGGGGGTGCTGGCGCCACTGCTGTTTTTCCTGTCGCTGAAAAAGCTGCCACTCGCGGATGCGACGGTGATTTTCTTCGTCTCCCCCTTTGTGATGACGGCACTTTCGGTTCCGCTGTTTAAGGAGAAGGTCGGCATCCATCGCTGGAGCGCTATCGTCGTCGGTTTCATGGGGGTTTTGTTCGTCATGCAGCCGACCTCGGGACTGTTGGAGATCGAAGCATTCATGGTTCTTGGCGGAAGTCTCTGCTATTGCGGTATCATGCTGACGGGACGTGTTCTAAGCCGGACCGAAACGACTTTTACAATTATCTTCTACAGCAATGTCGGACTTATGCTCATTACAGGCGCCATGGCGCTGTTTACATGGGAGCCAATGCCGCTTCAGGACATCGGGCTTGTCGTCTTGATGGCGCTCTTGTCTCTCGCCGGGAATATTTGTCTGATCAAGTCATTCGCATCGGGAGAAGTCGGTGTGATTGCTCCCTTTGAATATACAGGGCTGCTTTGGGCCGTGTTGCTCGGCTTTTTCGTTTTTGGCGATTTTCCGGCGGTCAACGTCTGGATCGGCGTTGTCATCATCGCCGGAAGCGGGCTGTATATGATTTACCGCGAAAATTTAAAGCACGGAACAGACCGGCAGGGATAGCCCCGCCGGTTCAGAATTCATCAATCGCGCAAAAGTTCATTGATGGACGTTTTTGACCTCGTCTGCTCATCGACGGTTTTTACAATGACGGCGCAATAGAGGCTCGGTCCGGGAGATCCGTCAGGAAGCGCTTTCCCCGGCAGGCTGCCCGGCACGACAACGGAATAGGCCGGGACGCGGCCAATATGAACTTCACCGGTGTTGCGATCGACGATCTTTGTCGAAGCACTAATGAAGACACCCATTGAAAGAACAGAGCCTTCTTCGACGATCACCCCTTCGACGATCTCGGACCGGGCGCCGATGAAACAGTTGTCCTCAATGATAACCGGATCGGCCTGAAGCGGCTCCAGGACGCCGCCAATACCCACGCCGCCGGACAGATGAACATTCTTGCCGATCTGGGCGCAGGAGCCGACGGTCACCCAGGTATCAACCATCGTGCCGCTGTCCACATAGGCGCCGAGATTGACAAAGCTTGGCATCAGCACAGCCCCGGGGGCGATATAGGCACTCTTGCGGACAACACAGTTAGGTACGGCGCGAAAACCGGCTTCACGGAACCTGTTATCACCCCAGCCTTCAAACTTGCTCGGCACTTTGTCCCACCAGTGAGAATTGCCGCCGGGGCCACCGGAGATCATTTCCATGTCATTGAGACGGAAGGAGAGCAGCACGGCCTTTTTCGCCCACTGATTGACAACCCAGCCGTCACTTCCCTTCTCAGCAATCCTTAGCTCACCATTATCGAGGGCATTCAGGGTTGCTTCGACGGCGTCGCGCACCTCTCCTGTCGTGGTAGTGGAAATCTTGTCCCTGTTGTCCCAGGCGGCGTCAACGACCGGTTGCAGTTCGGCTAATGTCATGGCTTATTCCTGAATTCTGGTTAATATTCGTTCGCGAGAACATACCCGCCCTCCGGCAGAAGTCAATTAGCCGAAATGGGATTTTTCATATGATGTTATTTCGGTCCGCAAGCAGCTCGGTCAGCCATCGTGCCAGATCATCCGTCTGGTAATGGATATGGTCTCCCGCCGCGCCTGCGGTTGACCAATGGGCATCGTTCGGTATCCAGACGGTTGTCATTCCCATGTCATGAGCTGGAGCAAGATTGATGGCCATATCTTCAAACAGAACCGCTTTTTCCGGATTGATATCAAGCTCCAGTACAAGTTTCTCATAAACCGGCTTGTGTGGCTTTGGTTTGTAATCCGCCGCTACGATATCGAATATATGCTCGAAATGATGATCGATTCCGAGCTGGGAAGACACATTCGTGGCGTGATAATGTGAGCCATTGGTGAAGATGATTTTCCGCCCCGGTAATTGTTCAAGCGCGGAACCCAGTTCCGGTGAGGCCGCCAGATCGGAGACATCAATATCATGAACATAGGTCAGGAAATCCGTTGGATCGATATCATGATTTTGCATCAACCCGTTAAGTGTTGTGCCATGTTCATTGAAATATTGTTTCTGCACGTTCTTTGCTTCAACGAGATCGACATTGAGGAACTCTGAGATGAACTCTCCCATCTTCACATCGATTTTTGCGAAAAGGTTGGATTTTGAGGGATAGAGCGTGTTGTCGAGATCGAAAATCCAGCAGTCAATATGCTCGAAATTTTTCCAGAGGGGAAGTTTTGTCATGAGAAGACTTTGCCGTCCTTTGTCATTGGCGACAAGCCCTAATCTGGCATCTGGAACAAATTCATTGCCGAGAGCCCGGACAATGTCTTTAAGGCCCCGTTAAGCAAAAGTTATTATAGTCGCGAATTATGAGATGGGTAATGATACAGCAGCGGAGGCCGGGCCTGTGAACGTGCAAGCCAAGCCAAAAAAGCCCGCTTCTGCGAGCTATGAAGACAACAAGGCGCGTGCCTTGAGCACGGACGTTGCCGTGCGCGCTGATCTTGCCGCGCGGGAAGACGCAGAACCGGAAATACTCTATTACCTGACAGATGACGAATCCGGTATTGTTCGAAGGAATCTCGCCATCAACCCCTGTACTCCGGTCAAGGCCAACTTGATCCTGGCGCAGGATGACGAAGACGATGTCCGTATGGAGCTTGCGCGGAAAATTTGCCGCCTATTGCCAGACCTGTCAGGCGAGCAAACGGCCATACTTCTTGAGAAAACGATTGAGGTACTCAATATACTTGCGCGCGACCAGGAGGCGGCAGTAAGGGCTATAATCTCCGAAAGTCTCAAGGACAGCATCGATGCGCCAAAGAACATTGTGATGACGCTCGCGCAGGATATCGAGGAAATTGTCTCAAGCCCGATTTTGGAATACTCGCCGCTGCTATCGGATAACGATTTGCTGGAGATTATGGCAAGCGGGATTGCCGCCGGCGCACTGCCTGCAATTGCACGGCGTCAGGGGATAGGCGAAGATGTTTCCGGGGCGGTTGTCGCACAGCTGGAAGTGCCTGCGGTATCGGCTCTGCTGGCAAATCCGTCGGCCAAAATCCGGGAGGAAACTCTGGACGAGATAATGGATCAGGCAGAGGGGATTGAACCACTTCATGAACCGCTTGCAATGCGTCTAAATCTCTCGCTCCGGGCGATACGGCGAATTGCCGGTTTCGTCGGGGCGTCACTCGTTGAAAAGCTGGTAAGCCGCCACAACCTTCCCGCAGCAACGGAGAAAGAGCTAAAAAGTATTATCCGCAGACGGATCGATCAAACTAAGACATTCTCGGAACAGCCAGAAGAGTCCGGCAAAACCTTTGCAGAGAGGTTGTTCGCAGACGGGGCGCTGAATGAAGAGAAGGTGGCAGATGCTGTTGATCTCAAGGATCAGGACTTTGTTGCCACCGCATTGTCGCTGCTTTGCAAGTACAGCCAGAAACGGGTGAAAGCGATGTTGGCATCGCGCAATGGCAAGGTTGTTACCTCGCTTTGCTGGAAGGCGGGGTTATCGATGCGCTTGGCCTTCAAGATTCAGACCGTTATCGCCCAAGTTCCCCGCAGGGAAATCGTCAACGCCCGAAATGGCATTGAATATCCCTTTACAGAAGAGGAAATGGACTGGCAGTTGTCTTTCTACGAAAGCTAGGGTCTAGATCTGCTCATCCGTGATCATGGTGCCGACACCATGTTCGGTAAAGGTTTCAAGCAACAACACATGTGGAATGCGGCCATCCAGAATGGTGGCGGCATCGACCCCTTCTTCAAGGGCGAAAAGGCAGGTTTCCAGCTTCGGAATCATGCCGCCGGCAATAGTACCATCTTTTTGCAGTTTCTTGACTTCCGCAGGACTGAGGCGGTTGATCAGCTTCTTGTTCTTGTCCAGAACGCCTTCCACATCCGTCATCATGATCAGTTTGGAGGCCCCGATCGCAGCGGCGATATGCCCGGCCGCTGTATCCGCATTGATGTTGAACGTTTGCCCGTTTGCGCCAACGCCGATGGGGGCGATAACCGGGATCAGATTGTTCTCTTCGAAGCTTTCCAGAATCTCCGGATTGATGTGGGATGGTTCGCCGACAAATCCCAGATCAAGAATCCGCTCGATATTACTGTCCGGATCACGCTTTGTCCGGGTCAGCTTCTGTGCCTCGATCAAATTGCCGTCTTTGCCGGAAAGTCCGATTGCGAGCCCCCCGGCGGAATTAATAGAGGTGACGATTTTTTTGTTGAGAGAACCCGACAGGACCATCTCGGCGATTTCCACCGTTTCCTTGTCTGTTACTCGTAGGCCGTCGATGAAGGAGCTTTTGATTTTCAGCCGTTCCAGCATGCTGCCAATCTGGGGGCCGCCGCCATGGACAATGACCGGGTTGATTCCGACCTGCTTCATCAGGGCAACGTCTCGCGCGAAATCCTGTGACAGCTTTTCATCGCCCATGGCATGGCCGCCATATTTGATAACGAATGTCTGCCCGCTAAACCGATGCATATAGGGCAGGGCCTCGGACAGGGTCCGCGCTTTTGCAAGCTGTTCCTCGACAGTCAGGGGTTTATCACTCATATTTCTTTACCCAATCTCTTCTGCCATCGCGGCCAGCTCTGCCCGGAGTTCCTCGATCCCGATCCCTTTTATGGAACTGGTGAGCATAATTTCCGGATGGGCCGCCGGACGCTTTGCGAGTTCCAATTCTATTTTTTGTGTAAGCGATTTCACGTCACTTTGATTGCTTTTGTCAACCTTTGTCAGAATGATCTGATAGCTGACGGCGGCGACATCCAGCATGTCCATGACTTCCCGGTCTGTCACCTTAAGGCCATGTCGTGCATCAACCAGAAGCAGGACCCTACGCAAGGTCGAGCGGCCCCTCAGATAGCTGTTCACCAAGTCTGTCCAGATATCGATTTTTTCCTTGGAGGCCTTGGCATAGCCATGACCCGGAAGATCGACCAGATGCATGCGCCCGCCGAGTTCAAAGAAATTGATCTGCTGGGTGCGCCCCGGAGTGTTGGAGGTGCGCGCAAGAGTGTTTCGGTTGGTCAGCGCATTGATCAGGCTGGATTTTCCGACATTTGAACGACCGGCGAAGGCAACTTCCGTCAGATCGAGCTCCGGTAGCATTTCCTCTTTCGCGGCGCCGGCGACGAACTTGCATTCCTGTGCGAAAAGGTGCCGCCCGGCCTCGATGCGTTCTGCAGAGATGTCATCGCTGTTCGGTTCCGTCCCGCTTGTCATGGGTGCGACCGTTTCAGCTTTTCTCACCGGGATGAGTTACGGAAACACCCATACGCTTCATAATCAGCCATTGCTGGGCCATGCTGAGAATATTGTTCCATGTCCAGTATATCACCAAACCGGCCGGGAAACTGGCCAGCAGGTACGTGAAGAAAATGGGCATGAACAGGAAGATTTTCGCCTGTACCGGATCCGCGGGCTGCGGGTTGAGCTTTTGTTGTAAAAACATGCTTAGGCCCATCAAAAGTGGCAAGAAGCCAACCATCAGGACCTGTGGCGGATCCCAGGGAATAAGCCCGAATAGATTAAAGACAGTTGTCGGATCCGGTGCCGACAAATCCTTGATGTAGCCATAGAAAGGCTGATGCCGCATCAGAAGTGTAACGAACAGAACCTTGTACAGCGCAAAGAAAATGGGAATTTGCAGCAGAATAGGCAAACAACCCGCCGCCGGGTTGGCTTTCTCCCGTTTGTAAAGCGCCATCATCTCCTGATTGAGCTTTTGCTTATCGTCGCCGTACTTCTCGCGGAGCTTGACCATTTCCGGCTGCAGGCGCTTCATCTTGCTCATTGAGACGTATGACTTATGCGCAAGGGGCAACAGGATTGTCTTGATAATGACGGTCAACGCCATGATAGCGAGACCGAGATTCCCGATCCAGCTGTTGAGAAATTCCAGAGCGAAGTAGATTGGTTTCGTCAGGAAGTAGAACCATCCCCAGTCAATCGCGAGATCGAAACGGCTGATCTTGTATTCTTCTTCATAAGTATCCAGGACCTCAACGACCTTCGCGCCGGCAAAGAGATGGTTGGTAATACCGACAGTTTCCCCATTTGGGACGTTAATGCCCTCCTGGTTCAGGAAATCCGTCTGATAGCGGGCGCCTTTCTGAGCGTAGGAAAAGCGTGCCTTGATGTTCGTATTCTGATCCGGAACAAGCGCTGTCAGCCAGAACTTGTCTGTAATCCCTAGCCAGCCGCCGGTGGAGCTGAAATTCTGGCCCTTACCTTCCTGAAGATCATCGTAATCAATCTCTTCAAGCGTATCGTTCAGAACACCAATCGGTCCTTCATGAAGGATGTAGAAGTTCGTCGTTTCGGGCGTTCCATGACGGGATATAAGGCCGTAAGGATAAAGCGTAACCGGTTCACCGGTGTTGTTTTCAATCATCTGTTCGATTGAAAACATATAATGTTCATCAATCGAGATTGTCCGATGGAAAATCAGGCCGTCGCCGTTATCCCAGGTCAATTTGAGCGGCTTTTCCGGTGTAAGCTCGGTCGCGTCTGTACTCCAGATCGTTAGTGAATTCGGAAGATTGATGCTGGCTCCGGGCGCGGGGCTCCAGCCGAATTCCGCATAGTAGGGGCGCGGGCTTCCTGCCGGTGACAGTAATTTGATTTCCGGGCTGTTTGGATCAATTGTCTCGCGATAATCGATCAGTGTCAGATCGTCCATTCGCGCACCCGTCAGAGAAATCGAGCCATGAAGCGCCGGCGTGTTAATTCTGACGCGCTCCGCCTTCTCAAGGCTTTGTGCACGGGTCAGCGAATCCTGTTCGGCTGAGCCAGGCGCGGCTGGTATGCGCGCTCCCTCGGCGGCTGCTGGAACCTGGGATGATGCTTCGTCAGCGGAGGTTGCCGATTGTTGCTGCTGTTGCTCTATTTGCGGACTTTCAACGAAGTACTGAAACCCGAAGATAATCAGGAAACAAAGAACGATCGCAATGATCAGGTTTTTCTGATCTGACATTATTACAGCCCTAACGTTTTAATCAATGCTGGCGCGACGGAGATTGGCTCGCGCGCCATGGTGACAATTTTCATGTTTATGTTTATGCGGTACCGGATCAAACCCTTCGCCGCCAAGCGGATGGCATCGGCCCAAACGGCGCAATGTCAGCCAACTTCCCTTGACAGGACCGTGAACAGCAAGAGCCTCAATAGCATAGGATGAACAGCTGGGATAGTAGCGGCAGTTTGCCGGAATCAAGGGAGAGATAAAATAGCGATATACTCTGATCGGGGCACTCATCAAAGCTATCAGAAGAGCCTTTATCATTTGCTCCCTCCTTGCTCATTCGAACGCGCGCCGACCTTGCCAAGTGACTTGCGAAGATCCTGCAGCAGGTCGTCATATTTCCGGAGCCTGGTCGCGTTGCGTCCGATCAGAACCAAATCCCAACCATTATCGGCGTATTCAGGAATGACTTCCTGAGCAACGGCCCGCAGGCGCCGCTTGATACGGTTGCGAACAACTGCGTTCCCGACCTTTTTTGTCACGGTAAACCCGACGCGGACACCATCGGTGCCCAGAGGGTCAGGATGCCGTGCGGCTTGCAGCACCATTCCAGGTGCGGCCCATTTGCGACGAACAGACGCCACGCGGAGAAAATCCGCGCGTTTTTTCAGTCGTTCGACGCCGACCGGCATTGATTAAGCTGAAAGGCTCTTGCGGCCTTTGGAGCGGCGGTTGGCAAGAACCCGGCGACCGCCGACAGTTGCCCGGCGGGCACGAAAACCATGGCGGCGTGCGCGAACAAGTTTGCTCGGCTGATATGTACGTTTCAAGAGACTTCTCCGTCGATCATCCGCGCCTCGTCGCGCGAAGGGAAAACAAGCCCCGCTGTATAAGGTTTCTCCCACATGAAGTCAATGCAGGAGATGAATTTTGACGGTTTCCGGCAGACGGGGGTTCACTTCGGCTCACTTTTGGGTGAAAGGGGCTTTCGAAACTATCGATGATCCATAAGTTTCGATAAGTTTTATTGTTGAAACAGCATGTCAAAGGGATATGCCATTGTACGCTTCATTTTGTCGCAGGGACGCGGTCTGTGCTAGGTTCGGACAAATGGAAGCCAGCATCGCAGGCAAAGGTCGAATCATCAATGAATAAGTCAGCTGACCAAAAACAGGCGACTGGAAAAGGGGTTTCGGTAAGAAAACTGATCCCAATTCTATTTATTCTGTTAGCAATCGGTGCATTTTTTATCTTCGGCCTGGATGAATATCTGACGTTCCGGGCGTTGAGTGAAAACCGGGACCGGCTGATAAATTTTGTGACGGACAACTACGTTGTGGCGGGCCTACTTTATGTAGGGCTCTATATTGTCGTTGTGGCGTTGTCCCTTCCGGGAGGGCTGCTGATGACGGTGACCGGCGGCTTCTTGTTCGGGTGGCTGGCGGCCGGGTTCATGACGGTGTTTGCCGCAACTGTTGGCGGCACCCTTCTATTCGTGATCGCTGCGACGTCGCTGGGGGAGCCTTTGCGAAAGAAGGCGGGCCCTGCTCTGAAAAAGCTGGAGGCGGGATTCGCTGAGAATGCGCTCAATTATCTTCTGTTTCTTAGGTTGGTTCCCATATTCCCCTTCTGGCTGGTCAATATCGCCCCGGCCTTTCTTGGTGTAAAGCTTCGCACCTTTATTGTTGGCACGGTAATCGGTATTATTCCGGGGACATTCGTTTTCGCCTATCTCGGAGGTGGACTGGACAGTATTATCCGGGAGCAACAGGCCGTTTACCGGGCATGTGTCGATTCTGGTCGAACCGATTGCATGCTTGATTTCCAGATAACATCCCTGGTGACGCCGGAGATCATTCTCTCCTTCTGCGCATTGGGGGCCATTGCCCTTCTGCCAGTTGTTATAAAGAAGCTTCGCAGGCAAAAGACATAACGAACAGGAATTCGCCGAATGGTAAAACAGATAAAGACGGACATTTGTGTCATCGGGGGCGGGTCCGGCGGCCTTTCCGTTGCGGCGGGGGCAAGCCAGATGGGGGCGAAGACCGTCCTTGTCGAAGGTGGTAAGATGGGGGGGGATTGCCTCAACTACGGATGTGTCCCGTCAAAGGCGCTCTTAGCCGCCGCAAAAAAAGCAACGAGTTTGAAAGATGCTGCGGACTTTGGTGTCAGCGGTGCCGTGCCGGAAGCCGATTTCCCGAAAGTCATGGATCATGTGCGGGATGTAATTGCCTCAATCGCGCCGCATGATTCGGTGGAGCGGTTTGAAGGACTTGGCGTTGAGGTACTGCAAGGATTTGGACATTTTATCTCGGAATTTGAGTTGGAGGTCAATGATGTCCGTGTTAAAGCGCGGCGTTTTGTCATTGCAACCGGATCCCGCGCCACGGCACCGCCTATCCCGGGGCTGGAGGAAGCGGGCTATCTCACCAATGAAACAATATTCGAGAATCGCATAAAGCCGGATCATCTGATTATTATCGGCGGCGGACCAATCGGTCTTGAAATGGCGCAGGCACACGCCCGGCTGGGCTCCCGTGTCACCGTGCTTGAGGCATTCAAGGCATTCGGGCGGGATGATCCTGATTTAAGCAAAATTGTTCTAGCAGAACTCAGCCGCGACGGCATCGATATTCGAGAAAATGTTAAAATCGCGAATGTCATGAAGGATGAGGCGGGGACCTATCAAGTCTCTCTGGATGAAGGAGAGATAGCAGAGAAACTGACGGGATCTCATTTGCTGGTGGCGGCGGGTCGCAAGGCGAATGTGGAGAATCTCAACCTTGAGGCGGCCGGTGTTGAGTATACACCAAAAGGCATTACGGTTGATTCCAGGCTTCGCACGTCAAACAAGAAGATATCCGCCATCGGCGATGTCGCGGGGGGCTATCAATTCACCCATGTCGCCAATTATCATGCGGGAATCTTTATCCGGAATGCGTTGTTCCGATTGCCGGCAAAGGTAAATTACAGCGCTGTACCCTGGGTAACCTTTACGGATCCTGAGCTTGCCAATGTCGGCCTGAATGAGGCGGCGGCGCGGGAGCAATATGGGGACAAGATCAAGGTTCTCACATTTCCGTTCTCGGATGTTGATCGCGCCCGGGCCGAGCGCCAAACTGGCGGCATGATCAAGGCGATCACAACAGGCAAAGGGCAAATACTGGGCGCGGGGATAGTCGGCCCTCATGCCGGGGAATTGATCCATCCCTGGGGCCTCGCTATCTCGGGGAAGCTGAAAATCGGCGCCATGGCGAGCTATATCGCGCCCTATCCGACTTACGGCGAGATAAGCAAGCGGGTCGCGGGAAGCTATTACACACCGAGCCTCTTCAGTTCCAGAACCCGGGCGATTGTCAAGTTTCTCTCTGTCTTTGGCTAACACGAAACGATAACGCGTTCGTTATCGCAGTTGATTCGGATTTTGCTCAATTCAAGCGCATTCTCCCCTGAAGCAATCGATTGCTTTTGGAAGTCAACAAGTCAAAACAGGAGAGAATCATGTTCAAGGAAGTTTTAACGGCTGCGGCGATTGCCTCAATGGCGTCAACTGCCGTCATTCCGGGTGCTGTCGCGTCTTGCGCCCCGAAGAAAGCCTGTAATGCCTGCGCGGCAAAGAAGGCATGCAACCCGTGTAACCCATGTGCGGCCAAAAAGGCATGCAATCCCTGTAATCCATGTGCGGCCAAAAAGACCTGTAATCCCTGCAACCCTTGCAAGGCAAATCCCTGCGCAGCCAAGAAAAGCTGATAATCGGAGCATAAACGGATCTGGCGTCACGGGCGCCAAATTTGAAAAGCGGGTGGGTATCATTAAGTTGATACCGGCCCGTTTTTTTGATCTATTCTAACATATGGCTCTTATTGGAAAAATGGTCGCGCCCTTTCGAAGTCTATCGGCAAGATTGCTGATACTGACGCTTCTTTTTGTCATGCTGGCGGAAGTTCTTATTTTCGTTCCGTCCGTTGCCTTTTTCCGGTTGAACTATCTGGTTAAGAAGACGGAGTTTGCCCATTTGGCCACCCTCTCTCTTCTGGCATCGCCGGACAACATGGTATCCGATGAACTCCGGGAGGAATTGCTGTTTCGGGTGGGTGCGCGCAGTGTCGTCCTGCATGGGGCAAACTCCCGGCTGTTGATCCTGAATGAGCAAATGCCTCACAGCATTGATGCGGAATTCAACCTCGCGGACCAGAATCCGGCGCTGCTGATCGAACATGCCTTCATGAGCCTGATGGTGGGGCCTGACCGGATCATCCGTATCATCAGTCCGATTGAGAATGAGCCGAACTCATCGCTTGAAGTGGTCATTGATGAAGCGCCTTTGATTGACGCCATGTATGACTATGCCTGGAACATTTTCTGGCTCTCCCTGATAATTTCCACGCTGACGGCATTACTCGTCTATCTGGCGCTGCATTGGTTAATGGTGCGCCCGATGCGGCGCTTGAGTGAGAGTATGATCGCCTTCCGCCGGGCGCCGGAAGACGTCAGTACCGCGCTTGTCCCGTCGCGGCGGCGCGACGAAATCGGTGTCGCCGAGCGGGAACTTGAAATTATGCAGACGCGCCTTCGTTCAGCCCTGACACAGAAGCAGCATCTGGTCGCCCTTGGAATTGCCGTCACCAAGATCAGTCACGATTTGCGTAACATTCTCTCTACTTCACAAATCGTGAGTGACAGCCTTTCCGAGATAAAAGACCCGAAGGTGCAAAAAATTGTGCCGCGGCTGATGACCAGTATCGATCGCGCGATCGACCTGTGTACACAAACGCTCAAATATGGACGGGCGGATGAGCGGGAGCCCAAAAAGGAACGCTTTCTTCTGGAGCCGCTGGTGAATGAAGTTAAGACCTCCGTCGGGTTGAGAGAGAACAATGGCATTAGCTGGCAGAATCGTATTCCGGCGGGGCTCATGCTCAATGCGGATCGTGATCAGTTCTACCGGATATTGCTGAACCTTTCCCGCAATGCCGTACAGGCAATGGAGGGGGAGGGAACAATCGAGATTCATGCCATGCGCGCTGGCACGCGGACCCTCATCCGCATTTGCGACAGCGGACCGGGGCTCCCCGTGAAAGCCAAGGAGCATCTTTTTGAACCATTTTCAGGCTCCGCGAGGGCGGAAGGGACGGGCCTCGGCTTGTCGATCTCCCGCGAGTTGATTGTCGCTCATGGGGGGCGTATCACACTCGAACGGACGGGAGCCTCGGGAACAGTCTTCTGCATAGAAATGCCCGATTAACGCTATTTAAACTGTCTATCCGTTACTTTTCATCCCGGTAATCCATCCGTTCGGGGTGACAGTAAATCAGGATGATCTGCATGCGGGAAATGCGGTGTTTGACGATGAGCCTTCTCTTTGGAGCTGCCCTTGTGATGGGCGGCTGTTCCAGTGATGTGTTCAAGAAAGTTGACCGGAAAGTCGCGGGCTTGTTCGGCGAGTCCTGCTCCTTCACCAACCTTTCAAGCGGAAATGATTTTTGCATGACTGAACAGGAAGTTCATGTGCAGCCTGAGGTCTACTGCTACAGGACGCTTGGCTCTGTTAATTGCTATGCAGAGGAAAACCCCTACAACACGGGACGTTCCGTGCGCGTCAGGAAGGTGCCGGCCCTGGCTTCGTCAATCGGGAATCCCGACGCGACGATTGGTGAGGTTCCTGTTCAATCTGTTAATACTGACCCGATGATTAAGGAATAACCCGCCCGTATCCGGGTTTCTCAAAATGGTCTGTTTATTTACCGGATAAAGTTGCTACCTTGTCATAATAACCCGGTAAGGAGGCACGGCTGGCGATGACATGGAACCCTGAACAATATTCTCTTTTTACCGATCACCGGCTGCGTCCGGCCATCGACCTTCTGTCTCAGGTCCCATTGCATGCGCCATCTGTGATTTATGATTTGGGATGTGGGACCGGCAATGTGACCGCAATCTTGTCGCAGCATTGGAATGAGGCAGTTGTCACCGGTATTGACAATTCAGAGGATATGCTCGCCAAGGCAAAACGGGATCACCCGTCCATTGAGTGGAAGATTGGGGATATAGCTGATTTCTCTCCCACGAGCAAGGGAAACCTGATTTTCAGCAACGCGGCGCTGCATTGGCTGGATGATCATGAAAAGCTGTTTCCAAAGCTTCTTAAGCAGCTCCGTCCGGGCGGCATTATGGCGGTCCAGATGCCGAATAATTTTTCTGCCCCGTCCCATGAAACACTATACGACCTTGCGCAGTCCGCGGAATGGATTGACCGTTTGGGCTCGCTCGTCCGGCCCGCACCGGTTCATAATATCAACTGGTATTTTGATTTGCTCTCGCCATTGGTTGAAAAAATCAATATCTGGGAAACAACCTATTTTCAGGTGCTCAATGGCAAGGACGCAGTTCTTGAATGGACACGGGGCACGGCTCTTAGGCCATTTTTTGCCGCGCTTGACGGGGACGATGTTGATGCCTTCGAAAGTCAGTATGCCGAGCGTCTGCTGGAGGCATATCCGGTCCGCCGGGATGGATCGACCCTGTATCCCTTTTCCCGGCTTTTCATTGTCGTGCAATTGGCTGAGGATTAAGGCTGCTGATCAGGCCCTTATTGTGAGAGGACGACACCTTCCCGCCTGGGGTCTGCGCCTCCCTCCAAACCTTCCGGTGTCAACAGGACGCCATGCAGGCCGCTGTTAAGGTTGCGGACATTTACCTTGTATCCCATTTCCTCCAGTGTTTCTTGATGATCCGCAATGGCTGTATCCACTTCAAGATCAACGGCTCCGTTCCGGTTGACGAAATGCGGAAAATCAATGGCCTCCTGCATTCCCATTTGCCAGTCAAGCGCGGCGATCACCGTCTTTAGAACATAGCCGATGATCCGGCTGCCACCAGGCGAGCCGATCGCCATCTTTAAATTACCCTCTCCATCGAACACCATTGTTGGCGACATGGAACTGCGGGGGCGCTTGTTCGGCTGAACACGATTGGCAATCGGGCCGTCCTCTGTTTCCGGGGTAAAGGAAAAATCTGTCAGCTGGTTGTTGAGGATAAAGCCGCCGACCATCAACCGGGACCCGAATACATTTTCAACCGATGCCGTCATCGATACCGCATTTCCGGCACTGTCCAGAATGCTGAAATGGCTGGTGGACGGAAGCTCGATGGCATTATCAAGTCCGAGCGATCCCTGCTTCTGCTGCGGCGTGCCGGGCTTGAATGGCAACTGTGATTCGCGCAGTGTGATCAGATTCGACCGGCTCTTTGTATATTCAGGACTTAATAAGTCATTGATTGGAATATCAATAAAGTCCCCATCCGCGAGATATTTCTCCCGGTCTGCAAAGGCAAGCGCACTTGCCTGCGCGATGAGGTCGATCGCCTTGGCACTTCCCGGTTTAAGTGTAGGAACATCCCAGTTCTCAAGTATTCGCAGTGTCTGTAATAACGTAATACCGCCTGAGGTGGGCGGACCCATCCCGCACACTTTATGCGCCCGATATGGGGCGCATACCGGTTCCCGCTTGACCGCCTTATAATTTGCCATATCGGTCATAGACATGACGCCGGGATTGCCGTTGTCGCTGCGTACCGTTTGGACTATGTCCTCGGCAAGTGCTCCTTTATAGAAAGCGTCTGGTCCTTCATTCGCAATATGCATCAATGTTTTTGCCAAAGCCGGACTTTTAAGCCGGGTCCCGGCTGCTTTTGCCGATCCGTCGGCTTCGTAAAAGTAAGCTGCGGCGGTAGATTTGGTTTTCAAATATTTGTCGCGGTCCAGAAGATAGTGGAGGCGCGGCGAAATCAGGAATCCCTCTGTCGCATGCGTAATGGCAGGCGTAAAAAGATCCTTCCACGGCAGGATACCATGATCTTTATGGGCTTTTGCCATCATTGCAATGACGCCCGGGACACCTACCGATCCGCCGCCGACAACAGCCTCATAGAAATCTTTCTTGCTGCCATCCGTCTTCAGGAAATGAGTTTCCTCTATCGCGGCAGGGGCCGTTTCCCGGCCATCATAGGTTTCGAGTTGCTTCGTCTCGTTGTCAAAATACAGCAGGAATGCCCCGCCGCCGATGCCGGAGGATTGCGGCTCGACCAAGGTCAGCACCATCTGCGTTGCAATGGCTGCGTCAATCGCGCTGCCACCCCGGGCAAGCATGTCGCGCCCTGCTTCCGCAGCCAGCGGGTTTGCTGCGGAAATCATGAACTTTGCGTCTTGCTGCGCTTGGGCCGGTCCGCCGTGGGACAGGAATGTCAGGATCATCAGCAGAACGGGAAGGCAATATCGGTTCAGGAAGGGCAGGGCAGTGAACATGTTTCAGGCTTTCTTTATTGACGCCGCGTGGGGCACGAAGATCAGTTGACCCTCGCCATGGCCAAGGCTAACGTTGCGTAAGTAAAAACAAAAGTTGGTACCCATGAACAAACCCGGCGCCAGAAATCTTATCACAGATGTCGACGGTATAAAAATAGGCAATGCCGAAGATGTAGAGGCCATGACCGGTGTAACGGCGATTGTTCCCGATCTGGCGGCGGTTGCCGGGGTTGATGTTCGCGGTGGTGGCCCGGGTACACGGGAGACCGAAGTACTAAATCCCGACTGCCTGGTCGAAAGGGTGGATGCAGTAGTCCTGAGCGGAGGATCAGTCTTCGGGCTGGAGGCAGCCTCTGGCGCTATTATGGCGCTTGCAAAGCAGGGGCGCGGTTTTAATGTCAGGGGAACACATGTCCCTATCATTCCATCGGCTATTCTTTTTGATCTTGCGAATGCGGGTGACAAGAACTGGGGAGATATGCCGCCCTATCGCAACCTTGGAATGGCGGCGGCCGAAAATGTGCGGGAAGACTTTCCTCTTGGAAATATCGGGGCTGGTTATGGCGCAGCGGCCGGTCGTATGAAAGGCGGCCTTGGAAGTGCGTCACTGGTAAGCGACGATGGCATACAGGTGGGCGCCATCTTTGCCGTCAATCCGGTTGGCAGCGTTGTTATTCCGGGAACGCGTCATTTCTGGGCGTGGGTCCTTGAACAGCAAGGAGAATTTGGGGGGCTTGGCGCTCCTGAATTGACCGCCGACATCCCTCTCGATATGCCGATGGAGTCCCGCCTTGCGGAAAATACTACCATTGGTGTTGTCGCAACGAACGTCGCGCTTACTAAATCGGAAGCCCGGCGGGTCGCCATTATGGCGCATGATGGTCTGGCACGTGCAATTAGGCCTGTACATACCCCATTCGACGGCGATAGTATTTTTGCATTATCGACGGAGAAGAAAGAGCTGTCGGGCGCAAGGCCAATGGGTGTTGCTATGATAGGTGCGATGGCTTCGGATTGTGTCGCAAGGTCCATTGCCCGGGCCGTCTATAACGCTACAAGTTTGGGCGGGATACCGGGATATTTGTCGTAGTATTAAGCTTTTTACTAGGGAGCAAATCAAATGAAGAAATTAATTATTGCTACAGCCCTTGTTGGCGCCATCTTGGCCCCGACAATGGCTTTGGCGGCGAAAGATAGCGTAACTTTCGCCCAGCGGCTGGAACCCCCGGGGCTCGATCCGAGAACGGGCGCTGCGGCGGCCATTTCGCTCACCACACTGTATAATGTATATGAAGGCCTCACCCGCATTGATGAAACTGGCGCTGTGCAGCCAGCTCTTGCGGAGAGCTGGACAATCAGTGATGACGGTCTGACATATACGTTCAAACTGCTGGAAGGCGTTAAATTCCATGATGGCGCCGACTTTGACAGCTCGGATGTCAAATATACTTTCGAGGCCAATGCCGCGGAAAACAGCCAGAACAAGCGCAAAGACCGATTTGAGGTCATGGAAAGCATCGAAACGCCGGATGCCAGTACCGTCGTTATCAAGCTCAAGGAACGGCGCCCTGATCTGTTGGAACAACTTGGCGAATCAACGGCTGTTATCGTCGATCCGGCATCGGATGCGACAAACGCCACGCAACCTATTGGGACCGGCCCCTACAAACTCGATAGCTGGACGAAAGGTGATAGCCTGAAGCTCTCTGCTGCCGATACCTATCGGGATAAAGATAGCATCGCTATCAAAAATGTTACTATCCGTTTCATCGGAGATGGAACGGCGCGTCTTGCCGCTTTGTTGTCCGGCGATGTCGATGCAACGGATATCCCGACGGAGCTTCTTTCCAGTGACTCTCTCAAAGAGGATTTCAATGTCATTGTTGGAAATACCAATGGTGAGGTTATCCTAAGCACCAATAATGCCAATGAGGCTCTTTCAAAGCTGAAAGTGCGTCAGGCGATTGCCCATGCGATCAACCGGCAGGAAATTATCGACGGCGCCATGTTCGGTTACGGTACACCGATTGGATCGCATTTCGCGCCCCATCATCCGGATTATGTCGATCTGACGAATACCTATCCTTATGATCCGGAACTATCCAAAAAGCTGCTGGCGGAAGCGGGGTATCCGGATGGGCTTGAACTGTCACTGAAATTGCCGCCGGTCGACAACTATGCGCGGCAGGGCGGTCAGATCGTCGCCTCTCAGCTTGAGAAAGCCGGCTTCAAGATCAATATCGAGAATGTCGATTGGCCAAAATGGCTGGATGAGGTTTACAAGAAGAAAAACTATGATCTCTCGATCGTAGCTCATGTAGAGCCCATGGACATCGGTATCTACGCCCGCGAAAATTATTACTTCAACTATAACAATGAGAAGTTTAACGAGGTCGTGGCGGCGGCTGAATCTGCGGCAACACCTGCGGAGCGGACGGAGCTGTTGCAGACGGCTCAAAAGATTCTCGCAGAGGACGCGGTCAATGGATATCTTTTCCAGTTTCCGCGTATTCTGGTTGTTCGTAAGGGGCTGAATGGCGTCTGGCAGGATTTGCCGCTCTTCGCGACAGACGTTGCACGGATGTCCTGGAGCGATTAATTCCCTCGCATGGCGATAGAAAAAGCAGAACCCGCTGGCTCACACCAGCGGGTTTCTTTTTTTGAAGAAGGTAAAAACCCTTCTTTGCAGTATCAGTCTAGTTACGCGGCTACCGACTGTGCGGAACCGAGATAACTTTCCAATTCGTCTGCGCCACCGATTTTCTTGCCATCAATAAAGATCTGCGGGGTCGTTAAGGCACCGGATACTGCCCGCAGGGAGAGCATGGTTGCGTCCGTTCCTAGGACAATTTCCTCATAGCCGAGACCTGCTTTGTCAAGGGCGGATTTGGCTCTTGCGCAGTGACCGCAACCGGGTTTTGTGAAGACAGTGATCGCCTGCGGTTTCTGCGCTGACGGATCGAGATACTCAAGCATTGTATCTGCGTCGGAGACCTCGAACGGATCACCTTCGACTTCCGGCTCGATAAACATTTTCTCGACGACGCCATCATCTACAATCATGGAATAGCGCCATGACCTCTTGCCAAAGCCGAGGTTTTCCTTGTCCACGAGCATGCCCATTCCTTCTGAGAAGGTGCCGCAACCGTCCGGAATAAAGGTAATATTCTCCGCGTTTTGAACCTTTTTCCATTCATTCATGACAAATGTATCGTTCACCGACAGGCAGAGCACATCATCAATACCGCATTTCGCCAACGTCGGTGCGAGTTCGTTGTAGCGCGGCAGATGTGAAGAAGAGCATGTCGGCGTAAATGCTCCCGGTAGAGCGAATAAAGCGACCTTCTTGCCCTTGAACAGCTCATCAGTTGTAACATCCTGCCAGCTATCGCCAACACGGGTCTTAAAGGTGACGTTCGGGACTTTCTGGCCTTCCATATTTTTCATCTCTATCAACTCCAATGTTTCTGTAATTCTAAAGACAACCTTCATATAATCTCTGGCCTATTATATGCAAGTAATTTTTAGAATTATTTTAATATAATGGCGAAAGGGATTGGTTTCCCGGGTTTGGCTAATATTTTCTGCCTACTTTATTGCTGTTTATGCGGTAGGTCGTTGATAAATTTATCGCCATGATGCCAAGCCCATTTTATGAAAGACTTGTTAAATAAATAAATTGAGAAAATACGATGTAATCTATGACGGGCTTTGTAACAATAGCTATTATTAGTTCCGGGAATGCGATGGAGGAATAGGGGCATGCGAAACTTTTTAGCCGTGATGACGGGGCTTGCTGTGATGTCTGGGTCAAGTTTGGCCATGGCCCATCATCCCATGGGCGGAACGACGCCCAACAATTTCATGGACGGCCTTCTCTCCGGACTGGGCCACCCCGTAATCGGGATTGACCATCTTGCCTTTATCGTACTGGTCGGCCTTGCCGCGGTCTTCCTGAAAAGAAAATATTCAGCCCCTCTCGTCTTTATTGGCGGGACGTTGGCGGGATGCCTTTTGATCGCGAGCGGCACGGTATTGCCTTATGCCGAACTGATCATTACTGGTTCCGTCATTCTGCTGGGGGCACTGGTCATGTCGGGTCGGAAAATCCCGACTGCTGTCTATCTGGTTATTTTTGCAATCGCCGGCATTTTTCATGGTGGCGCCTACGGAGAAGCGGTCATTGGCGCCGAAGCGACGCCGCTTGTGTCCTACCTCGCAGGCTTTACCTTTATTCAATATGTCATTGCCATTGGCGTCGGTCTCATGGTCGAGAGAGTATGGCACGCTTCTGAGATGGCCGCGACAAAACCGCGTATGGCGGGGGCCGTTGCTGCGGGTATCGGGGTTGCATTTTTTCTGGAAAATATCGAAAGCATGCTTTTTTGATGAGATGAGAGCCTTAGCTGCGGTGACGCTTGGAAAACAAAAAAGCGACGGATCAAACCGTCGCTTTTCTTATATCTATGTTCGATGCGCAGTCGTTTACCTCACGTAAACATGCACCTCGTTTGATGCCACATTCGCATTTGATGTGCTTGAAAGATTAACCCGGGAGGCGGGCATCCCCATATCTGTGAGGGAGCGCAAAACCCGTTCCGCATTGCGCACGGATGTCGCCTGATTACTCGCAAGATTTCCCTGCAGTGGTGCAATGGAGACGATATCGAAATTTGCTTGCGGGCGCTCCAGCATTGCCTGGCTGACGGCGTCATATAGTGCCTGCTCATAGGCGACATCTTCGCGGTCAAAACGAATGATGACCAATGCCTGACGCTCGCTACTCGCCGTATCGGCCTTGGCTGTTTCAAGATAATTCCGTGTTCCGGCGCTGGTGCCGAGGAAGCCGCCATTCTTGATGGCGATGGAGGTATTGGTGAGGTTCATCCGCTCTGTGCCGACATAGGCTGTCTGGCGATTGATATCGTTGGTCAGCTGCGACAGCAGGCGATTTGTAAGAACTGACGTCCGGCTGGTCTCATCCTCGAGCACGGTCAGCTGGCGATGATCTTCCTCAATCGCCCCGCTCAGCTCAAATGCGGATTGCACCGATTCGAGCAAAAATCCGACTTCTCCGGCATCCCCCGCGACTGAATTGGCAAGATTGTTCATGCGGGATACATCCGCCGCAATTTCTTCCAGATCACCTTGCGCTTCATTCCATTGGCTGATCAGTATGGGATTTCCCTTTGTGGTCCCAATCTGAAGGCGTGCATTAATGGCGGCCATAGTGCCGTGGTAACGCTGCGATGTCGCCGTGGTAGAATCTTCCATTTCCTCAAACTGCGCGCTGTTCTGGTTTACGCGTGTTTGCAAGGCTCTTAAATTCTCTCTGAGTGTTTCAACCCTTTGGCCAACCACTGTCCCCGTGCTCGGCGCCGAGGTTACTTCAGGGAGTGTGAAGCGGCTCGCAGGAGCAGCGGCGGGTGCCGGAGTTGCCGCAGGTTGTGCTGCCGCCTGATCAACGCCCATTGCGGCTTTATCCTCCGCGGACAACTCCGTCTTCTCTGCCTTAGCAGGTGCCGGATCTCCGGTCAGCGGGGGCAGCAGTGTTTCATCGACGAAAGAGCAGCTTGCGACGAACAAAACGGCGCTTAGTGCAATGGGGCGGGTAAGGCTGAATACCATGATTATACAACACTCTTTATTTCTGTGCGCGCAAGAACCCGGCAGCGGGAAACAAAAAGGCTTTACCATACCGAGCGGTTTTTGTAACCGGAAAACAGTGCAAGATAGTATCTAATGAAAAGCGTGGCGACAAGAACCGATTTCGAAACAACTTTTTGCAGAAATCTGGTTTAATCGCTTGCAATGCCCCCCCCTTTTGATTAATTTCCCGATCCTCAGGCGGGCGGCAGTCGTGACATTGTCCCCGAACGTCAACAGCCAAAGTTGACCAACAAGCACCGGTAGCTCAGCTGGATAGAGCACTAGACTACGAATCTAGGGGTCGGGAGTTCGAATCTTCCCCGGTGCGCCATCTCTTCATTTCCACTGCAAATATCCTCTAAGACCTTGAAAGGTAAGGACACTTTCGGTGTTCGAAAGCCGTTATCACGGTCATAAGCTAACTGGTCTGCAAAGGCAAGTTTGAGCACTGTTTGACGGTATTCAATACTTCCATTTTCCCATATTTTCCAAGGGTTTGAGAGGAAGTTCATGGAGTGTTTGAATGTCTCTTCATAGGTATGAAGTGGCTTGCCACAATTACTGATTTTCTCTTTGAGGAGGTGTTTCTTCGTATCCAGATCGCCAAGACGTTTTTCGTATGCACGAATAGCTGAATCACTCTCAGCGTTGATCAGGCGGTCCATCGTCTTCTCTGCGTCCCGTTCAATGCGAGATACTTCTGCTTTCATGGAACTGCTACGTTCTTTTTCCTTTTCTGCTCGGTGGTCCCAAAGATCACGGAACAATGACGAGGCGAAGCTATATAAATCTTCCGAAGGCTGCAGGGATTTCAGTAAATCTTCAAATTCCTGTTCGACCTGATCCCGGCGAATTGACTTACCCTTCAGTTCACAGTCCTTATTCCGGCAGAGGTAATAGGGATGACGCTTTATCTTCCCTTTGCTCCAATTGGCAGTAAGCGGCTTGCCACAGCAACCACATAAAACAAAGCCCCTTAAAGGGAAGTCTGCGTTAATGTCTTTACGTGCAGGAACACGCGCTTTGCCATTGAGGCGCAGCTGGATCGTGTTGAAGGTCTCAAAACTAATCAAGCCTTCGTGCTTTGCTGGACGAAGCGACACATCCCATTTTGGAACCTTCAAATACCCGGCATAGAGCGGTTGTGTGAGAAAGTCTTTAACCCGCTGGTTCGTCACTTCACCGCGCGGTGTTTTTGGAAATGTCGGGTGGGTTTCGAGAAAACGCTTCACTTCCGCCTGTGTTGAAAACCGTTCACAGGCATAACCTTCTAATGCTTCTTTCAAAATCGAAGCGTTAGGTTCATCGGTATGGAGAACTTTTCCTTGTCCGGAAACACTTTTATATCGATAACCGACCGGAGCCGGAAACACCCAATAGCCGTTGAGAGTGCGCGCTCTCATGCGGTTTAGGGTTTGCTCACCATTCTTTTGCCGCTGATGTTGTGAGACGCTGGCAAGCAGGTTTTCAATGAGCTGACTGTCACTGTCCTCCCCAAATTCAATCGAAGGCGATTCCAGAATGCCACCGGACGTATTGATCGCTGCGCGGAGCTCAATATGGGCGTGAAGGCCTCTGGCAAGGCGGCTGATGTCATCTATCAGGACGATATGCGGGGTTCTGCGACGTTGGCGAAGAAAGGAAAGCATTGACTGCATGCCGGGACGATTGATCAATCCACCAGATGCATCATCCTTGAAAACCTGAACGACATCGTAACCGCGAGAAGAAGCGTATTCACGGCAACGTGTTTCCTGGGAACCTAGGCCGGTTCCCCTCAGGGTCTGCTTCGTATCTGAAACGCGGCAATAAATCACAGCTTTACTTGTCGTTTTGGGGGTCTTCATAAGCTCTCTAACCTCTTGTCAAATCAGTCTCACTCACTTTTGTGGCTTGATTGGTTCGTTGGTAGTTCAATGTTAACACACTCCTTTACAGAGGCGAGGCTTTTCTTGTCATTTGCCCGCTGACTTAACTGAGCCGGATGTGTGCCCCAGGCAGCATCGATGAAGGCTGACATCATTGCTGAAACTCTGTGGATAATTTCTTCGGCTTGTTCCTCGGAATAACCAAGTTTTTTTACTTTCTCCTTATGCGCTTCAATAATCTCTTTCAAATGAGCAAACTCCACCTGTGTCGGCAATCCACTGGACGTCGATCTTCGTTATTCACTAACTTGATGGTATTGCACCGCGCCACCCTTTTTGGGTGATTAAGGCTTAATTGTTTGTATCTGCAGTGCGATCAAACCCTTATAGCTTTAGTATACATTAGAAGGCTTTGTTATAGCAAATCTATGATTGTACTAAAATAATTTTTACACCCATAGATTATGAAAATATATTGGCTGAATTTAGCTACTGAACGCGGTTATCTATATAGACAACAACAGCTTTAAAGGAATCGGCGAATGACGTGTTTTGAGCTGCCATGTCCATATAGGTATAGCGGTAGACATCGTCTAAAGTCGTGATAAAAGCTTGAAGGAGCAGATCAAGGCGAAGCCAGAAAAGCCGATCAGCCGTGACGACCTGCCTATCGCCACCTGATGAAACAAGTTCCCGCCTTTCACTAACGAGCAGGTCTTCCATTTCCCGTTCTGTCATGAAGTTGATCATAGATGCATGATACCTAATTACTCAGGTATCATGCAAATTTGACACTACCGGCTTCTTGAAAAGTCGCGCGTCAGCTTGTTTCTCTGCCGGTCGAGGCGCTTTTGAACGTAGTTAATCCTACGCTCATTTTCACTATTAATTTCGTGGTTAACGTTCTGCTGAGTCGCGCCGTCCGGTGTTAAATTATGTGTTTTAACGGGTACTTTCCGGCGTTGTAACAAAGCCTCCAGCTCCATCTTCGATACCGGAGCTTGATGGATACGGGCATCACGCTCATAAGCTTTCTTCTGCGCATCTTTATATTGTTTTGTAAGACCAGTTTCTTTCATCAGTCTCACCGTTCGCGCCCTGTGTCTTTGCTTTTGCCCTTAAAGGGCCGCATCGACAGGTAGCCTTTCGTTTGCAGTAAATCCGGCTCGATTGTGTATCCCTCACCGTCCTTTTGCGGAAAAGCGGCAGCGACACGTGTGGAATAGGATTTCCCGTCTTTGCCTTGCGTGACATGGTTGATGATATGGCTGGGCTGGTTTGAGTTTTTTGTATCGTCACTCATGCTATTCTCCTCGTGATTAGGGCGCAGACGGTATGCCTGCGCCCTGTAAGAGGAAGAATGGTGGAGTTTAACTCATGAAGCGGGGGGATAGCCGTCTTAGTATTTGGGGCGATACCCTTGTACATATTGCCATGTACCCTCCGAGTATTGAGGAAGATGTTGCAGGGCAGATGGAACAGGTTCCGTAACAACTTTGCGCCAATGCATACCGAAAAAAGTTTTGACTTGCACTCTATCTATCGGTGGATGGTAAGGGTTTGATAGATAATATCCTGCCATATGACCTTCGTGGAAATAAGGCCTTTTGTCCAGTTCCATAGGGTTGAGGTCTTTGCCAGACATGAAGACAATCATTTTATCTTCATCCATCCTCAAAATCTCGTCAGGCGTTCTTAGCCTGCGAGATTGTTTGGAGCGGTAGGTTTCAACCTGCCTATGAAACCGGTACTCGCCCGCAGCCTCAAACGGATCTTTTCCATTCAGAATGTCATGCACAGCGCGTCTTTTGTGGCGACGAGCTTCTGATTGTTTGAGCTTATCGTCATATTCGAGCGTTTCTTCGCCAAGCATGTCAGAAACCATGCGAGCCGTTTCAATGTCCCGGATCGCGAAGAAAATACGCGTTTGGCTGCTGCCCAGAAATTGCTGGACACCTTCAATGCCATAGTGACGTTTAATCTGGCCTACGTCTTGAAACAGGGCGAACGCTCTTACGCCTGCACCGCGACCATATGTATATGAACGGATTAGAAAATCGGCTCTACCCATTTGTCCGGCCTCATCAACGATTAAATTCAGTCGGGGTGCGGCTGGGGCTTGCGTTTTGTAGGTCAAAGCATTGATCCCAAAAAGACTGACAAGCATGGAGAGTTGTTCAATATATTCAGCGGGAATAACAATGAAGATTTTGCAAGTGCGGTTTGGATTGGTGATATCGTTCATAGAGAAAGTCGGTTTTGTCAGCGACTCTCTAATCTGCGGGTTGTTAAAACAGATTGTGTAAGCATAAATCTCGCCCATGAAATAACCAAAAGACTTGGGATCTTCCTGCTGACGCATAAGCATTTCAGATCCCGTCCGTCTCACATCTTCGAACTCACTGCTGAGCATAACGTCTAGAACAAGTTGCCAGTATGCGAGATCGCCTTCAATTGCATTGATGGCTCGCATGAAATTATCGACATCCACATATCCGTCTTTCAGCGTGAGAGCGATCAGGATAGATTTAATCCAGGACTGAGCAGTGAGTTCAAAATATTTCCCGTTACTGCTGCCGCTCAAGCGAATGATATTGATGGCGAGCATTTCTGCGTTGCTATGCAGCTTCGGGCAGTCGGGTTTGAGCAGGTCGAAAAGATTGACCCTGTCTTGCGGCAGGCCGTGTAATCCAAAGGGGTTAAATATATATACAGGCTGCTTATGTCGGGCGGCATTGTGAATACTGGTGGCCGCGAGTTCACCACGCATATCTACTGCTACCGTATTCTCTTCCGCGCGATCCTTGCAAAGAATATAACTCAATAGACAGGCATGCTTGCCACCACCAGCTCCGGCAATACAGATCAGCGGAGCGTCCCCATCACTATATACCGGCTTTTTCCCAAAAAAACCTATCTGTAGTCCCTTGGGCCGAAACAGACCGGTTTTCTTTACTTCTTGCTCAGTTGCCCAGCTAGCGGAACCAAAACGAAACTCCTCATTAAAGGGATGTGCCATATCAATCTCCTATCGGCACGTCGCAATGAGAAATTGAGAAAGACGGAAAGCTAATGTCAACACAAAGTGACATAAGGTAAAAATCATCAAGACGCTTAGGATTATCCAGCCAATCCGAGCAAACTCCGCGAGGTCATAGCCGTAATGCTGGATGGTAAAATTGACGACTCGGCTCTCTGTATATTCGAAGAAAAATGGGAAAAAGAAGAAGGTTGCCACGACTGCCAACACCTTGGCGACTGGTCCTGAGAAATTTTCAGAATTGGAAGAATTTTTCATGTTCTACCCTTTCATGTTGCTCCGATAAAAGTGCCTTGCGCTGCCGTTGAGCACAGGACTACCAATTTACAGGGTATGGGCTTATGGCAATAAGGCGGGGGGATAGGAGCAATAGGTGCATAATAAAAAGCCTGCCCCGTTGACCGGAGCGGGCTATTTTCTGCAGGTGTAGTTTTTACGGGTTTGGCAGTGCAGTGAAATCGGCTTTGGCGGCGGTCATATAGTTTTTCCAGGCTTTCGTCAGGTTGCGAACTTGCGGTCCAGGCCAGGAACCGTTTTCCGCTTTTCCAATCCCAAGCATCGTCACCGTGCAGCCTTCAAGGTAGCCCGGTTCCATAGGTTCAGGTAGTACGGCAGAACCATTCAGGAGCTTTTTGGGGGAAGGTACGAACCCACTCGCCTCAATGCCATCAGTCGCAATGAGAAGTTGATCTCTGGCAGCACAGTTAAAAGAGCCCCATTCGAGCTGAGCGACGATCTCGGTAGATTGCTGAGCTTGGATATCTCCAGTTGGAATGGACAAAATCAGTTGAGCAATTTTTTTGGCAACGGCCTCTGGTTTATTTCGTTTTGTCAGGCGCACCCGAACGCGGAGCTGATCATCCAGCCTTAGATTGCCAAAGGTCGTAAACGAAACGTAGTCTCCGTAGTTCATTGCCAGGATAGCCTCACTGACCCGGTAGGCGATCAACTGAGAATACGTCTCACTGCTGACTATGGGGTTGGAGGCTGAAAGATCGGCCAACACATGCAGGGTCTTGAAACGATTTTCATCTGCTATGACGGGTTGCGCCAAAATCATGGACAGAAACAGGGCTGCGAGAAGTTTTTTCATGATGTTACTCCTTAACGGGTCTCAGAATTGAAGACAGGACATTGAGCAACGATGGCAGGAATCCGCGCGATAAAAGCTTCGGTATCGTCGATATGGGCTTTGAGCGTTTCCGCCTTTGGCAGGTTCTGAGGAAGAGGATCGCTTTCCATGTCGAACACGTCCGTTTCCTCGCGACGCATATCGGTCATCTGCAGGTAAAGCTTCTTCTGCTCATGCAGCACGGGGCGCATGATCCCTTCAAGTTGCGATGCTACGCGGAAAATGTCCTGGTCTCGCTGGGAGGTATGCGCCTGCTCCAATTGACGTTGCACGCCTGCCAGTTCACGCACATCGCTCAGAAATTTCCGGCAGGTGGCAATCATCGTCCTGGCCAGATAGCGTTTATGGAGTAGGTCCGGCCCTTTTTGACGGACCAAGCCGAGGAGCACATCTGCGACGGCGAGATTAATGAAGACAAGCCCGCCCATGGCAATGGAGGCCATTAAACCCAGATAGGGCTCGATAAACTCCCGGAATGCCGTTGCCCATGACGTTCCGTCGTTATCCAACGTGAGCTCAAAACTGCCATCGCTGAAACTAAAATCACTATTGATGAAAAGCGCGGCAATCCCAACGAAGAAGAATACTGTCATCAGGCGGGAGACCTGACGCAAAACACACATGATGGTGTTATCGCCATCGCGGAGCATTTGCACATGATAGGCGGTAATGGCGGCTATACTGGCAAATGCCATTATATAGACCTTGAAAGGCGTAGGGTCGCTCGGTAGTTCTGCGCCAAAAGTTTCATCGATGATAAAGAACAGCAGCACATATTCTAGACCTGTCGTGAAGGCGACCACTCCCAATCCAAGTGCCATGAGCATTAATAGAATTTGGCACCAGACGAGGTAAGCCTGAGCCTTTACTTTTCGTCGTTTGGCAAAGGCGATAGGCTTTACGCCTACACCCATGAAGTGTTTCCTGGTCATTTACGCCTCCTTATTTTCTAGGGTGCTGGAATCTGCAAACCGCCGGTTCATATGATCGAAATAACTGCTGTCACTTTGCAGGGAGGGGTCCGGTTTTCCGGCAAGTTTGAGGATGGCGATGAAATCCTCCACAAGCGAGAGTTTGAGGTGATCTTCAGCCTGCAAAAGCTCTTTGTGTGCTTTTTGTTGAGGGGATAGTAGAGCCATTGCGTAGGACATCAGAGATGCTTCAGACGGCCTGCGCATTATGGTCAGATCAGATTGAATATCTTCGACAATACGTTTGAGTTCTGATGATGAATTGTTGTGTGACATCGATAATTCCTTTCGATGCGTATGGTTACTGGTCGAGATTTTCTGTTTGGGGGGATTGGTTAGATCCAATCCCCCCCAGCGAAGCGCTTTACCGAGTGAAATGTTTGGCGATTTAGGGTTTTGAAATGCGGAAAGCCAAATCAATCAGCCGCAGCCTATCCAGAAGGCGTGCTTGAGGATTTCTTCTTGGTTCTCTATCTGCGGATGCAATGAAATCTGAGAGCCACCGGAAGCTACCATCGTTATTGAAAGCGTCGTCGATAGCGGTATCCGAGACTATAAACTCTTGCCCGTGAGGCCATAGAATTTTACCGTCAAACCCGTAAATGGTATCCGTGATCCAGTTTGGGATTTCGCGACGGGATATACCTAAATTAGCCGTCGCAACAGCTAGTCGGCTAAAATAACTCTTACTCAGCAACTCGTTGTGAGCCTCAGTATGTATTACGTTTTTCATCCTTGCTCTCCATTGATGAATGGCAGAGCACATGTGCTCAATTTTTATAATTAGGCCGCGCTTGAATGCGCCTCGCGATGAATTCACGGTGGCTGAAAAAAATGAATTCGTAGCGTTGGAAAAGCGTTGGAAAGCTATTTTATGAGGCAAAATACACTTATAAAGAGTGCATTAATATATTATAACTATAATAAAGAGTATTTTAGTGTTTGTTGTTTAAGTGTTGGGGAAGAATGTCATTAGATGAGAATGAGTATGAAATTGAAGGTGATTTAGATGTAGATATTGATTTATTCGAAGATATTTTATCAATCTCCTATTTGCCCCTAGATGTTTTATGCGATGGCAGCTATGCGCGCCGGGTATGGAAAAAAGAGGGTTTCATCCATCGTGACGGCGATCTACCTGCCGTGGAGTATTATCACATTGAAACAAACAAGGTTGTTGCAAGAGAATGGGTGCAATATGGATTGCGCCACAGAGAGAATGATCGCCCAGCTTTTACATGGGAAGAAGGGTGGTTTAATGAAGAAAAAGGCGAATATGTCTCGGGAGACATTATTCAGGTCTACTATCAACGGGGACATATACATAGAGATGGCGACTTCCCAGCAATAACGCAAGACACAGGACAATTTTTAATATGTGAAGTGTGGCTGCAATGGGGAAAGCAACATCGACTGAACAATCCGGCAAAGATAGGTCGGCATTATGAAACAGGAATTATAGATTCTGAAGACTGGAGATTCGCGGGCTTGCCGCATCGGGAAACGGGCAAGGCAGCCTGGATACTTAGAAATGGAGAAACCGGGCAAGTTCAAAGTGAACAATACTTTGAACATGGTAGAGAGGTTGATCGCAATGGAACTCCACTAGAATATCTTAAAACCCAAACTGATCATCTGGATTTCTCTCCTTAAGATAAACACGCTTGTAGCTTGACCTGTTTTTCTATCTACTCGTAAACTGAGAATTGCAGCGACTTACGGGATGTATTGGTGAAATGCGGAATAAGGGTTTTCTTGAAGATGCCATTTTGATGGTAAGAAAAACGAGACCCGATCATCAGCATATTCGACAGAAACTGGTCGAGAAAATCAAAGAAAAATTTCCTGGAAAAAATGGAGCCAACAATAAAGAAATTTATTGGGCGATCCTGCCATTTGGGCGGCATTTTAAAATAGATAACTTTCGCCCACATCAAGAGCAAGAAGATGTCGCGAATAAAGCGAAACGTCAATTAGCTGATGTTCAACGTGGCAAAGCAGCAGATGAATTGACGGCACCATATCTTGCCTGGCTTTCCTATCATCACCCTAAGGATGCAGAAGAAGTTTATCGGCTTGCTGGATTGGAGCCTAGAAAATTTGAGGGGCCTGAACCCGCTCTGGAAGATGAAGTTGTTGATGTCGTTTCAGGGGCACGTGTTCATCAAGTGTACTTCAATAAGGAACTGGTTCTAGACATTCTTTCCCGCGTATTTGAAACGCAAAAAGGCATTGATAAAAAACAAATCCTAGATGCTTTATCCAGTGAATTTGAAACACAAAAAGAGATTCAGAAGGGCCATTTATTAGATCTTCTAAGTGAAGAATTCGAGAAACAAGAAGGCATTCAAAAAGAGCAGATATTAAATACGCTCTCATATGAGTTTTCAAAGCAGGAGAATGTTCTAGAGGAAAAAGTTAACCTTGGCTTCTCCCGTATATTTGGAAAACGAAAATATATATATGCTTTTGCTGCTTCTGTGGTTCTTGGCTTAATTACTCTTGCTGCAGCAATGTTGTTCATTGAAAAGAATGCGGAACTAAGATCAATTGATGAAATTGAGCTGGCCACGAAAGAAAGGGAAGAAAGCACTCAAACAATTATTCGCGCAATCACTATGGATCGGCAAGGTTTCTTTGAGCTAGTGGATCAAATAGTTGAACAGAGAAAAGCAGAATTTCCAAATCTCACTTTTGAAGAAATTACTGAAAAAGTAAAAACCGAGTTTGAAAAGTATTTGGAGTATCGTGAGTCAATCGGTCTTATAGCAAACGACTCTTCACAGGATGCAAGGTTGATTGCTAGGAAGGAGTTTGACTCAGGAAATTTTAAAGCAGCACATGAAACATTGCTTGATGCAGTAGAGAACTGGAAGAAAAGTCAGAATGTCCTTGGGAATCTCCATCTAAAGCAAAAGCAAGAGGTGGCGAACAATGGACTTACACTTTATGTCGAATTGGCTTCAATGGCTCGGACACAATTAGAGTTCGAAGTAGCCGCAGACTATTTTGAGAAAGCAGCAGAACTAGCGGGGGATGGCAAAGGACCCTTGTACAGATTAGCTGCGGTGGATTCACTATATGAAAAGGGCATAGGGTTTGGAGATGTAAAGTCATTAGAAAAATCTCTTAAAAAGCTCCGCAACTTGATTGTAAATATACCAGATGAAAATGAAACGGCTTTGGTCAGTAGCCAGCAATTGTTGTATGCAATTATGAATTCTTTGGCAAATTTATCTAAGGATAACAAACCTCTAGAAGAAGCTGAGGCAATGCTTCGAGATGAACTAAATAATTGTAATAATCAAAAAGTATTGAAAGAAAGTTGTTATCGTATTGGTCTTTCTTTAAGCGCTATTTTGCGCAATAGAGGAACCCGCTCAACCATTAGTGATAAAGGATGGCAAGCTCATAGAGATAGACTAAATGATTCAGTTCATTTTGGAAAAGTAGCAGTACGCCACTCAGAAATTTTGGGAGAAAATGAAAAGCTGAAAGCGACCTTGTATTTGCAAAGATCTTTAGTCGTTTTTGGTGATTTTGTTGGTGATACTGAGCTTCGAAAAACAGCTGAATATGTAATTTACGAACATTATGAGAGCTTAGCTGCAGAAATAAATGAAGGAAAACATGGGTGGCTAACGGAGCTATATATTTTGACTTGTTTAGATAACAGGTCGTTTGCAAACGAGTTTCATATTGAGAATGCAATATCATTGTTGAGAAAAGAAATTAAGGGGCACAAGGAAACAAAGCCGTATCAATGGGCATTATATAAAACAACAATTGCTTTCAATCTACGCCGACTATGGAAGTTGAAAGACAATCTCTATTTTTTGGAACAAGGTATCTCTGAGTTTGAAGAGGCATTCACAATTATTGATGAGAAGTTTCCAAAAGAGTTGGCTATGAACCAGATTAACTTTGCCATTTTAGTGTCTGATTACGGACGAGAAAAACAAGATGAAAAAAGCTTAGTAAAAGCTGCAAGGCTTTTAAAAGCGGCTGCAGACGCATTTTTAGCAATAAAACAGTTTCCCGATAGGCGATTGGCTTTGAGTAATCTTGCCATTGTGCTCCGCCGCCTCGAACAGTTAAGTCAAGCAACATGTTTAAAAGAAACTAGGGAAATAGTTGAGTCTGAAGAGAAAAATTTACTAGATTATTTTAATACGTCAGAAACTCTTTTTGCGAAAGAGAACATCGGAGACTCTGATCTTAAAAAATTTTATAAACGACACTTTGGGCTTAGTGTAATTGCACAAATTACCTCCAAAACTTTTGATAAATGTTTTGGCGATAACTTAAGCACTTTTAAAGGGCGGCTGGATTAAAAATACTAACCACTCACCCGCATTTCCTCGGCCTGCCTGGAAAGCGCCCCCGTTTGGCCGCTTCGGCTAAGCCTGCGAGTGTTCTTTCGCGGATGATTTCCCGCTCAAGCTGCGCCACTGCCCCGAGGATATGAAATACAAACTCGCCCATCGGCGTGGAGGTATCGATTTTTTCCGTCAGGGACTCCATGAACGCACCGCGTTGGTTGAGCGTATAGTTAATCTCAATCAGATGCTTGAGCGAACGACTCATCCGGTCGAGCCGCCAGATCAGCAGCGTATCGCCGGACTTCACGGCCTGTAGTGCTCTGTTGAATTCTGGTCGCTCAGCCTGGGTGCCCGAAACGCCTTTATCGCTGTAAATACGCTCGCATCCGGCGCGGTTCAAAGCTGAAATCTGAAGTTCAAGGTTCTGTTCAGCCGTGCTGACACGAGCATATCCGATTTTGTGGGGCATGGTGGCGGTCTTTCATGTTGCAAGGGCTCTTGGGGCGCGACCACCCGGCCATTTGCGCCTGCAACACACCACACTGAATAAACGACCGTTTTTATAAATCGCTACAGCGCGATTCACAACGGCTTCCGCCATCTACGCAAGTCCTGACAAGTCAAGGACTTACCTTTTGATACGCAACGTACCACAAAATGAATAATAAAATCAATAAAAACGGTCCTTTTTTACTCTGTATACGTAAGGATGCGAAGTAAAAATACAAAGCCATCTTCTGTAATTGAACATAGAAAAAGGCAGGTGCAAAATGGCACTGAGCAGTTTGAAAAAAGGATTTGCAGGACGCGCTGCTGCTATTGGGTTCGGCGCGATGGCTGCTGTGACCCCACTGTCATACAGTTTTGCTGACGATGGACGTCCGCCAATAACATCTGCTGTTGAAAGGCAGTTGCCAGTTGCAATGGTCGAAGACTCTGGGCGCGCCGCCGGGGCGTATGCTCGCCAGAATCCCGGCATAGCCGTTTCGGTATTTCTAGGAACTGAATCGAGCGTCACACCTCAGCAAATCCAGACTATCTTGACAGGTGATTTTAGGCGCGAAGGCGTCTCAGACCCTATCACGTTCTTCTTTGATCAGAACGATACAGCCGGCACAGGCGTGGCATACTACTTTGATAATTATGTAGACGGTCCTTTTAATCTCGCGGAAGCGCGTGGTCAGGCCGCTGAGACCGCCAGAGATTATGCGTGGAGAAAAGAGCGTGGGCTTTTAGCATCCGTATCGTACCAGGAATACAATCAATAGCCTAGCCGTTGAGAAATGCGTTATCGGCGCTGGCAACGTTGACTTCATTGATCTCTGCATCGCGCTCAGCATCGTATGCTTCATCTAATTTTCTAGTTGAGGCGACATGTTCCACTTTTTGCCTCATTTCCTCTCTTGCCTGAAAATCAGCGTCCTCTGATACTTCGGCGCTGCGACGTTCTCTTTCATCGTCACTAATGCCAGCTTCATTCACGTATTCTTTCTGCTGTTCCGCCTTCCGTAACTGCCATCCGTCCTGCGCCATTCTAGCCAATCGGTAGAGTTCAGGGTCATCCATGTATTCCGGTTTGATGTTGCCTTCGTCATCGATCATTTCGTCCATGAAAGCCTGATCAAGCCGCTTATAATAGTGCTCGATACTTTCGCCCTCGCGCCGCTCCAATGTCTCTGGGGCCAGAATGCGTTCACCGAATGTAATTCTCCAATCTTCACCATAGTGCTCTGAGAAGTAGTCATTTGCTTCGTCGATTTTGTTCTGCAACCATTCGATCTGGCCATTGAGCTGGTCAAGGAGGGCTTGAAACGCCATTTCGGCGGTAGATTTGCGGTCGCGTTCTTCGGCAGACTGGCGGGCTTCATCGAAAGTCGCCGCGAGCGCTGCACCGGTTGCCCCGAAACTCTCACGGCTCCTGCTTTGCTGGCCGAGCAGGCGCTCGTTGGCCGCTTCACCGCCGACAATCGAAAAAATATTCTCTCTGAATTCCACCAAACTCATTTTGGTTTCCCCATTTACGCGCCTGAAGCCTTTAGCGGCTTTCTTATCGTTTTGAAATATAAGCAAAAATATATTCCAGCCTTAGCTGGTAGCTTTATTATTCCCTATACGGATGAAAATATTATGAAAAATAGAAGCAATTTATCTCAAATTTTATGTTTTAGGCGGGCGCGGACCGCTTCTGAGACCGCACAAAGCATCGACGACATAGCGCCATTCCACCGGATCGGCTTTAACAACCCGTCCCGTGCGCCAGTTTGATACTTTATTGACGGTTAAGGATTGAAGCTCAGGAGGGCGGCGTCGTACGAGCAGAGCCGGTGTGATCCCGGTTTTTTCGAAGAGACCGTTAAGTTCCCGGCGCATGGTCGATGTTATCGTAATATGTCCAAGTTTCGAACCCTTGCTCCCGACACGTTTCGCATCTGGCAGGCTGGTAAGAATATCCCACAGTGTATCGAACAACTCCCGATCAAGTGCACAAGCATTGCCTCGTTTCAACGCGTCACGATTGGCAGGGGAGAGCGCAACGCCGTGGTGCGATGTGACGTAATTGGCAAACTGCGTGACAGACAGCCGTCTGACCTTCAATTCTGCCACGAATGCTTCAAGCTGATCTGCCGTTGGATAGCCTGTATTGCCTTGATCGAGAGTCATACCCGTATTCTAGAAACGATAAAGAAGCTCTCCAAGCAATCCGGGGGTGGTCAGGAAGGATAACTGTGGAGAAATATCAGACCGGACACGATACGAACCTCTAACATGTTAAGAGATGACGTTAGCGCTGTCCAATATTAGGCTATCTTTCTGCAACAGGATAGGTACCGGCCTCTTGCGTTGCGTTCCGGGTGAATTTTTCTGAAGAATAAACCTTCGTTGCTCTGACTAAGTATGGAAGACGAAGAGACGCCAGACTGCATTTGACAAAAGATGTGCGTCAATATTTGCCTTTATGCAACGAAATTTTGTTTGTACATCGTGACCGAAAAACGGGCAAGTCACTGAGCGGCAAACGAATTCCATACAATTATATTGCTTGACTGGATTTACAAATATCTAAACATCGCAAGATGTGCGGTGTACTACACCGCATCTTGGCAAGGGAGCCCGCTGCGCGCTCCCGTTGCATCCCTCCGGCAGTGGCTCTTTCACAGGCATTGAACCCGTCTCAGAGCCATCAGAACGTATCGCCGTTCCACCACTCGCAGGGTTTGGAGAATGACCTCTCCACCTGCACCAAACCATGTCTAAACGTATGGCCGTTTAATCACCACCAAGGCGTATGCCGCCCATGGACCCGCACCATGATTTCGCCTATGGATACGACCAAAGGGCCTTCGTGCCCCTTGGAACCCTGACCATTTCATGGAGACCAACTCTGCGCGGTTTGGATGGCTTTGGTGTATATCGTCACATTGTTTAATTGAGGAATTATCGTCGCAAATGAAATTATTTCCGGTCAAAAATTGGTTTCATTTTTATTTACCGATAAGCATCAACTAATTGCACATTGCAACAAAGTGATGCAAAGTGATTCTAGAGTTGTGATTCTCCTGTAGACAGAACATATAGAGAACATTATCATGGGTGCAGCTAAAAAAGGACATAGAATAACCGTATCGCTACCGAACTCCGATTATGCCATTCTTTCTGCCCTTGCTGAGCGGTACGATATTTCGCTGTCATGGCTTGCAAGGAAGGCCATTACGGATTTTCTTGAACGCTACGAGAACGAAGAGGTGCAGCTTCCCCTGGGCCTCGGACATGCTTTGAGGAGCGGGCTGCATGACAAATAAAAAATTTAAAACGCTTTCATTATTTTCGGGCGCAATGGGACTCGATCTTGGAATCGAGAGTACCGGGCGCTTTGATCTGCTTGCATGCGTTGAGAAAGAAACAGCATTCTGTGAAACCATCCGTCGTAATCGTGATGCTGGCCGTCTGCCGAAAAAACTTCGCGTTTACGAAGGTGATATCACGGACGTCTCTCCTGAAAAGGTCATGGAAGAATGCGGTCTGAAACCAGGAGAGCTTGATCTCTTGATTGGAGGACCCCCATGTCAATCTTACAGCACCGCTGGCAAACGGGGGACAACCCAAGACCCACGCGGTATGTTGATTTGGCAATTCTTGAGATATGTTGAGGTGATGCAACCCAAGTTTTTTGTCATGGAGAATGTCCGTGGCCTCGTATCTGCTGCCTTAAAGCATCGTCCGATAGCTGACCGTCCTGAGAAGGGAGGCCCACCTCTCTCCGAAGCGGAAGAGCGCGGCTCGGTTATCCGCCAGTTCGCGCGCGATCTTCAAAAGCGTGGCTCTGTCGCTTACCATATGGATTGCTTTGAAGTAAACGCTGTGAACTACGGTGCGCCGCAACTCCGCGAGCGTGCTGTCTTTATTGGGAATCGCTACAACAAGCGTGTTGATTTCCCTGACCCTACGCATGGACACCGCGAACCAGGGCTTTTGCCATGGCGGACGCTTCGTGACGCTATCGGCGGACTAAATGATCCAGGCCAAGTCATCATGGATTTTAGCCCACGCAAAAAGAGCTACTTGAGTCTTGTGCCAGAGGGCTCAAATTGGCGCAGCCTCCCTGAAAATGTTCAAAAAGAGTCAATGGGCCGCGCCTGGCTTGCAAAGGGGGGGCGGTCTGGCTGGTGGCGTCGGCTGAGTTTCGATTTGCCGTGTCCGACACTGGTAACGATGCCTAACCATGCCAGCACGGCCCTTTGCCATCCCAACGAAGTACGGGCGCTATCGCTCAAAGAGTACGCTCTAATCCAGGAATTCCCATCTGATTGGGAGTTCTTTGGGACACCGATGCAACAATACGCGCAGGCTGGTAACGCTGTGCCGGTGCGTCTTGGGCGGGTGACCGGTGAGGTGGTTGCACAAGCATTGGACGAACTCAGAGCTAATCGCTGGCGAAATGAAAATGGCAAGATCGAGGATTACCGCATCGTATATGTCCAGTCCCATGTCCGTACACGGCAGTGGTACAAAAACGGCAAGACGAAAGTCTGGGAAGATGGAAAAACAAATAAAACCGTTCGTTATGCTTCGCCCGTGACGCGACGAAGTGAGCGTAACATGGCGGAGGTGTAATATTGGCCGGTCATCCTGATTTACCCAAAAATGTTCCCGCCCTTCTTCTTAGCAAGAAGGAGATTTTTGATAGTTTAAAAAGGATAGACGGGGACTCCAAGGCACGCGAGAGAATTCTTGCTATGGAAAATGAATTCCATTCTAAGATAGGAACTCACATAAAAGGACTTCCGAAAGCGAGTTCAAAATTCGCAAAATTCTACACGAGCCCTTTTGTTTTGATGTTTTATTCTAAGCAGAGATCATATTCTCATGTAGCTGAAATCGAGGAAGACCTAGTTCCGGCCAAAGTGTTTTCTTCTATGGAAACATCAGCTGGAAACATGGTCGAGAAGGTGGTGCTGCCGATTTATGGTTGGGAAGTCGTCCACAGTGCTATGCACTCGCACGAATCACTACTTGATGGGCGTAAGATCGATCAAACGGGCGGTAAATTCGTTGGCGTAACGCTCAAGAGCGGGCCACGAACCCTCAATGACGATATGGCCAAGAACATAGGAAATGAACTGGTCGAACGTGCGCCATCATGGGCGGTTAACCATAGCGTCAAAGAGGTCGATTTTACCTACGGCGTGCTGTATGGAACTAAAAAACAGTCCAATAAAAAGGACTGGCATATTCTTCGGAATATTGATGAGCACAGACCTCGTCAATCTTCACTCTCTGTTTCACATAAGGGGGCTTGGTCTATTGCTTATTCGGATGGCCCGCTCATCGTTTCTGCGACCGTTCGTGTCGGTATTGAGTGGTGGGAATATCTTGGTGGAAAAGATACTTGGATTGAGTTGTGCTGCGCATTAATCCGGTCTTGTATCACACCGGCCAGTGATTCTCAGCCGCCACCTAACTATACTATTTCTGATCTGCCAGATATCCTTGATACGTCATTTTTAGATAATGGCTACAACGTGTCTGTATTGCAACGGAGTCAACTCGAATGGCTACTGTTTTTGGCGCGGCACTTTTCGGATGGTTTCAAAGAAGGATAATCGGATAGATTCACAATGCTGCTGGAAAATGAAATCGGTGCGTAACAAGGACACAAAGCTGAAAATGGCGGCCCATCGTCTCGTCTATGTCGTGGGATATCGATGCCGACTTCATCGACGCCATTAGCTTGGAATCCCGACCTTGTATTCGGGTCTCATCGGAAAGTTATATTCTTGCATCTTTGTTTCTGGTGCCACCACCAAGAGCTCGAATGACTGATTGTGCATTTACCGACGCCAAAATGTGATTACTAGCATTCCAAGCTAGAGCATAACAAGAAAGGTATGCCACAAACCAAACAGTGCTTGATGTACTTGGCTGGCATGTGTTCATGGTTTGGGAATACAATCACAGCTAAAACATCCCGATGTTCTGGTTGTGTGATTCAAAGACCTCCTCAAGCCGGCGGATGGTTTCCTTCTGCGAGACTGGTGTTAAGCCCATCATCCCCCGCAGAGATGGTCACACCATCTTGAACGTTGGCCGCCGTTGCGGCGAGAGCAATGGCAGCTTCTTTCAGTGTCTCCGGTTCATTCGCCGCCAGCGGGGCATAAGCATCCCCCATCATCATTTTGTAGTGGCCGTCATGGCCTGTTTCTTCGAAAATGCGCTGAAAGACTGCTAGATACCTGTCAACCTGTCCGGGGTCGCAGGACATAAATAGATCGTCGTTCGCGAAATGCGAGCCGTCGTTGATCCAGGAAAACAGCGAGGCGCAGATCATCTTCTCTTGCCCCTCGAATTTTTCGACAATCTCATCGGGCGCGATGCCGCCGAAAAACTTGAAGTAGTGCTCAAGGATACGACGCATAACGTTCTGGATTGCAGTTTCCGAAGGCGGCTTTTGCCTGACTTCCCGCCATAGCAGCTCATAGCTGGACTTGATGGGATTCTCGGAAGACGAAACAAGTTCGGATCGCTTGGAGGTTTTCCGAACGATCCAGAAAGTTTCGTCATGCATCGCATCGGCACCGCTGCGGTTCTTATGGAATGTGATTTCCTTATGAAAGTAGATGTTATGCGTCAGCACAAACACCTGCTTGATTGCGTTGTTTCCAGCACGCATCTCGTTGATAATGCCCTTGATCAGGTTACACACGATGAACAGGATATCAGCATCCAGGCTCGATACCGGATCATCGAAGACCACGATGCGGTCTGTGTTTGCGCCGGTTGCAGAAAACGACCCTTTGATATGGTGGTAGAAATACAGGAAGGTGATGAAGGATTTCTCGCCTTCGCTCAGTGTCCCTTTGGCGTCTTCACCGCCGGGTCGCTTGACTTCGTAAAATCCCTCATCGGTGCTTTCCACGAGGTGGAAGTTTACAAAGCCAAATGATTTCAGAAGCTTGTTGATCGCTCCAATCGTCGGCTTGATGCTGGTAATCTGTTTCTCGGTGTCTTCAATTTCCTGCCGCTTTTCTTTCAGTTCTTCTTCACGCTGCGTGATATTATCTGTCAGATTAGCGATCGCCGTATCCAAGTTCCCGCTGGCCTCTTGATACGCGTCAAAAAGTGGCTTGGTATCTTCGAGCAACCGCCGCCACACTTGCGTAATCAGAGTTTTCTTGCGTGCGTCGAGATTATTCAGTGTGTCGTTATTCTCCTGAACTTTGGCGTTAGCCGTATCCACATGCGTATCCACCGCCGCGACAAGCGGTTGTGTATCCTTTAGTGTGACCGGTGTACTCGGCTCCTTCTTTTTCCCTGCGATTGAGCCACAGTTGGCTTCAAGGGCAAGCCGCAGCGCTGAAAGGCTACTCTCGAAAGCATCGTGGTCCAGAAACAGCGACTCGATCACAGCCGGAACCTGGTACGTGTCGAGCAGCGCCTTTGCCTTTTCCTCATAGGCGGCACGCAGACTTTCAATGGCGGCAAGATCGCTGACGTAGCTTTCATCGAAATAGTCTTCAAGGCTTTGCCGGAAGGCCGTGTCCGTCGTCTGTTGGCAAAACGGACATTGATCATCCAGTTGATCGAAATATTGCTGCCCTTGCTGGACCCAATCGCTGTTGCCGAGCTTTTCAATCACAGCCGCTATATCGACGTCATCCTTGCCGATGATTTTTTTGGCCAGAATTCCCGACGATTCCAGCGTCAAGAGCGGCTGGCTGTCAGGTTTCGGAAGAACGGATGCCTGCGTCAGGGAAGCCGAGAAGACAGTCGCGGCGTCATCCCGTAGCGCGCCGACTTCGCGCAGTTCCGCTTCGTTCTTTTCGGCTTCCGAAAGGTAACGCTGGCAGAACTTCTTCTTGTTGTTATTCAGGCCGGAGAAAGCGTCATCAAGATCGCTGTAGCCCCGCTTGGCGTTCCAGACATCTTCGATCAGCTTTGCGTCGAGATTGTCGCGCTCCTTCTGTTTGCCACCTGCGCCATCCTCACCGTTCAGCGTCTTTTTCAGGCTCCTGAGCTTCTTGTCGATCTCGTCTTCGCCGGTCTTAAGGTTTGCAATTTTTTTGACAGCTTCGACATTGCCTTCGCCGAGGGTATAGACCCCCCTGATGCTTCCCGGCGTATCGAAATGCTTCTCAACGAAATCGCGATTGTAGACGCGCGTATCGAGTAAGTTTCCTGCCGTCCAAGTTATAGTGCTGTCGGCATTGATATTTGTGCCCGCAATGACACGTGAAATCGTCGTTTTGCCGGAACCGTTTGGACCGAAGATAAAATTCAGCGCCTTAAGGCCATTCAGACCGGCTCCTGTCGCATCGTAAGAACCTTCATTTGCTAAATGTATTTCTTCAATCATCCGATATCCAGCCCGCCAGAACGTAAGTTTCCTGAGGTTGCCATCCAAGTGTATGTGTTGACAAGATTTTATTAGTGTGCGGTTGCTGTATAATTTCGTTCGCAACTGGATACAGGTGCACCATCTCGGATCGGGCTTTCGTAAACCAAGCCCGCTTGGGGCGGTCTTGGCCATTCGGCTTCAATCCCTCGTGCAAAAGACTTAGGGGCCAGCCCCTCTGCGCACTTCAGACAAAAATAGAGCGGTCTCCCGAGGCTCGGCTGCGCCTGCGCCCGCCGCCGATTTTTTCTTCCGTTTGCACACCCCGTTTTCGCCAAAGGGCAAGGTTGCATGAGCAACCCATACCCAATGAAAGGGATGTACAGATGAAAACACAGCAATCAGAAATTGGAATCTATGTCGCCTGTTTAGCGTCATACAATAACGGAATTCTGCACGGGCGTTGGATAGATGCGACCCAGAGCGTTGATGAAATTCACGCTGAAATCACTTCGATGCTGAAATCCTCAACAATGCGAGACGCTGAAGAATGGGCAATCCACGATCACGAAGGCTTCGAAGGCATTCAGGTCAGCGAATTTGAAAGCATCTCACGCGTTGTTGAATTGGCCACTTTCGTCTCGTTTCATGGGGCGCTAGGCGTCAAGCTTTATGAGCATTACGGCTCTTTGGGTGATGCTGAAATCGCGATGAACGATCACTACGCTGGAGAGTTCGTCTCGCTTGCCCATTTCGCGCAGGACATAACCGAGCAGTCCGTGGATACGCCTTCGCAGCTTGAATATTACATAGACTGGGAAGCCATGGGGCGAGATATGGCGATCAACGACGTCCTTGCCATAGAAATAGGTATGAACAAAGTCCATGTGTTTTGGGCGCATTGAGTGACCCGCCCGCCCCGACGGGTGTGCACCCAGCTCTGGGCTGGCGCGGTTTTTTAATCATACGCTTGGGGCTGGACAACAAATCTTCGCTTTTGAACAGCTTCAGACGGATAAAAGTGGCTAGCGATAGTGTCCCTGCTGCCTTCCCCGAAACGCCATTGAGAAAGGGACAAGCCCCAAGTTACTATTGTGAACACGATAGGGCGGGGATTGGTAGTTTAATATATAGATTATATGCTCAGCTATATTGAGTTTCTAGATATAATTACAAACTTGAAATTGGTTTGAGTATGATGTATTATACTCAATATGACTGAGCAAAGTTTATCACCTCTAAACCGACTTGAAAAAGACCTGCCAGAAGGGCTGGTCGTCGATGCCGCGTGGCTGGAAGAACGCGGCATAGCCAGCAACCTGCGCGCCTATTACGTCAAGAGCGGCTGGCTGGAGCAGCCGGTGCGCAGCGTTTACAGACGCCCGCGCGGCACGCTAAGCTGGCAGCAAGTCGTTATATCGCTTCAGACGCTGTTGCTACGAACCCCGCTTGTCGTCGGGGGGCGGACGGCGCTGGAACTACAAGGGTTTGCGCATTATCTTTCGCATGAGGTCAAGACGGTTCATCTTTACGGACCGAAGAAACCGCCCGCCTGGCTGCAAAAGCTAACCCTTCCCCAGCGCTTTGCCTATCATAACAGTGCAACGTTATTCCGAAACGACCCCATCACATTCGGACTGGACAGTCTTGCCTGGGATATATCGGATGGAAGCGGGCGCGATCCGGGTCGCTTTCAGGGCGGTAGTCTGGCAAGGATCACCTGGGGACAATGGGACTGGCCTCTGACGCTCTCACAGCCAGAGCGCGCTTACCTCGAAATGCTCAATGAATTGCCAGGCCATGAAAGCTTCCATCAAGCCGATATGATCATGCAGAGCGCCGCAAATTTCAGCCCGAGGCGGCTGCAAAAGCTGCTCGTCGATTGTGACATCGTGAAAGTAAAGCGCCTGTTTTTCTTCTTCGCGGATCGACACCAGCACGCATGGCTCAAGCGCCTGGACAAGGAGGCAATCAATCTTGGGAAGGGCAAGCGAATGCTTGTGCCCGGAGGCAGGCTTGATCCTGTTTATCTGATAACTGTGCCGGAGGATCTTGATGCCGTTTCGTGATCAATACCAAGGACAGGTTCGGCTTCTCATGCGTCTTCTTCCCATCGTGGCGCACGAAACCTGCTTTGCGCTCAAAGGCGGCACAGCCATCAATCTCTTTATCCGCAACCTGCCGCGTCTCTCGGTCGATATTGATCTCATGTATCTGCCAATGCATGACAGGCCGAAAGCACTGGCCGAGATCGATGCGGCTATGAAACGGATCGAAACGACGGCGCTGGCCGAACTTCCCGGCGCGCGAGTTTCACAGAACGTTAGCGAGGGAACGATACTGCGCCTTCTGGTGATGGCGGACGGAACGCAGGTGAAGATTGAAGTCTCGCCGGTGCTGCGCGGTGTGGTCAATGAGCCGACTGTGCTTCCGGTTACTGAGGCGGTGGAAGAGACATTCGGTTACGCGGAAACGATGGTTGTATCCTTCGAGGATCTGTACGCGGGCAAACTTGTCGCGGCACTGGATCGCCAGCATCCTCGCGACCTCTTCGATGTTCGAGAATTGCTCGCCAAGGAAGGGCTGACGGACGCGTTGCGTGAGACTTTCATTGTTTATCTGCTCAGCCACAACCGCCCCATGGGTGAAGTGCTTTCCGGTCGTGTTAAAGACCTGGCAAGTGAATACCGCAATGGCTTCGAAGGGATGACTGAAGAAGTGGTGACTATAGAAGACTTGATCGAAACCCAACATACGATGATCGGTACTTTGATCGGTGGAATGCCGGATCGTCATCGTGAGTTTCTAATCGGGTTTGAGCGCGGCGCGCCGAACTGGTCGTTGCTTGGGATTTCTCATGTCGCAGATCTTCCGGCCATACGCTGGAGGCAGCGAAATCTCGACAAACTTGCCCCGGACCGGCGTTCTGCGCTGATCGATTTGCTGCAAAACTCCCTCCAACGGCGCGCATAAAACAACCGCTTCTCGGGCTTGATGCCGAAAAGCGGTTATTGTGTTACAGGCCGGGTGAGCGTACCGCCAATTCAGCTTTGATACTGTGCAGTGATGCCAGAGCATTGTCGCGCTCTTGCGATCCGCATTGCGCGGATGCAGCGGAGTTGAAAGCCTCACGATAAAGAGCATGCAATTCGGCAGTGCTGCGCGAAGCTGCTTCGAAGCGGGTGATGAGTTTCATGGCTCACCTCCTGTTGTTTGTCAGGAGGCCCCGAACCGTTCAGGGCCTTTCGGCCCTCGCACCCATCATCCTCGGCCATAAGAAGGCGCTGATGGTTCGGGAAGACGCAAATGACAAACCGGATGGATGAGGAGGGAAATCAGGGATTGCTTTGCGATGAATGGCCTTCGTCGCCATTGCCGACTTTGCTCAGAGTGGCTCGCAGCTATTCGCCGTTCCCCTGACCGGACGCGGAGACGCGCATCAATATCCTGCCCGCACCAGTTCGCTTGGTGCTCACCCGTGTTGGAAATGACGCGGCACTCCTTTGCCTCCGGTCTTTTCGAGGGACGTTAGCAAGCCAACCCGAACAAAGGAGATTAATCATGGCCCGCAATACCACCAACCAATCGCAGGAACACACCCGCGAATTCCGCGCACCCAAGTATCTTGCGTGGCACGTCACCCAAAAAGGCGAGAAAGCCTTTTGGAACAAGGTCGGCGTAGCCTGGATGCACAAGGACGAGAAGGGCTACACGCTTCAGCTTGAAGCCCTGCCAGTCGGCGGTCGCATCGTCCTGCGGCAACCGCTCGAAGATACCTCCACACCAGCAAATGACGAGGGGCGCTCATGAGCGCCCCTCTCATCACCGCTCAGATAGAGTGGCACGGTATTGCGATCAGCATCAGCTATCGTGAAAGCCGTTGGAAATCGGATTTCGATCACATTGAAGTTTGTGTCGCTGGAGGCGAAGAAATTCCGATCACGGAAACCGGTTACCGTTCCCACTTCCTGCCACATGGCATCGTCGATGAATTTGGCGGCGCGGAAAGTTATGTCATTGCGTGGCTCGACCATGAAGCGGAAAAGCCGGAATGGAAACGCCGTGCCGAAGCAGCACGCCAGTATTCGTTGTTGTAGGCTGTGCGTATCACCGAAAAACAGGGCTGCCGGTTGGTAGCCCATTTGCCATGCGCTAGGAAGCCGTCGTTTCCATCATATTTTTGATGTCCCGCATAGGCGGGGCTCCGAACATACGACTGTATTCACGATTGAATTGCGAAGGACTTTCGTAGCCAACCTCAAACGCAGCACTCGCTGCATCGAGATGCTCGGCGAACATGAGGCGACGTGCTTCATTCAGGCGCATCTTCTTTTGAAATTGCAGCGGGCTCATGGCAGTCATGGAGCGGAAGTGGTTGTGGAACGCCGACGCGCTCAGACCGGCCTTGTCCGCTAAATCTTCGACCCGAAACGACTTGTCGAAGTTCGCTGCCAGCCAATCAATAGCCCTGGCAATCTGATAGCTGTGCGATTCACTCGACACGATTTGCCGGAGTCGGGGGCCTTGCTCGCCTTTGAGAAGGCGGTGGTAGATTTCTTGCTGAATGAGCGGGGCTAACGTCGGAATGTCTTCCGGATACTCCAGCAGATCGAGCAATCGCAAAAAGGCATCCAGGAGCTGCGGCGAAAGCGCGCAAACCGCGACCCCCAATCGCTTTTTGGGCGCTTTGGTCGAAGGCATGTCGTGGTTCAGTATCATGCGAGCAATAGCTTTCAAATCTAGCTCAAGCGTGAGCCCAAAATACGGCTCGTCCTCGCTTGCCTCCACAATTTGCGAGACAACCGGAAGATCGACAGAGGTGATCAGAAAGTTGTATGCGTCAAAAGCAAAGGACTGGTCTTCGAGATACAATCGCTTTCGCCCCTGTCCGATGAGGCAAATACTGGGCGCAAGCATATAGCTCGTTGGCTCTGTTGGTGCGGGCCAGTAGTGTAGCGAAAGCCCTTCGATGTTGGTGTCCACTCGATTTTCATCAGAGGTCCATCGGGCAATTCTTCCCGCTAGCCCCCGATAATTAATGCGCTCTGGATCTTCAGTAGATATTTGACTATTTCCATATTTATCCATTGTTTTTCCGTGCCTTAGTCATGCTCTTTTGTACCTGAGGCTTGGGGTAAGGATAGAGCGGCCATAAGGTCTTAGCAACAAGCATCTCCCTGCATGAATAGAAATAGGCAATAATCCAATAGGATTGATCTATCCCATTTAACGTACCCTGACATATTCTGAAATTGTAAGGCAGCGTCTCAAAGCGGCTCTGCATTGAAACTTTTGACCCCAGCGAAATGGGGGATGGGGCGCACAGATTGAGCTCCAGCCAAACACAACAAAAGGAGAGCGTCATGCCGAGCAGATCGACTGACCGAAAGCACACCAATTTCACGCGCGCTTCGATGCTGTTGGCACTGTCATTGATCGCAGGATCAACAATGGGCGGCGTGGCCAACGCTCAAGAGAAAGGAGTCCCAGCCATGAAAGTCATTAAGAAAGCAGATCAGGAAACCGTTGAAGGACCGGCGGATTGGTTCACCGGCAAGGCCACAATCACCGGCATGTTTTCAAGGGAAGAGCCTTCCCGCGTGACCGGCGCAATCGTGACGTTTGAGCCGGGTGCCCGCACCGCCTGGCACTCCCACCCGCTCGGTCAGACACTTATTGTCACAGACGGCATTGGCTGGACGCAGGTCGAAGGCGAGGAAAAGGTCGAGTTCCAGGAGGGCGACATCATGCTGTGCCCGAAGGACAAGAAGCACTGGCACGGTGCAACGCCAGACTCCTCCATGACGCATATCGCCATTCAGGAAGCGCTCGACGGCAAGAATGTCGAGTGGATGGAGCACGTTACCGACGAAGAATATCTGGGGGATGCGGACTAACTGTCAGGCGTGAAGGCGGACAGGCAACCCCCAAACACATGAAAGGATCAGATATGATCAGTACACATAAACCTCAAAGAAAACTGCTCAGGGGAGCTGTTCTGGCAAGCCTGGCGTTTGGTGCCTGGATTTCGTCCGCTTCAGCAACCCCTGCAAACAGCACAACAAGGACAAACGACATGCAACTCACTCAGGAATGGGACAAGACCTTCCCCAAAAGCTCAAAGGTTGATCATGAGAAGGTCACCTTCACAAACAGATACGGTATTACGCTAGCAGCCGACCTTTACCTGCCCAAGGATCGCAGCGCGCCGCTTGCCGCCATTGCCATCAGTGGCCCGTTCGGCGCGGTTAAGGAACAATCTTCGGGTCTCTACGCTCAAACTATGGCTGAACGCGGCTTTGTCACGCTGGCCTTTGATCCCTCATATACGGGTGAAAGCGGAGGGGAACCGCGCAATGTCGCTTCGCCTGATATCAATACCGAGGACTTCAGCGCGGCTGTGGATTACCTTGGCCTGCTTTCATATGTGAACCGCGAACGTATTGGCATCATCGGCATTTGTGGTTTCGGTGGCATGGCGCTGAACGCCACAGCGATCGACAAGCGCGTCAAGGCCGTCGTCGCGAGTACAATGTATGACATGACGCGAGTCATGTCCAAGGGCTACAATGATAGTGTGACCCTCGAACAGCGTACCCAGATGCTGGAGCAATTGGGTCAGCAACGCTGGCAGGATGCAGAAGATGGAAGCCCGGCCTACGGTCCGGTTTCCCTCGAACTCCAAGGAGGTGAGCCCCAGTTCGTCGTCGAATATGCAGCCTACTACAAATCAAAGGAACGTGGCTTCCATCCGCGCGCGATTAACTCGAACGCATCCTGGTCTGTAACGAACCCTCTGTCCTTCATGAACATGCCGATCCTGACCTATATCGCGGAAATATCGCCACGTCCGGTTCTGATCATTCACGGAGAAAAAGCCCACTCACGCTATTTTAGTGAAACGGCCTATGAAGCGGCTGCCGAGCCGAAGGAATTGATGATTGTTCCGGATGCTACGCACACCGATCTCTACGATCAGCTTGACAAAATTCCGTTCGACAAGATCGAATCCTTTTTCGAAAGCAATCTGAACTGAAGACGGAACCGACAACACATCCCGTCGCATCGGACTTGCGAACAGCGGCTTCAACCGCAGGTGAGTTGAACACCAGTCTCTCGAGGTAGCTTTCTCAAATTCGATAAATCATCTCTCAAGATCAGGACTGTCGTGTGACGGTCCTGATCTCTTTTGATCGCGAAGTTTCTGCAATCTCTCTTGAGCTGAAAGCGGCCGCTTTTTTGGCTGCGGCTTCACTTCTTTCAATTGATCAAAGCGGGGTCTGGCCTGCGGACGCTGGTTCTCACGGCGCATGGTATCCAAACGCTCATAGGCGCTTTTGGCTTTGGGTGCTTCACCACGCTTCATCAGGCGGTAGTTTGCCGCATCGAAATACAGTTCGCGAAGAGCTTGCGCGTGTTTTGAACGGGCGGCTTTGATGTCGGCCTGAAGGGCGCGGCGCTCGCGCATTTGCGCATTGATCGTCATCTGGCGTTGGTCCTGATCACGCCGGAACGCCCACATCGCTTCGAGCTGGTTTTGCTTTTCAAGCTGGGCGCGTTTGCCAGTCATTCTGTCCCAAAGCCCCTTCATGCCTTTGCGGAAGCGTTCGGCGCGCAACTTTGCTTCAGTTTCAAACCGCGCTTTTTGTCCAGCATCGAGCTTGGCGCGCTCTTGAGCATGAGCTTTGACCATCTCCAAGCGACGCGCCTCCAATGTCTGGAATTCTTCTTTCGCCTTATCACGAGCCTCCTTAAGGTGAGACTTCATGCGCGGCAGAATATCTTGGGCAATACGCTTGCGCGTTTCTGCGGTGCTCGGTAGGGTTTCCGGCTTACCCAGCCTTGCCTGAAGATCCTTGTATTTTCTTCCGGTCGCCCGCGCAATCGAGATCACTTCCCCCTCAAACGTCATGGCGACGTGTCCGCGCCGGTCGCCACGGGCGAGATACAGACCCCGCTCTTCCAAAGCATGAGAGAATGTTGTCTTTGAGTCTGATATAGCCCAGGCTTCCTGGATATGTTCCTTGAGTTCTCCAGCATGTTGGCCAATGCGGTTCGCTTGCTGCCATTCAGCAAGTGAGAAGTTCCGGGGATCACGCTCTTTGGCACTCACAAGGCCGCGCGGCATCTTCCAGCCATTATCCAGATACAATTGGCGGGAAACTTCCTGTAGTTTGTTTTTATAGAACGACAATGATTTTGCCGTCATGGTCTCCGCATCAATACGGCTCCACACAGCATGCGCATGGCGGCGACCTTCCTTCTCATGAAAGATAATGACGCGAGGTTGCCCGGTAAGGCCGTTCCGCTCTTCTATTGAGCGAATGGCTTGTTCAAATGTTTCAATACGGACATTTTCCGTTTGTGGCGGGTTCAGAGAAACAGAAAACAGATATTGTCTGCATTTCGTGCCCTTGGCGACAGCTTCCGCTTCTCGCAATGCCCCAATCACATCATCGGAGACAAACCCGCGAATATCGTGCAACTCAACATGTTCGTTTTCTTCTGTCTTGAGAAGATGCGCTCCAAGTTGTTTCGCTCCGCCTCGTTGTGATCCTTTCAAGATCATGACGGCTCCGTATCGGTTCGATGACCAAGAGCGCGTAAGAGCTCTCGTCGCATCAGGGCCACATCGGCGCAAGCGCGGCGGATATCCCGTTCGGTTTCCGGTAAAACCGGCAAAGTCCCGATATGGGCAGATTTGGCGAGCTGGTTAAGGTTGTTTGCAAGTCTCGATTGGCCAAGAATAGCCAATACATGAGCAAGCTTCTGTTCATCCTTGATAGGTCTGCGTTGTCGGGAACGGGCCCGGCGACCTTTGAGCCCTTTGCCATCAAATACTTTCTTCTTGATGTAAGAGCCCAGCGGCATATCTCCGGCAAGCTCTTCCAGGCGGGCGCGTTCTTCAAAAGTCAGTCTGAGAGAAAAAGGAGGAGCTTTCTTTGTCATGTAGCCACCCCGCAAATGCCCATATCGGGATCATTTGCAGGGTTGAAGAGGGCTGTAAGTACCTGATTCCATTGCATAAGAAGTTCGAACAAGGCGTTCGAATTTTCCTCGCTTAGGTGCACCATTTTTCCCTTATATATCAATGATTTATCAATTTATGCGGGAATTTAAACCTAAAATACTTGTTGCACATTTGCTGCACATATTTCTGTCGAGTCAATGTATTTTCCAGCAAAAATTTTTTGCAAAATGAAAAATATTTGTTTAAAAACAATGACTTGAAAGATAATTATTTTCGCATGAAATTTGCCTTTTGATGCTCCGATTGAGTATATCATCCTATACAATTTTGCCCAAAAATACTCGTATTTAGTGTATTTAAAAATTTATAAAATATAATAAGGAGCCAACATAGAGAAAATTTAACATCCCTTTGCAAAGGAAAGGTGAATATTTATACCCGTTCAGATACTTGTAAAAAGTCTTGGCAGGCAAGGGGCAGGTATTTTGAAGGAACTGGCTACTATGTAAAGAGCCTGAAAATAGAAGACAAACAGGAAGCTCTAGAGGCCGCTGAAGAATGGTATCGTGACTTAAAATATAAATACGACCATAACCTTGTCGTTAGAAAGCGTACGGTTACACAGCTCTGCAATATATATGTCGCCAAGCTACAATCAGACATTGGCACTGGTATCATCCCCCAACAACGGTTGGACGATTACAAACCCCTTGTAGAAACCTATATCAAGCCCTTTTTTGGTCAGCGTCATATAGACAGCCTTAAGCAACAGGATATTGAAGATTTCAAAGTATGGTGTCTGGTCTATTGGGTATCAGGACCAGGGTCAAAAATACGAGGTTGGACCTATTGCAGAAATGGCAAGCTGATCAAGAACCCTGCAGCAAGATCAACTAAACAGGCGTTGTCACATTAACTTGCGAAAGTCGCAGAGAAACCTCATAAAAAATGTTTAGGCAGTTGCGCTTGCGGTTGCCCAAATGCTAAATGCTTTAGCACGGCTTGGCTTTAGATGAGATCGGTTTATGAGGTGACGTTGAAGATGAAAGTTATTGTAAGCCACTGAATGGATATTGAGAAATCTTTGGGCTGAACCTGGTGACTTGAACCTCTGCATTTTTCGCTCTCGTCGTCTCACGGGAAGGTGCGAGTTCTCAGCTCGATTGTTAGACCGTTTGTCATCAATATGTTCCGCAGTTATGCCTAATATCCGAAATGCCTTATGATAAGATTTCAGTTTATCTGTTACGATTTGGGTTGGCGCAAACCCTCGCTTCTTCAATAATTTATGCATCAGCTTCAAGGCAGCGTTTGTATTTCGCTTTGATTGTACGAGGAAATCCAGAATCTCTCCTTCACTGTCAACGGCGCGTCATAAGTAATACTGTTTTCCTCGGATAGCGATGACCATTTCATCCAAATGCCAGATGTCATTGGGAGTAGGGCGGGAAGATCTCAGATTTTTGGCTATTGGCTCGCCAAACTTCAGAAACCATCGTCGGACAGTTTCGTAAGAGATATCCAGGCCTCGTTCGGCGAGGAGATCTTCTACGTCCCGATAACTCAATGTAAATCGAGCATAAAGCCAAACTGCATGTTGAATAATCTCAGAGGGAAAGCGATGCCGGGAATAGGAGATCTTTTGCATCGGTGGAGATTAGAACATCGTCAATTTTCTCGCCACTAAATTAATGTGACAATATCGGATCGTCCCACTTCGATTTTCTGCGGAGTTTGCACAGTTTGCTGCAGTCTAAGTTTTAAATGTGCTGTTGAGAGCGCTTGCCGCATTCGTAAGTAGCCGAACATCAACGCCACAGGCTACGAACTGATATCCCCAGTCTAGATACCGCTTCGCCTCATCTACTGACGGCGCAAGAATTCCTGGAGCCTTCCCTGCTTTCTTAATGGCTCCGACCGCGCCCTGAATAGCATTTTGGACAGGAGGTGCGGATGGGTTGCCCAAGAACCCCATCGAGGCGGCAAGATCCGAGGGGCCGACAAACACGCCATCGACCCCTGAAACAGACGCAATCGCCGGAAGAGCTTCAATTGCTTGCGTGGTTTCAATTTGTACCAAAATGCAAATATCGTTGTTTGCGGTCGAGAAGTAGGATTTGTCAAAACCGTACTTGCTCGCGCGTGTAGCACCCGCGACTCCCCTGACACCTTCGGGGGGGTACCGGCAGCTCGATACGGCTTGCTTTGCCTCGTCCGCAGTCTGAACAAAGGGCAGAAGAAGATTTTGCGCACCAATATCAATCGTACGCTTAATCAGCGTTTGATCGTTCCAGGCGGGTCGGACCGCCAGACTGGTATTGGTACCACTGGCCGCACGCAGCAACGGTGCAAGCCCAGAAACTTCAACCGGGCTATGCTCCGAATCGAACAACAGCCAGTCAAACCCAACAAGACTCAACGCTTCTGCAGCGATCTCGCTGCACAACGAGCACCAGAGCCCAATTTGCACGTCCCCGCGATGCAGTGACATCTTAAAGTTGTTCGTTGTATTAATCATGCCAACCTACGTGAACTGAACCGACACATTCCCAAGCTCACCGAAATCAGCGTGCAAGGTATCGCCCTTCGCCGCCCACACCGGTCGTGTGAATGAGCCTGACAACATCATGTGATCAGGCTTCAAAGTAACCTCGAAAGGCGCCAACTTGTTGGCAAGCCAGGCGACAGCCATCGCAGGATGCCCCAAGACACCAGACGCGAGCCCTGTTTCTTCAATTACAGAGTTGCGGTAGAACGCGGCTCCGACCCATCGCAAGTCGAACTCGTCGGGTTTCACCGGGCGCCCCCCCAGAACAATTTTCGCGGCAGCGCCGTTATCTGCAACGGTGTCGAAGATTGAGCGCGGGTTTTGTACGCGGGCGTCAATGATCTCGATCGACGGCACAACGTAATCCGTCGCCCTAAGGACGTCCACCAGCCCCACTCCGGGGCCCTTTAGCGGCGCCTTCAAAATGAAGGTTAGTTCAGGTTCCACTCGTGGAATACAGAAGTCTTCCCATTTCACCTCTGCACCATCCGCCAAAATCATATCATCAAACAAATACCCGTAGTCTGGTTCATCAATCTGGCTGGATGCTTGCATCGCTTTCGATGTTAGGCCGATCTTGTGCCCGACTACTTTCGCGCCTGTCGCTATTCTCTCGTCCGCAAGCATTGATGAAATTGCGTAGGAGTCAGCGATCTCGATCTCCGGAAAGGTTTTCGAGAGTTGCACGCACGGGACTTTGCTAGCCTGCGCATCTCTAAGCATTTTGACCGCACTAGCTCTCTGTTCGTCCGTAAGCACTGTCCAAATCCTCCTGCGTAAATCTCGAAACGAAGCAAAGCGTTTCTCTTATTTTCGATTTTTTATTATATTTTCGAAATTATAAATGTGTCAATCATTTTCACGTTTTTCGAATTTACTCGAGGCAGGCGCGAAGACTATAATCGCAGCCGCACTCAAAGGTTTGCCACAAACACGCAGGATCAAAATTGGAAGCCAAGACTCTATCGGAACACGCTTACAACCTAATTCGCGAGGAAATAGTTTCTGGCGCAATGGCACCAGGGATGCGGTTGCGCGGTCAGATCCTTCAGCAACGGTATGGATTGAGTGCAGCCCCGATAAGGGAAGCTTTAGCGCGGCTCGCGAGTGATAAGCTAGTCAAACAAGAAGGACAGAAAGGATTTCGCGTCGTTCCTCTTTCCCTCAAGGACGCCAAGGATATTGGGGATCTTCGTAGACTCTTGGAAGTAGAGGCTTTAAAGGCTTCAATTGCCAAAGGTAAGGAAGAGTGGGAAGACCGTGTTATCACGACTTTCCATCGGCTAGAACTTGCTGAAGGTGCCAAGTCTTCTGAAGGTGACTATTTCACCGCACTCGAGCACAGGAATAGGCTGTTTCACGACGCTTTGGTTAGTGCATGTGACTCGGAGTGGCTTACTGACATGAGATCTCTCGTCTTTGATCACCACGAAAGATACCGTCGTCTGTCACGCATCCAAACTCGTAAATCAAGAAAGTCTATCGAAGAACACCGAGCACTTATGAATGCCTCCCTATCGCGGGATGTCGATACGGCGGCAGCCCTGATCGAAGTTCACCTTAGGCGAACAACTGATGCAGTGGAAAAACATCTCTCTGAACAAGAGGCCAACGACGCCGCAAGTTCACGAACCATTCCTTGCGAGAGTTAGCGGTTTGAGCACATCGTCGGCCTCCTGCATTCGGCAGGCCGTCTTCGGTCTCCGACTTGCCGAAGCTTAGCTCTCCAATCTCTTGTAATTTGGGACAGGCGCCGAATTCGTATAGCGCTTCGATGAAGACACTCGGTTGATCTTGTAGCTTACACCAGTCCGGAAAACAAAACACACAACACGAGCACGGCTAAGAACACAGTTTCAACGATCACAAGCCCTATCGCTTTTGCGCCAATCCCTCGAAGAGCCTTAAGCGGTGTTTTCATTCCAATGGCGGCGATCGAAATCACAAGGCACCAACGAGCTGTGTCGAGAAGAACCTCGTTGATATCAGTGTTGTGGAATAGCGTGTTTCCCAAAGCCACTGAAATCACGAATCCAATTACAAACAGTGGAACCGATGGCAGCTTTCTCGCTCCGCCGCCTGATACCGGGAAAAACAAGAGCGGCACGAGCACAACAACGGGAATCAGCATGGAAACACGCAGTAGCTTAACGATCGTCGATGTGTCACCGGCCTCTTCGGACACGCTGTATCCTGCACCGACTACTTGCGCGACATCATGGATGGTCGCCCCGAAAAACACGCCCGCATAGAAGCCGTCGAAGTTAAACAGAGACGCGAGGATGGGATAGACAATCATGGCCACGGTGCTGAGCGTCGTAACTAGGACAACAGTAAACGCGGTATCACGCTCCGCCATTTTCGATTTGGGTAAGACAGAGGATATCGCTAAGGCCGCTGAAGCTCCGCAAATTGCAACGGCCCCCGCCGTCAACACTCCTAACCGATGATCATAGCCAAACAACCGCGAAAACAGCAGTCCTGCCAGGATGGTCATGAACACCGCACCAAGCACAAGACAGATGACCGGCCAACCGATCAGGGCGAGTTCTTCATACGAAATTCCAAATCCCAAGAAAGCGACACCAAACTTAAGCACCCATGACGAAGTAAATTGGATACCGGATCTGCATACTCCCTCTTCGTACAGAAAGTACATCGCCATGCCGAGTAACAAGGCAAACAGCATTACCGGTGCACCATAGTGATCGGCGAGAAATTGAGATGCTACAGCAACCACCGTGGCGGCGAAGAGACCGGGCAGCCGGATCTTGATGCCCACCTTCCATGCAAAAAACGCGTTGCTGATATCGGAGGTCCGAACGGCTGAAATGTACTTGCGGGCCATATCTGTTAACCTTGATGTTTGTCAACGACCATCATTACCACCAATGCATGCAAGACAGTTGTCCCCACGTGCGGCGGGTTCTGTCGGAATACTTCGATTGGCTAGGAAGCACGTGAACGAGTCGCTATAGTTCGTTCTCGGCTAGAAATTCCGTTACGGCACTTTTCAATGCGACCGGATTATCACCCGCGATATGATGGGATGCTTGGATCTCAACCAACTTTATCCCTCGCAACCTCTCTCGAACGTCTGAGGCAATTTTCGAAGAAACCATATCTGACTCGGTCCCTCGAAGCATCAGCATGGGACACTGAACCTCAGCGTAGATCTCCCACATATCAACCGGCGGCTTAGGACGAATTCCGGTTTCATGTATCTTCTTGAATTTCTCGTGGAATAGCGGATCTCTCTTTACTGCAAATCCACCCGGCACCGACTTAAGGTATGCTTCGAAGCGAGGGCGTTCCCTTAGACTTTCTGACGTATGCGGATCAATCGAATAATATTCCATCGCTTCTTCAATTGAAGTGAAGCACTGCGGGGTCATCCCAACAATTTCCGCAACGCGGGCCGAACCCTCCGGAGCTTGGGCTGGGGCAGAGTCAACCGAGATTGCAGCACTCACTCGATTTGGATTTTTCGCTGCACAATACGTCGTATACCTTCCTCCCAGGGAGTGTCCCAAAAGAATCGCATCACTCCAATTAAAATGATCTAGAACACTAACAATGTCCGCTGAATTCTCTTTAATTGAATAACTTCCATCCTTACTCCAATCAGACTCGCCAAATCCTCGCATATCTATCGCTACGACTTCTCGCTCCGAAGACAGCATTTCAGCGACCTCAATCCAATCATATGAGAAGTAAGACAACCCGTGTACAATTACGATCGGTGTCTTCCCGAGCTGACCAAAGAGTCTGCAATGGATTTTCAGATCCCCACTTTGAGCAAATGACGATGTATGGGTTAGTTTAGACATGTTCACCCCTCCGCTCGGTGCTGGGGATAAGCTGTCATGATCGCCATACCAGTCATCCATTCGGGAACGACCTCATGATACAAAAGGTCCGCGGAGTACGTACCCGCGGCGCCCTCTAGCGCAGCGAATGCGGCCAGCCAGGCCTTGATTTCTTGACCACCCCTTCCTCCATTTGCCGTTATCCAATCGTCGTCAAGGGCGTCGGCATAGGTCAGCATTTGTCGCTGCAGAATTGCCAAGACACCTTTATCCCAATCCACATTGGGAGGAAGGCACGGTTCTTCTCCATCGGCCAATGCATTGGCCGCAGAGATGATCCGCTGTTGGCGGGCGCGTTCTTGATCCCGCCCCCATGGTGCGCGTCCAAGCATTATGTCTTTAACTGAATCCGGCAGATCATTGAACGCTGGATGAGGCGGATCATGCGAGATGCCTCCCGATCCAATAAAGAGAACATCAAGATCTCTTTCTCCAAAGAACTTGCCGACGGCTTTCCCAAGCATGCGACAGCGTCTGGCTGAGGGTAATGGTGGGGCCACGCAGTTGATGAACACTGGAATCACAGGGATAGAAGCAAAACCATCCATTAATAATTCCAGCGGAATTGTGATGCCGTGGTCGACTTGCATTTCTCGCGACATTGCGACGTCAAAATCTCGCCCTCGAAGATCCTTGATCAGGTTCAGGGCCAGGTCTTCGGGCACATCCAGCTTCTCGACGTGGATGTCCCAATCAGACATAGAAGTCGCCGCTGTTCCAATGCAGAACGGCGGCATCATATTCCACCTAAACCCATTGAAATGATCGGGTCCAAAGACAATGATCACGTCCGGCGGATTTGAATGAAGCTGTTGTTTCAGGGTGTCAGTGGTCTGGAAGAACTCATGGCCCAAGTGATCTCTGGGCTCTAGCTTTCTCATCAACGGACTGTGTGACATGCAGATTAGTCTCATTATGAATGGTACTCCCTGAGTAGGAATTATTGGGCTAGGCGGTTGATCCAGAAGGCAGGCATCGCGCAACAGCAAGTTGAGCAGCCAAGGTCGCGTTGCTGAGTAACAAGGCTCGGCTCGCTTTTCTAAGAACACCGCCCAGTGAGTCTTCAAGCCGTGCAACAATCCTTGGCGTGAGATCCCGACCAAGTGCTTGCGACTCGGATACCTCTCGCTCTACTTCTTCGATGAGTGGCGCGAGTATCGAGTTCGCGATTTCGGCACCTTTCGGGACAGGATTTGCCACTAAAAGCGCCGATCCTGACCCAAGCAGATCTTGTGTGCTTGCGCATCTTGCAAGTTCCGCAAGATTGTCAGAACGGCTCCGAAGTCGAATGCTACCTGGCGAACTCCAGTAGGTTGGAAGATAGTTGGTCTGCCATCCCACCAAACTGACGCACAGCGCCTCCAGCATTTCCAAGGTGTTTGGGATATCAAGAAACGGTTTTACACCACTGCAGACCACACACCCGGAATACCGACTAAACAAGAAGATGTCGGAAGAAACATCGAGCAGTTCCTTGGGTAATCGATGCACGCCACCAATCGCACCGACTGCAACGGTGCCAATTCCAACCTTGCTTGCTAACATGTGTGTAGCTCCCGCAGTCGGTGCAGCAAATCCGTCGAAACTTGAAAGTGTGTGAAGATCCGTGGCCTGAAATTTCTTAGGACGACCAGAGCGTATGAGCTCGTCAATCTGCGCAGAGGATAGTCCAATCCGAACCTGTTCATCCACGACGACAATTGGTGCAGGAATTGCGCCACCCTCGACGATCGCAGCTTCCAACTCACGAGCGATGTGAATCTTCCTAGTTGAGGCCTCTTCTTTAGGCCATTCGAACGCAACCACAGGCGCGCTTTTCCTGATCGCAGCATCAACGTCGGGTGATATCCGAATTCTTTCAGTTCTTCTAGCTGGCAGTTTCATTGTCCGTTTGACGCTTGGATGATGTTGCTTAGTACACCGAACGCGCAGGAGATCAGATAGAATCAATCCCCCACGCGTATCGGTGCGCATATCACATCGACAGAATCTGACGATCCCAATCGGTGTGGTACTCCTCTACTGGTTTCGGAAGCAGAGGGTATTCGCCCTGAAGCATTTCCTTGATCGTCGGATCTGCCTGGAATCCGACATCCTCCAGGGCCGGGAGCGTGAACCGCTGAGTTGGCTCAACGAAGTAGTCGTTGATGACGTCTTCAATTCCGTCGACAGGTTCAATGATTCCTCCGGCAACCTGGAGTTCATACAGATGCCAAACGTTGGCCATGACCGGTAAACCGTTCCGTGTCCAGTATGCGGTTCGAACACTTGGGCCAACATCCTCTGGAATGCTGAGGAAGGAGTTGGACGCCGAACGTGCTTCTGCCAGGTTATCGTTGTTCCAGCGATGACCGTTGATTGCTCCTTTAACCAGTTTTTGAACCATTTCCGGATTTTCATCCGCGAAATCTCGGTGGACCGCGAGTGTCGTGAAACCAATGTATGGGGCGAAATCCGTTGTATTCGCTACTGTACGAGCGCCAAATCGGACTTCAGCCACAGCATCCGCCGGCGGGAACGGATAAATTGCGTCTACCTGCCCCTGCGTCAGCACCTGCGCCATGTTGGGATAAGGAATAGGTACGAGATCGATATCGGACTTGGCGAGACCAAACTTCTGCTCGGCTGCGCCAAGAGCTGCGTCGGGCATCGTTCCACGCTGGTTGATCGCAAGGGTTTTTCCTCTGAGATCGGCAAACTCCTGAATAGGGGAGTCTTCCAGCACCATAATCCGATCGAGCGGATGGTCTGGCGACATCACGCTCGCAAGTGTCACATAGTAAAATGGAAGTCCGCGAATGGCGGCAATGATTGCAGGCCCAACGCCAATGTCACCAACCGGAACAGATCCCGTTGCCAACGCTTGAAGAATTGCGGGGCCGCCGGCGGCCCGGAACAGCGACGCATTCACTCCTGCATCGCGCCAAAATCCGATCCTTTCTTCATACACAGGAAGCATCACATTGACCGGCAGATATCCGATCTGCACTTCATCCGATGCATGAGCGGTTCCGCGGAGTATGCCAGGCGCAGCCCCGGAAAAAACTGCAGCTCCTGCTACTGTTCCTGCAGCATTTTTAATAAAACTCCGCCGGGTACTTCCATTCGTGTTTGCTTTACTTCTAATTGACATTGTACGCCTCCCTTCTTTGGTGTTGACGACCAACACCCTTCAATCTTATTGGACTAGACTGGGATATGCGGGCCGTGCGTTAGGCGGCGTGTATCCAGGACGGCTTCTCGTTTTAGAAACCGTGCCGTTTCTCCCTGCACACTAATCTTGTCGTTGTATAAGCCGACCGCATAAAGACTCGTAACACCGTTAACCTCGGTGTGGTAAACAGCCACAGCACTTTCAACATCGTGACGATCATCGTCAGAGCCTAAGACGCGTACCATGCTTACATGGCGTCGAAGCGTCCCGGTGTATCTCTCATGATTATCGGCATTGCTGACGGCATGTGCCATGCCTTCCTTGTCTTTGTGCCACCAGACCATCTCTGTTCCGAGCTCATCGCTGAACGTCGAAATCGTGTAGGTGAATTCAGGCTCGCAAAGCTCGAGAAAGTCGTCAAAGTTTTCATCGTCAATCAGACGAGCCGACTTGTAGAGTAGTTCTTCAATCGCGTGTTTTCTCATGCGCTCGATCCTTTTTAACCACGGTTCAGGGGAGCGCTCGCCGGACGTCCCATCAGCCGTTCCCATTCGCGGTAATAACTTCTAAGCCCGATATCATCGTGGGTGAGTCCGTCTTCCTCACGATTCCAGTACGTGTACGGAACTTGTCCGCCATGGACTGCGCGTGCCTGCAGGCTTACAGCAAGAGTATCTTCGGCAAGGTTTGTACCGAATGGCCCCCAAATGACCGTGTAGTCATTGACCCGTTGCGCGCGCTCCGCAGGTGTGTCGCCCTTAACCGCAAGGCCTCGGTACTGAACAAGGGTCTTGTCGGGGGCAAGAGGTATCTGCGAGTCAATTCGGATGACGGTACCTCGCGCGTTAATCGCGAGGTCCGGGTAGAGATTAACGATCTGAAATTCGTTCGGACTAATGCCCGGTAGTGACACGCTTTCGTCACGAGCAGTCCAACCCTTGTATTTGTCGTACCGTGCTTTGTAACGATCGACTCCTGCGTGGCCATTGCGATACACGTGCCACTTGCGTTCGTAGTAGTCATTTTGAGTGAGGCCGGTCTTCCTATTCGCGAGATGCATGAACTCGTGATAGAGATCCATGTTCGTTTCCTGCCAGCTCTTCCAGTTTGTTGGCAACACCTGTTCGTAGAAATCGAACACCTCCATTGGTTTTGTACCAAGGGTCTCACGGTGCATCTCCAAGGCGTCGCCGATAAACTCTTCCAAAGATTCGGCATCATCATTTAGGGTTACGAATACAAGCCCCAGATAGACACCGGTCTTGAACTCCTGCAGACCACAATCCTTCATCTGCAGCCCGGTCTTCTCGAAAGCCTCTCGTCGGGGAATACCGGTACATTCACCCGTCGTAGGATCGTACGTCCAGCGGTGGAAGATGCACTCCAGGGACTTAGCATTTCCGCGCGGCCGCCGTACAATTTCCAAACCACGATGCGAACAGGCATTAATAAAGGTCCGGATCTCGCCGTCCGTTCCGCGGCATATGATCAGCGGCGTACCGGCAAGCGTCGTTGTTCGAAAGTCGTATGGCTCTGGCAGTTCACTTTCGTGACAAACGAACTTCCAGATCTTACTGAAGATCTTTTCCTGCTCTTCATCGAAGATGTCTTGATCCCAGTAAATCCTGTTGTCGATATAGTGCGTATCTGGAACCGGGGGCTTTTTGTGATACTCATCGGTGTTTCTAGACATCTCTTTACCCTCTTTAGTTAGATTACTCGGTGGCTTTCCGAGGTCCTATTTGAGACGGAAGCCTTCAAACGATGTTTAAGACGCGGAGACCTATTGCTCCCGGTACTCCTGGTGCCACGGAACCAGCATCCTGCGGAACCAACGCAGGGCGCGATCCGTTAAGAACCCAAGCACCCCAATCACAATGATGCCTGCGAAGACGCGTTCTACGTTGAACGTCTGCTGTGCCTCTAGGACCATGTAGCCCATGCCTGTCGTCGCACCGACCATCTCGCTCGCAATAATCACGATCAGAGCGATTCCCCAAGCAACGCGTATACCGGTCAATATGTCCGGAAGACTGCTAGGCAAGACGATATAACGGATGACCTCCCACTTGTTGGACCCAAGTGAGTGCCCGGCCCTGATTAGGGCTGCGTCCCCACCCTTTACACCAGCATAGGTGTTCAGAATGATTGGGAAGGAGCACGATAGTGCGATCAGGAATACTTTCGACGCATCGCCGATCCCGAACCACAGAATTGCTAACGGGAAGATGGCCAATGGTGAGACCGGCCGCACGAGCTCGACTAGAGGATCAACAAAGTCTTCAATAATCCGTATCCGTGCCATTAGCACGCCCAGGGTCACTGAAATGACAATCGCGATGCCAAAACCGAGAAACACTCGCCGCATGCTCGACCAAAGTGCCTCAAACAATTGAGCTGACACGATCAACCGATAAAGCTCTGCAAAGACCTCTGTCGGTGGCGGAACTAGAAGTGGATCCAATAGAAATGCGGATCGGCTCGCGAACTCCCACAGAAGCAGGACTATAATGGGAGAGCTGATTTTTCTGATCTTGCTGTTCATTTTTTACAACTTCACATCAAGTAGGGTTGCGATTTTCCGCGCTATCTCGATCACTTCTTTGCTGTCGCGATGCCTCGGCCTTGGAAGATCGATGTCGATGATTTCTTGCACACTTGCAGGTCTGTTTGAGAAAACCACGACACGATCAGACAATATGACGGCTTCGATCATGTCGTGGGTTACAAACAGAATTGTCTTCTGCGTCTCTTCCCAAATCTTCAGCGTCTCCCTCTGAAGAGCGATACGGGTTAGAGCATCCAAAGCTCCAAATGGTTCGTCCATGAGAAGAATATCGGGATCAACCGCCAATGCTCTTGCGATTTCAACGCGTTGTCGCATACCTCCCGAAAGCTCGAACGGATAGTGTTTGTCGAAACCGGTCAACCCAACGAGATTAATCAGCTGCGAAACTCGCAGGTCCACGTCCGGAAAACGGCCCCTGTTGGACTCAAGATTCATTCCGTAAGCGATATTTTCGCGAACCGAGTACCAGGGAAAAAGCGTCGGGCTTTGAAACACCATTACTCGATCGGGGCCCGGCCCAGACACATCATGGGAGTTTACCTTTAGCAGCCCGTCGGTTGGCTCATTGTAGCCAGCAAGCAAAGAAAGAAGCGTGCTTTTGCCGCAACCACTCGGCCCGATAAGAGATACAAACTCTCCTTCCTTTATGTGCAAATTTACTTCATCAAGGACTTGAACCGATGGACGCTTCCCACCTCCTGGAAATGTCAAGCTGACATCTTCGATCCAAATGCCCTTATCTCTATTTTTCTGTGGTTCGGTCACCGCACAATCTCCATACAGGAAAATGCACGAAGCCCACCGTCCCTAGTCTCCGGGTTTCGAGCGCACTCGGCGGGGTGAGGATTAACCGTCAACCTCACGGGAAAATTCATCCTCATGTTATTCGCCATCCCTACGATTTGTTATATTTCGACCATTATAGTTAGGACTTTATATTAGGTATAATCATAAATAGTGATATTGTTATGCCGTAACAACATAACACGTGGGGATGCACATATGGAGAGGATTGACCCTATTCTCAGCTTAGGGATGAGGCTCCGAGTAAAACACTTCATGTTACTCGCCGCGCTCGGCGATTCTCGCCGAATTCTTAGGGCCGCTGAGATTCTGAACATGACCCAACCTGCGGCCACACGGCTCCTTCAGGAGATCGAGGACGCATTCGACACGAAGCTATTCGATCGGTCGCGACGCGGCGTAGTTCCGACAGACGCAGGCAGGGCATTGATCATGCGCGCTACGATCATCTTGCATGACTTGACTGCCGCCAAGGAAGAACTCTCACTACTGGCGAACCATCCTGGCGGGATCGTATCCGTTGGCGCTTTTGCGGTGGCGACACCTGTTCTGTTGCCATTGGCACTCATTGAAGTACGTAGCCGCTATCAGGACATCCTTGTGACAGTTCAAGAAGGCAGCAACGACTCGCTGTTACCAGCCCTCTCCAGAGGAGAGATCGATTGCGTAATCGGGAGAATGACAGAAACAATCCCCGATACATTGACCTGGCAGACACTTTACTTTGAGCCGGTAAGGGTCGTTTGCGGTCCGCAAAACCGGTTGTTGGATAATCCGAGTGTCTCAATTAATGATGTGGCTGACCATTCTTGGATTATGCCTCACACGGCACACCCCTTCCGCCAACAGTTAGAGGCCCGATTTACCGTTTCGGGGAAAGCGAAGCCTCAGGTGATACTGGAATCGGAGTCGCTTTTTCTCAATGCCTCGCTCCTACGGCAAACAGATGCCTTGGCCCTCATGCCGTTAACTGCGGCCGAGCACCTTGCGTCTCTTGGTTCCATCGGGCTGCTCAATCTCGAGTTTGGCACGACGGAAGCGCCAGTCGGGGTCTTTAAGCGCAGAGGCGTTGAGGCGACCCGACCGCTTTCGTGCTTCATAGAGGCTTTGGAGAACGCCGCAAGCGAAGTCAATGGCACCTACAACATGAAAAACTATCGCGATGTTTGAATGAGCCTTCACCGCCAGCGCAGAATTGTCTAGCGATGCCGCTCACGCGAGAAGCTTTTGAAGCTTCACTCCTGGATCAGACAAACGTTCTGAATGCACTGGAATCGAGTTTTGGATCAGCCGCTTTGTAATCTTAATGTCCCGGGCTGCATCAATAGCGAATGCTCCCTTTACGATTCCGTCATCCAGGAAAAACCGAACCGAACCTGAAGCCCCGATTGGCCCACGATCGACTTGCTCGAGGCGATCATCCGGAAATCCAATGACCTGAATATTCTTGTCGAATTGGTCTGACCAGAACCAAGGCACACAATTATACGGGGTAGAGATTCCACAAATCGTTTGCGCGACGGAGATTGCCTGATTTTGAGCATTCTCCCACGACTCAAGCCTGATATTGCCACCAAAATAGCTGTTAGGGTGTCTGGCTACATCCCCGGCCGCAAAGATGTTTTTGTCCGAACTACATCCAAGTTCGTTTACGATTATTCCATCATCGACGTGCAAGCCCGACATCTTTGCAATCTTCGTGTTGGGTTCGATTCCTATCCCAACGACAACAGCATTCGCTTCAAGCGTCACGCCGTTTGAAAGTCGCAATCCAGAAACCTTCTCAACACCGATCAAGCCGGCGGCTTTGGATGAAAGCAATACACTGACGCCGTTTTCCGCGTGTAGTTCCAACAAGAACTCAGAAAGAGCGGTCGGTGCGGCCCTTGAACACAACCGGTCGCTAGCCTCAACCACCGTTACAGCAACTCCCAACTTCGTTGCCGATGCAGCTACTTCGAGACCGATCCAACCGCCACCTACTACAACTATTGGCCCTCCGTTTTCGAGGCTCATCCTGATCTTAGATGCGTCACTGATGTCGCGCAGCACATCCACATTCTCAAGATCCGATCCGGGAACATTCAACCTCCGAGGAGTTCCTCCCGTTGTCAGTACAAGTTTTCCGTATTGAAGCGCTTCCCCTGACTCCAAATAAACAACCTGCTTTTCGCGCCAAACGTCAATTACCTCGGCACCTAATCGAAGATCGACCTCTAGCTCATCAAAGTGCTTCTGATCCCATATATATGTCGAATTCGCTTCGGCTTCTCCAAAGAGAACATCTTTCGAAAGCGGCGGTCTCTCATAAGGTGGGTGCGATTCATTCCCAACAAGCGAGATAGGACCTGGATACCCATTGTCTCTTAAGGCTTTCGCAACCCAGCCCCCGGCTTGGCCGGCTCCGACTATTACTACGCGCTCTTGCTGCGACATCTTCTAAGCTTCTTTGATTGGAGGATTGGGGGAAAGTTGTGGAGGTTTGCCATTCAAACCGTGTTTGCCGGAAGGGCTACGAATATGGCCGTCCCTTCAACAGAAACCTTGTATGTCTTGAGATCCTCAGTGCACGGGGCGCCAACCGCCTTACCGGTCTTCACATCGAATGTTCCAGAGTGCAGTGGGCATTCGATCAGACCGTCCAACATCAAACCATCTGCCAAGGATGCCAATCCGTGAGTACACATCTGATCCGACGCGAACACCTCTCCGTCCATGTGATACAATGCGAGTTCGAGGTCACCGACCTCAACGGCAACGACATCATCATCATTGAAAACACTCATGTCCGCGACATGAGTAAGAACATCCGTCTCCATACCTTCTCCATCAATCGATATTCAGGACTGCAAATGAACCTGCTGATGGGCTTCCTCGCGTGCGCAGTCGAGGTATCGCCAAACACATCATTTGCACTATCATATGATTTTACATATGTCAATTACATCTAAGGCACGCTATATTGATCCTATTGGAGCAATGCATGAACTCATCGGTCCAACAGTGTTCGACGCAAAACAGAAACCGTGTCTAGAATCACTCGTTTCCGTATGAGTCTGTTGAGGGAATAAAGGCGCCAATCGCAGTCAAAGATGAATTTTACTTTCGGGTTCGCGAGACTGAGCCCTCTTGAAATGCCAGTTCTCCGCAATCGCCTTGGACCTAAGAAGGAGGAATTACGATGATACAGAAAGATGCCTCTCTAGAGACATTCATCCCGTTCTGGCTCAATCAACTCACAAGCAAAGTGAATGCTCGGCTAGCAGAGAAGCTTGGTGAAATCGGAATTTCAATTCCCCAATGGCGTGTTTTGTCTATCTTGCACTCATTCGGATCAATGAGCATCGGGAAGGTTTCAGAACTGGCGGTGATAAATCAATCGACGTTGAGCAGAGTCATAGATCAACTTGAGCGAACAGACTTAGTGAGCCGTACACCACTACCTGAGAACAAGCGAGTGATCGAAGTCTCATTGACCGAACTAGGGGAAGACACATTTGCACAGGTCTACCCTGTCGCCTCAGAGCTTCACTTCTTCATGGAAAAGCAACTGACAGAAATCGAACGAGAAGCGTTTTTCAGCATTTCACACAAACTCATTCTCGCGCTCCAAATCCAGAAAAAGGTCTGAAGGTACCAAGGGACATATCCCAGACCGTTCACCTCTGATGCTAGCCTGTCACTCAAACACTCCAAACCTTCACAAGAACGGGAAGGGTCAATGGCATTTGAGTATCTAATTGTAAAGGCTCACGTGGACGGCCGCAGGACTATTACTGCAACCGCTTTCACTCTGGCAACAAGGCGCTGATCGAGATCGAGCTAGAGCCGGACGATGGAGGGGCGGCTGTTTCCATCAAGGTAGAGCGCGACAGTTCCGGGAACAGAACGGTCGCAAGCCCCAGCGGGCATAGCGATCCAGAGAATTTTCTCAATACCCTAAACGAGGCTTTTGCGCTTCTGGACTATCGCACGTTCTCCCGTTTTATAGAGGAGTCACCGCTGGAACGCGGTCGCACGTTCTCTGCCCTTCTTGGTCTTTCCGAATACTCTGATTGTCGTCAGGCGCTGCAGGTCGTCTCTGACACGCGCACGACAAATACCGATCTTGAGATGAAGGTTCTGGCGACGCAGATCGCGGGGACGCAGCGCGCCGTCCAGCAGTCCTTGGCCGCACTCCGCACCAATTTCGAAAAGGTCACGGGAAAACCGCTCGAAGATGTGGGCAAGCTCGATCAGTACTCCGCCGAAGTCTCCGAGGCACTTGGAAATGTTGAGCTGCTCAAGGAGCATTTCGACGGCAAGGAGCTGGGCGACATCGATTTCGATGCTATTAAGGAGGCAATCAAGACGGCCGAGGGTGGAGAAAAGCGCAAGGAGCTAGAGACAGCCATTGCCGACATCTCCGCATTGGAGGCTCTGGGGACTCACGACGCAAAAGCGATTGGCGAAGAGCAGGAGAAGATTAAAGCGCTTATCACCGAGCGAGACGCACTGTTAGCGGCTACCCGCGGTGACCTGTTTGAAAAACTCTATTCGGCGGCACAGGATGTTGTGGAGAGTGATGCTTGGACGAATGACGCCCAGTGTCCACTCTGTGAGAGCGAACTGCAAAGTTCCATAAGCACTCACATCAAGGATCAACTCACCCAGTATGCTGATACAGCGGCCAAGACCAAAGAGCTTGGCGAACTCTGGGAGGGCTCCGCTTGGCGACAGTGCCTTTCCGACCACGAAGTTGCAAAAGCGCTGGGAGTCGTGCCTGAGGACCGTATTATCGCGGGGCTCGATACCAAGATGAAATCAGGCGAAGTCAGCGAAGCTGACGCTACCGCCGCGATTGCACGAACAGGCGCGCATACCAAGCTTGTACCCGACTTGCTGGCGAAAGCGCAAGAAAGGAAGACGAAACTCGAAGCAGAGCTTCCGTCATCGCTTGTTCAGCTTACCGAGCAAGTGGAATACGGACGGCAATTCAAGGACGCCCTGGCCGGCTATCAAGAAGGTCAATCGGAGGAAGCAAAACAGCAGGCTAAATTGGATATTCGCGAGCGCTGGAAGACATTTGTTTCCAAGACTTCATCACGATTTGCGACCGCCGAGGGGGCGCTATCCAAAGCTAAGATCAGTGACATCGATGCCGAGTACAAATCAATGTACAAAGACATCATGCAGGTTGGTGATGTAGTGACATCATGCAGGTTGGTGATGTAGTTCCTGATCTACAGCGCGCTGACGACAAAGAAGATCTGAATGTCGAACTCAGTGATTTCCATGGGCAGCGCAAGCTCTCCGCTCGCGCCTTGCTCTCAGAAAGCTACCGCAACGCTCTTGCGATTTCCGTGTTCCTTGCGGCAGCGATGAAGCATTCCGGCGCGCCGCGTTTCGTCGTCCTTGACGACGTGACATCGAGTTTTGATGCAGGGCATCAGTTTTATCTGATGGAGTTAATCAGGACCAAATTGCAGCACCCACAAAATACGGATGGACTGCAATTCATTATCTTGAGCCACGATGGTTTGCTTGAAAAATACTTTGACACCCAAGGCGGAACAGCGAATTGGCACCACAATAAGCTGCAGGGCTCACCCCCAATGGGTGATATCCTCCATCAAGCGCAAGGCGCAGATCGGCTCAAGACTCGCGTAACAACACTTCTATCTGCAGGGCAGATAAATGAGGCTGAGCCGATTGTTCGGCAGTATTTGGAATACAAACTTCAACAAATAATCCGTAAGGTGAATATCCCTGTGCCGCTTGACTTTGCGATCAAGGACACAAGTAAAATGGTGAAAAATTGTCTTGATGCAATTAAAGAAGCTATCGATCTGCACCAAAGAGCCAACACTCTCGTTTTGGATACGCAGCAAGTTCAGGATGTATTGACCTCTCACGTTCCTGCCATTGTCGCCAATTGGGTCAGCCACTACGCGACGGGTGGTAGCAGCAGTTTTTCTGCGCCAGTTCTCAATGGAGTCATTAACTCTATTGATGCTATGTCTGAGTGTTTTCGGTACGACGATACATCTGTTTCACCTACAGTGCGTCGCTGGTACAGATCGCTTTCACAACGCTAGAACCAACCCGCTCGGCCATCATCCCCATACAGCCGTTACGCTGCTGGGTTTGGATATGTCATAGAAAAGTTTGTCGCGAATTATATATATCGGCGATAGTCGGTACTTATCGTTTGGTCATTTGAAACGTATTTCAAAACCTCTCCCACTTTTCGCGCCGCTCTGATCGGGATCGGCAGCCGCTGGTTCATCTGGGTTGAATTCCAGTTGATTTTCGTCAGCGAGAAAACTTCCTCCGCAATTTGAGCAATAGTGCTGTCACTGCTCGGGTGAGGACAAAGAAGTAACGGGTTCGGAACGTAAACACCAGGATATGTACCATAGTACGGAATGCTTCCATTCGTATACAGCAAGCCCTTTCCATCCAGATCGACAAATGTCCCCCTCAAGACTGGATAATCACCGTCTCTCAGAACACGAACATCATAGGACTCTTGTACCCAAACAAGATCGCGAAGTTCGGCTTGACACTCTTCCAGTGCCTCGATGACCCCTTCCGCTTCCTCGTCTCGAAACCGCGAGGTTTTCATGACAATGACACGGGCAGGAAAGTGCTTGTGATGATCACGATAGGCTCCAAGCACATTTCGGATCAGATCAAATGCATCCTGTTTGGCCATGTAGGGGTGACGGCCTCGTGTTTCCGTCTGGGCGCGTCGACCCTTGAGGATGAAACCGCGTCCCCGCTCGTCAAACATCTGGGCGGAACTGGTCCATAGCTGTTGTCCGCTCACGTCGCGGTAGAAGCTAATGCCGATATAGCATGCCTTGAACTCGCCCTCACGGGGAAGACGCCGCCACGGGACGCGACCGCTACCTTTGTAGTAAAGCGTCGTCAGCAAATTCCATGCGCGGCCCGCACGATCCTGAATCTTCCGATCACTGCTTTCCTTGATCTTTCTCGGGATCTTCGCTTCGTCGTTGATCACGTCTTCCCAGACAATCTGGATAGGAAAGTTCATGTTCATGGTGCGCGCCTTCAAAAGGCCTCTGAAATTCGGCGCATCTGAACCGCCGCTGTCATCCTTTTCAGTCGTTCCTTTACCGCTAGCATGCGCAACCCATACGCGCTCGATGAGGTTTACAGGCAACGCCACAATCGCAACCTCGGGACGGCTTCCGCCATCATCAAGCGCTTGCAGGTTTCGGCAAATTGCGTCCACGGCCATTGTGACAGCCTTACCGTCGTCAGGCTCTTTAACAATCCGGTCAATTTCGGACTTTGAAAGTGCTGAAGTGGCCTCAGAAAGAATCGAAAAATTGCACCGAAACGGATTCCTGTTCTGGAGACCAGGAAAATCTGGGTGAAGATTCGGCAGGTTCTCTGACTGACTTTCGAACCCGTTTGCCGCCTCGCTCAAGAACGTCTCGGTATACTCAATAGTTGCTGCACTGCCTACGACACCAACCTTTATAACCTCGCCAAGGTGAGTTTGAAGGGGGCCAGCCTCTACAAGGCCCAAACGCGGGTCAGGATGACTATGCTTGTCGCCAAACTCCAGAAGTGGTTCGTCAAAGACTTTGCTCTCAAACTGCATCTTTCCAAAGCTCCGCCTGCTGAGAATCTTCTTGTTCACTCGCTTTTTTGGGCGTACCCCACGCATCTTCGGGCACAGTCGTCGGCAATGTCAGAACGGGCGGCTCGCCAAAAGAGAGTATTGGAACTTCGCCACTCTCTTCGTCAAATAAGCCCCGAACTTCGTTTGCCGCGCGCGCTAGTAATCGGTGCCACATAATCAACTGGCCGCGCAGTGAGGCGTTGTTGTCCAGCCGCTTTTTTCCTGACAAGAGGGCATCAGGATATGAGTGTGGGATAAACCCATTCGTCGTAAAGTGATATGTGGGTGTGATGATCAGGTTCCATTCATCACCAAAGCACTCAAACCTAGGGACAAATGCATGATGGCGAACAAAAGCAACACGCTCAGGATTTGCCTTTTGCTGCACCACATTGACGACGGTTGTCGTCGCTCGCTTTTTTGCGGAATCATAGGTGAACGTGCGGGATGTGTTTTTCTCTTTTGCTAAAAAGTGGAAGAGCTTCTTCGTCTTATCCCAACGCAATTCATCGCGGAACTGATGCTGCAATGTATTTCTGAGAAGGAACGCAAAGTTATGCTGTTCGTGAATGTCTTCGTGAAACGCAATGGAAGCCGTATCAATCGCTTCGACCTGGTCCAGATCGACAATCTCGCGCGTTACTTCCTCTCTCGGATCATGAAATGACCAAAAGCTCCCGCCCTTGATTGCCCAGTCAAATCGGGGTGTGTCACTTGCGTCAAGTAAAACGGACGTTGCTTTCTTCCCATCATATGATGTGGACGCTACGAAAATTTCATCCGGTAGCTTGATCGGAAGCATATTGACGAGAGCATCTTCGCCGCCTTCCAGGGGCGGCACATAGTAGCCAGCGCCATGCTTGGGAACTGTAAGAGCAGCAAGCCTGTCCACGGCTTTGTGGTCTAGGACGTCGTCCATTTTGCTAAATGTAAGTTTACGAGCATCTTTTCCGACACCGGAAGAGACATCCTTCCAATAGTATGTCTCATCAGAGACACGATATAGTACGAGTATCACGGGAAGGTTTGAAACACGCCAATAGGCGAGGTCATCGGATTCCAGCAGATAGGTGAAACTATTGTCGCTCTCGGCAGTGTATCTGCCGCTTTCTGTTGTTTTGATCTGTACCGCAATCATTCGCGCTTGCGGCTCGCCGTCAATCATAATCTCGGCAATGCCATCGATTCCGGCTTCAAGCCGTGATCGACCGTCAAATTGAAAATTCATGCTCAGGAATCGTGTGCGGACGGCGGACTCGCCGCGCTCTCCGAGCATCTGACTGTGTGTGATCTTTTTAGCCATGCCGATAGGTTAGAACATAGTGGGAACAAATGCACGCACATTGTTACATGTTCATTCACATACTAATAAGATTCTACATTCATCCACGCACATCCTAGCGGACCGGGCTTTCGTAAACCAAGCCCGCCTTTGGCGGTCTCGGCCATGCGGCTTCCATCCCTTGCGCAGTTATCGCCAGCCGTAAACGGCTGACACTTTTTTCTTTGATTGGGGCCTGCGGCCCCCGGAGCCGTCAAGGCCAAGTCCTTCACTTGAATCTCCGGACGCATCTAGGCGGTATCCCCGACCTTCCTCCCTTCGTTCGTGCAGGACGGGTGATCCCCCTCCGCCGATTGCGGCCCTGACGGCTATCCCCCCGCTCATTGGCGCGGGCCTAGTACGGTTGCATGCGCAACCGGCTATCTAAGAAAGGGGAAATCGAATGAAAATTGATATTTATGAAAGAGTGACCAACAAGATTATTGCCGATCTGGAGCAAGGCGAGTTGACATGGCTCAAACCTTGGAGCAGCGGCAACCTTGAAGGCAAGATCACCAAACCTTTGCGACACAATGGCGTGCCTTATAATGGCATCAATATCCTGATGCTGTGGGGCGTAGCTGTTGAGGAGGGGTATCTCTCCCCGTTCTGGATGACCTTCAAACAGGCCAAGGAACTTGGCGCACATGTGAAGAAGGGCGAACGCGGCAATCTGGTGGTATACGCCAACACGATCACCAAGACCGAAGAGCAGAACGATGGCAGCGAGGAAGAGCGCAAGATTCCCTTTATGAAGGGTTACAGCGTGTTCAATGTCGAACAGATCGAAGGACTGCCCGAGCACTACTATGCAAAGCCCGAGCCTGTGATTGATCCTGCCATGCGCATCGATCACGCCGAGGAGTTTTTCGGGCATGTCGGCGCGGATATCCGCCATGGCGGGAACAGCGCCCATTATGCGAACGGTAGCGATCATGTGCAGGTGCCGGTCTTTGAGAGCTTCCGCAACCCCGAAGCTTATTATGCGACCCTTGCCCATGAGTTGACTCACTGGACCAAGCACAAGAGCCGCCTTGATCGGGAGTTCGGGCGCAAGCGTTGGGGGGATGAAGGCTACGCCCGCGAAGAACTGGTCGCCGAGCTTGGCGCGGCATTCCTGTGCGCCGATCTGGAACTGACGCCCGAATCCAGCACGGATCATGCGGCCTATATCCAAAGCTGGCTGAAAGTGTTGAAGAATGACAAGCGGGCGATTTTTAGCGCTGCCGCGCATGCGCAGCGTGCTGCTGATTTTCTGCATGATTTGCAGCCGGTGATTGAGGTGAATAGAGGCGACGGTGTAGCTGCCTAGATGGTGAGTTTTCGGCTGGCCTCATGGCTAGCCGGTCACTTCGTTCTATTCCTCAGGGAACAAGCCTGGCATCCAACGCCCCGCAAGTTTGGCAGGGAATGCAAGCTGCAACGGCGCGCGGGTGCTGCTTGATTGTAGCGCGCCGACCTCAAGTAGGGCTGAGGTCACACGTCGCGCACTGCGTTCTGTGACCCCCAGAAGCGCCACAACGTCTGCGCGCTCCATCGATCCTTGCAACAATACAGCGCGCAGCACGGTATCGGATTTTGCAGGCAGTGTTCCCGCCCGCATTTCTTCTTCTGCCCAGATCAGAATCCGGTCTCGAAGCCGATCCGGCTTCATCAGACCTTCCATGAAGGTGATTTGGTCAATGCATATTTTCAAAAAGAAAGCCGTAAAATCAGCCAAAGCCGCTTCGCTCAACGTGCCGCGACCATCGCGATCCCCGTGCCTTGGCGCATCACACGCCGCCAGATGACGCTTATATTCAGTTTCATTGCGAGCAAGACCGCGTGCAACTGACCAAAGGCCCTTCGTGTCGAGCGCATCCCTTAGCATCGCATAGGACATCAAGCGAGCTACCCTCCCATTGCCGTCCAGAAACGGGTGAACCCAAAGCAATCTATGATGCGCGCAGGCCGATGCCAGAATAGGCTCAATCCGCCCTGCCGGGTGATAAGCTTTTTGCATGCGCTCCAAAAACCGATCCACGGCACCGGGGCTGATCGCCACATGACGCCCGACTTCAACATCACGGTCTCGGAACTCACCTGGAACAACCGGTATTTTCTCACCGGTTGAAGGCATTTCGACATAGAGCAGGTCAGGCGGCAACAATTCACAAAACCGCCGGTGGGTTTCTTTGATCATCTCCGGTGAGGTGGGTTGATCAGTCATACCCCCCTCATCAATCCATTTCTGGACCGTGATGTGGGCTTTGGCTTCAAGTTGAAGGTCGCGTTTCTCAGGATCGGCACTATAGTCGTCCATCAGTGCTCGCTCGATATCAATCGGGTGTGTGTTATGGCCTTCGATTAGGTTGCTATAGTAACAATTCATTGAGCGGATGAGATCGGCCAAGGCATCGGCAATAGACTCAGGCAAACTGCTTGCGAAACGCGTTGAAGCGGTCGCAAGTTCAAGCGACAGATCGTTCAATGCCCTGCGTTTTGGGGAGCGTTCGCTCACCATCAAGGGCTCGAACAAACCTATTGTCTCGCCATCATCTCTTAACGTTTTTTCGCTCATATTGTCCGCTTTCTTTGCCTGTTATAAAATCAGGTATATCTGCATTATATCATAGTGATAGGATGCATGTCAGCATAAACATTACCTGCAAAATGTCCGCTTCTATGTCCGGTTAAAGGCGACTGATGTTGCGCCTGCCACAAGGGCAGGCGCAGCCAATTTAAGGAACTGTTGGACGTGTCGCCAGTTCATCTTCGATATTGCGCATGCTCTGAAGAGCATCATAGCGCTCTGCGCTACTGCGTGGCGCAGCGCAAAAGGCGTTGAATGCTTCAGCCAATAGGCCGTGTAGTTCCGCTGTGCTGCGGGATGCCGCTTCAAATCGTGAGACGAGTTTCATAATGTCCTCCTGTTTTTCAAGGAGGCCCCGAACTGTTCAGGGCCTTTCGGCCCGTCCCGTCATTGCCCAGTGAAGGCCATGAACGGTTCAGCCGGTCTGCTTCGGAGGGGTATGAAGCTTGGAAACATATCTAATGTGTTTGGCATTTTGAATGCAGAGAGTAACAACGCATGGGTTCGCAGAGGTTTGAATTCTGGCTTATTGGCTCAATATCATTGAGTAAACATTTATATCTATAAACTAGCGATCCAACTCCGGGCCGTGATCGGATTTACCATTTTGCTCTTCTCTCAATTTACGCAGTCGATCTTCAGTTGAATTTCGCTGAGAAATAGCTGTAGGTTTCTGCTCTTTTAACCGGTCAAAGCGGTGGCGCGTTAGCTCATCGCGTGATTTCTCCCGCATCGCTTCCAAACGATCAAAGGCGGATTTTGGTTTCGGCATTTCACCGCGCTTCATCAGGCGGTAATTTGCCGTATCAAAATGTAGTTCACGAAGAGTTCTGGCATGTTTGGTGCGCACCACGTTAATTTCTGTTTGTAAGTGCTGCCGGTCTTTCAATTGGGCAGCTACAAGAGCGTGCCGTTGCTCTCGATCCCGTTGCAAAGCCCATAGCACTTCCAGTTGGTTTTGTTTTTCTAATTGCGCATGCTTTCCCGTGAGCCGGTCCCATAGTCCGCGCATGCCTGTGCGGAACCGCTCAGCCCGCATCCGTGCTTCTTGCTCAAAACGGGCTTTTTGCCCGGCGTCGATTTTTGCCCGTTCTAATGCATGCGCCTTTGCCATTGCTTTACGGCGAGCGTTAAGGACATCCAGCTCTGTTTTTGCCTTTAAGCGAGCCTCCTTCAGGTGATCATTCATCCTGGGCAAAATGTCTTTGGCAATGCGTTGCCGCGCTTCTTCGATGCTTCGCAGGTCTTTTGGTTCTCCCAGACGTGCTTTAACCTCCTTGGCTTTGTGGCCTGTTGCGCGGGGAATGGAAATAGCTTCCCCTTCAAATGTTACGGCCACATGGCCTCGACGGTCACCTCGGGCGAGATACAGACCACGTTCTTCAAGCGCATGGGAGAAAGTAGCTCTTGAATCAGATATGGCCCAGGCTTCCTGGATTGACTCTTTAAGTTCCCCGGCATGCTGGCCAATGCGTTTTGCTTGCTGCCATTCGGCCAGCGTGAAGTTTCTTGGATCGCGCTCTTTGGAGTCCACAAGGCCGCGCGGCATCTTCCAGCCATTCTCTAGATAAAGCTGGCGGGAGACTTCCTGTAGCTTGTTTTTATAGAAGGACATTGGCTTTGCCGTCATGGTTTCCGCATCAATGCGGCTCCACACCGCATGCGCATGTCGACGACCTTCCTTCTCATGGAAGATGATGACGCGAGGTTGCCCTGTAAGACCGTTTCGTTCTTCTATCGAGCGAATGGCCTGTTCAAACGTCTCAATACGGACATTTTCCGTTTGCGGCGGGTTCAGGGAAACAGAGAACAGATATTGTCTACATTTAGTTCCCTTGGCGATAGCTTCTGCCTCTCGCAAGGCTCCGATTACATCATCAGAGATAAACCCACGAATTTCGTGCAATTCAACATGCTCATTCTCCTCAGTTTTTAAAAGATGTAGGCCGAGTTGTTTTGCACCACTTCTCTGAGAGCCTTTTAAGATCATGACGGCTCTGTATCTGTTCGATGGCCCAGAGCGCGTAAAAGTTCGCGGCGCATCAAGGCCACATCGGCGCAGGCGCGGCGAATATCCCGCTCGGTTTCGGGTAATATCGGCAAAGTTCCGATATGAGCCGCTTTAGCGAGTTGATTGAGATTGTTGGCAAGCCGTGATTGACCAAGAATAGCCAACACATGAGCCAATTTCTGCTCATCCTTAATTGGTTTGCGCTGTCGGGAGCGGGCACGACGCCCTTTCAACCCTTTGCCATCAAATACTTTCTTCTTGATATAGGAGCCCAGAGGCATATCCCCGGCAAGCTGTTCTAACCGTGCACGCTCTTCAAAAGTCAGTCTGAGTGAAAAAGGAGGGGCTTTCTTCGTCATGTAGCCACCCCGCAAATGCCCATATCGGGATCATTTGCAGGGTTGAAGAG